>NZ_JBIURS010000039.1:27377-50097 GCF_044740965.1 Streptomyces sp. NPDC088252 | reverse complement strand
CGACGGTGTTCACCGAGACGCGCCATCCTTCCCGCAGGAGCCTGATCCAGACCTTCGGTGAGCCATAGGTGCCGCCCGAGCCCTCGAAGATCTGCTTGATGGCCTCGGCCAGCTTCCCGCGCCGGACCTCGCGGGTTGTCATGGGCTTGCCGCGCCACTTGTAGAACCAGGACTCCGACACCCCAAGAACCCGGCAGGCCAGGCGGTGCGGGACGTGGTGCTCGGTTTTCTGGTTACCGATGAACGCGGCCAGTGCCGCGGGATCGGACTCGGTCATTTCACCCAGAGGGCCATGCATCGCTTGAAGACATCACGCTCCATCTCCAGCTCCCGGATGCGCTTGTTCTTCTCGCCCATCTCCCGCCGCAGCCGCTCCAGTTCCGCGCGCTCGCTCTCCCGCACCCGCCCGCCACTCTCCGCGGCCGCGGGCCGGTCGGACGATGCCGACCCGTTGCGGCGCCACCGCGAGACCCAGCTGTGCAGCGTGCCCGGATGGACACCGAGCTCCTCAGCGACCTGCGGGATCGGCTTCCCCGTCTCGATCACGATGCGTACAGCACCCTCACGGAACTCGGCGTCGTACGTCCGCTTGTCGGTTCCCATGAACCTCAACTTCCCCTGCAATCACGGACTCCACGTTACGAGGGGAGGGACACCCGCGCCCGCGGGGATGGTCCCGTGGACGAAGTCGCCGCATTTCTCGGCCGGAAATGCTCCCCGCGCCCGCGGGGATGGTCCCGGGCTGAACTACGTCACCGGCCGCCTCGACCTATGCTCCCCGCGCCCGCGGGGATGGCCCCCGCCGTGCCTCACGGCGGCGGCGACGCGCTCGCTGCTCCCCGCGCCGCGGGGATGGCCCTGCCTTTGCGGGTATCACTGTCGTGGTCGTCGCGTAGATCGACCCGGTGTCGAGGCGCTCGGCACGCGCTCGGAGCTGGCGCCCGTGCTTTCGTAGGCCCATGGCTGGGTCCCTCCGTTGACCACCATCAGTGTCGCGGTCGGGCTTTGGACGCCGAGCGCGGTGGCCACGAAGCCGCGGTGGGCCAGCACGGTGGCCATGTCGCCGTACGCGGCGAGGGCCTCCACCAGCAGCACCCAGCCCAGCGCCCGGCGGTGGCCTGTCACCAGCAGGATGCCCAGTACCAGGGCCAAGACGACGTCGCGGCGCACGTGGTGGTTGTCGGTACTGCCAGGAGTGGTGTACGCGTTGGCGGACTGCGGGTGGTCATGGGCTCCTCTCTAACCGGGGTCCTACGAGGCGGGGCTGACAATGGCGTCGACCGTGTCCAGAGCCAGGTGCCAGGGGAAGCCCTCCGGCTGCCGCTCGCCCGGCTGATTCGGCTCGAACCCGCCAGGCCCGTACAGCACCGTCACCCCAGTTCCGCGGAGCGTCTCCACCGATCGGTCGAAAGCAGGGTGCTGCACGTAGGCCGCGTTCACGCACGGCATCGCCACGGTCGGGATCTGCTTCCCGATCGCCTCCGCGACCACCCCGACGACGAACTTGCTCGTCAGGCCGAGGGACCACTCGTTGATCGTGTTGAAGGTGGCCGGCGCGAGCAGGATTGCGGCCGCTGGCGGCCACACATCCGGCTCGCCCGGCATCTTGTACTCGGAGCGCACCGGATGCCCGGTCAGCCGCTCCAGCTTCGGGAGCTGCTCGCCCAGCCACCGAGCCGCTGTCGGCGTCAGTCCGAGGCACACATCCCACCCGCGAGCCTGAGCGTCCGCTATGACCCGGGCCACGTCGAAGACAGGCGGGGCGGCGGATCCGAACAGGTACAGAGTCGTCATGCCGCCATCCGACCACACATGCAACCGCCCCCGAACCGGGGGGAATCGCGGCCGATGCGGGATCCAGCGCGCAGGCGCGCGGGTACCGTTCCGGATGACGAGTCAGGAACGGAGGCAATATGCCCGGACTGGACGACGACCACACAGGCGCCCGGATCAAAGAGCAACGGAAACTTGCCAGGCTGACACAGCGACAGCTGGCCGACCGGCTCCCGTACTCGTACAGCCTCCTCAACCAAGTTGAGTGCGGCGCCAAACCGGCGCACATCGCCCAGCGCGGCCGGTTGGAGGAGATCCGCGACAACCTCGTCGCCCGCATCGCCGAGGCCGAGCGCGAGGGCTGGCTCGGGGAGGTCGAAGGGCTCAGGGTCAGCCTGGCTGGCGCCGAAGACAAGCTTGCTCAGATGGACCGACGAGCTTCCGGCGGTACGGCGATCGACCTCGGCATGCCGCGCATAGCCGCAGCTCAATCCACCCAGGCGGGGGGAACGGCTTCGCTGACACAATCACTGGATGACCAGTAATGACATCCGGTTCGACTGCCAGCGCCGTGGCGACGGCGGCCGGCTCGTGATCGTTCCCCGCATCGACGGAGCACCACTTACCGAGCTGATCGACGGGTTCGAGATCGCCGCCGGGATGCAGCCCGCCGGCGACGCCTACGGCGGTCTGATTCCCGAGTTCTTCCGGTTCGGCCCGATGCAGGATCACTTCCTCGGACGGTCCAGCAACGCGATGGGGCCGAAGACACCCGTTCTCGGTTGTGAATGCGGCGAGTGGGGATGCTGGCCCCTCATGACCCGCATCACCGCGACGACCGACTTCGTGACCTGGGACGCCTTTGAGCAACCGCACCGCAAGGCCCGCGACTATGTGGCATTCGGTCCGTTCCAGTTCGACCGTCACCAATACGATGGCGCCTTGCGGGCCCTGAGCGCGGTGATCGGCTCCGACGTCGACGACACGCGCGCATGAGCGCCACCAGGCGCGGCCTGTTGGGTCAAGGGATGGGGAAGCGGTTCATGGAAAGGTTCGAGACGGAGAGTCTGGCGCTCATGCCTGGCCAGAAGGTGCAGGTCAGGGTCCTCAGCCATCACCCATGGGGTGTTCTCGTTGAGATCGTTGGTTACGAGAACGCCGGTCTGTCGGCCTCTATCGACATGATCCAGCAGTTCTCCCAGACCACTAGCAGCCACGACGAACTACTCGCGCTCTTTCCACCCGTCGGTTCACAGATCGATGCAGTGATCGAGCAAATCCACCGCTGGCATCCGCCGGTATCAGTGCGGCTCACCATCCGACCTGCCGACCTGGAGTCGCTGGTCTGGAGCTGCGACTTCTGTGGTGAACCGATCACGGTGGGCCCAGGTGGAGACGCCCTCGTCCTGGACTCACGCAGCAGCGACGGTCCAGGAAGCCACACCATCATCTCCCACCGGCACTGCCTGGCCGAGCGCATCCGCCCGGAGAACAGCGGAGAGCGGGCGCGAGCATTGAAGATCGGGAAGATGTGCTGAAGTCGTGAGGTTCGCGCCTACCGGAATGGATGAGCTCGACACCTCATTCGGCGGGAACCAGGCGACAGTTCAGAGAAGCCTGTGTCAGATGCTCACTCCTTCGACCCGACACGGCCCAACGGGCACGGCTCGCCGACATCCGTGACAACCTGATCGCCCGCATCGCCGAGGCCGAGCTCGAAGGCTGGCTCGGCGAGGTGGAGGGCCTGCAGGTCAGCCTCGCCGGCGCCCAGGACAAGCTCGCGCAGCTCGACGCCGAGGTGACCCGCCGATCCAATACGGTCAGCCTCGGCATGCTGGCCCTCGGCCAGATCGCCCTCGGTAGGCGGGAGACGAAAGAGTCCTCTCCAACTGCTGATTAGGCCGCGGCCGGTAGTTCAGAGATCGGTCCCTGGCCTCACTCGGCGCGGCGTCCGACCCGCAGGACGCTCAGATATCGGCGTGATGCTCGATCGCCCATCCGCGTGCGGATGCGCTCGGCGATGGCGTCGAGAAGGGGCTCACGGACGTCGCGGTCGAGCCTCCGGTACAGCGACAACGAGCGAAGGTGATCGGCAAAGCCGTCCCCGTTGAACCACTGAACGGTTGGATACCAGCGCACGATCGTTGGGCCGAACAATCCCCCGGGATCGTCGACCAGGCCCCAACCCTCGTCGGTGGTGCGCACGTCGTCCTCCAGCGGCGGATGACCCCAGCCGGGGTTGCCGGGACAGAACCGCTCGTGCAGATCGGCGGTCTCGGCATACACCTCCGGTTCTCCCGGCCGACGGACAACGACGTGGCCGAGCAGCGCCATCCAACCCCCGGGAGAGAGCACGGCGTGCGCCCGCTGCCAGCCAATCGACGGGTCGACCCAGTGCCAAGACGATGCAGCCACGAGAACATCGAAGCGTCGACCGCGGTCGTCCCACTCCTCAAAGGTCGACGTCTCGACTTCGACGTTGTGAAAGGAGGCGATCCGCTGGCGAGCGAGTGCGGCCATGTCCGTGCCCGGCTCAACGGCGGTCACTGAGCATCCGAGCGCTGCCAGCGTGCGCGTCGCCTGACCGGTACCGCAGCCCACCTCCAGCACCGACGACCTTTCGTCCATGCCGGTGATGGCGCCAAGGTCCGCGAACAGTTCGTCGGGGTATCCCGGCCGGACCCGGTCGTAGAGTTCCGGCACCTCGTTGAATACTCGGCCGAGATCGTGTCGATTCGGGCGCATCTGCGGATCATCAGTCACGAACGCACAAGCTACGAGGCTCGTCCACGCAGAGCCACTGGTTTACCGGCGGCCGCTGACCCGCTGCCGCCGGTAGTTCAGAGAAGCCTGCATCCGCTGTCCGGTCCTCCAGGTGGACCCCCGTCAGAAGGCCCGCCTCATCGAGATCATCCAGAACCTTCGCGAACGCATCCGCGAGGCCCGCGCCAACGGCTGGCTCGGCGAGGTCGAGGGACTCCAGGTCAGCCTCGATGCTGCGATGGCCAAGCTCAACAGCCTCAGGCAGGCGCCTACCGACGGCCGACCGCAGCTGGTTGAACTCGGCATGCCGGTATTCACAGACCCTGCATCGCCGCCCCAACCGGAAAAGGGAGAACCCGGGCCCCAGGCCTGACTCCTCAGAAACAACACAACCACCCGCTTGTCCGCCCCGCCTCATGCGGGGCGGACAAGCGGGTGGTCACCCCGATACTGATGTCGCTGAGTGCGAGGCCGCAGCGTCGCCGTGCCACTCGTCTACCGATACTGGATCAGTATGGAAGGTCGCAGGCCCGCTGGGACGTGTTGATCGCTCGACAGTTCGACATCTTGATGTAGTAACGGTCCCAGTCGCCTGTGCCGTTGTTTTTGACGTTGATCTCCACGGACTGGTTCGGCTTGAACCACCACCTGGGCTGGTGCCCGCAGTAACCCAGGTCGTTGAGCTGGAAATTTGGCGTGTGTACGTACTGGTTGTTCTGGTTGTAGCCGCCGACGTTCGCCGTCGAGTAGTAGTAGGCCCCGTCCGTACAGACGACTACCTCATAGTTCCGCTCCGCCGCACTGGCGGTGGGGGCCATAGCTGCAGTGCCAGCGACCATCATCGCTGCTCCTGCTAACGCAGTGAGACGTTTCTCTGCGCGCACGATGTCAAGCCCCTCTCAGGCAAGTTGGCTAGTGTTGTGCAAATTCCACTGTATGAAACAGGATTGTGTCCTTACAGGACATTTTGAGACATGGTCCGGCCCACCGGTCGGTTCAGGGGCGGCGGTCACCGTAAGCAGCCCCTATACCCGCCCGACCTCTCCCCGACCGATCCGCAGCCCTGCCCGTCAGTACGGGCCTACTCACGGTCAGCTGGTCACCGTCGGCTCCTCCACAAACGCGGTCTCACGTGCTCAGGCGACCGCCCGTGATCAATTCCTTAGTCCGGAAAAGAGCAAGCGGACTTAGAGGTCACGCGGATAGGCGCGGTTGGGGATATCGGCGGCAGATCGGGCAACAGTCCCGGTGATCATGGAGTTGCAACGCTCTGTGATCACTGAGGAGACCTGTGCCCGCGCTGCCGTCATGGCTGACCGAACCGCTCTGGGACCAGTTCGCGGTCCTGCTGCCCGCGCGGCCGGAGTACCAGCCGGACCATCCGCTGGGCTGCCACCGCAGGCGTATCAGCGACCGGATCATCTTCGACAAGATGCTGCAACTGCTCCGGTTCGGCTGCTCTTACCAGGCGATCGCCGACACCACCTGCTCGGCGACCACCATCCGCAACCGCCGCGTCGAGTGGATACGACTGGGCGTCTTCGCCGAGTTCAAGCAGATCGCACTCGACTCCTACGACCGGACCGTCGGCCTCGTCCTCGGCCAGATCGCCGTGGACGGCTCCATCACCAAGGCCCCCGGTGGTGGTGAGGTCGCGGGGCGGTCGCCGGTCGACCGCGGCAAACAGGGCCTGAAACGCTCCGGCATGACGGACGGTTACGGCATTCCACTGGGCCGCGTCCTGGCCGGAGCCAACCGCCACGACTCACCACTCCTGGCCCCGACCCTGGACCTGCTGGACGACCTCGGACCCCTGCCCCAGGACATCACCGTCCACCTCGACGTCGGCTACGACTCCGGCAAAACCCGAGCCCTGCTTACCGAACGCGGCCTGTACGGCCGGATCGCACACAAAGGCGAGAAGGCGCCCATCCAGGCAAGCCAGAGGTGGCACGTGGAGCGCACCCACGCCTGGCAGAACGCCTTCCAGCGCCTCGCCCGCTGCTACGAGCGGCGGGCCACCGTCATCCATGCGTTCTTCGATCTCGCCGACACCGTCATCACCGTCCGCAGCCTGATCCGCCGGGCTTGGACAACCCACCGCTGGGACGAACGCCCGCACCGCCGCCCATGAACAGCCGACGCCAGCATGCCCCGGGCGTTGGCCGCTGCGTGGCAGACACCCCGGGTACCGGGCAGAGACCTGGTCAGCAGCGGGTCAACACCGAAACCTCCCAGCCGAACCCCACCACCAGCCGGCCATCCGGAGTAACGGCCACCGCCCACACCGCCGCAGGAAACACCAGCTCCGGTCCGACCTGCCGGCCGGTGGTCAGGTCCCGCACCCGCACCGTCTCATCGCGGCTGCTGGTGACGGCGACCGGGCGGCCGTCCACCACCTCCGTCGCCACCGCACGCACTGTGTCGGTGTGGCCGGTGAGGGGTTCGCCGACGGGTCGGCCGGTGGTCAGGTCCCACACCCGCACCGTCTTGTCGGCGCCGCTGGTGACGGCGACCGGGCGGCCGTCCACCACCTCCGTCGCCACCGCACGCACTGTGTCGGTGTGGCCGGTGAGGGGTTCGCCGACGGGCCGGCCGGTGGTCAGGTCCCACACCCGCGCCGTCTCATCGTCGCTGCCGGTGACGGCGACCGGGCGGCCGTCCACCACCTCCGTCGCCACCGCACGCACTGTGTCGGTGTGGCCGGTGAGGGGTTCGCCGACGGGTCGGCCGGTGGTCAGGTCCCGCACCCGCACCGTCTTGTCGGCGCCGCTGGTGACGGCGACCGGGCGGCCGTCCACCACCTCCGTCGCCACCGCACGCACTGTGTCGGTGTGGCCGGTGAGGGGTTCGCCGACGGGTCGGCCGGTGGTCAGGTCCCACACCCGCGCCGTCTCATCGTCGCTGCCGGTGACGGCGACCGGGCGGCCGTCCACCACCCCCGTCGCCACCGCCCACACTGTGCCGGTGTGGCCGGTGAGGGGTTCGCCGACGGGCCGGCCGGTGGTCAGGTCCCACACCCGCACTTCTCCGTCGGCGCTGCCGGTGACGGCGACCGGGCGGCCGTCCACCACCCCCGTCGCCACCGCCCACACCGAGTCGGTGTGGCCGACGAGTGCCTGCCGGAGGCGGTGGTCGACCATGCCGCCAGTGGCCCACTCCACCCCCCACCCCACACCGGTTCCGCCGCTCACCGGCACTGCGGTGATCCGCGCCGCTAGTTCCCGGTCCCCGTACCGGGCGGCGTCCAACGCCAGCAACTGCCGCCGCACCCCCGCCGTCACGTCACGGTGTAGGTGCGCCGACGCCTGGTACACCGCCCCCGCCAACCGCCCCACAGGCCCCGAAGCCGCATCCACCAGCCCCAGCACCTCACCCGGGTCGGCATTCACCAGAAAACCCGGATCCACCAACCGCCCATCCACCCCGGCAGATCCCTCAACACGCAGATCATCAGACATGGTCCGTATGCAACCACCCCCCACCCCCAACCCACCAAGCGATTTCCGTAGCAAATTACGTAACGTCACTGACGAAGCCCCCAGCAACCCCAGCGGACAAGATTCGCCCCAGACCCGGCAGTCCGCCCCCGCCTCACCAATTCGCGCGAGTTGTTAGCAGCTGACGTCGGGCGCCATCGTCGGGCGCGGCATTCCACTCCGACGCCACCGTCTTACCGGTCGGGCGCGTAACCATGCCTGCCGGGCGGATCGGCACGGCACGCAACCGCTTGATTTCCGCCGTCAGTTCGCTGTACCGAGTGCGGTACCACGCGGCGTCGTCCTCGTCCTCGTACAGCCCTGCCGCACGGTCGTCGCGGAGTCGGTTGCGCGCGGTGAGTACCTCGTCCAGTGCCTCTTCCACCCCGTTGCCCGGGTCGTAGACCGTTTCCATGAATGCGTGATCCCCGAACGTCTCCAGGAACCAACCCGTGACGCTCTCCTCCAAGATCGAAACTTGGATGGTCGGTGAGGGCTGGCAGTTGGACAGCCCCTTGGCCCGCGACTTGCACGTCATGGCGACGGGGAGGCCACTTCGGTACAGACGGAATCCGCAGACGCCACACAGGGCGACGGACGAGAGCAAGTGAGTGCCGGACTGTGCCCGCTTCTGTCGTGGCACCTTCGGCCCCAGCTTCTCCACCAGGGCGTCACGGGTTGCACGGCCCCACAGTCCGGGAGCCACACGGACGGGGAGGCCCTTGTCGTCGATGACGGGGCGCTCCAGGTGCATGAGATAGCCGAGAGCCGCCTCCGACACGAGCATCTTCTTCAGCGCAGCACCGTCCCACGGACCACCCCGCGGCTCCCTGCCGCTCATGACCCGCTCGTGATCCGCAGGGGAGTAGACACACGCCCGAGTGAGCCTGGCTGCCTCGCTGTACTCCGTGATTTCGCCGGTCTCGTCCGACAGGATGCGGCGAGCGACGTCGCGGATGATCTCGCACGCGTTCTCTCTCTCGCGTACGTCAGGCGGCATCTCTTCGCCCCGGTCCAGGGCCACATGATCGATGCCCGCCTTCGGGTGGAGGCGCACGTACCGGTATCCGTACGCGTGCTTTCCCCGCTTGCGCCCTTGGTTCCGGGCCTTCGTCGTCTCGTCCCGGTTGCGCCCTTGCGTTGCGCGTAGTTCACGCTGTGCGCCCCATGCCTCCATGATGAAGCGGTCTTCGTCGACGGGATCTGACAGGTCCCACGGCCCGACATGGCCGTACGTGACGAGTAGCTTGCCTTCATCGCGCATCCTGAATCCGGTGTTCAGGCAGTCGACGAGGCTCCGCCCGATGCGGTCAACGGCTGCGCCGGCCACACCGTCATAGGGGCCTCGCTCGATACGCAGCCATGGACCAAGCTGAGGGCGGTCCAGGGGGTTTGTGGCTCCGGAGATCTCCCAGTCGTCCGCCCACGCAATGACGTACCCGCCTACGCTGGCTACGGCTGACAGCACATTGTCCCGTTGACGTGCGGGTGACCACGTCGCATCGGACTTCCGTGACAGTCGGCGTACGGCTACGAAGCACTTCCCGCACCCGTCATACGGACGTTCCTCAGCGTGGTTCATCCCGCCCCCTCGTCAGTACAGTTAGGCCATAGTGCCGATGAGGAACGTGTTGTACGTGAGCACCCGCAGGGACGGGACGTCGGCCGCCGATGCCTGAGGGACGTTGGCGATCAGTGTGACGGCGGCGAGCGCGGCGGACAGGGTCACGCCGGAGGTGCGGCGGAGCGCGGTGGGCGGCACGGTGGTCTCCTGCTTCTGCTGACGGGGGGTGGAACAGGCGACACACATCCAATCAGCGGGAGTTACCCATGGGTAGACGTCGGATGCCGGGACTCTTTCCATAGGCGTACCGACGAACGAACCTTGGTCGGTGCGGATGTATGCGTGCGGCTCACGGCCCGGTTGTGCAGGTGTGAAGGCATGGGGTGGACGCTGTTGGTGGACCGTGGTGGGCCGTCGGTATGGGGCTTGGACGTCTCGGTCCGGCAAAGTCCCCACCCGCAGATGCACTTTGAACAACGTGACGTCGTGGTAGGCCGCGAGGGTGCCCTTTCGTTTCGCCCGTAGCGCGCGTCCGGCCGGGAGTGGTCGTGATCGGCGCCGTGGGCAACTGGTGCATTTCGGCGCTGACTTGCGGCGGGGGGCTGATGCGGTCCGTCGTGAGCCGGCGTCTGTGCGGTCGCACATCGGGCCGCTTAGCCCACCCGTCGTACCCGCCCCGACTGCGGGCGAGCAGCTCGTACATCGCGGTGAGCCGACGGTGTCTGCGTTCCGGCGGCTCGCTCGCGGGTTGCGTTCTGGTGCGCGAGGGGGTTTGCGCCGCCGCGGAAAGGTGCGCAAAAAATTGGCGAGTACACGCCCATTGTCAGGGCTGTCGCGAGGGAGTTACATGGTCGTTGCACGCGGACGAAAGCGCTTTCTGTCGACCGGGACACCCCGGTCGGCCGTCCCTTCGCTGCCGCTGGGAGGCTGAATGACACCGCCCCGCACCAGACGCTACTCACTCGCCGTCGCCGCGCTCGCCGCGACCGCCTCGCTCGCCGCCGCCACGTTTCCTGCCCAGGCGGCCCGCCCATCGACCGCTCACACACCGCTGCGGGCCCAGGCCGTGGCGGCGTACGACTTCGGACACCCGGACCCCACCGACCCCGGTCGCGAGCGGGACATCGGACGTTCCGGCACCACGCTCAGCCTGATCAACGGCGGTTCCGCGATGCGCGTGGCCGACGAGGCGTACCCGGGCGCTTCACCCGCCCTGCAAGTACGCCAGCAGAATCCGGCCACCGCGGGCAACGACGACTGGAAGGCCGGGGCCTGGGACGCCGAGGGCATGGCGTCCCTCGGGGCCTTCAACAGTGCCCGGGGCGCCACCGTCATGGGCTGGTTCAAGATGACGGGCGACAATCCCGCCCTCAACTCCAACACGGCCGACCCGGGCGACCGCTACAACGCGATCGGGCTGGCCGGCGTACTGTCCGGAACCTCTGACGGTCACGCGGTGCGGGCTTTGCTCGAACTCATCCAGGTAAACGGTGAGTTGAAGCTGGTCGCGCTGGGCAGGCGCCTGGACGGCGGCGCCTCCCAGACCTTCGCCGCCGACGCCCCCTGGGAAGAACTGCTGCCCCTCGGTGAATGGGTCCACCTGGCTGCGACATTCGACTTCCGTGACGGCACCCTCGCCCTCTACCGCGGCGGCAAGCCCCTGGACGGGTTCTACGTCACGCCGGGCGACCCCTGGGAATTCGCCACCACGCCTGCGCCCCACCGCGCCTCGCCCACCGATCCCCGCGGCATCAAGATCGGCGGGAGCTTTCCCCAGAACACCCGGGAGAGCAATGCCTGCGACTGCCGCATGGACGACCTCCTTTTCCTGGACCGCCCGGTGCCGGCCGGAGCGGTGGCGGCGGAGTACCGGCGCATGACGCGGGGCCACTGAACGTTCTCGTCCTCGGATCGTCCTTTCCTCACCTCCTTGTCGCGCCAGCCCGAAGGGATCCGCATGGCCTCACGACGTACATACCGAAAGAGCTGGGCGGCCGTGGCCGTTGTCGCAGCCCTCGCTGTCGGCGGTCTCGCCGCGCCCTCCCACGCCGACGAGCCCGCCGCAACGAAAACCGCCCTGACCGACCCCATTCCGCAGAAGCCCGTCCAGTCCAGGACAGGCCTCGTCCTGCAGGAGTTCGCGCAGTTCCCCGAGTCGGAACCCGTCCCGACGCCGACGGATCCGCGTCTGGTGCGCCACGCCCGGATCAACACCATCAATGAACTTCCCGACGGCTCGGGCCGGATGGCGACGCCCGACCTCAACGGCACCCTTTACCTCACCGACCCCGGCGCCGCGACGCGGAAGTCCGGGGGCACCCCGCACCCCTACCTGGACGTCAAGGCGGCGTTCCCGCACTTCTTCTCGGGCCGGGGTCTCGGTCAGGGTCTCGGGTACGCAGCATTCCACCCGGACTTCGCAGCGAACGGGCGGTTCTACACCGTCCACACCGAACTCGCCTCGCAGGCCACCGAGATCCCCGATTACCAGCAGGCGGGCACACTCACTTATCACGGCATCGTCACCGAGTGGACCGCCGACGACCCCTCCGCGGCCGTCTTCCACGGCACCCGTCGCGAAGTGCTGCGGATCGGCTTCTCCGGCCAGGTCCACGGCATTCAGCAGATCGACTTCAACCCGACGGCCAAGCCCCACGACAAGGACTACGGCCTCCTCTACCTCGCGGTGGGCGATGGAGGGCAGGGTGTCGGCAACAGCGAGCCGCAGAACCTGACACTCCCGCACGGCAAACTCCTGCGGATCGACCCCGCGGGTCGTGACAGCGCCAACGGCCGGTACGGCATCCCCGCGTCCAACCCGTTCGTCGGTGAGCCCGGTTCCCTCGGGGAGATCTACGCCATCGGCATGCGGGACCCGCACCGCTTCAGCTGGGACGCGGGAGGCAGCCACCGTATGTATCTCGGTCACATCGGCGAGCACGCCATCGAGTCGGTGTACGAGGTCAAGGCCGGTGACAATTTCGGCTGGAGCGAGCGCGAGGGCCCCTTCGTGTTCGACAAGGAGGCCACCGATCCGTGCTCCCGTATCCTCCCCCTCCCCGCCGATGACGCCCAGTACGGCTACACCTACCCGGTCGCCGCCTACGACCACGACCCGGGGCCCGACTGGAACTGCCGGTCCGACGTGGGCCGCGCCATCGCCGGAGGCTCCGTCTACCGGGGCAAGGACGCGCCGGCGCTGCGCGGAAAGTACATCTTCGGCGACCTCGTGGACGGCCGGATCCTGGCCGCGGACACCCGCGACATGCGCCGCGGCGCCGAGCTCGCGCCGCTTGAGCAACTGATGCTCTTCGACAAGTCCACCGGGAAGACGGTCACCATGCGCGACCTCGCCGGGGACCAACGTGTCGACCTGCGCTTCGGCTCCGACCGCAGCGGCGGCCTGTACATCGTCTCGAAGGCCAACGGCAAGGTCTGGAAGGTGACCGGGACCCGCACCTTCGCCGACTGCGAGGTCGGCAACACCCCCACCACCCACACCACCGGCCCCGACAACTGGGCGCCGGTCACCCCGGCCAAGTGGGCCTACACCGAACGCGAGACGATCCTGGCCGAGCCGGGCGTCGCCCGCCCCGGGCCGCGGCGTCCCTTCGAGTACGCCGTCCTGACCGCCGGCCCGCGCCATTCCTCCGTCACCGTCGAGGCGGAGGTGCGGATCGACACCCCCGTCGAGATCACCAACCGTGACGTCATTCTCATCTGGGACTATCAGTCGGACACCCGATACCAGTACGCGCACCTGTCGAGCGACAACAGCATCTACCCGCACAACGGTATGTTCACGGTCGACGACGCCGACCGGCTGCGCATCGACGACCAGTGGAACGGCACCGTCGGCGCGCCTCCGGCGATCAAGGACGACGGATGGCACAAGGTGCGTCTCACCCACTGTGCCGACACCGGTGAGACCGCCGTCTACCTGGACGGCAGCCGCAACCCCCTGATCACCGCCACCGACCCGGTCTTCGCCTCGGGGCGGGTGGGCTTCGGATCCTTCGACAACACGGGCCGCATCCGTCACCTGAAGGTGACGGGCACTCCGGCCGACGACTGACCTCGCGGGAGCGGGCCGACACCATCGGCCCACTCCCGCGCCGTCACGCCGTCCGCATCCGTTCAGCGGACCCGTCGTGCGACGACGCCCAGGCCGACGGTCACTCACAGCCGCTGACTGTCGCTGTCGAGGCTCCATGCGGGATCGGCCCCTTCACGGGTGCCGCTACGCATGTCGGCGGAATTCAGGCTTCGGGTGCCACCATGCTGTGGGCACCTGTGTGAGCAGTGCGCCCGGCCCCGACCATCCGCGGAATCGTGTCGTATGGAAGCGGGTGTCCATCGGCTGCCGGAGTCCGGCCTGTTCGCCCTCAGGCCCCTCACGGCCCCTAGCGGCCTGTTCGCACTCCATCCTGTCGCGGCCCGTCGCGGCCTCTCCGCCCCCGGTCTCTCTCCCCGGCCCCTCCCGACCGCCCCGTTCCTTCGGACCCGCGGGCAGTGGAGCCGACGTCCTCGACGCCGCCTGGCAGAGGCTTCGCGTGACGCGCCCCACTTTGGTCACGATCCGGTCTCGGACGTTCAAGAGGGGCTTGTTTTCAGCCATGTAATCGTTTCCAATCGTCGTTGTAATCGATTCCACGGCGCTGAGCTGCTGGTTTCGAGGCTTACGGAAACCACAAGGAGGTGGTCCGGAAATGGCGAGCATCAAGGATGTCGCGGCCGAGGCGGGAGTGTCCGTCGCCACGGTCTCCCGCGTTCTCAACAGCCATCCCTCCGTCAGCCCCGACGCGCGCAGACGCGTCCTCGCCGCTGTCGACTCCCTCGGATACCGGCCCAACGCCGTGGCCCGATCGCTGCGCACCGATCAGACGCGCACCCTCGGCCTGGTCATCAGTGACGTACTCAACCCGTACTTCACCGAACTGGCCCGCTTCGTCGAGGAAGAGGCCCGCGCGCTCGGCTACAGCGTCATCATCGGGAACGCCGACGAACGGCCCGACCTGCAGGAGCATCACGTCCGGACGCTCCTCGACCGCAGGATCGACGGACTCCTCGTCTCCCCGGCCGACGGAAGCTCCCCGCTCATGCAGGGGCCGGGCGACAGCGGCACGCCGATGGTCTTCGTGGACCGCTGGATCGAGGGCGTGGACGTCCCCGTGGTGCGCGCCGACGGCCGCGACGCCATCCGGGACCTGGTCGCCCACCTGCACCGTCTCGGTCACCGCAGGCTCGCCATCATCGCGGGCCCGGCAGCCACCACCACGGGCAACGAGCGGGTCGACGCCTTCCGCGAGGCGCTGCGCGAGCACGGGCTCGCGCTGCCCGACGCCTACATCGGCCAGGGCGACTTCCGGGCGGACAGCGGGCGCCGCGTCACCGAACGCTTCCTGGCCCTTCCCGAACCGCCCGAGGTCGTGTTCGCCGCCGACAACCTGATGGCGCTCGGCGCGCTGGACGCGATCCGCGCGCACGGGCTGAGCGTCCCGCAGGACATCGGGCTGGCGGCCTTCGACGACATCCCGTGGTTCGTGCACACCGCCCCTCCGATCACGGCGATCGCCCAGCCGACCGGAGAGCTCGGCCGTTCCGCCGTGCGCGCGCTGGTCGACCTCATCGAGGGACGGACCCCCCAGTCCGTGACCCTTCCCGCCCGTCTCGTCGTACGCAGTTCCTGCGGCGAACACGCTTCGAACCGGAGGAGCAGCCTGTGAGCACCCAGGACGAGTTGCTGCGCATCGAAGGCGTACGCAAGACCTTTCCCGGCGTGGTCGCCCTCGACAGCGTCGACTTCGACCTGCGGAGCGGCGAAGTGCATGTCCTGCTCGGTGAGAACGGAGCGGGAAAGAGCACCCTCATCAAGATGCTCTCCGGTGCCTACCGCCCCGACAGCGGCCGGATCTTCGCCCAGGGGCGTGAGGTCCGCATCCACGGGGCACAGGACGCCGAACGGCTCGGAATCGCCACGATCTACCAGGAGTTCAACCTGGTACCCGATCTCACCGTCGCCGAGAACATCTTCCTCGGCCGGCAGCCGCGCCGCCTCGGGATGATCGACCGGCGCCGCATGGAGGCGGACGCCGAGGTGTTGCTGCACCGTGTCGGCCTGCACGTCTCGCCGAAGGCCAAGGTGCGCGAACTGGGCATCGCCCGGCTGCAGATGGTGGAGATCGCCAAGGCGCTCAGCCTCGAAGCACGCGTGCTGATCATGGACGAGCCGACGGCGGTACTCACGTCCGAGGAGGTCGAGAAGCTCTTCCGGATCGTGCGGCAGCTGCGCGAAGAGGGCGTGGGCATCATCTTCATCACCCACCACCTCGAAGAGATCGCGGCGCTCGGCGACCGGGTCACGGTGCTGCGCGACGGCCGCAGCATCGACCAGGTACCCGCCTCGACCCCCGAGGCGGAGCTCGTACAGCTCATGGTGGGCCGCAGCATCGAGCAGCAGTACCCGAGGGAGCGCCCGCAAGCGGGAGACCCCCTGCTCGCCGTGCGCGGTCTGACCCGCAACGGCGTCTTCCACGACGTCAGTTTCGACGTGCGGGCGGGCGAGGTCGTCGGCCTCGCCGGTCTCGTCGGCGCCGGACGCACCGAGGTCGCGCGTGCCGTGTTCGGCGCGGACCCCTACGACGCGGGCACCGTCGACGTACGGGGCCGGCGGCTGGCCAAGTACGACGTGACCGCGGCCATGGGCGCCGGGATCGGTCTCGTGCCCGAGGACCGCAAGGCACAGGGGCTGGTGCTCGATGCCTCCGTGCAGGAGAACCTCGGCCTGGTCACCCTGCGCTCGGCGAGCCGCTCCGGGCTCGTGGACCTCAAGGGACAGCGCACGGCCGCCGCCCGGATCGCCGAACAGCTCGGGGTACGGATGGCGGGCCTCGGCCAGCACGTCCGCACGCTCTCCGGCGGCAACCAGCAGAAGGTCGTCATCGGCAAGTGGCTGCTCGCCGACACCCGGGTACTGATCCTCGACGAACCGACCCGCGGCATCGACGTGGGCGCCAAGGTCGAGATCTACCAGCTCATCAACGAGCTGACGGCCTCCGGCCACGCCGTTCTGATGATCTCCAGCGACCTGCCCGAAGTCCTCGGCATGAGCGACCGGGTGCTGGTCATGGCCCAGGGCCGCATCGCCGGGGAACTCCCCGCGCACGAAGCGACCCAGGACGCGGTGATGGCGCTCGCCGTCAGCGCCGCCCCCACAACGACTCCCGCAACAACTCCGGCAACGACGCCGGCTGTGAACGAAGAGGAGAGCCCCCGTGGCCACTGACACGCTCAAGAGCGATTCGGGCGCGAGTGGCGCCGCAGGACGCACGATCCGCCGCCTCCTGCTCGACAACGGCGCCCTCAGCGCCCTGGTCGTCCTGCTGGTGGCGATGTCGCTGCTCTCCGGCGACTTCCTCACCACCCAGAACCTGCTGAACGTCGGTGTGCAGGCCGCCGTCACCGCGATCCTCGCGTTCGGCGTCACCTTCGTCATCGTCTCTGCGGGCATCGACCTGTCCGTGGGCTCGGTCGCCGCGCTCTCCGCGACCGTGCTGGCCTGGTCGGCGACCTCGGAGGGCGTACCCGTCTGGCTGGCGGTCGTCCTGGCCGTCGCCACGGGCATAGCCTGCGGCTTCGTCAACGGCGCCCTCGTCTCGTACGGCAAACTGCCGCCGTTCATCGCGACACTGGCCATGCTCTCCATCGCGCGCGGTCTGTCCCTGGTCATCTCCCAGGGCAGCCCGATCGCCTTCCCCGACTCGGTCTCCGTCCTCGGTGACACGCTCGGCGGCTGGCTGCCCGTCCCGGTCCTCGTCATGGTCGCCATGGGCCTGATCACGGCACTGATCCTGGCCCGTACCTACATCGGCCGCTCGATGTACGCGATCGGCGGCAACGAGGAGGCGGCCCGCCTCTCCGGACTGCGCGTCAAGCGCCAGAAGCTGGCCATCTACGCCCTGTCCGGGCTCTTCGCCGCAGTCGCGGGCATCGTCCTCGCGTCCCGTCTGACCTCCGCCCAGCCGCAAGCCGCGCAGGGGTACGAGCTCGACGCGATCGCCGCGGTCGTCATCGGCGGCGCCAGCCTGGCCGGCGGCGTCGGCAAGGCGTCCGGCACCCTGATCGGCGCGCTCATCCTCGCCGTGCTGCGCAACGGACTCAACCTCCTGTCCGTCTCGGCCTTCTGGCAGCAGGTCGTCATCGGTGTGGTCATCGCCCTCGCGGTGCTGCTGGACACACTGCGCCGCAAGGCCGGTGCCAAGGCCGCCCCGTCGACCGGTTCCTCCGGTGCCCCGGGCTCGCCGGGATCCGGCCGCAAGGGAGCCGGAGCGGTGAAGTTCGGGATCGCCGCGCTCTGCGTGGCCGTCGTCGTGGGCGGGGTGTCGTACCTCAACCACGGCTCCTCCGGCGGGAACACCAAGGTGGGCATGTCGCTCTCCACGCTCAACAACCCGTTCTTCGTCCAGATGAAGGCGGGCGCGCAGGCGGAGGCGAAGGCGGACGGGGTCGACCTCACCGTCACCGACGCGCAGAACGACGCGTCGCAACAGGCCAACCAGATGCAGAACTTCACGAGCTCCGGAGTGAAGTCCATCATCGTGAACCCGGTGGACTCCGACGCGGCGGGCCCCGCCGTCCGGAGCGCCAACCAGGCGGACATCCCGGTGATCGCCGCGGACCGAGGCGTCAACAAGGCGAAGACCGCGACGCTGGTGGCCTCCGACAACGTCGCGGGAGGCAGGCTCGCGGCGAAGGCGCTGGCCGACAAGCTCGGCGGCAAGGGCGACATCGTCATCCTGCAGGGCACCGCGGGCACCTCGGCCAGCCGGGAGCGCGGAGCGGGCTTCGCCGAAGGACTCAAGGCGTACCCCGGCATCAAGGTCGTGGCCAAGCAGCCCGCGGACTTCGACCGCACCAAGGGCCTGGACGTCATGACCAACCTGCTCCAGTCCCACCCCGATGTCACCGGTGTCTTCGCCGAGAACGACGAGATGGCGCTCGGCGCGGTCAAGGCACTCGGCAGCAAGGCGGGAACGTCCGTGTCCGTCGTCGGATTCGACGGAACCCCGGACGGCCTGAAGGCGGTTGCGGCGGGCACGCTGTACGCCTCCGTGGCTCAGCAGCCGAGGGAACTGGGCAGGATCGCCGTGCAGAACGCGGTGAAGGCCGCCGAGGGCAAGAAGGTCGACAGCACGGTGAAGGTGCCGGTCAAGGTCGTCACCGAGAAGAACGTCGCCGACTTCTCCTGAGCGGGACCCGAGCACTGTCCGACCACGGAAAGCAGGAATGATGCACGAGAACGACCACGACCGGTACGACCTGCTGGTCGTGGGGTCGGCCAATGCCGACCTGGTCATCGGTGTCGAACGCCGCCCCGCCGCCGGTGAGACCGTGCTCGGCTCCGATCTGGCCGTCCACCCGGGCGGCAAAGGCGGGAACCAGGCGGTCGCCGCCGCCCGTCTCGGGGCCCGCACCGCCCTGCTCGCCCGGGTCGGCGACGACGCCCACGGCCGCCTGCTGCTGGACTCGCAGCGGGCGGCGGGAGTCGACACGAGTGGCGTGCTCGTGGGCGGGGCACCGACCGGAGTCGCGCTGATCACCGTGGACCCCTCGGGCGACAACAGCATCGTGGTGTCGCCCGGGGCCAACGGCCGGCTGACCCCCGAGGACATCCGGGCGGCCGGGCCCCTCTTCGAGGCGGCCCGGGTCGTCTCCGTGCAGCTGGAGATCCCGCTGGACACCGTCGCCGAGGTGGCGGGTGCAATGTCACCCGGCACCCGGCTGGTACTGAACCCGTCCCCGCCCGCGCCCCTGCCCGACTCCGTGCTCGCCGCCTGCGACCCCTTGGTGGTCAATGAGCACGAGGCGCGCTACATACTGGGGGAGGCCGCTGGCACCACGCCCCGGGAGTGGGCGCGAGGACTGCTGAAGCTCGGCCCGCGGTCGGTCGTGGTCACGCTGGGCGCGGCGGGCGCGCTCGTCGCCGACGGTCGTACGGGTGACGTCGTACCCGTGCCGAGCCCCAAGGTCGAGGCTGTGGACACGACGGGGGCGGGCGACGCGTTCACCGCCGCTCTGGCCTGGCGCCTGGGTCTGGGCGAGGAGCTCACCGAAGCTGCGGCCTTCGCCGTCAGGGTGGGCGCGGCGGCCGTCACCAGACAGGGCGCGCAGGCGTCGTTCCCGACCGCAGAGGAAGTCTCCCGGCCGTGAAGAAGAAGGGAGTTCTCAACCGCCATCTCGCCGGCGCGCTGGCGGAGTTGGGCCACGGCGACGGCGTACTGATCTGCGACGCGGGCATGCCCATTCCGGCCGGTCCCAGGGTGGTCGACCTGGCCTTCCGGGCCGGTGTCCCGTCGTTCGCCGAGGTACTCGACGGGCTGCTGGACGAACTGGTGGTGGAGGGCGCGACGGCGGCGCACGAGGTCCGGAAGGCCAACCCGGAGGCCGCACGGCTCCTGGACGAGCGCCTCCCGCAACTCGCCCACGTACCGCACGACGAACTCAAGGTGCTCTCGGCGGGCGCCCGGTTGGTGGTACGGACCGGGGAGGCGCGGCCGTACGCGAACGTGCTGCTGCGCTGCGGGGTCTTCTTCTGACAGAGGCCGCGAGACACCGGGCACCGCTGCGACGGAGCTGTGCCGGGAATGGAGCCGGATCACCGCCCTGGCCGAAGGCGCTGGCCTGCAAGCTGTTGGTGATCGCGGAGAGGTGTTCGCGGGCGAGTGCTCCGCACTGACGGGCGCCACGCCGGACGGCATCCGGCCCGCGCCAATGGGCCGTGACCTGCCGCAGGCCTGGACCGGACCCGCCCTCCATGCTGGAGAGGTCTTCGGCCTGGATGTCCACGGTGTCGATGGACAGGCTCAGGTTCGGACAGATCCGGGCATTCGGACCCTGTGCTCTCTCAGCCGACGTGAAGGATCCGAAAGCGATCGGGTTCCGCCGGGTCTCGATCAACGACTTGGACCGGCGGCCAAGCCCATTGCCAAACGTTGATGCCTGGCGTGCGGGAGAACTGGATCCGCCCGCGGGTGCCCTCGACCGCAACGCGCGGCCAGGAATTGGCGGTGCGCGCCCCGTCCTCGCCGTGAGAACGCAGCACATCGGCGAGGACGGCGATCGTGTCGTAGCCCTCGAAGGCGACGAAGGACGGCGCTTCGGCCAGCCGCTCGCGGAGGTCCGTCTCGACTTGTGCACCGAGTGGGCTGAGGCGCTCGGGCAGGTAGCGCAAGAACGGGATCGCGGCGCTGTCGTCGCCCAGCAACGTCTCCCATTCGGCGAACTCCGGTTGCCCGGCCGGAGCACCGATCATGATCTCGGCGAGGCGCCGGTCGTGGCGGACAGACTTGACGATCGGCACTGCCGGCTCCGGGTGGCCGACCAGAAGAAGGAGGGCTGTCGCGCGGCTGTCGACGAGTTCGTCGCACACGGCCGTGGGGGTGAGCGCGCGCACGTCGAGTTCGATGAGGGTGCCGCCGCGCGGGGCGAGATGGTCCCGCAGAATGCGGGCCCCGGATGCCCAGTAGGCACCCGAATCCGCTGCCACGGCGATTCGGCTGTGGCCCGCGTCGAGGAGGAAGTCCGCGTAGATCCGCCAGCCGTGGGACTGCGCCGGGGCGAGGCGCGCGACCCATTCCGTCGGCTGTTCGGTGAGCGTGTCGAGAACCGCTGACGAGCAGAGGAACGGCAGGCCCAGGGCGTCGGCCCTGGTGGCGGCGGCGCGAGCGACGACGCTGTGATACTCACCCGCCAAGGCGGCCACGCCGAGGCGAGCCAATTCATCCACGGCCGCCGCGGCCCTCTGCGGATCAGCCGCGGTGTCTCGGACCACCAGCTCAAGTGGTCTTCCGACGATCCCGCCGGCGTCATTCACTTCGCGCACGGCCAGTTCGAGTCCAGCGAGCAAGTGTTGGCCCGCCTCGACCCAGCCAGGGCGAGTCAGCGGAACGAGAGCGCCGATCCGGACGGATGATCCGTCAGTCCGTCCCGCTCCAGGCGAAGGTGGTGGCGTAGTCATGCGTCGGCGTCTCCCGTGTGGCGATTCGGTTGCACTCTGCCCGGACAGCGGAGTGGCAAGGCCCGGTAGTACGCGTTCATCTCGTCCCGCCGTGGCGGGCGCACCCGGGTGACCATGCCGGACATTGCATCCACCACCATCGCCAACAAGCAACCGATTATTTGTTCGCTGGGATGCCGGGCTTCAACAAGCCTTGGCGCGCTCAAGCGATCAGCGCATCAACGCTGTTCAGGAGTTCGGATTTGACCGCTGACGGGCTCCGGTATCCGTGGACCGCGCGAGGGCGGTCACGATGGCCTTGTGTTCGGCCATCTCCCGGGTGCCGGTCGCCGTCAGCTCCGAGTGGCGTACACGATGAGGTTGTCGACAGGGTGGCCCTGCGCGTCGAAGGCGCCGTCGCAGGTGATGAGGCGCAGTACGCGTTCGTCGGTGGCGCCGTAGACCTTCTCGGTCGGGAAGGTCTTCTTGCTGACGGTCTCGGTGCCGGTGACCCGGAAGTGGAGCTCCGCTCCCCGGTCGTTGCGGATCGCGATGTCAGCACCCTTACGGATTGTCTTCAGGTCGTGGAAGACGGCTCTGCCGAAACGGGTGTCGTTGTGTCCGATGAGGACCGCGGCGCCACGCTCGCCCGGGGCGGCGCCACCGGTGTACCAGCCGGCCGTCATGCCCTTCTCGGCGGGTGGGACCTGGACGGTGCCGTCCTTGTTCAGACCCAGCCGCATCAGCGGGCTGTTCACCCCGATCGAAGCAATGCTGAGCTGGACGGGGGCCGCTGCGGGCTCGGACCCTCCGGGCTTTCCGGTGCCGTCGGGACCGGCGTCCTTCGCGGATTCCCGAGGAGCACTCACCCTGCCGCCCGGTGTGTCGGACGCGGCGTCCACGGCGTCGGAGGAGCAACCGGTGAGGACGAGACAGACGACCACCGGAAGTGCGGCGCGCCAGAACGGGGGAGGCGTGGGGGACATGAGGGCTCCAGATCGGGACGGAGATCGGCAGTGGCGGCGCCCCCGGGGGGGGGGGGCCCCCCCCGGGGGGGGGGGGGGGGGGGGCCGGGGGGGGGGGGGGGGGCGCGGGGGGGGGGGGGGAAAGCGGCCCAAAAAGAAACCCCCCCGCCGGAACCCCCCC
>NZ_JBIURS010000039.1:0-27367 GCF_044740965.1 Streptomyces sp. NPDC088252 | reverse complement strand
AACCCCCGGGGTTGTGGGGGGGGGCCCCCTGTGGGGGGGGGGGGGGGTTCTTTTTGGGCAATGTAGGTGCTGGTGGTGGGGTGGCGGCGGGGGGGGGGGGGGGGGCCGCCACCAGGGGGAGGTGCGGCCGTTGCCGACGGTCGATCGATGTGCGGCCGATTGACGTGTGGTCAACTGCCTCACATCGTCAACCGCACGTCGTCAACCGCACGTCGTCAATCGTCGTGCTTCGCGGTCGGTCGCCGTGAAGACTGCTGTGGCACGGGCGGTTTCAGCCGTTGCGCTGCGCGGCGGAGCGTCGGCGCAGCACCACCGTGCCCGCTCCCGCGACGAGCAGAGCGGCGGCGGCCGAACCGGCGAGGGCGGTGGTGCTGTCGCCCGAGGTACCGGCCGGCCGCTCGCCCGCGGCGACGCCACCGCGCGGAGTGACGGCGGCCGAACCCTTCGCGGCGCCGGCTCGCTCGACGCTCGGCACCGGAGTGGGACGGTCGCCCGCGGCGACGCCACCGCGCGGAGTGACGGCGGCCGAACCCTTGGCGGCGCCGGCTCGCTCGACGCTCGGCACCGGAGTGGGACGGTCGCCCGCGGCGACGCCGCCACGGGGTACCGCCGACGGCTCAGCCGCCTGCGCGGCCGGGGCGGACCGTTCGACGGACGGGGCCGACGGCACAGGAGTGCTGTCGGCGAAGGCCGCGGCGGACGGGACGAGTACCGCGCCGGCCGCCACGGCGGCGAGGACTGCGGTACGCAGGGACAGGCGGTGGGACATGGGATGGCTCCATTCCAGGTCGGCCTCGGAGGGTGCCCGGTCATCGGTTCGCACCGGGCGCGAGGCATGCCGACAGGCTGGCGTGAAGTTATGAAGAAGCTGTCAGAACGCTGTGGTCATCGCATCAGGTCCGGCCCGGCCCGCGCTCCGCGGTGCCCCTCGACACGGTTGCCGAGCCGAGCTCTTCCGGCCCCGTACGCACGGGCCTCTTCGGCAGGCGGAGTGTGAACACCGAGCCCCGGTCCTCGACGCTCACCGCGCTCACCGAGCCGCCATGCGCCTCGACCAGTTTCCGTACGATCGCCAGGCCCAGCCCGCTGCCACCGGTGCGGCGGCTGCGGGATTTCTCGGCACGCCAGAAGCGGTCGAACACATGGGGCAGATCATCGGCTGAGATGCCGCTGCCCGTGTCGGTGACGTCCACGATCACGTCGCCGGTCATCGCGTCGCTCACCGCACCGTCCGTCGTCACGACTTCGCCCGCTGCGACGTCACGCGCCGTCACCTCGCCCGTCGCGGATCCAAAGACGTAGGCGTGCAACGTGACATTTCCACCCGCCGGGGTGTGACGTATCGCGTTGGAGACCAGATTGCCGATGGCCTGACGCAGCCGGACCGGGTCGGCCGTGAGCTCGGCAGCGGGCGCACCGGCCTCCGCCGTGAGGACCGTCAGCGTGACTCCCGCGGTCTCGGCCCGCGCCTGGTGGGCCGCGGCGACCTGGCCCAGCACCTCCTCGGCACGCACCGGCTCGGGATGCAGCCGCAACGCACCCGCGTCGGCCGCGGCCAGATCCTGGAGGTCGTCGATGATGTGCTGCAACTGCACGGCCTCCGTGTGCAGCGACGAGATGAACGCCGGGTCGGGTTCCGCCAGTCCGTCCTGCGCCGCCTCCAGCCAGCCGCGGATGTTGCTCAGCGGGGTGCGCAGTTCATGGGCGACGTCGCTGACCATGTCCTTGCGCTGCCCTTCGAGACGGGCACGGTGGGCGGCCATGTCGTTGAAGGCCGCGGCGAGCCGCCCGATCTCGCTGTCGTCGGTGACCCGCACGGGCGCGGAGTCGTCCCCGTTTCGCATCCGCTGTGCCGCACCGGTGAGGGCGTGCAGCGGCCGCACCAGCCGGGCCCCGGCCAGCACCGTGGCCCCGACCGTGAGCGCCAGGACGAGCGCCGCGGCACCCGCGATCTTCGCGGTGTTCGCCGGGGAAAGATCGAAGCCGGGCACGGTCGTACTGCTCTCGTCGCCGATGAACAGCAGCGCGGGCGAGGCGACATAGGAACTGAGCTGTTCGCGACGGGCCGTGCCCACGCAGGAGGCGGTGGCCCGGTCGTCGTCGCCGGTCCGGACGCTCGGTACGGGGGTGACCACCCGGGCATCCGCAGGCGCGGCCTGCACCGGTTCGGGGCGCGTACCCCAGGACAGGTCCAGATTGAGCTCCACGCCCGCGCGGCCCTGTCGTTTCAGGCAGGCGTTGGCCAGTTGGTTGAGTGCCTCCAGCGCCTTGCGCTCGGTCGCTGTCGGTTGGGCCAGGTCGTCGCCCGCGCACCGGGTCCCGTCCATCCGGTCGGGATCGTTGCCGACGACTTCGATGCGCGGGCGGCCGCTCGGTCCCTCGACCGCGTCCGCCGCCACCCCGGACCGGCTCAGACACGCCACACTCACCTGGGCGGCACGCCGCAACGCCTTACGTTCGGCCGCGGGCAGCCGGAACGGACCGACCGCGCGCGGGTCGACACGGTCGGCCGTCGCACCCGTGCGGCCCACCGTCTGGGACAGCGCCGTGTCCATGGACAGCGGATCGACGATCGCCGACGCCTGCGGCGGCAGTGCGGGTGCGGGCGGGGACGGCCGGTCGGCGGAATCGGCGAGGGGCCGCCGCTGCTCGGTGGTGAGAGCGATCCGACGGCCGGACCGCCGCGCCAGATCGCGGACGGTGCTGTCGACGCCGTCCCAGGTGGGATGGGTCGCCGCGTATCCGAGCAGTGTGTTGTAGATCCGGGCGTCGGCGGTGAGATTCTGCCCCTGCTCCTGTTTGATGGCGCCGGAGGTGGTCTGTACGGCGAGCCAGGCGGTCGCGGCCACCGAACATGCCGCCACCAGAGCCGACACCGCGAGCAGACGGCCGAACAGGCTCTTGCGGAGCGGCAGTCGAGCCCGCTCCCGACGACCGGTCCGGTGCTCACCGCGAAGCCGCGCCCGCCGTTCACGGCGAGGGGACACGTCGTCCACCCCCCTACGACGACGCACGCGCGGCGTTCCTCGCCGGGTCCGTCAGCTTGTAGCCCACACCGAAGACGGTGAGGAGCCGGGCGGGCCGACGCGGCGCGGGCTCGATCTTCTTCCGCAGGTTCATGATGTGTACGTCGACGGTGCGGAAACTGACGTACCGGTCGAAGCCGTGCAGCTCCTCCAGCAGCCGCTGCCGCGTGAAGACCCGCTCGGGCTCGGCCGCCATGGCGGCGAGAATGCGGAACTCACCGGGGGTGCACTCCACGGACCGGCCCTCGACCGCCACCTCGTGCCGTACCGGGTCGACCGTCAACGCGCCGACCCTCAGCGCCTGGTCCTCGGCAGGTTCGGCGGTCGCGACCCGCCGGGTGCGGCGAAGCAGCGTCCGTACACGCGCCATCAACTCGCGCGGACTGTACGGCTTCGTCATGTAGTCGTCCGCGCCCAGATCCAGACCGAGCAGCAGATCGTCCTCGGTGCTGCGGGCCGTCAGCATCAGCACCGGCACCTCCCGCTGCTCGGCACGCAGCACCCGTATCACGTCCAGGCCGTCGGCCCGCGGCATCATCACATCGAGCACCAGCAGATCGGGCTCCCGGTGCCGGACCTCGGCGAGAGCCGCGAGGCCGTCCCCGACGACCGTGACCGTGTGACCCTCGTGTTCGAGGTAACGGCGTACGAGTTCGGCCTGTTTCTCGTCGTCTTCGGCGACTATGACGTTTGCGCACACGCGGACGATCGTAGAGGAGGCCGCGCGCGTCACTCGCAGGGCCGGACCGCCGGGTTCACCGTGGAGCGGACCACCGGCCCATGGGCTGGACCCGCGGGCATCGGACCGGGGAGGGAACACGGGTGAGCAGCAACTGCGGTGCCGAGGGCGAGGGGCGCCGTCGTGCGGGGCGCGTCCGGTTCCGGGCACGCTGCCGTCCGGGCTGTGGAGACGCGGAGGGTCCCGGTGGCCCCGATCTTGCCGTGGGCCCCGCCGACTGGTCTTGTGTACCGCGGGCGCCGTGGGGTGTCCGTGACGACGAGGTCCATCGGTGGCAGGCGCGCAGACGCGGTCCCGGCGGGGAGAAGTGGTGAGTCGGTGACCGGACACGATGCACGGGGCGCGCTGCCCGAGGGGCTCGGCGAGGCGATACGCGGCACCGCCGAGGACATCGCCGCACTGCTGCACGGGGTGGTCGACACGAGCGTGCCCGTGCCCCGTTCGGAGTGGACCGTCGGGCAGGCGGCGGCACATCTGGCGCAGGCCAACGAGCTGATGGCGGACGTCGCGGCCGGACAGCAGCGCAGCTACGGGGACGGAACGCCGCAGAGTCTGGCCGCGGCCAACGAGCGCGCGCTCGCCGCCTTCGGGGAACGGGACGCGGATCCGCTGGCCGGGTTGATCGTGACGCACGCCGAGGCGTACCTCTCGGCGGTGGACCGGTGCACGACGGACGGCGACGGGAGCGTGGTCACCCCGTTGGGTCCGATGAGCCGGGCGGTGCTGGGCTCGTACCTGTTGACACACATGCTCGGTCACGGATACGACCTGGCCCGTGCGCTGGGCCGTCCGCACATGGTCGACCGCACCCGCGTCGAGCTCTCGCTCCCCTTCCTGATCACCGCGATGCCCCGGGTGGTCGATGCCGTGGCCGCCGCCCGGCTGACCGCCCGCTACACGGTCCGTCTGCGGGGCGGCGCCCGCTTCGGCGTCACGTTCGCCGAGGGCGCGGCAACCGTCTCCCCGCAGCCGCCGACCCGTCCGGACTGCACCATCCTCACCGAGCCGGTCGCCTTCCTCCTGATGGCACTGGGCCGCAGTGATCCCTGGGGAGCCATGGCCCGCGGCCATGTCCTCGCCTGGGGCCGCAAGCCCTGGCTCGCCCCGCGCTTCCCGAGGCTCTTCAAGGCGCCCTGAGAAGCTGTGTCCGAGCTCCCGGTGTCTGAGCTCCACATGACGACGAGGCCCTGGGCGCAGCGGCATGGGGCCTCGATGGCGGCGCGTCAGGCGGTGGTGTCGGGCTGCGGAGTGTCGTCGTGCACGGCGCCGGCTCCGCTCCTGCGGGGGCGGGTTGCCGTGACGGCGCGCCAGATCCACCACACGGTGACGTACAGCGCCAGGGTGCCGATCAGGCCGGCGCCCGCGCCTTTCGCCGCGTCGGACAGCACCCCTTCGATCACCACGCTCAGCGGCAGCCCGGTGGTCGCCGCTTGCGGGCCGGCGAGCCACCACCAGGCGTGGGCGACGGCTCCGACGACCGTGAACAGGGCCATTGCGAGGAGGACACGGCGCCGCGTGGCGCTGCTGGGTCCGGCGTGGCCCTCACCGGCATGGAGGCAGGCTCGCCTGCGCCGCACGTACACCGCGGTGGCGGCCAGGCCGCCGATCGTGCTCGCATGCTGCAGTGCCCGTGCCCAGGTGAGACCGCCCGCCAGTGCGGAGTCGAGCCAGGGCGCACGGGTGACCACGAAGCCGTCGTGGTGGGTGAAGGCATCCCAGACCAGATGCGTCACGATGCCGATCAGGGCGGAGAGCGTGATCCACCCGGCTCGCCGTATCGGCGTGCCGGCCGTCCGGGGTGGCGACGGGACGGCGGGTACGGGCAGCAGGGACGCCAGCGGGCGATGGCCGACTCGGAGCATTCCCCACAGCGTGAGGGCGTACGGCAGGGCGACGGTGACAGCGCCGAGAGCGGTGTGCGAGGTCGTGGCGTTGACGAACGGTTCGTACCAGGACTGCGCGCTGACGGGCAGTCCCGTGGTGACAACGAAGTAGGGCATGTCCGGTGCGAGGGCTCCGGCGACCAGTGCGGCCCGGCCGAAGGGCCGCCGCATCAACGGCAGTACGGCCGCGGGGTGGGACAGGGTGAACGGCATGAGCATCCTCTCGCACGAACCCGATAGTCCGTCGAACGGAATGCTACGGCAAACGGACTAATGGGCGAGCGGTGGACGCCGCTGCGCCCCGTCTGGACGCTCGGCCGTGGTGGGCCGTTCAGAGGAAGGTGCGTCCCGTTCGCCCCGGGCGACCGGCGAGAAGGGCGATCGCCGCGATGGCCGTCAATACGGCTGCCGGACACGCGACAACGGCCGCCTCGCCCCACGCCGTGGTGTAGGCGTGGGCGAGCAGAGGCGGGGACGCCAGGGCCATGGCCCCCAACTCGCGGACGCCTCGTGATCCGCTGCGCCAGGTCAGCGCGGCGCCGGTCGCGGCGAGGACGAGCAGCGGCCAGCACCCGTAGTCGGTGCTGACCCACGGCACCGCGTGCGCGTCGATGGCCGCCCGTGGCACGACCACGAGCGCGATCACGGCACCGGCCGCGCCCGCCCGCCCGGCCGCGGTGCTCTCCGAGCGGCGGTCCGGCGGGCATGCGAGTACCACGGCCGCCGCCAGGGCCATCGCGGCCGGCGTGACGACCGGGTCGCCGAACGCCGGCCCGCTGACCACCGCGGCCGCTGCGAAGGAGAGCAGCCCGGCCACCGTGCAGGGCACCCCCACGCGCCATCGGCCGGACAACGCCGACGCCGCTCCTGCGCACACGATCAGCGACGAGACGAGCAACACGCCCCACGCCCCCGACAGGTCGACTCCAAGTTGCACCCCGAACGGGGTGGGTGAGGAGACAAAGCCGACGTACCAGCGCAGAAGGTGCAGGCCGCAAGCGGCGGCCGAGGCGGCCAGGGCGAAGGGATACGCCTGAGCGAGAGCCTGCGAGACAGGGGCGGCCGACCCCAGTCCCATCCGCATCCTCATGGCATGCGCCGCCAGACCTGCGCCTTCTCGCAGCCGCGCGCTCAGCGGCTCGCCCGCGGTCATGTCGCGATAGGTCGCAGCGATCTCCCCGCCATGGGCCCGCCGGTAGGCGGCGGGATACAGCCGCAGCACGTGCTCGATCATGTGGTGGCCGCAGACGGCCGCGTGACGGACAGGCGGCGAGTGGCCTCCCTTGCCGTCGCGGCCAGGCGCTCGGCCTCCGCCGCCAGCCGTTCCCGCCCCGGCGAGGACAAGGCGAAGACCCGCCGGGCCCGGCCATCGACGACCTCCTCGCGTTCGACGTCGATCAGGCCGTCGGCCAGCAGGCGGTCCAGGGCTCCGTAGAGGGCGCCCGTGCGCAGCACGACACGGCCGCCGGTCATCGCCTTGACCTCCTGCGCGATGGCGTATCCGTGCCGGGGTGCGTCCGCGAGGGCTGTCAACACCATCACGGTGGGCTCTTGCATCACGCGCTCACTCACCCCACGAAGATAGTCACTCCGCCGGACCATCTCAATGCGGTCGGCCATGTCATGGGCACCCCGGCCCCGGCCGAGGCGTTCGACCGATGTGCCCGCCGCACGAGACGTCGGCCGCTTTCACTTCGTACGGTGCCCGCATGGGCAGGGACGGGACTCCTCGGCCGCGGCGGGTCGTGGTCACGGACGGCGACACCGGGCCGCGGCTGTGCCGGGGGAGTGGTGGTCCGCTGATGCCGTCGGCGAGGGCCACGGCCGGTGTCGACATGGAGTCCCGTGTCGGATCGAGACGGTCATCCTCCCCGTGTTCAGGGGATATTGACCTGTCTGACGCTAACGTTGATCCGCACGGTGGCAGCGGCGGTGCCGGGGAGGGCGCACCGCGCGGAACACCGGGAACGAGGAGTGCGCGACATGCTGGATCCCACTTCGGTGGCGGCCATTTCGGCGGTACTCGGCGCGGTTGGTTCGGGCATGGCCAACGAGGCCGGCAAGTGGGCCTGGGAATCGACCGGCGGTGTCGTACGGCGCATCATCGGCCGGGAGGTCCCCGCGCCCGTCGGTCCGGGTGAACAGGACGCCGTGGCCCGCATGGTCCACGAGCGGCTCCGTGCGAACCCCCAACTGGCGCAATCCTGGAGTGCCTTCGCGGCACGATTGCCAGGCGGACCGGCTCCTGCCCGAGCCGCGCAGTCACACCTCCCCGCCTCCATCAGGTTCTTCACGGACCGCAGGGAGGCGATGGGGCGGCTGCGGCGCGAGGCATCCCGGCGCCCGGACGGGCGACCCCGGCTGGCCCTGGTGCACGGCCCTGACGGCATGGGTTCCAGCACCCTCGCCGTGCACTTCGGATCCACGCCGACCCGCCTCTTCCCCGACGGCCGGATCTACGCAGACCTCGGCGGTCGGGGCGCCGGGAGCGCACGCGACGCCGGAACCGCGCTTCGGGGACTGCTCCGCCAACTCGGAGTGCGGGACGAGGAGATGCCGCCCGCCACCGACCGCCTCGTCGAGTTCTTCCGGCAGTGCGTGTCGGGCCGTCGGCTCCTGGTCGTGCTGGACCACGCGCATTCGGCGGCCCAGGTGAGGCCGTTCCTCACGTCGGCGCCGGGGGTGTTCACCATCGTCGTCGCCCGGACCCCGTTCCCCGGTCTCGACGCCGTACGGGTCCCGGTCGGGCCGCTCGCGGACCGGGACGCGGTGCGTCTGCTCACCGACATCACCGACAGATCAACCGTTGCCGCGGCCCGTGCCACGCTGCCGTCGCTGCTCGCACGCTGTGGCGGTTCGCCGTATGCCCTGCGCGCGGCGGCGGACCGGCTGTCCGCCCCGACTCCTGCGCCCCACCGGACCGGGGCGGAGGACGACCCGGTACGTGGGGCGGCGGAGGACAACTACCGGCTCCTGGAGCCGGAAGCCGCCAGGCTGTACCGGCTGATGGCACTGCGTGGCTGGCCCGCCTTCGACGCCGCGACGGCCGGGCGGACCACGGGCCAGGACCCGTCGGCCGTCGCCGGGCTCCTCGCGGACCTCGCCGACCTGATGCTCCTGGAACGCGGCGGTGACGGGACCGGTGACGGGCGCTACCACTACCGCCCCGCCGTGCGCGCACACGCCGAGGCGACAGCGATCCGCGAGGACGGAATCGCGGCCTGCTCCGCAGCTCTCACCCGCACCCTGCTCGCCTACGCGGACCTGGCTACTTCGGCGGCGCATCAGGCGCTCCCGGAGAGCTGGCGCGTCCCGGCACCCACCGACGACCGTATTGGACAGAGCTACGAGGGCCGGGGCGCGGCCCTGGAGGCGCTGCTCGCGGAGTCCGGCAACCTCGTCGAGGCCGTTCGCTGCGCCGAGGAGTCGGGCGAACCCGACATCGCCCTGCGCCTGTGCCGTTCCCTGTGGCCGTTGCAACTCAAGGCGGGGCACCACGAGATGCTGGTGCCGGCGCTCCGTATCGGAGTCCGCCTCGCCGACGCCCATCGTCCGGGAGGCCGCGACGCCGGAGCGCTCCACGCCCAATTGGCGCACTCCTTGACGGAGTTGGGGAGCTGGGAAGAAGCGGGTGCGGAGTCCCTCGCGGCGGCGCGGGCCGAGCAGTCGGCGGGCCACGCACGAGGCCACGCCTCGGCCGTGGAGTTCCTGGGCCTGCTCAGGCTGCGGCAGTGGCGATACCGAGAGGCTTACGAGTGCTTCGACGAAGCGGACGGCATCCTGAACACCATGGGCGCACACGAGGACGGGACAGCCGACCTGCCGCGCGCCCAGGCGCTGTTGCAACGCCATCGCGGGCGGGCCCTACGCGGCCTGGGTGAGCTGGAGGAGGCCCGGGAAAGGCTGGGGACCGCGCTGCGCCACTTCCGGGCGAGCGGCGACACGTACAACACGGCCCGGACGCTCACCGATCTGGCCGAGACCTGGCTGGACGGTGAGGACACCGAGGCGGCGCTGCCCCTGATCGACGAGGCGATCGCGACGCTCGACGGCCAGCGTGCGGACTACCACCTGTCGCACCTGCTGCGCATGCGGGAGCGCTGCCTCGCCGCACGAGGTTGACCACCGGGCCAAGGGCCTCGTCCCCGGCGCCGTTCCGGCCCCCCTCACCCCACTGACTCCAAAGGGGGCAGAGGAACGACCCGCACGCCGTGCAAGCGGCTGCCCGTCCGCACGCAGAGCCCGTCGGTCACCGCCCGTGCGAGCCGCTCGTCGGCCGTGACGGCTTCGTGGCTGCCGGTGGCGAGCCACGCGTACAGGGCGGAGGCGAAGGCGGCGGGGTCCACACCGGACACCCCTTCCGTACCGGCGGCGGGCACGGCCACCAATCGGAGCGGCTCCTCACCACGCACCCGGACCACGCACTCGGACGGCCCGGTCACGTAGGCCGCCAGGGAACAGCCGTGATGGCGGCGGAGCACCTCGGCGGTCCAGACCGACGGGGACCCGAAGCGTGGATCGTCGGGTGCCCCGTCCCGGAAGATGACATCGGCCAGATCCAGCTGGTCCACGTCACGGGTGTCCTCGTGCACGGCGACATGCGCTTCCCCGCCCTCGCCCGAGCGCACTCCCGGCGGCTCCGTCCAGCGGCCGAGCGCGATCCTTCCCGGTCCGATCACCTGCGTCAGGACGTGCAGGGGGACGGTGACCGTGCCGGGCTCGTAATCGGGAAGCGGGAGCGGCTTGAGCGAGGCCGGCCGGCCGGGTTCAGGCGCGCCCATCATCGAGTAGAAGAGTCTGCGCAACCGGACTGCGGATTCGCCCGGCACGGAGCTGGTGAACACGGCAGGCCCCGCCAACGGTCGGTGACGGCTGATGAGTTGCTCGATCTGTGCCGCCAGCGAGGCAGCGGGATCGAGTCGCGGTGCCTCCTGCATGAACGCGGAGATCGGCGCATCGGGATCGAGGGCGTCGAGCGGCGCGGCTCCGAGCAGCACAGGGGTGCCGAGGGCGGCCGCGTAGTAGGTGACGGAGCCGTGGTCCCCGATCACCGCATCGGCCGCCAGCAAGGCCTGCCGCCACCCCTTCAGCGGATCGATCAGCGTCAGCCCGCCGCGCCGCGCGCGATCGAGCCAGGCGCGGATCTGACCGGGCCCGTGGCCGTGCCAGACATTGGGGTGCAGTACGGCGGCGAATCGGTACTCGTCCACGGGGAACTCGGCAGCCACGCGATCCAGTAGCGCAGCCACGGCGTCGCTCCCGTTGCCGCCCCTGCCCTCTGCGCCGTCACCGAGAAGCGAATCGGAGTTCCAGGTCGAATTGAGCAGGACGAGCCGCTGTCCCGGTCGCACGGCCAGCGCACGGCGGAAGCGCTCGCGGTAGGGCCGCGCGGCGAGCATCCGGTCGAAGCAGGGGTCCCCCGCGAGAACGGCGGTCGGTGCCGCCTCGGGGCACGCGGCGCTCAAGCGTTCGTACTGCTCGGGGTGGGAGAGGACGAGCGCGTCCGCGACAGGAGTGCCCCGCGACAGAAGCCACTCCGGCGCAAGCCCGAAGACGGGCGCGGGCGCCGCAGCCACCCCCACCCCCGCCCCGGTGTCCGGTGTCCGGTGTCCGGTGTCCGGTGTCCGGTGTCCGGTGTCCGGTGTCCGGTGTCCGGTGTCCGGTACGGCCAGCCTCTTAGTGTATCCGACGCCATGCGAGAGAATGGCCAACCTCCCGGAGAACAACTCCAGTTGACCGCCGAAGCTCGCGGAGACGACGAGATCCACCGGAGTCTCGACCGCCTGTTCCCACGGCAGGACCGGCACCCCGGTCTCGGCCAGCAACTCGGTCGTGCCGGACGCGAACGCCGAGGAGCCCGTACAGGTCACCAACAGCTGGACGCGCAGGTCGTCGTCGAACAGCGGAAGCACATCGAGCAACCGGGTCGCGGCAGTCACGTTGTGCACGACGACGAGGACCCGCAGGCACTTGGCCCGGGTGGCCCATCGCGCCGCGTCGTCCCCCACCGGCACGCGCACCCACTCCGCTCGTCCGTACCCCATCCGTCCACTCCCTGCCGCCCCGGCCCGCTCGCGGGATCACGATAGTCAACCGGTGCGACCACCGGGCACAACGTCCGGCTGCGCCCGGCCCGCCGCCATCTGGACACGGAGGAGCGCCGCTCCATCCACGAGTCCCCGCTCGAACGTGTCCCGCGGCACACCTTCGATGTCACTCGCGGCCAGGACACCGAGGCGTAAATCACCGACTGCACAAGGGACTTGACCCTCGGCGAGTACGACGAACAGCTGCCTCCGGGCTTACCCTGGACAACCCCCTGGCCGACGGCGAGAACCAGGGGCCTCCGTACGGATCGAGCCCGGCACGGTCCGAACGAGAAGTCCCGGATCTGCACCCTCACCGCCCCGGGCCACGGCGCCCGCCACCCCCCGAGAACCGACTCACCGACCCTCACAGCTCAGAGCCCAGGCGGCCCGTCGAAGGCGATCGGCCGCCATGAAAGGATTGCCGATGGAGCCTCGCGGCTACCGCATGGTGATATCGACCCGGCAGGACTTCGTCACCACCTCCGCCCACGCCGAGCGCCAGCTCTACACCTGGCTCGAGAAGCAGAAGCGCTACGACGCCTCGGCGCTGGACGAGGGCCGCAACGACATCGCCCCCAACGTGACCCTGGACCGGGATTCGTCGTCCGGCCGGCACGGTGCGTACACCCGTTGGCGGATGCGCGAGACACCCTCGCCGCAGATCGGTACGTGGCAGTCCACTCTCGTCGTCCGGGACGACCCGCAGGACGACGAGCGCCGCACCTGGATCCAGGTCGATGTCGAGCACCGGCCCACCACTGCGGACCAGCAGCCCACACGTGCGAAGACCCCCGGTATCGCGCGTCTGCTTCTGGACTCGCTCGACGCCCGGGACGGCCTCGCCGAGGTGAAGGCCAAGCCCGCCTTCATCGAACCCGAGGACGTCCCCGAGGTCATCGAGGAACTCTGCGATGCGGAGCGCCGGCTGCCGATCGTCGTCGCCAGCGTTCCCTACGGCGCCGACGCCGACGTCTGGGCCGATTCGACGGTGGAGAAGGCGTACGGTCATCTCTCCGGTCTCGCCGTGCTGTACGTCCTGTCTCCCGAGGCCCAACCCGCCTTCAACCAAGCCCTGGAGTTCCACCCGGTGTTCGGCGGTGGCATCCGCACGTACGTCCCGGGAATCGACCCCGCCTGGAAACCCGACGCACAGCGGCACCCCGTGATGTCCCGGCGGACCATTGAGGCCGATGTACGCCGAGCCGCCTCCACGCTCGCCTCGCTCCCGCAGCGTCTGGCCCTGTACCAGCCGTTGCCGGGCGCCCTGGATTCGCTGCCCATCCAGCGGACGAGGCCGCGCCCGCAGGAGCACGGCACGAACGTCGAGAAGCTCACCGGCGAGAACGCGACCCTGAACGCGATGCTTGCCGAGGCCGAGGAGACGGAGAGTTCGCAGGCGCAGAAGATCAGCGAACTCAAATCGGACCTGGGCAAGGCGGACCGTACCGCGCACGAGCTTCGCGGTGAGAACGAGGAGCTGTACGAACAGTTCCGGTCCGCGCAGCGCCAGGTCCGGTTCCTCCAGGACAAGCTCGCGGAAGCCGGACAGTACGAGGCCGCCTACTCCACGCCCGAGACTCTTGACCTCGACTATCCGGGGACCTTCTCCGACTTGCTCGACCGGCTCGGCGAGCTGCCGCACCTCTCCTTCACCGGCAAGGCGAAGATCACCCGTGATCTGGACAGCCAGTCCGTGGACAGTTGGCTTCGCGTGGCATGGGACGCTCTGCGCGCCCTGAACTGCTACGCCGAGGCGTCCGCGAACGGCTCAGCAGGCGGCGACTTTCTCAGCTGGTGCAAAGGGGAGGAATCGCGTGACCACCCCTTCCCGGCGGCCAAGGTGGCGATGCGGGAGTCGGACACCGTCGCCCGCAAGGACAAACTCCGGCGCGAGCGCATGCTTCCCGTGCCGAAGGAGGTACATCCCGACGGGGTGGTCTTCATGCAGGCGCACCTGCGTATCGGCTCCGGCAACACCATCGCGCCCCGGCTGCACTTCTACGACGACGGGCCCCAGACCGGCCTGGTGTACGTCGGGTACCTCGGCCCTCATCTGCGTAACACTCTGACCTGAGACCCGATGCCGACCGGCCCGGTCCGCGCTCGGACCGGGCCGGTCCCACGCATCGTCAGGCCTCCGCCGCGTACCCTACGAACCGGCGCCGGCCCTCGCATCCGACCGCGAACGCCGGACGGCTCACGTCTGCGGAGTCCCGGACATGGACGGCCTGCTCGGCGACAGCGGCCTCCACGAGGTCGTCGCCCGGGCTGCGGTTGCGGATGGACTCCCGTGTCCCGCCGTCCCTGTACCGAAGCTCAGGTCCCGGCCGGGGACCCCGGTGCGTATCCACGAGGGAGTGAGGAGGGCAGGCGCGGCAACCCGGGTCTCGACACCCGAGTTCCGAGACCCGGCACATGGCGACACGACACACCCCTGCGCCCCGTATCTATGGCTGCCCACCCCATGGGAAGGTCCGCCGCCCCGTCCTACCGTGGCGGATCTTGACCACCGAGCCCACCCCGGACGGGAGAGCCGCGATGCGCAGAGCAACGAGCACCTTGCTCGGCATGCTCCTCACACTGCTGAGCCTCGGAGCAGCCACCACACCGGCCCAGGCCGCCCCACCCGGCTACCTCAGCCTCGAAGCCACCTACACCACGGTCGCCAACGGCTGGGAGCGCGTCGACCGCTACCTCGACACCACCAGCGGATTCCACGCCGAGCAGTACCCCCAGGACGGCCGTGGCGACCAGGACGGTCAGCGACGCACCTTCTTCGGTGGCGTCAAGCAGCCCTACTCCGGCCGCTTCCTCCTCTACTCCGCCCCCGGCTGGAACAGCGGCAGTCGCTCGACGCCCGTCCTCCTCGTCCACGGCGCCAACGACAACGCCGACCGGGCCTGGGCCAACCCCGGCGAAGCCGGTGGCTACGGCTGCGGAGCCGTCTCCTGCCCCAGCACCGGACTCATGCAGTACCTCGCCGCCCGCGGGTACCGAGTCTTCGCCGTCAACTTCGCCCACAAGCAGGGCGACAACCTGATGCAGGCCCAGCAGGTCGGCGACGCCATCGCCGTCATCAAGGACCGGCTCGGCGTCAGTCAGGTGGACCTCGTCGGCTGGAGCAAGGGGGAGATGTCCACCCGCGCCTACGTCTCCTCGCTGCGCCCCGCCTGGGGACGCCCCTATGCCGGAGACGTACGCCGCCTCATCACCCTCGGCGGCCCCAACGGCGGCTACGACTACCCCTTCGCCCACGGCTGGGCCCACGACTTCAGCATCTGGCCGCAGTGCGGCGGCAGCGTCAACGCCCCTTCGCCCCACCTCTACATGACCTGCTACGGCACCTACACCGCCCACCCCGAATTCGCCTTCACCCCCACCGACGGCTACGACGTCTATCCGGGACAGCGCCAGATGCTCGCCCGCTTCGATGCCACCTACGGCATCGACATGACCCAACAGGACTGGTACACCACCTACCACGGTGGCCAGGGCTTCTACACCTCCGGCACCGGTATCCAGACCGCGATCGACGCCGGCTCCCTGATCGCCCCCCTCCACAAGGCAGGCGTCCCCGGGACCGTCGCCACCTACCTTCTCGCCGGTGGCTCTCCCAGCGTCCTCGGCATCTACAACGAGAACCGGGGACCCAGCGACGGCGTGGTCTTCGTCGACAGCGCACTCGACCGCACCGGCATCGCCAACGTCGCCGGCACCGCCCTCATCTCCACCGCCAACCACCTCCAACTCGGCTGGCACTCCTCCGCCTGCGCCCAGATCGCCGCCTGGCTCGGCTGACCCCGCCCCACCGAAGGACGGACCATGACCTCGCCCGCACTCCTCCCCGGCATCCACGCCCGACGCGTCACCACCCCCCGGCTCACGGTCAATCTCCTCGAACTCCAGGACCGGACCGGCGAACCCGTCCTCTTCGTCCACGGCAACGTCTCCGCCGCCACCTTCTGGCAGCAGACCATGCTCGACCTTCCCCATACCTACCGGCCCCTCGCCGTCGACCTCCGCGGCTTCGGCGACACCGATCCCCTCCCCGTCGACGCCACCCGCGGCCTTCGGGACTACAGCGACGACCTCAGCGCGCTGTGTGACACACTTGAGCTCGACCGCGTCCACCTCGTCGGCTGGAGCATGGGCGGTGGCATCGCCCTCCAGCACCTCCGCGATCACCCCACCGCCGTCCGCAGCCTCACCCTCGTCAACCCCGTCTCCCCTTACGGCTTCGGCGGCACCCACGGTCCGGACGGCCGACTCAACCACCCCGACGGCGCCGGTTCCGGCGCGGGTACCGCCAACCCCGAATTCGTCCAGCGCCTCAAAGACGGCGACCGCAGCGAGGACTCACCACTCTCCCCCCGCTCCGTCCTCGGCTCCAGCTACGTAAAACCGCCGCTCCGCCCGGCACTTGAGGACGCCTTCGTCGACGCCATGCTCTCCACCCGCACCGGAGACGACCACTACCCCGGCGACACCCGTCCCAGCGACCACTGGCCCGGCACCGCCCCCGGCCCCCGAGGTGTCCTCAACGCCATGGCCCCCACCCACTTCCGCATCGACGACCTGCACCGGATCGACCCCAAACCGCCCATCGGCTGGATCCGCGGCACCGACGACCTGATCGTCTCCGACACCTCCCTCTTCGACCTCGCCCACCTCGGAGCCCTGGGCGCCGTCCCCGGCTGGCCCGGCGCCGAGCACTGCCCGGCCCAGCCCATGGTCGCCCAGACCCGCCACGCACTCGATCACTACGCCGCCACGGGCGGCCCCGTCCGTGAAACCGCCATCCCGGACGCCGGCCACGCCGTTCACATCGACAGGCCCGAGGAGTTCGCCGCCGCCCTCCTCGACACCCTCGCAGCCGGTCGGTGAAGCCGCCGGCAACGGAGCCGGCCCGACCGACGGACGTGGGGACCGTTCGCAGACGGTCCCCACTCCCGCACTCGTCGTCCTGTGCCCGGTGCTATCGGCGCCGCAGAACGAGGGTGAACCCGCGATCGGTGGACACGGGCGATGTCTTGATCTCCGTGATTCCGGTTGCCGCATCCGTGTACCAACCGGACGTGGCCGATGCCAGGGCGGCCGAGGAAGCCACGCGGCGCAGACGGTCACCGCTCAGGGCCACCTGCGTCGGGGTGTCCTTGCCATGAACCGTGAAGCGGTACGAGCGGGCTGACGGCTTGCCCCCATAACTGCCCACGCTCGCACCGACCTTGATGGTGGTGTCGCCGGAGTCGCCGTGAAGGGGTGCGTGCACCCGCACCTGCTGGGTGGCCGAGGCGCCCTCGGTGAACTTCCTCGTCACACCGTCGTCCTCGTAGAGCGTGTACTGCGTGGTGCCCTGCGGGTAGATGTCGTAGTCGAGTCGGTTCCTGTTCCGCGACTGCCAGGACAGGGTGCCCTTGGGCCACATCGGAACGATCGACCCGCCCTTGACGAACAGCGGCAGGGTGTCGAGCGGTGCCTTGTAGCCGTTGACCGTGGTCGGGCCCCGATACGTCCTGCCCGTCCAGTAATCGGTCCAGGTGCCCTTCGGCAGGTAGATGCCGTCACGCACGTCCGTGTCGCTGTACACCGGTGCGACCAGGAAGTCCGGTCCGGCCAGGAACTCGTACTTCGCGTTCGGGCCCAGTGCCGCCGGGTCGTCGGGGTACTCCAGCGAGAGCGGCCGGACCGCACCGACACCGGTCCTCGTGGCGTCCTTCGACAGCGTGTACATGTACGGCAGCAGCCGCTCCTTCAGCTGCAGGTACTTGCGGTTGATGGAGGTGTACGGCTCGCCGTCCAGCCACGGCTGCTGGTCGTGCGGCTTCTTGGTGGTGAGGTCGCTCGCCCAGCCGTCCATGGTCATGATGGCCGGGAGGAACGCCTTCCACTGCAGGTCACGGGTGTACATCTTGGCGTCGTGCCGGTAGATGCTGCCGACGTCACCCGTGTTGTACGCGATGCCGGACAGGGTCGCACCGGCGTATGTCGGGATCTGCCAGCGGATGTAGTCCCAGGACAGGCTCTGGTCACCGCTCCACAGCACACCGCAGCGCTGCGCTCCGGCCCAGGAGACGGGGAGCCAGACGAAGCCGCGGGCGTCGCTGTTGTCCTCGATTCCGGCCTTGGCCCGGTCGCAGGCGTCCAGCGCGAAGCCGTAGCCGCCACCGACCCAGGCCACGTCCAGCTTGCGGACGCGTACGCCGGCCCTGGCCTCCTCGGCCTGGTCCGGCAGGCCGTTCTGTGTCCAGAGACCGAGCTGGGCGTGGTTCTTGTTGAGTCCCGCGCCCGTCTCCGAAAGCTTCTCGTAACCGCAGCCGTAGCCGTCGTTGACGAGCATCCAGCCGAGCGGCATCTGGTTCTGTACATAGCCGTCGGAGACCTTCAGCGCGTCCAGGGTGTGGCGCTCGCCCCGGTTGGCGTTGTGGAGGTAGCAGTCGGCGGATCCGGGCTCCAGCCCGTACACCGGCGGCATGAACGGCTTGCCCACCAGGGAGGTGTACTTGCCGATGACGGTCTTGGTGTCACCGGTGAAGTAGTAGGCGTCCAGCCGTCGTTCCTGCTGTCCGGTGCGTACGGGTGAGCCGAAGTCGTAGGTGCCGGGGGTCATGGTGTTGCGGAAGACGCCGTATCCGGCGGTGGAGATGTAGAACGGCTGGGAGTTGTTGTAACCGCCCTCGTTCCAGTTGGTGTTGTTGCCGACGTTTCTGACCTGATCACGGTGCGAGAAGCTGCCGTTCTGCTCACCGCCGCCGAAGAACTGCTCGGTGGCACCGCGCTCCAGACTCTGCCGCATGCCGCCGCCGGTCCAGCGCAGTGGATCGGCCTCCTGCCAGATGGCCGTGCGGTTGTCGGCCTTGTAGAGGCCGAAGCGCAGCGGACTCTTGTAGACGCGCATCACCACGTTCCCGGAGCGGATGCCGTAATAGGTGCCCGCGTCGAAGGACTTGGTGTGCCGTTGGGCCGTGGGCCGCTGCCGGATCATGTGGCTGTCCTCGGGGTCGGCGAGGACGCCGTCCGGGGATGCCTGCAGTCGCAGCGTGCTGTCGGTGAAGAACTCGGCGCGGGCCTTGAGAGCGCCCGCCTCGATCTCGTACCTGCCGTCCGAGCCGCTGAAGCCGGTGAGATCTCCGGCGTCGGTGGCCTCGGGAAGGTACGCCTTTCCGCTGAAGGAATTGTTGTGCACGTCGTAGGGGACGACGACCACGTGATACGTACCGGAGGCCTTCGGGATCACCGTGGACTCGGGGTCGGCCGTGCCCGCGCTGGACGCCACCTGCTTGCCGGCCGAGTCATAGATGTACATGTCGAAGTCGTCCGTGGGCGTCTCCCATTGGACGGAGACGGGGACACCGCCCTCGGGGTTGTCGTCCCACTGCCCCTCGGGCGGGTTCACGGTCAGGTCGAAGCGGGCGCAGACGGCGTTGTCCGGGTCGTCGTCGGGTGTACCGCACTTGGTGGGCGAGTCGACGGTCCCCTTGGCGTAGACCGGGCTCTGCCATGTCACATTCTTCGTGGTGCTGTCGAGGGTGCCGGACGGCGTGGCCGCGGCCTGAGCGTCCGGGGCGGGCACGGTGAACGCGGTGAGCGCGAGGACGACCACCGAGAGCGTGCCGACCGCCGCCTGGCCGGGACGGTTCTGAAGGATCCGCAAGGAGTGTTCTCCGTTCGTACCGAACAGTGAAGTGGGTGATGTCTGCGCAGACATGCTTGGAACGTTGGAGATTCGAGCATCAGAATTCACCTTCGGCTGGTACATGTCAACGTTCCGCGACTGGCTCGACGGACTCGCCCCGCGCGCCTTCGGTCCGGCCGCCGTGCGTAGCGGACGCGCTGTCGTTTTTGGGCCGTGGCCCGCCCGCTTGCCCCGTCCGGCCCGGCGCCCGTCCCTTCCGCCCGTCAGCCCAGCGCGTCCGCCAATGCCTTGTCCGCCGCGGCGCGCGACTTGTGCCACGGAGAGGTGACCGGGATCCATACATGGACTCCCGCGGGCATGCCCACGGTGGCTGCGCGGAAGGTGACTCCCTGGTGGGAGGGGTCGGCCGCCACGGACAGGCTGTCGACGACATGTCCTTCGGTGGACTCGGGGGCCGCCGTGCGTACGGCGGCGTATGCGCGCTGGCCCACGGAGAGTGCGTAGGCGCCGCTCCCGGCGGGTGGCACGGGCTCGGCGGAACCGTCCAGGCTTCTGAAGGTCACCGTCGGGATCCGGTCCACGACACAGGTTCGGCCGCCGCGGTTGGTGAGGGTGACGCGGGCGACATTCCGCTGTCCGCCGGGTGCGGCACGCACCTCCAGGGCCCGCTCGGGGCAGATCCCGGGACGGCTGACGGCCTGGGCGAGGGCCGTACCGGTCGTGGCCGACGTCGCGGCGGCGGTCAGCGTCAGGGCGGCCGCGACGGTGAGTGCGGGGGCGGGAGAGGAGCGGAGGCGCATGGTGTTTCTCCTGCGGGATCGACAGCCTGCGGATACGGTCGGACGGCCCGGCGGCCGGGTGGACCGCCATGGACAGTGTGACCTGCGTCTCCCGAATCTCGCGACAGATCGGATATATCGGTTCGATCTGGATGTCGGCTGCGGAGCCGATCTCGGATCCCGCGCCCTCCCCGGCCGTCCTGCCCCCGTGTGCCGCTACCGTGCCCGGAGCGTCGCCCTCACGTCGCGGTCGGGCTGGAGCGTCAGCGCCGGTACGGGGTTGACGACGCCCGGGTCCACGTCCAGTCGGAACCGGCGGGCCAGCACGGCCAGGATCAGCACCGCCTCGACCATCGCGAACCGCGTCCCCAGACAGACCCTGGGGCCGCCGCCGAACGGGAACCAGGCGTACTCCGCGATCTCGTCGCCCGCCTCCGGATCCCAACGCTCCGGGCGGAACTCCTCCGGCTCGGGAAACCAGCGCTCATCACGGTGTGTCGCCCACTGGCTCGTCCACACCCTGGTGCCGCGCGGCATCGGGACACCGCCGATCCGCGCGCCCTCCTTGGCGACGCCGGTGACCAGCCAGATCGTCGGGTAGAGACGCAGGGTCTCCTTGACCACGCACTGGGTGTACGTCAGCCGGGCGTAGTCGTCGAACTCCGGCTCCCGGTCGCCGAGGACCCGGTCCAGTTCCTCGTCGAGCGCGGCGCGCGCCCGGGGATCGCGGGACAGCAGATACCAGGCCCACACCAGCGTGGAACTGGTCGTCTCGTGTCCGCCGATGTACAAGGTGACCGTCTCGTCGCGTATCTCCTGGTCCGTGAGGTGCGCGCCCGTCTCGTCCACCGCGGTCAGGAGCCGGCTCAGCAGGTCGGGGCGGTCGTCCCCGCCGTCGCGGTGCCGGGCGACCACCCGGCCCACCTCGGCGTCGATGACCGCGGCCGCCTTCCTGATCCTGGCCCGGCCCGGCGTCGGCACCCAGTCCGGCAAGAGCGCGCCGATACCGGCGAACTCCTTGCCGATCTCCCGCAGTGCCACATCCATGGCCCGGCCCATCGCGTCGGCGTCGGCCGCGGTGTCCACGCCGAAGATCGTGCGGACCGCGATCCTCTGCGTCAGCGCCGCCATCTCCCGCTTGACGTCCACGCGTTCACCGACGGACCAGGTGTCCGCCAGCTCCACCGCGCTGCTCGTCATCGTCGCCGCGTACGAGCGCACCTGCTTGGGCCGTACGGAGGGCTGCACCAGCGACCGCTTCCGCCGCCAGTCCGTACCGCGGGCCACCACCACGCCGTTACCCATCACCGTGCGGAACGCGATGCCGAGTGCGGGCTGGTCGAAGGTGCGTTCCGTCTCGGTGAGCAGTTCGCCGATGCACTCGGGATCGGCTATGTACACGCACGAGTTGGGGCCGAATCGCCAGCCGACCATGTCCCCGTGACCGCGCAGCCGCTCGAAGAAGGCGAGGGGGTTCTTCGCGAACCACGGCAGGCTGCCGAGGAACGGTAATCCCTTCGGACCGGGCGCGATCGTGTGGCCTCGCGGTTCGGCGCCGACGGCCGGGCCGGTTTCCGTGGACATGAAAGTCTCCGCTCCCTTGTGGCGCACCCGGCGGGGTGCGCAGCGACCTGACGTCAGCTGTATCGCACGGCGTGGAAGGCGCCATCGGCCTTGTGCGGTACGTGAGTTGTCGAGGGTAGCCGTCGTGGTGCCCGGAGCGCGCGGGTGGCGGGTCGGCGGAGGGGATCTGTACGCCGTCGCCGGACGGGCTCGGTTCCTGAGCCCGTCCGGCGACACCTGTCGGGGGGCTCCCGGCCCGCAGCCCGTCCCGCGACGCGTGGGTCAGACGCCCGGCGGAACCCGGGACGGGCGGCCGCTGCCGCGGGTGAGGGAGTAGCCGAAGACCGCCGCGAGCGCCCCCAGGACGCCGCCGCCGACCGTCCACAGCCAGCGGTCGGTCCACCAGCCGGAGGCCCAGCCGTCCTCGGGCTCGCTGCCGAGCGAGACCTTGGCCGACGTGTCTTCACCACCGGTGGCCGGTGAGTCCGACGCGTCCGAGGCTGGTGAGACGACGGACGTACCGGGCACCAGCGGCCGGGCGAGCGTGCCGTCGACGTCCGCGGCGCCGCCCTTGTCGGCCGACGTGACCTCGACCTCGGTCTGCACCGGGAGACCGAGGTCCGCCGAGGGCAGATCGACGACCGTGAGGCGCACGTAGTAGCTGCCCGGCAGCGGGTCGTTGGCCCACGGCTCGGACCAGGCGCGGACGGTCCGCAGCACACAGGTCAGCTCGACGGTCGACGCGTCGGCGGCGGCCTTCCCGGTCTGACGGCCGTACATGCAGGCCTGACGGCGCCGCAGCCCGTCGTACACATCGACCTGCCAGGTCGACGCGCCGTGCCGGGTGGCGGTCTCCGGCAGGGTGATCTCGGCCTTGACGGTGGCGCGCTGGCCCGCGTCGGCGGGGAACACCCAGTACAGGTAGTCACCCGTGGAGGCACCGGCGGTGGCGCGCTGGTTCTGCTGGACCGCCGTGGCCGTCCGGAAAGTGGTGCCGGCCTCGGTGGGGCCGGACGCGCTGTCGGAGGCGCTCGGGTCCGGGCTCGCCGACGGGTCGTCGGCCGAGGCGGCGCCCGCCGACGTCAGGAGGGCGAGGCCGGTCAGCAGCGCGCCCGCGATCACACGTGTCGTACGCATCATCAGTTGGTCCTCCAGACGGCGACGCGCCAGCGCGAGATCCAGCCGGTCAGCAGGCCCGCGACCAGCCCGGTGAGCACCAGTACGCCGAGCAGCCACCAGCCGTGGCCCAGACCGAACGCGGCGACATCGGCCGCGTCGTCCGGGGCGTCCACCAGGTCCACGGTCAGCTCGACCGGCATGCCGGGCTCGGTCTTCACCGAGGCCGGTGCCGAGAAGGAGTTGCTCAACTGGAGGCACACGGTCTCGGCGGGAGGTTCGGTGCCGTCGTCCGCGGCGTCCTGTTCCGGCTTCGGGTAGCGCAGGCCGGAGGAGATCGCGTCGGTGCGGCCGGTGCCCGACTCCGAGCCCCGGACGATCTCCCGCCCGTGCACGGTCACCGCGCGCAGCAGCACACCGTAGTCGTCGTTCACGGCACGGTCAGCCGAGACGCTGACCGAGGCGCGCAGCTCCTGACCGGGGCGCACGTCCACCCGGTACCAGCGGTGCTCGCCGATCCTCTCCCGGTCGGTGTACAGGCCCGCCTTGAGCTCGGGAGCCTTGGAGCAGCGGTCCGCGCCCTCGGTCGCCACCGGCGTGACGACGGGCTCGGCCGCCCGGTCGACCAACTGCTTGACGCGCCCGGAGAGTTCATCGGTGTGCTGGACGGCGGTGTAGGTGCCGCCGGTGGCCTCGGCGATGCAGGTCAGCTGCTCACGGATCTTCGCGTTCGGCACCAGGCCCAGCGTGTCGATCACGAGGTGGATGCCGCGGGCCGCGATGTCACGTGCCACCTCGCACGGGTCGAGCGGGCCGCAGGTGTCCTCGCCGTCGCTGATCAGCACGATCCGGCGGGTGGAGTCACCGCCTTTGAGATCGTCGGCGGCGCCCAGCAGGGCCGGGCCGATCGGGGTCCAGCCGGTGGGTGCCAGGGTGGCGACCGCGGTCTTCGCCTCGGTGCGGTCCAGCGGACCGACCGGGTACAGCTGCTTGGTGTCCTTGCAGCCGACCTTCCGGTCATTGCCCGGGTAGTCGGCGCCGAGCGTCCGGATGCCGAGCTCCACCTGCTCGGGCACCGCGTCCAGGACCTCGTTGAACGCGTGCTTCGCCGCGGCCATCCGGGACTGGCCGTCGATGTCACGGGTCCGCATGGAACCACTGACGTCGAGCACCAGCTCGACCTTGGGAGCGGCTTTGGTGGGGGTCTCATCGGCTGCGGCGGGAAGTGCCGTACCGAGCCCGGCGGTCAGGGTGGCGAGCAGAATACCCACCCCGACCGTCAGCCTTCTTCTTATGATCATCGCCGGATACTATTGAAGATCGCTTCGCTTCCCCAAACCGGTCCGACGGTGACGGCGGGGCCGCCGCCCGGGGCGGCTCGGACGAAGTGACAACCGGTCGGCGCACCTTGCCGGGTATGTCGGGTGTACGGGACTCAGGCTCCGCCCAGCAAGGGGGTCATGGCCCGATCCAGAACCGATCCGACCCGCTCCCAGGTGGCCGAGTCCCTTTGTGCAACGGGGAGTTGAGCCTCCTTGCCGGTGCCCCAGTCGGTGGCGATCGCGACCGGGTCGTCACCGGTGGCCGCAGCGGCGGCGAGTGCGGCCGCACCCAGGGCCACCAGTTCGCCGCTGCCCGGCACGATCACCGGACGCCCGGAGAGCCGCCGTACCGTCTCCACCCAGGCCCGCCCGCGAGCGCCGCCGCCGATCAGGCGCAGCGGCCGGGCTGCGGTCTCGGGATCGGCGGGGTCGAGACCGCAGGCCCGGAGGAGTTCGTCGAGGGCCCGCAGCACGGTGACCACCGCGCCCTCGTAGGCGGCGCCGAGGAGTTGCTGCGGGGTGGTGTCGTGCCGGAGCCCGGTGAGCAGGCCGGCGGCGGTGGGCAGATCGGGGGCCCGTTCACCGTCGAGGTAGGGGAGGAGCACCGCTTCGCCGCCGGGGACCGCGTCCTCGCGGTCCAGGCCGAGCAGCGCGGCGATCTTGTCCACGGCGAGAGTGCAGTTGAGGGTGCAGGCCAGCGGGAGATACATACCGTCGGTGGCGGCGAAACCGGAGAGCGCCGTCGAGGCGGACCGGGTGCGGGAGGCGGCGAAGACCGTTCCCGAGGTGCCGAGGCTGAGGACGGGGTGGTCCAGCAGTCCGGCGCCGCCGAGTCCGAGGCCGACGGCGGCACTCATGTTGTCCCCGGTGCCCGCTGCCACGGCGATCGAGGCGGGCAGGCCGAGCATGTCGGCGGCCTCGGCCGTCAGCGAGCCGATGCGGGTCGCTCCCGTCTGCGCCACCTCGGGCAGCAATGAGGCGCCCAGGCCGAGGAGTTCGAGCAGCCCGGGGTCGTAGGCGCCGATCGCCGTGGAGTACCAGCCGGTGCCCGAGGCGTCACCGGGGTCGGTCACGGCGGCGCCCGTGAGTCGTTCGGTCAGGAAGTCGTGGGGGAGGCGGACGGCCACGGCCCCGGCGGCGTTCTCCGGCTCGTTCTCCCGCAACCACTGCCACTTGGACGCGGTGATGGCGGCCACCGGTACCGACCCGGTCCGTGCGGTCCAGGCCGCGGCCCCGCCCAGTGCCGCGGTGAGGGCGGCGGCCTGCGGGGCGGAGCGGGTGTCGTTCCAGAGCATGGCGGGGCGCAGGGGGCGTCCGCCGGGGCCGAGGACCACAAGGCCGTGCTGCTGTCCGGCGACCGCGATGCCGGTCACGGCGGAGGCGGCGACGCCGGACTCCTTCAGGCCGGCGGCGACCGCGTCGCACAGCGCCCGCCACCACACCTCCGGGTCGCTCTCCCGGGCCCCCGCCTCGCCGGTGACGACATGTGGTGCGCGGCCGACGGAGAGCAGCCGGCCGGTCCCGACGTCGACGAAGGCGGCCTTGGTGGACTGCGTGGAGCTGTCCACGCCGATGACGACGGTGTGGGGCGGCATGGGCGACCTCATTCCTGTGCTGCGGGTGACGGGGACGCGGGGGAGGCGGCTGCGGTGGGTGCATCGCTTCGGGAGCGGGCTGCAGGAGCCCACCCGTTGATTTGATCGTACGGAAAACAAATTACGCGATCGGCTCCGTCGGGAACAGTGATCGATCGGCGATTTCCCTGATGAGGGGTTACGTGTCGAGGGGGTCGCGTGCATGATTAGTCATGAGAATGAACAAATAGAGTCTGGTCACCTCGACCAGCCATGGAACCCCTCAGCACCGAAGGCGGAGACGATGACGGAACGCTTCACGCCCACCCCCGACGACAAGTTCACCTTCGGACTGTGGACCGTGGGCTGGCAGGGCCGTGACCCCTTCGGTGACGCGACCCGCGCGGCGATCGACCCGGTCGACACCGTCCGGCGGCTCGCGGAGCTCGGTGCGTACGGTGTGACGTTCCACGACGACGACCTGATTCCGTTCGGCTCGACGGACACCGAGCGCGAGGGGATCGTGAAGCGGTTCCGGCAGGCGCTGGACGCGGCCGGACTCGTCGTCCCCATGGCGACGACGAACCTCTTCACCCACCCGGTCTTCAAGGACGGCGCGTTCACCGCCAACGACCGGGACGTGCGCCGATACGCCCTGCGCAAGACCCTGCGCAACATCGACCTCGCCGTCGAGCTCGGCGCGACCACCTATGTGGCCTGGGGCGGTCGCGAGGGCTCCGAATCCGGCGCCGCCAAGGACATCCGGGTCGCTCTCGACCGTATGAAGGAAGCCTTCGACCTGCTCGGCGACTACGTCACCGAGCAGGGGTACGACCTGAGGTTCGCCATCGAGCCCAAGCCGAACGAGCCGCGCGGCGACATCCTGCTGCCGACCATCGGACACGCCCTGGCCTTCATCGAGCGTCTTGAGCGCCCGGAGCTGGTCGGCGTCAACCCGGAGACCGGGCATGAGCAGATGGCCGGGCTGAACTTCCCGCACGGCATCGCGCAGGCGCTCTGGGCGGGGAAGCTCTTCCACATCGACCTGAACGGCCAGTCCGGCATCAAGTACGACCAGGACCTGCGCTTCGGCGCGGGCGATCTGCGCCAGGCGTTCTGGCTGGTCGACCTGCTGGAGACGGCCGGTTACCAGGGACCGCGGCACTTCGACTTCAAGCCGCCGCGGACCGAGGACCACGACGGTGTCTGGGCGTCCGCCGCGGGCTGCATGCGCAACTACCTGATCCTCAAGGAGCGTGCCGCCGCCTTCCGGGCCGACCCCGAGGTGCGGGAGGCGCTGCGCGCGTCCCGGCTCGACGAGTCGGCCCGTCCGACCGCGGAGGACGGCGTGGCCGGGCTGCTGGCCGACCGGTCCGCGTTCGAGGAGTTCGACGTGGACGCGGCGGCGGAACGAGGGATGGCGTTCGAGGCCCTGGACCAGCTGGCGATGGACCATCTGCTCGGGGTCCGCTGAGCTCCGCCGCAGTGACGTGGGTCCATGGGGGGGTGGGGCGGGCATCCCGCCCCCCCCCCCCCCCCCCCCCCCCCCCCCCCCCCCCGGGGGGCGCGCCCCCCCCCCCCCCGCCGGGATTGAAAACCCCCGCGGGGGGGGGGGGGGGATGTTTGGGCCCCCCCCCCCCCCC
>NZ_JBIURS010000038.1:0-51012 GCF_044740965.1 Streptomyces sp. NPDC088252 | reverse complement strand
CGTGTCCGATTCCCGGTCGAAGCGGGGCCGCTTTCCAGTTCCACGCTTTCGCGTTTCCCTTTCCAGCGATTCCAACCTTACCAGACTCTTTTCTCGCCGTTTCCGGTTCGAATTTGAATTCCGGTGACCTTTGGAGTGGCCTTGCCTTTCGGCGGACCCGACTTTATCAGAACTTCTGAGTCGGAATTCCCGCCCTGTTCGGAGTGACCACTGCACACGAGTGTGCGCGGTGCTTCCCGGTCAGGCGGAGCCGTAAACGTACTGGAGCGGGGCGCCCCGATGCAAATCGGGGGCCCCGCTCCGGAGTTCGCGCCTGTCGGGGTCAGACCTCGACGACGACGGGAAGGATCATCGGTCGCCGACGGTAGGTGTCGGAGACCCACTTGCCCAGCGTGCGGCGAACCAACTGCTGGAGCTGGTGGGGCTCCATCACGCCGTCCTGGGCGGACCTGTTGATCGCTTCCTCGATCTTCGGCACGACGGCACTGAACGCCGAGTCGTCGATGCCGGAGCCACGGGCATGGATGTCCGGGCCGCCCGTGATCTTGCCGGAGGAGCTGTCGACCACGATGAAGACGGAGACGATGCCCTCCTCACCAAGGATCCGACGGTCCTTGAGGGAGGTCTCGGTGACATCGCCGACCGAGAGGCCGTCGACGTATACGTAACCTGCCTGGACCTTGCCGACGATCTTGGCCTTGCCGTCGACGAGGTCGACGACGACGCCGTCCTCTGCGATGACGATGTGGTCCTTGGGTACGCCGGTGAGAGCACCCAGTTCGGCATTGGCCCTCAGGTGGCGCCATTCGCCGTGGACCGGCATCAGGTTCTTCGGCTTGCAGATGTTGTAGAAGTACAGCAGCTCGCCGGCCGAGGCGTGGCCCGAGACATGGACCTTGGCGTTGCCCTTGTGGACGACGTTGGCCCCCCAGCGCGTCAGGCCATTGATCACGCGGTACACCGCGTTCTCGTTGCCCGGGATCAGGGACGACGCCAGGATCACCGTGTCGCCCTGCACGATCCGGATCTGGTGGTCGCGGTTGGCCATGCGGGAGAGTGCGGCCATCGGCTCGCCCTGGGATCCCGTACAGACGAGCACGACCTCGTCGTCCGGCAGGTCGTCGAGGGTCTTGACGTCGACCACCAGGCCCGCGGGGACCTTCAGATAGCCCAGATCACGGGCGATGCCCATGTTGCGGACCATGGAACGGCCGACGAAGGCGACCCGACGGCCGTATTCGTGGGCCGCGTCGAGGATCTGCTGGATGCGGTGCACGTGGCTGGCGAAGCTCGCCACGATGATGCGCTTCTGGGCGTTGGCGAAGACCGTGCGCAGGACGTTGGAGATGTCCCGTTCGGGCGGCACGAAGCCGGGCACCTCCGCGTTGGTCGAGTCGGAGAGGAGGAGGTCGATGCCTTCCTCGCTGAGCCGGGCGAACGCGTGCAGGTCGGTGAGCCGGCCGTCCAGCGGGAGCTGGTCCATCTTGAAGTCGCCGGTCGCGACGGCCATGCCCGCCGGGGTGCGGATGGCGACCGCGAGCGCGTCCGGGATCGAGTGGTTGACCGCGACGAACTCGCAGTCGAAGACGCCGATGCGCTCGCGCTGGCCCTCCGCGACTTCGAGGGTGTACGGGCGGATGCGGTGCTCCTGGAGCTTCGCCTCGATCAGCGCGAGGGTCAGCTTGGAGCCGATGAGGGGGATGTCCGGCTTCAGGCGCAGCAGATACGGGACGCCACCGATGTGGTCCTCGTGGCCGTGCGTGAGGACGATGCCCTCGATGTCGTCGAGACGGTCCCGGATCGTGGTGAAGTCCGGCAGGATCAGGTCGATCCCGGGCTGCTCCTCCTCGGGGAAGAGCACGCCGCAGTCGACGATGAGCAGGCGGCCGCCGTACTCGAATACCGTCATGTTGCGGCCGATTTCACCGAGGCCGCCGAGCGGGGTGACACGGAGGCCGCCCTTCGGGAGCTTCGGCGGGGTGCCGAGTTCGGGGTGCGGATGACTCAAAAGACTCTCCTTACCACGCGCGCCACGTACCGCTTGGGCACGTGGCGCGCATGTCATTCGTGCACTTGCTGTTGTCTGTGATGTCGCTCTTGCGAGTGTTCTTCGCTTATTCAGTTGTGAAGTCTGTGGTTACAGCTCTACCCCACCGGCGGCGAGATCGATCTTGAGCTGCGCCGTTTCCTGCGGGGTGAGTTCCACCAGGGGAAGGCGCAGCGGGCCTGCGGGGAGGCCCTGGAGCGCCAGCGCGGCCTTGGTGGTGATCACTCCCTGGGTACGGAACATGCCGGTGAAGACCGGCAGGAGCTTCTGGTGGATCTCCGTGGCCTTCTGGACGTCGCCGCCGAGGTACGCCTCGATGAGGGCGCGCAGGTCAGGAGTGACGACATGGCCGACGACGGAGACGAAGCCGACGGCGCCGACCGAGAGGAGCGGCAGGTTCAGCATGTCGTCGCCGGAGTACCAGGCGAGGCCGGACCGGGTGATCGCCCAGCTGGCGCGGCCGAGGTCGCCCTTGGCGTCCTTGTTGGCGACGATGCGCGGGTGCTCGGCGAGCCTCACCAGCGTCTCCGTGTCGATCGGCACACCGCTGCGGCCGGGAATGTCGTAGAGCATCACCGGCAGACCGGTGGCGTCGGTGATGGCCGTGAAGTGGCGGAAGAGACCTTCCTGCGGCGGCTTGTTGTAGTACGGCGTCACGGCGAGGAGGCCGTGGGCACCGGAGCGTTCGGCCGTGCGGGCGAGCTCGATGCTGTGCCGGGTGTCGTTGGTGCCGATGCCGGCGACGATGTGGGCCCGGTCTCCCACTGCCTCCAGTACCGCCCGTACGAGCTGGTCTTTCTCCGCGTCGCTGGTGGTCGGGGACTCGCCGGTGGTGCCGTTGACGATCAGGCCGTCATTGCCTGCGTCCACCAGATGGGCGGCGAGCCGCTGGGCGCCGTCGAGGTCGAGTGCACCGTCCGCCGTGAAAGGCGTGACCATAGCGGTGAGGACCCGCCCGAAGGGGGTCTGCGGAGTGGAGATCGGAGCCATGGGTAACACGCTACTCGTTGCTCGGCGCCGAGTGCCCCCTCGGGGGGACACGCAAGAGGAGCCCGGCACTGCCTGCTCGGGGGTTCAAGCAGTGCCGGGTCCGTTTGATCAGCCTAGATGAACTTCACGAAACGCCGCAATACGGACACCGCTTACGGGGCCACGCGTCCGTTCTTGTTGAAGGCTGCATGGGTGAGCGGCATGAGCCGGGCCCAGTGCTCTTCCATCTGCTGACCGACCATCTCGATCTCGCGCTGCGGGAAGGACGGCACCTTCGCCAGCTCGTGCTGGGTGCGCAGGCCGAGGAAATGCATGAGCGAGCGGGCGTTGCATGTGGCGTACATCGAGGAGAACAGTCCCACGGGGAGCACCGCGCGGGCGACCTCGCGGGCCACTCCCGCAGCGAGCATCTCCTGGTACGCCTCGTACGCCTGGCGGTAGGAGTCCTCCATGATGCGGCCGGTGAGCTCCTGCTGGGCCTGGGTGCCCTCGACGAACTCGTACTTGCCGGGACGGCCCTGCTGGACGAGCTTGCGGGACTCCCCCGGAACGTAGAAGACGGGCTCCAGCTCCCTGTAGCGGCCCGATTCCTCGTTGTACGACCAGCCGACACGGTGACGCATGAACTCGCGGAACACGAAGATCGGGGCGCTGATGAAGAAGGTCATCGAGTTGTGCTCGAACGGGCTGCCGTGCCGGTCACGCATCAGGAAGTTGATGAGCCCCTTGGAGCGCTCAGGGTCCTTCGTGACCTCCTCCAGGGACTGCTCACCGGCCGTGGAGACACGGGCCGCGAACAGTACGTCGGAGTCGCCTGCAGCGTGTTTCACCAGGTCGACGGTGACATCGCTGCGGAAGCTGGGCTTTGCGGGCTCGAGGGTCTCGGTCACCGGCGGGGTCCTTCCAATTGCGTCGCTCGGGCGGCGCCCACTCTACGGGCCGCCACTGACAACGAGGGCAGGAAGGGCTGTCCAGGGATTTCTTCGACGAATTCGGCGATTCGGGGCACCGAACGGGCCTGCCGTGCGTCTGACTCAGTAGCAGCATCCGCAACAGAGTTCAAGGAGAGCTACCTCATGTTCCGCCGGCGTGAATCCGTCCCGTTCTCGTTCGTGGCCGAGGCCGACCGATTCCGCAGTAACGTCACCCCGCCCCCACGGGAGCGCAGCAGCGTCTCTCAGCTGGCCGGGCGTTCCCTCATCGGGCTGACGGTCGTCGCGGGCCTCGTGGGGTCGCTGATCCTCGGCCTGCCCGCCCTGAGCCCCGCCCAGGGCCCGTCGGACATCCAGCAGACCCAGGCCTCGCACGGGAGCTGACCCGCGCGGCCCCCCTGGGGTGGTCCCGTCGGTGATCTCCTCGATAGCCTCACCGGGCACAGCAATCGAGCGTGCTTGTGAGTGAGGATCAGTCGTGCCCCTGCCCTTTCTGACGGCCGACCGCGCGTTTGACGCGAGCGCCGAGGACATCGCGCTGCCGTTCGACGACCACGACGACTGGCGGCGCCCGTACCGCCCCGGGCCCTGGCGGGTCGCGGCCGCGGCCTTCCTGCTGCTGTTCGCCTCGTTCATCCTGTTCGCAGGGATGATCATCGCGTTCGCCGGGGCGGTACCGGGCACCGCCGTCTGCCTGGGACTGGCCCTCGTGGTCATCGCCTGTGCCCTGCGGCTGCTGCGGGTCGGCGCCTGGGTGAGCCGGCACGGCGTGCGCCGGGTGGGCTTCATCACGACGACGACCGTGCCGTGGGACCAGGTCGCGGCCGTGCGTACGGTGCAGCAGCCGGTGAAGTGGCTCGGATTTCCGCGCACGGTACAGGGCCAGGCGCTGATCGTCGTACGCCGGGGAGGCGAGGCCGTTCCGCCGCTGCTCACCGACAGCAACGCGGATTTCCTGACGCGGGGCGAGGCGTTCGACCGTGCTGCCGACACGGTCGAGGCGTGGGGGGACGAGTACCGACGGGACTGAGGCGCGGGGCGACGGGGCCGTTCGGAAACCGGTCCGTCCCCAGTCGCCGGACGTCCTCGACCGCGGACCGGCCACCTGATCCGGGCCGATGCGTCCGGATCGGGCGGCCGGTCGGCCCCGTCCGCCCGGATCAGGACGTGCTGGGCCGGGTGGCCTTCGTGTGCAGGGCGATGGCCCGCTGCATGGCCTTACGGGCCCGAGGGGTGTCCCTGGCGTCCTGGTAGGCGACGGCCAGGCGGAACCAGCAGCGCCAGTCGTCCGGAGCGTCCTCGGTCTCCTCACGGCGGCGTGCGAACACGGCGTCGGCCGAGGCGCGGTCGATGCGGCCGGACGGGGTGCGGACCAGTTCGTCGACCGGCAGACCGCCCTCCGCGTCGAGTTCCGCGGCCAGCGCGTTGGCCCTCGCCACGAACTGGGTGTTCTTCCAGAGGAACCAGACACCGATCACCGGCAGGATCAGCACCGCGACCCCGAAGGCGACCGTCAGCAGCGTGCCGTGCCGGATGAGCAGGACGCCACGGCTGCCGACCAGGGCGAAGTAGAAGACCAGGACGGCAGCGGTGACGAAGTAGGTGATCTTTGCGCGCATGGCGGGGCTCAGTCAGTTCAGGTCGAGGAAGTGTTCCAGGCCGAACGTGAGACCCGGAGTGGTCACCACACGGCGTGCGCCGAGCAGGATGCCCGGCATGAAGCTGCTGTGGTGCAGGGAGTCGTGGCGGATGGTGAGGGTCTCGCCCTCGCCGCCGAGCAGCACCTCCTGGTGGGCGAGGAGACCCCGCAGCCGGATCGAGTGGACGGGGACTCCGTCGACGTCCGCGCCGCGGGCGCCGTCGAGGGCCGTGGCGGTGGCGTCCGGCTGAGGGGCGCAGCCGGCCTTCCGCCGGGCCTCGGCGATCAGCTGGGCAGTGCGGGTCGCGGTGCCCGAGGGGGCGTCGGCCTTGTTCGGGTGGTGCAGTTCCACGACCTCGACGGACTCGAAGTACCGGGCGGCCTGCTCCGCAAACCTCATCGTGAGGACGGCGCCGATGGAGAAGTTCGGCGCGATGAGCACACCGGTCTCCGGGGAGCCGGCGAGCCAGGTGTTCAGCTGCGCGAGCCGCTCCTCGGACCAGCCCGTCGTACCGACGACGGCGTGGATGCCGTGCCGGACGCAGAAGTCGAGGTTGTCCATCACCGACGCGGGTGTGGTGAGTTCGACGACGACCTGGGCCCCGGAGTCCACGAGGGTCTCCAGCTTGTCGCCGCGGCCCAGGGCGGCCACCAGCTCCATGTCGTCGGCGGCCTCGACGGCTCGTACCGCCTCGGACCCGATGCGGCCCTTGGCGCCGAGAACGGCCACGCGCAGCTTGCTCATTGCTCTGTTCCTTACGGGGAGTTAGGAGACCGCTTCGTCGAGGCGGTCGGCCTGCTTGTCCTTGAGCGGGCCGATGACGGAGAGCGAGGGGCGGTGTCCGAGGACCTCGCCCGCCACCGCGCGGACGTCATCGGGGGTGACCTGCGCCATCCGGGCCAGCATGTCGTCGACCGACATCTGGTCGCCCCAGCACAGCTCGCTCTTGCCGATACGGTTCATCAGCGCGCCGGTGTCCTCCAGGCCGAGGACCGTGGAGCCGGACAGCTGCCCGATGGCGCGGCCGATCTCCTCGTCGCTCAGCCCTTCGGACGCCACTCGGTCGAGCTCGTCACGGCAGATCTTGAGGACGTCGTGGACCTGGCTGGGCCGACAGCCCGCGTACACGCCGAAGAGACCGCAGTCGGCGAAGCCCGAGGTGTACGAGTAGACGCTGTAGGCGAGGCCGCGCTTCTCCCGTACCTCCTGGAAGAGGCGCGAGCTCATGCCGCCGCCGAGGGCGGTGTTGAGCACGCCGAGCGCCCAGCGGCGGTCGTCGGTGCGGGCCAGGCCCGGCATGCCGAGGACGACGTGGGCCTGCTCGGTCCTGCGGTTCAGCAGCTCGACGCGGCCCGCGGTGCGCAGGGTGCGGGAGCCCGCGCGCGGGGCGACCGGGACGGCGTCGGTGCGGGACAGCGCGCCCGCCCGCTCGAAGGCCTTGCGGACCTGGCGCACGACCGTGGCGTGGTCGATGTTGCCCGCGGCGGCGACCACCAGGTGGGTGGGGTCGTAGTGCTTCTTGTAGAAGCGGGCGATCCGGCCGCGGTCGAGCGCGTTGATGGTGTCGACGGTGCCGAGGACCGGGCGGCCGAGGGGGGTGTCACCGAGCAGCGTGTGCGCGAACAGGTCGTGCACGCAGTCGCCCGGGTCGTCCTCGGTCATGGCGATCTCTTCGAGGATGACGCCGCGCTCGGCGTCGACGTCCTCGGCGGTGATCAGCGAGCCGGTCAGCATGTCGCAGACGACGTCGATGGCCAGCGGCAGGTCGGTGTCGAGGACCCGCGCGTAGTAGCAGGTGTACTCCTTCGCCGTGAAGGCGTTCATCTCGCCGCCGACCGCGTCGATGGCGGCGGAGATGTCGAGGGCGCTGCGCTTGGCGGTGCCCTTGAAGAGGAGGTGTTCGAGGTAGTGCGTCGCACCGTTCAGGGTGGGGGTCTCGTCGCGTGATCCGACGTTGGCCCAGATCCCGAAGGTGGCGGAGCGGACGGAGGGCAGGGTCTCTGTGACGACCCGGAGGCCGCCGGGGAGGACGGTACGGCGGACCGTACCGATGCCGTTGCTGCCCTTGAGAAGCGTTTGGGTACGGGCGACGGCCCGCGCCTTCGAGGAGGCGCGGGCCGTCGTCGCGGAACTACGGGACGTCACTTGGCGGCGTCGTCCTTCTTCTCGTCCTCTTCACCCTCGATGACCGGGATCAGGGAGAGCTTGCCGCGGGAGTCGATCTCGGCGATCTCGACCTGGACCTTGGTGCCGACGCCGACCACGTCCTCGACGTTCTCCACGCGCTTGCCACCGGCGAGCTTGCGGATCTGCGAGATGTGCAGCAGGCCGTCCTTGCCCGGCATGAGGGAGACGAACGCACCGAAGGTGGTGGTCTTGACGACCGTTCCCAGGTAGCGCTCGCCGACCTCCGGCATGGTCGGGTTGGCGATCGAGTTGATCGTGGCGCGGGCGGCCTCGGCGGCCGGTCCGTCGGCGGCACCGATGTAGATGGTGCCGTCGTCCTCGATCGTGATGTCGGCGCCGGTGTCCTCCTGGATCTGGTTGATCATCTTGCCCTTGGGGCCGATGACCTCACCGATCTTGTCCACCGGGATCTTGACGGTGATGATCCGCGGGGCGTTCGGGGACATCTCGTCCGGGACGTCGATGGCCTCGTTCATCACGTCGAGGATGTGGAGGCGGGCGTCGCGGGCCTGCTTCAGCGCGGCGGCCAGGACCGAGGCGGGGATGCCGTCGAGCTTGGTGTCGAGCTGCAGCGCGGTCACGAACTGCTTCGTTCCGGCGACCTTGAAGTCCATGTCACCGAAGGCGTCCTCCGCACCGAGGATGTCGGTGAGGGCGACGTAGTGGGTCTTGCCGTCGATCTCCTGGGAGATCAGGCCCATGGCGATACCGGCGACGGCGGCCTTGAGCGGCACACCGGCGTTCAGCAGCGACATGGTGGAGGCGCAGACCGAGCCCATGGACGTCGAGCCGTTGGAGCCCAGCGCCTCGGAGACCTGGCGGATCGCGTAGGGGAACTCCTCGCGCGTCGGCAGCACCGGCACGATGGCGCGCTCGGCGAGCGCGCCGTGGCCGATCTCGCGGCGCTTGGGCGAGCCCACGCGGCCGGTCTCACCGACGGAGTACGGCGGGAAGTTGTAGTTGTGCATGTAGCGCTTGCGGGTCACCGGGGAGAGGGTGTCCAGCTGCTGCTCCATACGGAGCATGTTGAGGGTGGTGACTCCCAGGATCTGGGTCTCGCCACGCTCGAACAGCGCCGAGCCGTGCACGCGCGGGATGGCCTCGACCTCGGCGGCGAGCGTACGGATGTCCGTGACGCCACGGCCGTCGATGCGGACCTTGTCCTTGATGACGCGCTCGCGGACCAGCTTCTTGGTCAGCGCACGGTACGCGGCGGAGATCTCCTTCTCGCGGCCCTCGAAGGCCGGGAGGAGCTTCTCGGCGGCGATCTCCTTGACGCGGTCCAGCTCGGCCTCGCGGTCCTGCTTGCCGGCGATGGTCAGCGCCTGGGCAAGCTCGGACGTGACGGCGGCGGCGAGCGCCTCGAAGACGTCGTCCTGGTAGTCCAGGAAGACCGGGAAGTCGCCGGTGGGCTTGGCGGCCTTGGCGGCGAGGTCCGACTGGGCCTTGCAGAGGACCTTGATGAAGGGCTTCGCGGCTTCGAGACCGGCGGCGACGACCTCTTCGGTCGGGGCCTCGGCGCCGTCCTTGACCAGCTGGATGGTCTTCTCGGTGGCCTCGGCCTCGACCATCATGATCGCGACGTCGCCGTCCTCCAGGACGCGACCGGCGACGACCATGTCGAAGACGGCGTCCTCGAGCTCGGTGTGCGTCGGGAAGGCGACCCACTGGCCCTTGATCAGGGCGACACGGGTGCCGCCGACCGGGCCGGAGAAGGGCAGGCCGGCCAGCTGCGTGGAGCAGGAGGCGGCGTTGATCGCGACCACGTCGTACAGGTGGTCGGGGTTGAGCGCCATGATCGTCTCGACGATCTGGATCTCGTTGCGCAGGCCCTTCTTGAAGGAGGGGCGCAGCGGGCGGTCGATCAGGCGGCAGGTGAGGATCGCGTCCTCGGAGGGCCGGCCCTCACGACGGAAGAAGGAGCCGGGGATCTTGCCCGCGGCGTACTGCCGCTCCTCGACGTCCACCGTGAGGGGGAAGAAGTCGAGCTGGTCCTTGGGCTTCTTGGAAGCGGTGGTGGCCGACAGCACCATGGTGTCGTCGTCCAGGTACGCGACGGCGGAGCCGGCGGCCTGCTTGGCCAGGCGGCCCGTCTCGAAGCGGATGGTGCGGGTGCCGAAGGTTCCGTTGTCGATAACGGCCTCGGCGTAGTGGGTCTCGTTCTCCACTAGCGTTTTCTCCGATACATATCGTCTTCTCGCCCCCACGCCCGTGTGGCGGGGGACGGTAGCGGAGAAGCCCTCCATCGGCGGGCCGGTCTTCGATCGAAGCACCCGGGTCGATGAGTCCGGGGGCCACTACCGAGGACCGGCGGCGGGGAGGTCTGCTTCTCGCTCGTCCGTGGTTCGTTCTGCCGGTCGTTCTGCGACCAGGTTACTGAGATTCGCCTCAGCTTGGCATTCCGGGCGTGCGGGCAGGCCCGCCACGTCCCGTACATGCGTACGTACGCACAATCGTACGTACAACAAAGGGAGCGGCCCCCTCAGTGGTGGGAACCGCTCCCTTCACGGCGTTCTACTTGGCGCCGCCGGCCGCACCGCGGCGGATGCCGAGGCGGTCGACCAGGGCACGGAAGCGCTGGATGTCCTTCTTGGCCAGGTACTGCAGAAGGCGGCGGCGCTGGCCGACCAGGATCAGCAGACCACGACGGGAGTGGTGGTCGTGCTTGTGGACCTTGAGGTGCTCCGTCAGGTCCGAGATGCGACGGGAGAGCATCGCGACCTGGACCTCGGGGGAACCGGTGTCACCCTCCTTGGTGGCGAACTCGGCCATGATCTGCTTCTTCGTAGCGGCGTCGAGCGACACGCGGTACTCCTCTTTGATGTTCGATGCGTCCACGAGTGCCCCTGGTCTTGGTCTCAGGGGGTCTTCCGTTACTCGGGGGCGAGGGTCCGATGGACGCAGCTTCCAGGATGTTCCGGAAGCGCGTACACAAACGGCCGTCACACAGCGTACCAGCCCCTGCGGGGCGGGCCGCGTGGGGGCCGGTCCGGTGCCCGGGAACGGTCCGTGCCGCTCCGTCCTCGACGTCGAAGGCCCGATCCCGCCCGGCCGGCCCGGTTCCGGCCGGGCGGGGCGACAGGGCCCGGCCGGGCTCAGCCGGTCAGGGACCTGGCCCTGGCGAAGACGTCCAGTACCGCCAGGCAGAGCGGGACCAGGGAGAGGAGGACGGTGCTCTCGGCCAGGTCGAGAAGACGTCCCCAGAACGGCGAGAGGCCCTTGCGGGGAATGATCAGGCCGATCGCGGTGAGCAGCGCGGCCCCGGCGGCCACGGCCGCGGAGAGCCAGATCGTTCGAATGTCCAGGGAGCCGCGGTCCCCGTACCGGACCAGATCGAACAACAGGTCCGTCGGCGGATTGAGGGAGAGGCCGAGGACGAGCAGGGCGACCGCGCCGAGGCCCGCCACCAGCACGCAGGCGACCTGCGAGGTGTAGCGGAAGAGGCGGGCGCGCAGCAGCATCGCGAGTCCGGCGGCGAGCGCCAGGAACTGCCCCCAGACGTTGTCCGAGAAGCCGAGGACGGCCGCGCACCCCACGACGACCGCGGCGCAGCCCCCGACCAGGCCCAGCAGCATCTCGTGGCCGCGGCGGGCCTGGGCCGCGATGCGGTCGGCGTCGACGGGGGTGGTCTGTGCCCGCGGTTCCGCGTTCGGGTCGGCGAAGGTGTCGTCGTAGCCGCCGGGGGCGGTGTGCGGCGAGGCGTAGCCGATGGGCAGCCGGGCGAAACGGGCGGAGAGGCCGGGCAGGAAGGCGACGATACCGAGGGCGACGGGAGCGCAGACCGCGGCGGTCTCGGTGGCGGACGCGTCGGTGAGGATCGCGACGAAGGTCGCCAGAGTGCCGACGGTGGCGAGGAAGGTCGCCGCGACGAACGGGGCGTCGCCGCTCGGGGTGAGGGCGACCAGCGTGACCGAGGCGACCAGGACCGCGACGCAGCCGAGGAGGAACTGGAGCCTGCCGGGCCCCTGGCCGGCGTCCGGGCCGATGATGCCGGAGCCGGCGATGAGCACGAGGGGCAGCGCGCCGAGCCCGAGCGCGACGGCGGTGGCCCGGTCCGCGTAGACCCGGGCACGCACCCCCGCGAACGCGGTCAGCAGGAGTCCGGCGGAACCGGCGATGATGCCGGGCAGGCTGTGCATGTCGTGGCGGACCGGGTCGGCGAACCAGAGCACGAAGCCCATCAGGACGAGCAGCAGTACACCGCCGACGAGGCCCGCGCCGCGCAGCAGTTCATCGCTCCACAGGTGGCGGTCGCGGGTGACGGCCGAGGCGACGGCGTCCGAGACGTCGTCGAAGACGGCGGGCGGCAACGACTGGGCGAAGGGGCGCAGGCTGAGGAGTTCGCCGTCGAGGACCTGCTGGGCGGCGAGGGTGCGCGCGCCGTCGAGGACCGTGCCGTCGCGGCGTACGAGGTGATACCCCGTGGGACTTCCGGCCTCCTGTGTCTGGCCCGTGAGACGGAGGATCTCCGGGTAGACGTCGGCGACGGCGATGTCCTCCGGCAGGGCCACATCGATCCGGCTGTCGGGTGCCACGACAGTCACGCGGCAGAAGCCCGTCGCTGCGGTCGAACTCACGTGTCTGGTCCCCCTGATTCGCGGTTGCGCACGGTGCGCGCGCCACCCTACCGGGAGGAGGGCAGGTCATCTGCAAGTAGGATCGCCGTCTCGCGGAGGGACGTCCGCAAGCACAGGCAGCCACGGGGGCTTCGGTGCACGTCCGGCCGGCCTTCCGTCCGTCCGTACCGAGGGATTGATGTTTCGGTGAGCCAGATCGTCGTGAAACGACCTCCGCGGTCCCTGCCGCCGGAAGTCCCCATGGACGAGTTGACGTTGGAGTCCCCTCCCGAACTGCCCCGCGGGCAGCAGGAGGGCATGCTGATGCAGATCCTGCCGGTGCTCGGCATGGGTTCGTCGGTGGTCTTCTTCTTCTCGCCCCAGGCGCCTCCGTTCATGCGGATAATGGGCGTTCTGATGCTTGTCTCGACCGTCGGGATGGTGGTCGCGCAGCTGGTCCGTCATCGCCGCGGTACGCAGGGGCAAATGGCAGATGTCAGGCGCGACTACCTCAAATACCTGGCGCAGACGCGGCGTACGGTACGCCGGACCGCGCGTCGGCAGCGGGATGTGCAGCTGTATCTGCAGCCGGCTCCCGAGCAGTTGTGGTCGGTGGTCGCCGAGGGCAGCCGGGTGTGGGAACGGCGCGTCGGCGACAACGACTTCGGGCAGGTGCGCGTCGGGCTGGGAGTGCAGCAGCTGGCCACGCCGCTGATCGCTCCCGACACCGCTCCGGTGGACGAGCTGGAGCCGTTGTGCGCGGGTGCGATGCAGCGGTTCCTCGCCGTGCACGGGTCGTTGGACGGACTGCCGATGGCGGTGTCGATGCGGGCGTTCTACCACGTGACGGTCTCAGGTCAGCCGGAGGCGGCGCAGTCGGCGGCGCGCGCGCTCGTCGCGCAGCTGGTGACGCTGCACTCCCCCGAGGATCTGATGGTCGCCGTCGTGGCGGCGCGGAGCGCGGTGCCGCGCTGGGAGTGGACGAAGTGGCTTCCGCATCTGCAGGTGCCCGGACAGATCGACGGGGCCGGCACGAAGCGGCTGTTCGGGGACGACCTGGGCGAGCTGGAGCAGTTGCTGGCGAGCCGGCTCGACGGGCGGCCGCGGTTCGGCCGGGAGGGTCAGCCGTTGCTGGACCAGCCGCACATCGTGGTGGTGCTGGACGGTGCGATGGTGCCGCCGGACTCGTTGTTCGCGGCGGCCGAGGGCATGCAGGGAGTGACGATCGTCGAGGTGGTGCCGGGCGAGCTCGACGAGCCGCGCGGCGGTCTCTCGGTGGTGGTGCGGCCGGGGCTGCTGCGGCTGGAGTCGGGTGCGGGGCTGGTGTACGAGGGGGCGCCGGACGGGATGTCACTGCCGGCGGCCGAGGCGCTGGCCCGGCAGCTCGCGCCGCTGCGGATGGGCGGGGGCGACGGCGACGAACCGCTGCTGGCCAACCTGGACTTCACCGATCTGCTGAATCTGGGCGATGCGGCTTCGGTCGACGTGGCACGGACCTGGCGGCCCCGGTCGGTCTCCGAGCGGCTGCGGGTGCCGATCGGGGTCGGCGAGGACGGCCAGCCGGTGATGCTGGACCTGAAGGAGGCCGCGCAGGACGGCATGGGGCCGCACGGCCTGTGCGTGGGCGCGACGGGGTCCGGCAAGTCGGAGCTGCTGCGGACACTGGTGCTCGGGCTCGCGGTCACGCACTCCTCGGAGACGCTGAACTTCGTGCTCGCGGACTTCAAGGGCGGTGCGACGTTCGCCGGGATGTCCCACATGCCGCATGTGGCGGCCGTCATCACCAACCTCGCGGACGACCTGACGCTGGTCGACCGCATGGGGGACGCGATCCGCGGTGAGCTCCAGCGCAGACAGGAGCTGCTGCGGTCCGCGGGCAACTACGCCAACATCCACGACTACGAGAAGGCGCGGGCGGCGGGGGCGGCGCTGGAGCCGCTGGCCTCGCTCGTCCTGGTGATCGACGAGTTCTCCGAACTCCTCACCGCCAAGCCCGACTTCATCGACATGTTCATCCAGATCGGCCGGATCGGCCGTTCGCTGGGTGTGCATCTGCTGCTCGCCTCGCAACGTCTGGAGGAGGGCAAGCTGCGCGGTCTGGACACGTATCTCTCGTACCGGATCGGGCTGCGGACCTTCTCCGCCGCCGAGTCGCGTACCGCGCTGGGTGTGCCCGACGCGTACCACCTGCCTTCGGTGCCCGGTTCCGGATATCTCAAGTTCGGTACGGACGAGATGACGCGGTTCAAGGCGGCGTACGTGTCGGGGACGTACCGCACCGGTGGCCCCGATCTGTCGGTGGGGGCGCTGCCGATCGAGCGGCGGGCCGCGGTGTTCAGCGCTCTTCCTGTGCCGGTGGTGTACGCGGCGCCCGACCCGGCTCATCTGGTGGCCGCGCGGGCGAGCGCCGAGGACGAGGCGCTCGCCGACACGGTGCTCGATGTGATCGTGCGCCGGCTCGAAGGACAGGGGGTGCCCGCGCATCAGGTGTGGCTGCCGCCGCTGGACCGGGCGCCGACGCTGGACCAGTTGCTGCCGGGGCTCGCGCCCACCGCCGAGCGGGGGTTCACGGCCACGGAGTACACGCGTCCGGGCGGGCTGACCGTGCCGCTCGGGCTCATCGACAAGCCCTTCGAGCAGCGGCGCGAGGTGCTGTACCGGGACTTCTCCGGCGCGGCGGGCCACATGCTGGTCGTCGGCGGGCCGCAGTCCGGCAAGTCGACGCTGGTACGGACGCTCATCTCGTCGTTCGCCCTCACCCACACCCCGCACGAGGTGCAGTTCTACGGACTGGACTTCGGTGGCGGCGGCCTGGTCTCGCTGGCGGAACTGCCGCACGTCGGCGGAATGGCCTCCCGGCTGGACCCGGAGCGGGTACGGCGTACGGTCGCCGAGGTCGCAGGTGTACTGAACCGGCGCGAGGAGTTCTTCCGCGCCCACTCCATCGACTCCATCGCCACGTACCGGCGCAGGCGCGCCTTGGGCGAACTGCCCGGCGAGGCCTGGGGCGACGTCTTCCTGGTGGTCGACGGCTGGGGCGGGTTCCGGTCCGAGTACGAGATGCTGGAGCAGGTCGTCACCGACATCGCCGCACGTGGGCTCGGCTACGGCATCCACGTCGTCATCACGGCCGCCCGCTACATGGAGGTGCGGGCCGCGCTGAAGGACCAGATCCTCGGCCGGCTGGAGCTGCGGCTCGGCGACGTCATGGACTCCGAGTTCGACCGCAAGGTCGCGGCCAATGTCCCCGCGGGTGTCCCGGGCCGGGGACAGGTGGCGCAGAAACTGCACTTCATGGGCGCGCTGCCGCGTATCGACTCCTCCAGCAGCGCCGCGGATCTCTCCGACGGTACGGCCGCGCTCGTCGGGTCGGTGAAGGCCAACTGGGCGGGGCCCGCGGCGCCGGCCGTACGGCTGCTGCCGCGCAAGCTGCCGGCCGATCATCTGCCGAAGGGCTTCGAGTTCCCCCAGCGGGGCATCGCGATCGGTATCGACGAGACCGATCTGGAGCCGGTGTTCGTCGACTTCGAGACCGACCCGTTCTTCCTCGTCTTCGGGGAGAGCGAATCGGGGAAGACCAATCTGCTGCGGCTGATCGCGAAGCAGATCGCGGAGCGCTACTCCTCCGACGAGGCGAAGCTCGTCGTCGGCGACTACCGGCGGGCACTGCTGGGTGCGCTGCCGGAGAGCCATCTGCTGGAGTACGCGCCGATGGCGAGCTCGATGCAGATGCACATGGAGGCACTGGCGGGAGTGTTCGCGCGTCGGCAGCCGCCGACGGACGTCACCCCGCAGCAGCTGCGGGACCGCAGTTGGTGGACCGGTCCGCAGATCTTCATCATCGTCGACGACTACGACCTGGTGGCGACGAACGCGGGCAATCCGCTGGCTCCGCTGGCGGAGTATCTGCCCTTCGCGCGGGACACCGGGGTCCGCTTCATCATCGCGCGGAACTCCGCCGGGGCGTCGCGGTCGATGTACGAGGCGTTCATGCAGCGCATCAAGGAGCTGGGGGCGCAGGGCGTGGTGCTCTCCGGTGACCCGTCCGAGGGCGACCTGATCGGCTCGGTGCGCGGGCACGCGATGCCGCCGGGACGCGGGTACTTCGCCTCACGGCGCCGGGGGAACCCGCTGGTGCAGATCGGTCGGCTGCCGGAGCAGCGCTGAGCCGACGGGGAGCCGGGGCGGGGTCCTGGGCGGGGTCCCTCCCGCACCCCGGCTCCTTCGGCGGGCGCAGGTGTATGAGCGTATCCGGATGTGATCTTCACCCGTGCCGGCGAGGGTCACGACGGACTTCGATCACAGCGGCAGCCCGGGGGGCGCGGGTGCGGTCCTCGGCGCGTACACGGGGGGCTGGCGGCGGGGGGTGGCGGAACGCGCCGCCGCCGTCGAGCAGCAGTGCGCCCGGATGCTCAATCCGCGGGCCGAGGGCGTGCCCACCGTCCGAAGTCGGTCCGATACCGCGGTGAAGCAGTGCCTCGGCATCGCCGCCGGCAACCGCACTCGTGCCGAGCGAATGCTTCGTCGAGATCGGCGTCCGGGCGGGTGGTCGCCGCGGCTGCGGCAGAGAAGCTGCGGGTCCCATGGCTCCCGGTGCGCTGCGCGCAGGCGGAGCGGGGGGCGGCTCAGCGCGCCTCGCCGTCCGGGAGGGCGACTGGCGGTGACCTGTCGGCGGCCCCCGCGACCAGCGCGTCGGCGCTCGGGAGGCGTGCTCCGGCGAGGTCCGCCGCGCGTGCGCAACGCGCGGGTACCACCGCGGTGCGGAAGCTGTCCATTTCCGGCAGTGGTGCGCGGCGGCGGGGATAGTCTGCTCGCGGGCGACGAACACGTTCCGCCACGGGAGAGGAAAGGCACCTGATGGGCACGCAAGCGGAGAAGGACGAGCTGTACGCACTCGACATCTCGGGAGTGGAGTGGCTGAGTGCGCCCGGTACCGAGGAGGCCGAGGAGCGTGTCGAGATCGCGCATCTGCCGGGCGGCGCGGTGGCGATGCGGTCCTCGTTGGATCCCGGGACCGTGCTGCGGTACACCGAGGCCGAGTGGACTGCCTTCGTCCTGGGCGCGCGGGACGGCGAGTTCGACCTGAAGTAGTCGCCGTGGCATGACACGAAGAGGGGCACGCCCGTCGGAGCGTGCCCCTCTTCGTGTGCGGCCGCGGGCGGTCAGAACGCCTCGGTGAAGGTGCGCGAAGCCTTGAGGTCCGTGGCGCGGTAGCTGTCCTTGCCGGACTCGATGATCTTCGCGACCTGCTCCAGGCGGTTCTTCATGTGGTCCGCCTTCTCCTTGTACTTGCGCTGCAGGTTCACGTACTCCCGGTGCGCCTCACCGTCCCAGGTGTCGGTGACGATCTTGAGTGAGGCGTCCATCTCCGTGAGGTCGTTGACGATGTCCTGCGAAACCTTGCGGATACGGTTCGCCATCTCCTGGACGCTCTCGTACCTGACCTTGGTGTTCGGGTCGTGCCCCATGTCGTGTCTTCTCCTCGGTGCTCAGCGTGTGCGGAAGGGGTGGTGCGACGTGGCTCAGACGGTGTTCAGACCGGAGGTGTTGGCCGACGGAGCCTGGTCCTTGACCGCGTTGAAGGCCGCACGGACCTCCTCGTCATTGGCGTTGCTGAGGTTCTTGGTGCTGCCCACCGCGTTGAGCAGGACGTTGAGGAGCCGACGGATCTCGTCGTGGTCCTCGTTGATCATGATCTGCGCGGAGGTGAACCCCGAGGCGCCGACACCCGTCCATCCGGCGGCCGCCGTCGCGAGGATGTCCGCCAGTTCCCTGGACTGCCGGGACACCCCCTGGGCCGTCTCGATGATCTTGTTCTTCGCCTGGACGATCGGATCGTCGGCGAGTCCGAAACCGCCTGCGGGATTGGTCATCCGGAGGTCCTATCTCTCAGTTCCCGGGCCTGCCCGCGTGTCGCGGTCAGGCTTCTTCCTGCCCCCGTGTGCTCCGGCAAAGGGGTGGGGAAAGCACGGGACCGGGCAGCGCGTCGTCGGCATTTCCGCGCTCCGAAATCGGACTCGGCCACTTCTCGTTCCCCCGTCACACACGTGAAGTCTGGTACCACCCTAGTCATTTCGCCGGCTCTCCCCAACTGTGGTTCGAGAAGGCCGAGTCACCGCATCGGGCGGGCGGTGTCATCGCGGTGCGCGCCTTCGGCGGACGTCCCGGACGACCGTCGCGGTACCGGCGATCACACCGACCACGACGGCCGCCGCGGCGAGCGCGTAGGTGGCGTACCGCTCGTCGCGCTCCTGCGGGGTCTCCGAGAGGGAGAGGTGCGCGGGCTCGGGAGCGGGGGCCCTGGGCGGTGCCGGGTCGGGATGCGGGGCGTCCTGCGGGGCGTCGTCGCCGGACAGGGCGCGGACCGGGTCGACCACGCCCCAGCCGACGAAGGCGTCGTGGCCGGTGACGGAGCGCTCGGCGGTCTGCTCGATCCGGGCGACGATCTGGGCCGCCGTCCACTTCGGGTACTTGGCGCGCATCAGGGCGGCGACCCCGGCGACGTACGGGGCGGAGAAGCTCGTGCCGTTGTCGGTGCACTGGCCGTTGCCCGGGACGGTGGAGACGATGTCGATGCCCGGTGCGGCGACCCCGACGAACTCACCGGCCTGGGAGAAGGGGGCGCGTTCGTTGTTGCGGTCGGAGGAGGCGACGGCGAGGACCCCGTCGAAGGCCGCGGGATAGGTGAGCTTCAGCTTGCCGTCCATGCCGTCGTTACCCGCGGAGGCGACCACGACGATGTCCTTGGCGAGCGCCCTGGCCACCGCCCGGCCGAGGGCGGACGTCTCCGTCAGGGGTTTGGTCGTGTCCTGGGAGATGTTGATGACGTCGGCCCCCTTGGCGATCGCGTGGTCGATCGCGGTGGCCATCGTGGTGTCCTTGCCGCTGTTCTTCTCGTCGTTCTGGCGGATCGGGATGATCGTGGCCTCGGGGGCCAGCCCGACGAATCCGGTGCCCTTTCGGGGGCGGGCGGCGATGATGCCCGCGACCTTGGTGCCGTGTCCGACCTCGTCGACCGTGCCGTCGCTCCTGCCGCCCTTGAGGTAGTCGGCGCCCGCGGACGTGTCGACGGCCGACTTGAGCTGGGGATTGACGTTGTCGACGCCGGTGTCGATGACCGCGACCCGTACGCCCCTGCCCTTGGTGTCCTGCCACAGTTCGTCCAGCAGGACGCGCTGCAACGACCAGGGGCGCCCCTCGTACTGCCGTTTCATCGGGAAGGTGCATTCGCCACTGCCGTCCACGCCCAGCGCGCCGGGCTCCCGGGCTCCGTCGGCGGCGTACGCGGCCGTCGGCGCCGCCAGTGCGAGCAGCATGGCGACGACCGCCGTCGGCAGGACCGTCCTGCGGTACGACATCTGTTCCTCTCCCCCGGCGTCCGCGATGCCCGCGGCGCTCCGGAACGTCATGAACCCTGGGGCTGGCGCGCGCTGTTGGTGTCGAGCCGAGGGCCCTTGGACAGGAAGTCCGACCAGGCGATCGGTACGAGGGCGGGCGTCACCTTCTCGTATCCGAGCCTGCTCTGCGCCTGGCTGGGCTCGGGGCGGCCGTCCGACTGCTTCTGCCCGTCGCCGGTGCCGATGTCGGAGCGCCGGGCATCGCTGTCGCCGTTCGCCTGGACCGCGTACCGCAGTCCGGTGTCGGTCACCAGGAAGAGCGATCCGTCGGGGCTGGTCTGCCGGCCCCGGACCTGGGTGTAGAGCAGGCCGCTGCCGGGGGTGACGTAGGTGCTGGTGCCGCCGACGGCGATGGAGGCGGGATACGCGGTGCCCGCCCAGGTGCTCAGGGTGGTCCGGCCCGAGCTGTCGACCTTGCGCAGCACGCTGCAGATGGTGTCGCGGCCGATGCTGCCGCTCTCGGCGGAGTTGACCTGCTTGGTCCGATGGGCCGGCCAGTGAGCGGCCTGGCCGACGAAGGCCGCGGTGTCGGGCACGAAGTCCTGGAGGCCGACGGCGCGTGCCTCGCCTTCCAGGTTCAGCACGGCGGTCTGCGGTGAGCTGATCAGTAGCCAGGCGGTGAACTCGGAGACCGGCTGCACCTTTCCGTCGAGCACGACGTAGTAACCGGTGCCTTCGCCGGTCTTGGTCCTGAGGACCATGCCGACCCTGTTCTCCCCGGCGGAGAGCTGCCCCTCGACATGGGCCGGGGCGCCCACGGTGCCCGGGATCCGCGGAAAGACGATCGGGCTGCCGTCGTGCAGGGTGGCCAGCCAGTCGTCGGTGACGGACTGCGGCTGCCTGCTGCCGACCAGGGCGTTGGTCAGATGGCCGTTGTCGGCGGCGGTCTCCTCGATGCGGTACTTGGTGCCGCCCGCGTCGACGAGATAGCGGGCCCGGTCCTGTCCCTGCACGTACAGCACCTGGCCGCCGACGAGCCTCTTGCTGCCCTCGGTCAGCTTGGTGTCGCGTTCACCGAAGACGAAGGCGGCCTTCTGCACGGTGTTGCCCTTGCCGCCCGGCTGTACGCAGACGGCCCACCGCTTGGCCGTGCCGGCGTCCTTCGCGTCGGGCAGCCGGTCGGGGGCGTAGGGGATGCCCAGGATCGGTCCGCGCGGGGGTTTGCCCGCGTCCAGGACCTCGTCGGCGACCTGGATGACGTCGTAGTTCTGCGGGTTGAGGAGCAGCCGGGCCGAGGCGAGGTTCAGCACGGGGTGCAGCAGGGTCTTCTTCTTGCCGCCCTGGCCGGTGGTGAGCACGACGTAGCGGGTGGTGGACTTCTTGCCGACGATCACCTTGGTGCCGGGCTTGTCCCAGTCCTTGGGCGCGGTGGGCTTGAACATGCCGAAGGCGCCGAAGCCCGCGAGGATCAGCGCGCCGACGACCATGCTGGGAAGGACCGCGCGCAGTGGTCGCGGAGCGCCCTCCTCGGTGCCGGTGGGCGAGGGTTGGAGGAATGCCGCCACCGTGCGTTTCTTCGCAAAGGTGTATGCGTTGAGCTCATCCCGCCGTGATGCCATGAGTCGTTTTTTCTCCCGTGTCTCCCCGCGCGGCACCAGGAGCGGTCGCTTTCGGCCCCCGTGCCGGGCCCGCGATGCCGGACCTCGGTGCCGGACCGGCCCCTACTATGCCTGCTGACCGTCGGTGACGGTGGGGCGGGTAGGGTGTTCCAGCCGCCGAAGCCCCGTACGGGGCAGGCGGAATACGGGCGGAGTTGGGGACTGATGAACGGGGGGAATGCCGGAATGACGGCTTCCGCGACACGGACGCGTCCGGCCGGGAACGCACACGCCCCCGCTGCTCCCCCGGCCGGTGGACCACCGGCCTCCCGGGGCCCCGCCCGGGGCTCGCGCGGACGGGCCGCCGGCCGGCTCCACAGACTTCCCGGGTTGTTCGGTTCGTTCCGATTGCAACAACTCGTACTGCTGGAGATCGCGGCCGCGCTGCTGCTCACGGCATGGGTGATCGAACCCCTGTTGCTGGCCCCGGCCGCCGTTCTGGCCGCGCTGCTCGTGCTGTTGGCCGTCGTGCGCAGACACCGCCGCTCGCTGCCGGAGTGGCTGGGCACCGTGCTTTCGCTGCGCGCGCGCTCCCGCAGGGCCGGTTCGCTGGAGCTTCCCGCGGGCACGGAACCGGGGATCGCGCCCGTCGTCGAGTGCGATCCGGCGCTGCGTACGTACTCCTTCAGTGACCGTGACCGGCGGCCCGTGGGCATGATCGGTGACGGTACGTTCGTCACGGCCGTGCTCCAGGTGGAGTCGGACGCCACGGCGCTCAGGCCGGACCGGTCCGCGCAGCCGCTGCCCCTGGCGCTCGTGAGGGACGTCCTCGAAGTCGACGGCATCCGGCTGGAGTCGGCGCAGATCGTGCAGCACACCCAGCCCGCACCCGCCCCGCATCTGCCCCCGCAGTCGGTCGCCGCGCGCAACTACGCGCCGCTGCAGGCGCAGACGGGTTCACCCGGCGTCCGGATCACCTGGATCGCGCTGAAGCTGGCCCCGGAGCTGTGTCCCGAGGCAGTACAGGCGCGCGGCGGCGGCATCACGGGCGCGCAGAAGTGTGTGGTGCGCGCGGCCGACCAGCTGTCCAGCAGGCTGACCGGCGCGGGTTTCCGCGCAACGGTGCTGACCGAGCAGGAGCTGACGTCCGCCATCGCGACCTCGGTCTGCGCCAGTGCGCCGGCCATGGCGCAGGCCGGCCGGACCGGGACGCCTGCGCGGCGCACCGAGGAGACCTCGCGGACGTGGCGCTGCGACGACCGGTGGCACACCACCTACTGGGTGGCCCGCTGGCCGCAGTTCGGCGGGAGCGGCGGGGGCGCGGCGATGCCGCAACTCGTCGCCCTGCTCACCTCGATGCCCGCGCTCGCCACGACGTTCAGTCTCACGCTGGGGCACGGCGAACGGCAGGGCGTCTCGATCACCGGGCACATCCGGATCACCGGGCGCAGTGACGAGGAACTACTGGGCGCCCGCCATGAGTTGGAGCGCACCGCGCGCGGCGTCCGGACCTCGCTGGTCCGGCTCGACCGCGAGCAGCTGCCCGGTGTGCTCGCCACGCTGCCGCTCGGGGGTACCCGCTGATGTCCGTACCCACACATGCCCGTGCCCGGCTCGGCTTCGGGCTGATCGGTCCGCGCCGCGGACGGCAGTCGGTCTCGCTCGACCAGTTGGCATCACTGGCCCTGCCGGTCGGTGACGACGGCATGGTGATCGGCGTGGACGCCCACGGCCGCCCCGCCGTGCTCGGCGTCAACCGGCCGACCCCGTACGACATCACGCTGATCGGCGGGCTGTGGACGGCGCAGGTGTTCGCGCTGCGGGCCGCCGCGACCGGTGCGCGGATCGTCGTGGAGACCGGGCGGGCCCAGACGTGGACGGGACTTGCGCACGCCGCGGGCGGCGGTCAGCCGTGCATCACGCTGCACGATGTGGGGCGGGTGCCGCCGCAGGGGCCGTCGGCCGGTGCGCCGGTGTTCGTGGTGCGGGACTGCGGCATGCGGCCGCCGCGCGGGCGCGTGGTGTCCGGACCGTGGCAGTCGGTGCTGACACTCCTGCCCTATCTGAGTCCGGTGGCGCCGAGACTGATCGAGAAGTCGGCCCTGGTCGGCATCCAACGGGTGTCTCCGGACGAAGCGGCACAGCTCGGTCGCATCCTGAATCTTCCGGCCGCCGAGACGCAGGCACTGTCCACCCTGGCGGACGGAGTCACCCTCTGGTGCTCGGGGCAGGACCGGCAGTTCGTGATGACCCAGGCGACCGATGCCGAGACCGGACTGCTGGGCGGCGCGCGCCGGATGGACTGACGGGGGCCGGCTTCCTCATGGCCCGTTCAGAACGTTCGGCATTCCATGCGCAGTTGCACGAGTTTGACGGTTTCACCCTTCATGCTGTGCCGTACTCGGTTCACTTGGAGACAGTGCGTGATGTACGGGACAGCTCTTGCGGTGCCGTACGGCCTGCCGGAGCAGGCCCCATGACGATTAGGGTGGGTCCGGGCGCGGCAGAAGAACCTGCGGGCAGGCGATGCGGGGCCCGGGGGGAGAGCCGGGCGGTCAGGAAGTCGGAAACGGTCGCCCCCACCCACCACGGCACAAGGGTGCTCGACCACACCAGGAGGCAAAGTGAACGGCGATCGGGACGAGATCCGCGGGGGCTGGAACAAGCCCGTCGACGAGTCGTCCGACGCGGAGCCCGCCGAGATGACGGGTGAGTTCACCATCGACTACACCCCGCCCGCCTGGTACACGCAGAACGCGCCGGGGGACTCGTCGGGCGGTGCCGGAACACACCTGGCGCCGCCTCCGCCGCCCAACGGGGCGCCGTTGTCCGTGCCCCCGCCGCCGGCCGCGGGCGGTTTCGACCCCGACCGGGCTCCGGCACCACCCGCGCCGGCTCCGGTTCGGTCCGCGGCGGGGGACCCCGCGCCCACCCCTGCTCCGGCTCCTGCCGAGGGGACCGCTGCGGCGGCTCCCGACGGGATGACGGACCCGTTCGGCGGCGGCGATGTGGAGAGCGGCGCGACCATGCGCTTCTCCCCGGCCACGCTGAAGCGCGAGATCGCGGAACGCGAGGAGACGACGAAGAACGCGGGCACGGACGGCTCGGGCACGGGCTCGGATTCGGGTACGGGCTCGGATTCGGGTACGGACTCGGCGGGAGCCGGTGCCGGTGTTCACGGTGCCGACGGTACGGACAAGAGCGAGGCGTCCGTTTCCGAGCCCGTTTCCGACTCCGCACCGGTGGCGGACGCGAGCACCGATGAGCCGGACGGCGCCGCCGTCGCGGATTTTGGTGCCGCCGCCGCGGCGACCGCCGGGGTTCCGGCCGATGTCGCGGGCGGCGCCGCCGACGGGCCCGGGAGCTCCGCGCCCTCCGACGCCGTCACGGACGCCGTACCGCAGGACGCACCGCCCCCCGCCGCACCGCAGGACGCACCGGCTCCCGCCGCGCCGGCCCCCTGGGCCCCGGGGCCGCCGCAGGCCGGTCTGCCGCCGCTGCCACCCGCTTTCCAGCCCGCCACGCCGCAGCCCCTCGCGCCCCAGCCGGCGCAGCACTGGCCCGCCTCCGGCGCGGCAGCCCAGGGGCAGCCCGGCGGCTACGGATTCCCCAACGCCGCAGCGCCTCAAGCGCCGCAGTCGCCGCAGGGCGGCTACGGGTTCCCCCAGCAGCCCGCACCCCCGGCACAACAGACACCGCCGCAGGGCGGTTATGGGTTCCCGCAGCAGCCCGCACCCCCGGCACAACAGACACCATCGCAGGGCGGCTACGGGTTCCCGCAGCCGCCTCAGACGGCGCTGCCCCCTCAGGCCCCGCACGTGCCCCAGCAGTCGCAGCCGTCCCAGGGTTCGCAGGCACCTCAGGCAGCTCAGTGGCCCGCGCAGCAGGGCGTTCCCCTGCCCCCGCAGGCCGCTCAGCAGCCGGTCCAGGGCGCGCCGCCCAATCTGCCCGCGCAGGTCGCCCCGCAGGCGCCGGCGCAGCAGCCGGGGCCCCATGCGCCACAGCAACAGCAACAGCAACAGCAGGCCCCTGCCCAGGGACAGCCCATCGACCCGCGTACCGGGGCGGCCTGGCCGACGCCGGTCACCCACGACCAGCGCGAGCGTTCCGTGCCCGGCGCCCCGCTCGGCTACACGGCGGCGGTGGAGCTCTCCTCCGACCGGCTCGTCCGGGGCAAGCAGAAGGCGAAGAGCAGCCGTACGCCGTCCGGCGCGGCCCGCTTCAGGCTGGGCGGCAAGAAGGAGGAGGCCGAGCGGCAGCGCAAGCTCGACCTGATCCGTACGCCCGTGCTCTCCTGCTACCGGATCGCGGTCATCAGCCTCAAGGGCGGCGTCGGCAAGACCACGACGACCACCGCCCTCGGTGCGACCCTGGCCACCGAGCGCCAGGACAAGATCCTCGCCATCGACGCCAACCCGGACGCGGGCACGCTCGGCCGCCGGGTGCGCCGGGAGACCGGGGCCACCATCCGTGACCTGGTCCAGGCGATCCCGTACCTCAACTCGTACATGGACATCCGCCGCTTCACCTCCCAGGCGCCCTCCGGCCTGGAGATCATCGCCAACGACGTGGACCCGGCGGTCTCCACGACGTTCAACGACGAGGACTACCGGCGCGCCATCGATGTGCTGGGCAAGCAGTACCCGATCATCCTCACCGACTCGGGGACCGGTCTGCTCTACAGCGCGATGCGTGGAGTGCTGGACCTCGCCGACCAGTTGATCATCATCTCGACGCCGTCGGTCGACGGTGCGTCCAGCGCGTCCACCACGCTGGACTGGCTGTCGGCGCACGGGTACGCGGAGCTCGTGCAGCGTTCCATCACCGTGATCTCCGGTGTCCGGGAGACCGGCAAGATGATCAAGGTCGATGACATCGTGCAGCACTTCGAGACACGCTGCCGCGGCGTGGTCGTCGTACCGTTCGACGAGCATCTGGCGGCAGGCGCCGAGGTCGACCTCGACATGATGCGCCCCAAGACCCGCGAGGCGTACTTCAATCTGTCCGCCATGGTCGCCGAGGACTTCGCGCGCGCCCAGCAGCAACAGGGACTGTGGACGTCGAACGGCTCCAACCCGCCCCCGCAGTACGCCCCGCCGATGCCCGGCCAGCAGCAGCACGCCCCTCAGCAGCAGCCCCAGCAGCCCTACCCGCAGCAACAGCCGCCGTACGGTGGCCCGCAGCCCCAGCAGCCCTATCCGCCGCACCCCGGCCCGGGAGTGCAACAGAACGGCTGGCAGCAGTCGCTGCCCTCCCAGGCACAGTCCGCGGCGAGCCCGGCCGGCCCGCCGCAGCCGCACCAGCAGCCAGGACAGCCAGGTCAACCGGGTCAGCCGACCCCGCCCGAGCTGCAGGGTCCCCTCCCGCCCGCCGGTTGGCCGCAGCAGCCGCCGCCAGCGCCTCAGCAGTAAGGCAACAGAGGTCTAAACCAATGAGGGCCCGCACCGTCTCCACGGTGCGGGCCCTCTGTGCATTCCCGCAGACCACACGCCGTTTCGATGACCGTTGACGCGGCTCGACCCCCGCTGATAAACCTTCGCTTCACCAGCTGGCGATCCACAGATCAACCCGCCTTCTCCGTGCGAGTCATGACGCGAGGTCCCTGACCATGGTCGAAAGAGTTCCACCACGCTCCGCCCAGCCACGCTCACGCCTGCGTGTCCTGCTGGCCTCCGGTGCCGCCGCCCTGGCGCTGGCCGCCGGGTCCGTCGTCCCGGGTGTGCCCCTCGGCGCCGCGCCGCAGCAGGCACAGGCCGCCGACAGCGGCACATCGACGCTGACCGTCGCCGTCGCACAGAGCGTCGACTCCCTGAGCCCGTTCCTGGCCCAGCGGCTCATGAGCACCAGCATCAGCCGGCTCATGTACGACTTCCTGACGAACTACGACCCCAAGGACAACCACGCGATCCCCGGCCTCGCCACCAAGTGGGAGCCGTCGGCGGACAAGTTGACCTGGACGTACACCATCCGTTCCGACTCCAAGTGGTCGGACGGCCAACAGGCCACCGCCGAGGACGCGGCGTGGACGTTCAACAAGATGATGACCGACGAGGGCGCCGCGCAGGCCAACGGCAACTTCGTCGCGAATTTCAAGAAGGTGACGGCTCCGAGCCCGACGCAGCTGGTCATCGAGCTCAAGGAGCCGCAGGCCACCATGGCCGCGCTCGATGTGCCGATAGTCCCGAAGCACGTCTGGGAGAAGGTCGGTGACTTCTCCAAGTTCAACAACGACACGAAGTTCCCGATCGTCGGCAACGGGCCGTTCATCCTGACCGACTACAAGGTCGACCAGTACGTGAAGCTCAAGGCCAACAAGGACTTCTGGCGCGGTAAGCCGAAGTTCGACGAGCTGGTCTTCAAGACGTACAAGGACCAGGACGCCGCGGTCGCCGCGCTGCGCAAGGGCGAGGTCTCCTTCGTCGCCGGCTCCCCGGCCCTGACGCCCGCCCAGGCCGCCTCCCTCAAGGGCGAGAAGAACATCAAGGTCAACGAGGGGCCGGGCCGCCGCTTCTTCGCTCTGGCCGCCAACCCCGGCGCGCAGACCAAGGACGGCAAGAAGTTCGGCAACGGCAACAAGGCCCTTCTCGACCAGAAGGTGCGCCAGGCCCTCTTCCTGTCCATCGACCGCAAGACCGTCATCGACAAGGTCTTCCAGGGCCACGCCGTCGAGGGCCAGGGCTACATCCCGCCGCGCTTCTCGACGTACCACTGGCAGCCGTCCGCCGACCAGAGCCTCGCCTACGACCCGGCCAAGGCGGCCGAGCTCCTCGACGAGGCGGGCTACCCGCTCAAGGGCGACCAGCGCGTCGGCAAGGACGGCAAGCCGCTCGACCTGCGCATCCTGTGCCACGCCACGGACCCGAACGACAAGGCGATCGGCAAGTACCTCAAGGAGTGGTGGGGCAAGCTCGGTGTCGGCCTGAAGGTCGACTGCCTCGACGACGTCTCCGTGCCCTGGTACGCCGGTGAGTACGACCTCGCCTTCGACGGCTGGTCCGTCAACCCGGACCCCGACTTCGTGCTCGGCATCCACACCTGCGCCGCGCTGCCCCTCAAGGCCAAGGACAGCGCCACCACCGACAACTTCATCTGCGACAAGACGTACGACGAGCTCTACAAGAAGCAGCTCGCCGAGTACGACCCGGCCAAGCGCGCGGACATCGTCAAGCAGATGCAGTCGTGGATGTACGACTCGGGGTACATGAACATCATCGCGTACCCGAACGCGGTCGAGGCCTACCGCACCGACCAGATCAAGTCGATCAAGACCATGCCCGAGGCGGCAGGCAACATCTACGGCCAGGACGGGTACTGGAGCTGGTGGTCGGCCGTTCCGGCGGGCAGCAGCAGTTCGGACGGCTCCGGCGGCTCCGGCTCCACGGGAGTCGTCGTAGGCATCATCGTGGCGGTCGTGGTACTCGCCGGTGGCGGGCTCTTCCTCGCGAAGCGCCGCCGCACCACCGCGGACGACCGCGAGTAATCGAGCGGACGGTTGTGAGGGGGCCGGCGGGGCGGCGGAAAGCGAGCCGCCCCGCCGGTTCCCCCAAGTGCAGCACGAGTAACGAGAGTTCCCCATGACAGCTGACAGCACTCCGGCGCTCGTGCAGATCGCGGACGCGGACACCGAAGGTCCGGCTCAGGCCGGACCGTCGGCCGCCCGCGGTCCACGGGCGCGCAACACCAAGGCCTATCTCCAGTACGTCGCGGCCAAGATCGTGGGAGCGGCAGTCTCCCTGTTCGCCGTACTGGTCACCAGCTTCTTCCTCTTCCGGCTCATTCCCAGCGACCCGGTGAAGCAGATGACCGGCGGTCGCCCCGTCTCCGCCGAACAACTCCAGTCGCTCCGACACCAGTTCGGGCTCGACCAGCCGCTCTGGAAGCAGTTCACGAGTTACGTGGGCGACGCGCTGACCGGGGACTTCGGTACCTCGTTCCAGTTCCACGCCCCCGTCATCGACAAGATCACGGCGGCGCTCCCGGCCACGCTGCTGCTCACCGGCACCGCGTACGTCCTCTACACCGCGCTCGGCATCTGGCTGGGCACCCGCACCGCCTGGCGCAACGGCTCCGTCAGCGACCGCTTCAACACCGCGTTCGCGCTCACCCTCTACTCGATCCCGTCGTTCTGGCTGGGCCTGCTCCTGATCATCGTCTTCGCGGTGGGCGTCGGTCCGATCCCCGGGATCTTCCCGACGGGAGGCATGGAATCGGGCGGCGAGAGCGGGCTCGCGTACGTCCTGGACGTGGCGCACCATCTGGTCCTCCCGGTGATCACGCTGGTCGCGGTCGGGTACGCGCAGACGCTGCTGGTCATGCGCTCCTCGCTGCTCGACGAGATGGGCAGCGACTATCTGACGACGGCTCGCGCGAAGGGGCTGCGGGACGATGTCGTACGCCGCAAGCACGCCGTGCCGAACGCCATGCTGCCGACGTTCACGCTGATGTTCGTGAACCTGGGGCATGTGGTCGCCGGGCAGATCCTGGTCGAGACGGTGTTCTCGTGGCCCGGCCTCGGCGGTCTCTTCTACCAAGCACTGAGCGTGCCCGATCTCCCCCTCGTGCAAGCGCTGTTCTTCGTCTTCGCCACCGCGGTGATCCTGGCGAACACCCTTGCCGATGTGCTGTATCCGCTGCTCGATCCCCGGGTGGGCCGATGACGACCGAATCCATGCCCACGCCCACGAAGGCCGAGGCGGCCGAGAATCCGCGGGCGCTGGCCCGCGCCCGCAAGCGGCAGTCGGCCGCCCGGTTCTGGCGGGAGTACCGCAAGCACAGGGACGGACTGTGGGGTCTGGGCGCGCTCGTATTGATCGCACTGGTCGCCCTTCTCGCGCCGCAGCTCGTCGGTGCCGACTCGCAGAGCGTCACCGACGCGCCGGGCGGCGCACTGGAGTCGCCGAGCGGTGAATTCCCGCTGGGTACGGACCAGTTCGGGCGCAGTGTGCTGGCATTGCTGGTGTGGGGCACCCGTGTCTCGTTGACGGTCGGCCTGCTCGCGGCGTTTCTGTGTGTCGCCATCGGTACGGTCGTCGGCATCGTCGCGGGGCACTTCCACGGCTGGTACTCGACGGTCCTGCTGCGGATCACCGACTGGTTCCTGGTGATGCCGACGCTGGTCCTCGCGATCGCCCTCGCCACCGTGATGGACCGTTCGATGTGGACGGTCATCATCGCGATCGGCGTGACGACCTGGCCGACGACGGCCCGACTGGTCCGCGCCCAGACCCTTGCCGTGGAGTCCCGCCCGTACATCGAGCGCGCCCGCGCCCTGGGCGGCGGCCACGGGCACATCATGATCCGGCACGTCCTGCCGAACGTGATGCCGCTGGTGCTCGCGCAGACCACACTGGTGATCTCCAGCGCGATCCTCACGGAGGCCACCCTGGCCTTCCTCGGCCTGAGCGACCCGACCATCACCTCCTGGGGCGGCATGCTCCAGGACGCGCGCGAGGCGGGCGCGGTGAGCGCGGGCGACTGGTGGTACCTGGCGCCTCCCGGCATCGCCATCGCCCTGGTGGCCCTGGCGTTCACGCTGTGCGGCCGCGCCATCGAGTCCGTCCTCAATCCCAAGCTGGGGGTGGCCCGTTGAGCACGACGAGCATCCACAAGGCGCCGCTTCTCGACGTACGGGACCTCACGGTGACGTACGCCGGCGGGGCGCAGGCGGTCCGCGGCGTGAACCTCACCGTCGACGCGGGGCAGAAGCTCGGCATCGCCGGTGAGTCGGGCTGCGGGAAGTCGACGCTGGCGCTCGCCCTGCTGCGACTGCTGCCCGCCGGGACGGAGGTCTCCGGCGAGATCCTGCTGAACGGCGAGGACGTCCTCACCATGAAGTGGGGCCAGGTCAGGGCGGTGCGCTGGGCGGGGGCGTCGATCGTGTTCCAGGGCGCGATGCACTCGCTGAACGCGGTGCACCGCATCGGGGACCAGATCGCCGAGCCGATCCTGCTGCACCGGAAGGCGACTCAGGCGGGGGCTGCGAAGAAGGTCGGCGAGCTCCTGGAACAGGTGGGGCTGCCGGCCGCCCGCGCGAGCGCCTATCCGCACGAGCTCTCCGGCGGGCAGCGACAGCGCGTGATGATCGCGATGGCGCTCGCCTGCGATCCCGGACTGATCATCGCGGACGAGCCGACCACGGCTCTCGACGTGATGATCCAGGCCCAGATCCTGCGGCTGATCGAGCAGTTGGTGTCCGAACAGGACCTCGGTCTGATCATGATCAGCCATGACCTCGCGGTGCTCTCGGACACCTGTGACCGGCTCGCGGTGATGTACGCGGGCCGGGTCGTGGAGGAGGGTCCGGCCTCCGAGGTCCACGAGAACGCGCACCACCCGTACGGCAAGGCCCTGTCCGGCGCGTTTCCGCGCATCGGCGACCCGGCCTCCCGGTTCGCGCCCCGCGGGCTGCCCGGTGACCCGCCGGACCCGTCGGCGCTGCCCGGCGGCTGCGCGTTCCATCCGCGCTGCCCGGTGGCCCTGGAGTCCTGCACGACGCAGGACCAGGAGCTGCGCGAGGCGGGGCCGGAGCGGCGGGCCGCCTGTGTGCTGGTGGAGTCGGGGGCGCCGACCGCGTCCCCGGCCCGGCCGGATGCCGAGGAAGCAAGGAGCACATCATGACCACCTCCACTCCCCTGCTCAGCGCGGAGGATCTGAAGGTCACCTTCCCCGGCCGGCGCGGGGCCGCCCCGGCGCGGGCCGTGGACAGCGTGGATCTGGACATCCGGCCCGGCGAGATCGTCGCACTGGTCGGCGAGTCGGGCTGCGGCAAGACGACGCTGGCGCGCTCGCTGCTGGGTCTGGTCCCGCCGACGTCCGGACGGGTGACCTTCGGCGGGCAGCCGCTCGACTATGCGAGCCGTGCACTGAAGGCGTACCGCAAGCGGGTCCAGCTGGTGCTCCAGGACCCCAGCGGTTCGCTCAATCCGCGGCACACGGTGTACGACGCCGTCGCGGAGGGCCTGCGGATCCACGGGTACGCGGGCGACGAACGGGCCGCGGTCGCCGAGGCGCTGTCGCGGGCGGGACTACGCCCTCCGGAGCGGTTCTTCCTGCGCTATCCGCACGAGCTGTCGGGCGGCCAGCGCCAGCGGGTCGTGATCGCGGGCGCGCTCGTGCTGGAGCCCGAACTCATCGTGGCCGACGAGCCGGTGGCCTCGCTGGACGCTTCGGTGCGCGGCGAGATCCTGGCCCTGCTGCTGCGGTTGCGGGACGAGCTGGGCCTGTCCGCACTGGTGGTCACGCACGACCTCGGCCTGGCGTGGAACATCGCCGACCGGGTCGCGGTGATGTACCTCGGGCGGATCGTGGAGACGGGCGAGGTGGAGCAGATCCTCACCTCTCCGCAGCACCCGTACACCCAGGCCTTGTTGTCGGTGCTGCCGGAGTCCGGGGACGATCCGGTGATTCTGACCGGCGAGCCGCCGGACCCGTCCAGAGTGCCGTCCGGGTGCCGGTTCCACGTCCGCTGCCAGGTACTGGCCTCGGGCGAGGCGGAGCGGGCGGGCGTCGCGGACGCGTGCCGTACGAAGGATCTGCCGGTGCTCGCGGGCGGCGGGCAGACCCAGGTGGCGTGCCACTGGGCGACCGCGGCGGCGAAGGCACGGGCGTAGCACGGTGACGGGGCACGCGAGCCCGCCGGGATCCGGACGAGAGGCCCTGAGGGTCTTCCGTTCGGATCAGGGCGGATCAGCGGGCGGGGCCGGTGCCGTGATCGCATGGTTCGCCGTGGAGACCACGGGGCGCACGCCTGAGGCCTGAACGGCTGACGTCTCGCGCGACCGGGCCGGGACCGTCGAGGACGGTCCCGGCCCGGTCGCGTGCGGCGAAGAGGTCAGCCGCGCTCGTACGCGGCGACCAGCTCGCTGCACCGCTTCACATCGGCGGCCATCGCCACGAGCAGCTCGTCGATCGAGTCGAACTTCAGCATCCCGCGCACGTACGCGAGGAAGTCCACCGAGACGTGGAGGCCGTACAGGTCGAGGCCGACGCGGTCGATCGCGTACGCCTCCACCGTCCGCTCGGTGCCGTCGAACTGCGGGTTGGTGCCGACCGAGATCGCGGCGGGCATCGCCTCGCCGTCCACATTGAGCCAGCCCGCGTAGACGCCGTCGGCGGGGATGGCGGTGTGCGGCAGGGTCTCCACGTTGGCCGTGGGGAAGCCCATGTCACGGCCGCGCTGCGCGCCGCGGACCACGATGCCCTCGACCCGGTGCGGCCGGCCCAGGATCTCGGCGGCGCCCGCGACATCGCCCTCGGCGACCAGTCGCCGGGTGAGTGTGGAGGAGAACGGCTCGCCGCCGCCCGCCTCACCGCTCACGTACAGGTCTATGACCTCGACGCGGTAGTCGTAGGTCTCGCCGAATTCGGTGAGCAGCCGCACGTTCCCGGCCGCCTTGTGGCCGAAGCGGAAGTTGGGGCCCTCGATGACCAGCTGCGCGTGCAGCTTGTCGACGAGCACCTTCACGATGAAGTCGGCCGGTGCCAGCTTCGAGAACTCCGTGGTGAACGGCAGGATCAGTACCGCGTCCACCCCCAGCTCCGCCATCAGCTCGGCACGCCGGTGGTGCGGGGCGAGCAGCGGCGGGTGGCTGCCGGGCCGCACGACCTCGCTGGGATGCGGGTCGAAGGTCACCACGACCGACGGCACGCCCAGCTCGCGGGCGCGCTCCACGGCCCGCCCGATGATCAGCTGGTGCCCGCGGTGCACCCCGTCATAGGAGCCGATGGTGACGACGCTGCGTCCCCAGTCCTGGGGGATGTCCTCCAAGCCACGCCAGCGCTGCACTGTGACCGCTCCTCGCCCGAACCTGTGTACGTGAGATTGCCTGTTACGCAGGTCTAAGACTGCCATGCTCACGCCCCGCGGCCCGCATCGGCATCGTCTTCGGGCTCGCCAGGGCCTCCATCGTCCGCCGTGCGCTGGGGCCGACGAGCGCCGCCCACTCCTGCGGGGCGTCGGTCAGCCACCCGGTCACCAGGGCGGCGAATCCGGGCTCCTCACGAGCCAGTTCGACCAGTCGGCCGTCGAAACGGACCGCGCCCTCGGGCGTGCGGACCAGGAGCATCCCGGTGCGGTGGACCAGCGCACGGGTACGCGCCGGTGCGCGGGCGCCGGAGCCGGTCGCGGCGGCCCGCAGCAGCGCGTCGAGCACGGCCGGATCGCGGTGGGCCTCCTGCTCGAAGTCCAGCAGGACCTCCAGCAGCTCGCCCCTGAGCTGTCCGGAGGCGGGGCTGCCCGGCGCGGCGAGCACCCCGGCGAGCGCACCGCGCACGGGCGGCGGCACCGGCCGGTCCCGCAGCAGTCCGGTCACCAGGGGCAGCAGCAGGGCGCGGGCGGCGGGTCCGTGCTCCAGCCTCCGGTCGATGTACGAGGCGGCGTGCACGGCGTCGTCCGGGTGGCTGTCGATGTACGCCCGCACGAGCCCGGCGGCGTGCAGGGCCAGCTCGGGCGCGTCGACCCCGGCGAGCGCGCACAGCGCCTCGCCCGCCCCGTCGTCGGGCCGGGTCAGCCGCTCCCGGAACGCCGCGAGCACCGGCTCGGGATGGGAGGGCAGCGCGACGGCCAGCGCCTCGGCGGACAGCCGCGGCTCGCCCGCGACGAAGGCCCGCAGCGCCTGCGGGAGGTGGCGGTCCCGGCTCCGTGGATCCTGTACGAGGAGGGTGAGCGCGGCCCCGTGCAGGGGGGCGTCGGCCGGGCGGGCCAGCAGGGCGAGGGCGGCCCCGCGCAGCAGCTCGCGGTCGGCGTCGCGGGTCGTATGCACGGCGGTGAGCAGGGCGTACGAGGCGGCGGCGGCCCGGCGGCCGGGCCTGTCCTCGTCGCGCGCCCAGCGGGCGACGGCGCGGCACAGCGCGGCGGGCTCGTCCTCGGCCAGCGCGGCGAGCAGCTCCTCGGCGCGGGAGTGGGCGGTCGAGACGAGCGCCTCGGTCAGATCGTCGACGGCCAGGTCCCGACGGGCGTAGAGCAGCGCCTGAGCGGCCGCGGACACGGTCGGGCGCATCGTGCCTCCCTCCCCCTCCTCGGCGGGCAGCGGGCGCTCGTCGGTGAACCAGTCGCAGAGCATCGGCTGCACGGCCCGGGGCCGGGCGGCGAGCCGCCGCGCGACGGCGTCCAGGAAGCGTTCGCCGCCGCCGTCGGTATGCGGGTCACAGCCGTCGTCCCCATCACCGCGGGAGGCTCCGCGGTGCGGGCCGTCGGCGGGGACGAGACGCCGGAACAGATCGATCCGGTCCGCCTCCGGCAGTCTCAGGCGCCGCCAGAACCACGGACCGAACTCCGCGTAGGGCCCCGTGCCCGCCGGCCCGCCTGCGGCGGCGCATCCGACGACGCGGTCGGCCAGCAGCCGCAGCACGCCGAGCTGGGTCCGGGCGTCGTGCACCCGGAGCAGGGTCCCCGAGAGCAGGTGGACCGCCCACCAGCGGGCGTCGTCGCGGGCCTCGGCGGGTGATCCCGGCCCCGGCGCCGACCGGTCGAGGGCCTCGATGAGGCCGGCCAGTCGGTGTGCCAGCGCGGCGGGCCCCTGCCTGCGGCCCAGCAGCAGCAGGGCCTGGATGACCGGGCCGGTCCGATGGCGCGGTACGGGCAGGGTGCGCGGTACGGACGCCGGTGCGGCTTCCCCGGCGGCTCCCGGCGCGGGGACGCGGCTGAGCTCCGCTCGCGGCCCATTCGGCCTCCGAACCACCGCCACGACGTCCTGCGCGGATCCCCTGCCGGGCCCGGTACGCGGGCTCCGCGGCTGCGGAACACGGGCCTCCACCGCCGGGGCCGCGTCCTCCCTCGCCCGCCACCGGTGGACCAGCGCGTACAGCGCCGCGTCCAGGTCCAGGTGGGCGCCCTGGACCCAGTCCCCCAGTTCCTCGTGCGCGAAGCGGTAACCCGCTCCCGCCGGCACGAGCAGGCCCTCGGCGAGGACCGCCGACGCCCAGCCGGTGCGCCAGGGGAAGACCTCCTCGAACGCCACCCGGTCCAGCTCCCCCTGTCCCGGGCCCAGACAGCGCCGCGCCGCCTCGTGGACCTGCCCGGCCACCCGCGCGGCGAGCCGCCGGACCGCGGTGGCCCCGGGCACCGGGCCCGACAGCGCCGCGACGCGAACCGCGATCCGCAGACACATCAGATCCAGGTGGGCACCGAAGACGTCCTCCGCGTCGGGCCGCCCGGGGACGTCCCCGGGCAGCGCCTCGCGGACCTCCGCGAGCAGGCGCAGGGTGAGCGGGTGCCGGTCGTGGCCGGGGGCGAGCGCACCGGACGGAATGGCGTACCGCTCCCGGGCCTGTTCGGCCTGGTCCGCGGTGAGCTCGCCGAGCCGGACCGCGGACGGCAGTCGTCCGGCCGGCCTGGCGGGACGGTGCAGCGCACCGGCCGGGCAGAGCGCACCGGCCGTCTCCCAGTGCTCGGGCGTGCAGGCCATCACGAGCCGCGCCCCGTTCCCCCGCAGCCAGTCGACGGTGCCCGCGGTCCACCGGGCCGCCCCCTGGGCCAGTACGGGCGGCATCTCCTCGGGACCGTCCAGCAGGACGAGCAGCGGGCTCCCGGACTCCGCGGCCAGCCGGGCCACCCCCTCGGCGGTGACGGTCGTCATGTCCCCCCTCGCCCCGGCTGCGGTGACGATCCGGCAGGACCGCCGGAGCGCTCGGGCGATCGCGTCGGCGACCGAGGAGTCGTCGGCCAGCAGATCGGCACCGCGGAGCCAGAGCGTGGGCGCGGGCACGGAGCCGCGGGCACGGCGGGCTGCGAACGCGGCCAGTTCGGTGGTACGGCCGGTGCCCGGCGCTCCGACGAGACCGAGGACCACGGCGGGACCGGGCAGCGCGGACGAGGGGCTGCCGGGCATCGAGAAGGCCGTCAACTCCGCGATCACGTCCGGGCGTTCGACCGGGTCGGGACAGACGGCCGGACCGCCCGCCGAGCCGAGCGAGGTCGCGGTCAGGCGCAGGGCGCCCGCGAGATTCAGATCGCGTCCGTATCCGGGAACGCTCCTTGCGTTGCGCCACAGCAACGCGCCCAGCGGACCGTCGGCGTCCGCGCTCCCGAGCGGCACCGCGAAACCGGCGGCGGGATGCCCGGCACGCAGCGCGGTGCCCAGCACGGCGAGGACCGCGCCGCTGTCCGGGTCGAGGACGGGCCCGCCCACGGCGGCGCCGCCGAGCCGCAGCGCGTCCGAACCGTCCGTGCCCAGCGCCAGCTCCAGCGCGGCACCGATCCGATGGGCGCGTCCGTTCGCGGTGTACGTCACCGGGGCGGTGCCGAGCACCCGCGCCTCGCGCCAGCCGTGGGCGGCGATCGTCACATACGTACCGGCGTCGATACGGTCCCGGGACGCGATCGGCGTCGGCTCCACGCCGAGCGCGAAGGGTTCCCCGGTGCGCAGCAGGGCCAGGCCCCGCTCGGGCAGCGCGGTGACATCGGCGGCCCCGAGGGGGCAGCTGCGGCCGTCCGTCCCGTGCAGGACGAGCCGCGTGAGCCCCTCGACCGCTTCATGACTGGTCACCACCGTGCCCCGGTCGTCCGCGACGAATCCGGTCCCCCGTGGCCGGCCGGTCCGATCGCAGATACGTACCAGCGCTGCCCGGTCCCCGCTTCCCATGGTCCGACGTTAGGTCGGCGATCACCGGCACGTGTACCGCTCGGAGTAAAAGCGCCCCTGAATGCACCCCCGTTTCACTCCGAGCGCCTGCTCATCGGGGTGAATTCATGGCGCCGGGTGGACAGGAACCGTTGGGGGGATCGTGGAGCGGGCGCGGGGGCTCCGCCCGCTCCACGATGAGGCTCTCCGGCCCCGGGCCGCCCGTCAGGCGAAGACGGCGAGGCTCTTGGCCTTGCCCTTCTGCTCCTCGACGAGAACCAGGAAGCGCCCGTCGGGCCCGAAGACCCCGACCGGCCCCGGCGGGAAGGCGGGCATGTCCAGCCGCACCCCGTTCAGCAGCAGCTTGGCGCGCTTCTCGTCCACGTCCCAGCGGGGGAACGCCGAGGCGGCGGCCTCGGCCACCGGCATCACGGTCAGCTCCTGCTGATGCTGGTCGAGCGTCCGCGCCACGTCGAGACCGTACGGCCCGACCCGGGTGCGCCGCAGCGCCGTCAGATGCCCGCCGACGCCGAGCCCGGCGCCGAGGTCGCGGGCGATCGCGCGGATGTACGTGCCGGAGGAGCAGACGACGGAGACGACCAGGTCGACGACCGGCGTGCCGTCCTCGGCGACCTCCTGGCGGACGTCGTAGACGTTGAAGGACGAGATCGTCACCGGCCTGGCCGGGATCTCGAACTCCTCGCCGCCGCGCACCCTGGCGTAGGACCGCTTGCCGTCGATCTTGATGGCACTGACCTTGGACGGCACCTGCATGATCGGTCCGGTCAGGGCCGCGACCCCGGCGTCGATGCCGTCACGGGTCACACCGGAGGCGTCGGTGGACGAGGTGATCTCGCCCTCCGCGTCGTCGGTGACGGTGTTCTGGCCGAGCCGGATCGTGCCGAGGTACTCCTTCTCGGTCAGTGCGAGATGGCCGAGCAGCTTGGTGGCCTTCTCGACACCGAGCACCAGAACGCCCGTCGCCATCGGGTCCAGCGTGCCGGCGTGGCCGACACGGCGGGTCCTGGCGATGCCGCGCATCTTGGCGACGACGTCGTGCGAAGTGAAGCCGGACGGCTTGTCGACGATGACGAGGCCGTCCTCCCGGAGCCCACCACCACCCTTGTCAGAGGCCGCCGCGCTCGCGCGCCCCTGACCGGGTGTCCTGTTCTGCGATGTCATTCGGAGGTGGTGTCCTCGTCGTTCTCGTCATCCGCCTTGCGGTACGGGTCCGCGCCACCGGCGTACGTGGCGCCCGAGGACGCCTCGCGCACCCGCGCGTCCGAGGCCCGTGCCCGGTCGAGGAGGTCCTCGATCGCCTTGGCGTTCTCCGGGAGGGCGTCGGCCACGAAGGCCAGCGTGGGGGTGAACTTCGTCCCCGCTGCCGCTCCGACCGCCGAACGCAGGATGCCCTTGGCGCTCTCCAGGCCGGCCGCCGCGCTCGCCCGCTCCTCGTCGTCGCCGTAGACCGTGTAGAAGACCGTGGCCTCCCGCAGGTCACCGGTGACCCGGGTGTCCGTGATCGTCACGTGCGTACCCAGACGGGGGTCCTTGATACCGCGCTGCAGTTTCTCGGCGACCACCTCCTGGATGAGGTCCGCCAGCTTTTTCGCCCGCGCGTTGTCGGCCACTGGTCCGTCTCCTTCTCAGCCTTGCTCAATCGTCTTCGTCGCTGTGCAGCCGCCGTCGTACGGAAAGCAGCTCCACTTCCGGCCGGGCGGCCACCAGCCGCTCGCACCGGTCCAGAACGTCTGTGAGGTGTCCGGTGTCCCCGGAGACCACGGCAAGGCCGATCTCGGCCCTGCGATGGAGATCCTGATCGCCCACCTCCGCCGCGCTCACCGCGAATTTACGCTGGAGCTCGGCGACGATCGGGCGGACGACGGAGCGCTTCTCCTTCAACGACCGTACGTCGCCGAGAAGCAGATCGAAGGACAGTGTCCCCACATACATGTATGTCCGGATGTCCCGCCGGTTCGGGTTCGTGCCCTGCCATCGCTTGGCAGGAACACAAGAACCGTACACGGAACGGCCGGGGCCGATCGACGGAAATATGACCCGCCGACCGGCCCCGACTCTTGAAGAGAGGTCCGGGGTCTCCCCCGGAAATCCCCGCGGATCAGCCTCGCGGCTTCTCGCGCATCTCGTACGTCGCGATGACGTCGTCGATCTTGATGTCGTTGAAGTTTCCGAGGTTGATACCACCCTCGAAGCCTTCGCGGATCTCGGTGACGTCGTCCTTGAAGCGGCGCAGACCGGAGATGTTGAGGTTCTCCGCGATGACCTTGCCATCGCGCAGCAGACGCGCCTTGGTGTTGCGCTTGACCTCGCCGGACCGGACCAGCACACCGGCGATGTTGCCCAGCTTGGACGAGCGGAAGATCTCGCGGATCTCCGCCGTGCCGAGCTCGACCTCTTCGTACTCCGGCTTGAGCATGCCCTTGAGGGCCGCCTCGATCTCCTCGATGGCCTGGTAGATCACCGAGTAGTAGCGGACGTCGACACCCTCGCGCTCCGCCATCTGCTGGGCACGCCCGGCAGCCCGGACGTTGAAGCCGATGACGATGGCGTCGGAGCCGGTCGCCAGGTCGATGTCCGACTCGGTGACCGCACCCACACCGCGGTGCAGGACCCGGATGTCGACCTCGTCGCCGACGTCGAGCTGGAGCAGCGAGGACTCGAGAGCCTCCACCGAACCGGACGCGTCGCCCTTGATGATGAGGTTGAGCTCCTGGACCAGACCGGCCTTGAGCGCCTCGTCCAGGTTCTCCAGGGAGAACCGGACACCCTTGCGGGCGAAGTTGGCGTTGCGCTCACGGGCGGCACGCTTCTCGGCGATCTGACGGGCCGTACGGTCCTCGTCGACCACCAGGAAGTTGTCGCCGGCACCCGGGACGTTGGTGAGACCGAGCACGAGGACGGGGGTCGACGGACCCGCTTCCTCGACGTTGTTGCCGTTGTCGTCGAGCATCGCCCGGACACGGCCGTACGCGTCGCCGACCACCATCGTGTCACCGATGCGCAGCGTGCCGCGCTGGACCAGGACGGTCGAAACGGCACCGCGGCCGCGGTCGAGGTGGGACTCGATCGCAATACCCTGTGCGTCCTGCTCCGGGTTGGCCCGCAGATCGAGCGAGGCGTCGGCGGTGAGGACGACGGCCTCCAGCAGTGCCTCGATGTTGAGGCCCTGCTTCGCGGAGATGTCGACGAACATCGTGTCGCCGCCGTACTCCTCGGCCACCAGACCGAACTCGGTGAGCTGACCGCGCACCTTGGTCGGGTCGGCACCCTCGACGTCGATCTTGTTGACCGCGACCACGATCGGCACCTCGGCCGCCTTGGCGTGGTTCAGCGCCTCGATCGTCTGGGGCATCACACCGTCGTTCGCCGCCACCACGAGGATCGCGATGTCGGTGGACTTCGCACCACGGGCACGCATGGCGGTGAACGCCTCGTGACCCGGGGTGTCGATGAAGGTGATCCGGCGGTCCTCGCCGTTGACCTCGGAGGAGACCTGGTAGGCACCGATGTGCTGCGTGATGCCGCCGGCCTCGCCCGCGACGACGTTCGTCTTGCGGATCGCGTCCAGCAGTCGGGTCTTTCCGTGGTCGACGTGACCCATGACGGTCACGACCGGCGGACGGGAGACCAGGGCCTCTTCGCCGCCCTCGTCCTCGCCGAACTCGATGTCGAAGGACTCCAGCAGCTCGCGGTCCTCCTCCTCGGGGCTGACGATCTCGAGGACGTAGTTCATCTCGTCCGCGAGCAGCCTGAGGGTGTCGTCGGAGACGGACTGCGTCGCCGTGACCATCTCGCCGAGGTTCATCATCACGGCGACGAGCGACGCCGGGTTGGCGTTGATCTTCTCCGCGAAGTCGGTGAGGGAGGCACCGCGCGACAGACGGACGGACTGTCCGTTGCCGCGAGGCAGCATGACGCCGCCCACCGACGGGGCCTGCATGGCCTCGTACTCCTGGCGCCTCTGCCGCTTCGACTTGCGGCCACGACGCGCGGGACCGCCGGGACGGCCGAACGCACCCTGTGTGCCACCGCGGCCACCGGGGCCGCCGGGACGTCCACCGAAGCCGGGACGACCGCCGAAGCCGCCGCCACCACCGGGACGACCGGCACCGCCACCGCCACCGCCACCGCCGCCACCGGGACGACCGGCGAAACCGCCGCCACCGCCACCGGGACCGGCCGGACGGCCTGCGAAGCCGCCGCCACCGGGACGACCGGCGCCACCGGGACGACCGCCGCCACCGGGACCACGGCCACCGCCGGGGCCACCACCCGGACGCGGGCCGGCAGCGGGACGCTGCGGCATCATGCCCGGGTTCGGACGGTTACCACCGGGGGCACCGCCCGGACGGGGAGCCTGCGGACGGGGCATGCCGCCCGGAGTGGGACGGGCACCGCCCTGACCCTGGGGACGCGGGGCGCCACCGGGGCCGCCCTGCGGACGCGGGGCGCCCGGACGGTCCTGGCCGCCACCGGGACGCGGGGCGCCACCGGGACGGGGCGCCTGCGGACGGGCCATGCCCGTCGAGCCACCGGAGGTGAAGGGGTTGTTGCCCGGACGGGGACCGGCCGGACGGCCGCCGGGGCGCGGGGCGCCCTGACCCGCGGGACGCGCGGGACGGTCGCCACGCTCGCCACCGCGACCGCCGTCACGCTGACCGCCGGACGGAGCCGGACGGGCGGGACGAGGCCCGGGGGTGGCGCCCGTGGGACGCGGACCCTGCTGCTGCGGGGCAGCGGGCTGGGCCGGAGCCGGAGCCGGAGCCGAGAACTCGGCAGCGGGGACCGGAGTCACCGGAGCGGGCTTGGGCGCGGGCTTCGGGCCCGGCCGCGGTCCGGCGGACGGCGCGGAAGGCGCCGCGGGGGCGCTGCTCACCGGTGCGGCGGGGGCCGGCTTGGGGGCCGGGGCACCGGGCTTCGGGGCAGCGGGACGTGCCGCAGCGGCCGGGGAGGGCGCTGCGGGCTTCGCGGGCGTCGCCTTGCGGGGCGCCCCAGGCTTGGCAGCGGACTTGCCGGCGTTGCCGCCGGGCCCCTGCAGTGCGTCAGTCAACTTGCGTACAACCGGCGCCTCGATCGTCGAGGACGCCGAACGGACGAATTCACCGAGCTCTTGGAGCTTGGCCATGACGACCTTGCTCTCGACGCCGAACTCCTTGGCGAGTTCGTATACCCGGACCTTAGCCACTTCGCTCCTTTTAGGTCCGGGTTACCGCCGGACCGTCGCTACTTCATGGGCGTACTCATCGCGTACTCATCGAGTGCTCATCGCAATCTCGACCTACTTCCAACTCGCGAGGTACCTGACCGCACGGGGTCCCGTGCCGTTCATTTCTTACGGTGTCGCCCGCTCGACGAACCGCTGCACTGCGGCGGGGTCGAACGGCCCCTTGGCCTTGAAGGCCCGGGGGAATGCCCGGCGGCGAACCGCCAGGTCCAGACAGACGGGGACGGGGTGTACGTAGGCACCCCGGCCGGGCAGCGTACCGCGAGGATCGGGGACGCAGGCGTCCCCGTCCACGACGATGCGCAGCAGCTCGCTCTTGGCCGCCCGCTCCCGGCATCCCACACAGGTTCGCTCAGGGCAAGCGCGGGCGTGCGTCCGGCCAGACACGGTTAAGTCTACCTCCCCGCACCGACCTCACCCCTTCGGGGCAAAAATCGAACGGATGTTGTCGTGATTCTCAGCGGCGTGCCGCTCAGATGTATTCCCCGGGGCCCGCGCCATTGCCCCCGGACGCCCGCTCCCGACGGTGTCCGGTGGTCCGGCGCGGGGCCGACTGTTCGCGTCGCCGGTCAGCCGCGCTCGGAACGCTCACGGGCCCGCTCGGCCCGCTCACGGTCGGCGACATCACGCTCGGCGTCGGTCTCGGTGTCCGGACGGATGTCGATGCGCCAGCCGGTGAGGCGGGCGGCGAGGCGGGCGTTCTGCCCCTCCTTGCCGATCGCCAGCGACAGCTGGTAGTCCGGAACGGTGACCCGGGCGGACCGTGCACCGAGGTCCACGACCTCGACCTGGCTCACCCGCGCGGGCGACAGGGCGTTGGCGACCATCTCGGCCGGGTCGTCCGACCAGTCCACGATGTCGATCTTCTCGCCGTGCAGCTCCGCCATGACGTTGCGCACCCGGCCGCCCATCGGCCCGATGCAGGCGCCCTTGGCGTTCAACCCGGAGCGGGTCGAACGGACCGCGATCTTGGTGCGGTGACCTGCCTCGCGGGCGATCGCGCAGATCTCGACGGAACCGTCCGCGATCTCCGGGACCTCCAGTGCGAAGAGCTTCTTGACCAGGTTGGGGTGGGTCCGCGACAGCGTCACGGACGGACCGCGCACCCCCTTGGCCACGCGTACGACGTAGGTGCGCAGGCGCAGACCGTGGGTGTACTCCTCGCCCGGCACCTGCTCCTGCACCGGCAGGATGGCTTCCAGCTTGCCGATGTCGACCAGGACGTTCTTCGGGTCCTTGCCCTGCTGGACGACACCGGTGACGACATCGCCCTCGTGGCCCGCGTACTCCCCGAACGTCCGGTCGTCCTCGGCGTCGCGCAGCCGCTGCAGGATGACCTGCTTGGCGGTGGTCGCGGCGATCCGGCCGAAGCCGGACGGGGTGTCGTCGAACTCCTTGGGCTCCTGGCCGGGTTCGAGGTCGGCCGGGTCCTCCTTCGCCCACACCGTCACATGGCCGCGCTCGTCGAGCTTCACGCGCGCGCGGCGGTGGCTTCCGTCCGTACGGTGGTAGGCGATGAGGAGGGCCGACTCGATCGCCTCGACGAGCACGTCGAAGGGGATCTCCTTGTCCTGTGCCAAGCCCTTCAAGAGCTTCACATCGATGTCCACGGCTACGCCTCCTCTTCCTTCTTGTCCTTGCGGCTGAATTCGATCTCCACGCGCGCCTTGGCGATCTCGTCGAGGGCGACCCGGCGGGACGTGGGCTTGCGGCCCTTGACGCCCGGGACTTCGAGGTCGAGCCCCTCCTCGTCCACGGCGAGGATGCGCGCCACCAGCTCACCGCCCTCGCGCAGCTGCAGCTTGGCCAGGCGGCCCGTGGCACGTACGTAGTGGCGGTGCTCCGTCAGCGGACGGTCGGCACCGGGCGAGCTGACTTCGAGGACGTACTCGTCGTCGCCCATCGCGTCGGTCTCGTCGAGCCTCTCGGAGATCGCGCGGCTCAGCTGGGCACAGACGTCCAGCTCCACGCCCTCGTCGGAGTCCACGACGATCCGCAGCACCCGGCGGCGGCCGGCCCGGGACACCTCGATCTCTTCGAGATCCAGCTGCTCGGCGCTGACGAGCGGTTCGAGCAGTCCGCGCAGCCTCTCGCTCTGGGTGGTGCTCATCCGGGTGACTCCTCGGCCGCGTGTGCTGTTGTGGGGATCTCGCGTGTCAGGTCAAAGGGTATCCGGTCCCGAGGGGTGTTGCCGTCCGCATGCTCCGCGACCGCGGGTACGCTCGCCTGCGGTGATCACTTCAGGACAGATCCAGTCAAGACAGGTGCAAGCCCGAAGGAGAACAAGTGCGGCGCACGGGGACGACGCGCAGAGGTGCGTTCACCGCGACGGGGGCGATCGCCTTGGGGGCGGTGCTGGCCGGCTGCGGTGACGGGTCCGGGCAGCGGGAGGGCTCGGCCCGGCCCGACGGGGCGACCCCGGCCGAGCAGGCCTCGGCCGCACGGGCGGAGCGGACGCTCCGGGCGGCTGCCGCCCGTACCAGCAGGGATCTGCTCGCCCGGTACGAACTGGTGGTCAAGGCCCACCCGGCGACCGCCGCCGGGCTCTCGCCGCTGCGGGACGCCGTGCGGGCCCACGTCAAGGCGTTGGCGCCCGATGGCGGCGGGACGCCGGTGTTCGCGCCGACCCGCGCGACCGGCGCCGGGGCCGCCGTCAAGGAACTGGCCGAGGCGGAACGCCGCGCCTCGGACGCCCACACGGCGACGCTCCTGAAGGCGCCGCCGGAGCTGGCCCGGCTGCTGGCATCGATCGCGGCGGCGGGCGCGGCACACGCCTATCTGCTGACCGAACTGGCCAAGGAGACCTCGACATGACCGCCGGGACACAGAAGGCGGCGCAGGCCGCCCTGGCCGCCGAACACGCGGCGGTGTACGGATACGGAGTGGTCGGCGGCCGGGTCGCCGACGGCCGCCGGGCCGAGGCCGCGGCGGCTTACCACGCGCACCGCGCCCGGCGCGACGCGCTGCAGCGGACCGTGCGTGACCTGGGCGGTGAACCGGTGGCCGCGCAGGCCGCGTACGCTCTGCCGTTCGCGGTGCCGGACCCGGCCGCGGCGGTGCGGCTGGCCGCCCTGCTGGAGGACCGTGTGGCGGACGTCTACTCCGATCTCGTACGGGCCGCGGAAGGGCCGCTCCGGCGGGAGGCCGCGGACGCGCTGCGGGAGGCCGCGGTGCGCGCGGTCCGCTGGCGGGGCAGCGGCGTACCCTTTCCCGGGCTCGCCGAGCGGACCGCCGGCGGGTCCGGCACGAAGGACGGGGCCGGTGTGAGGAACGGGACCGGCGCGACGCACTGAAGAAGCTCTGAAAGGGAACAAAGCACGTATGGGTTTCGAACCGCCGCAGCGTCTGGTGCGAGCGCTCGGCGAGTCGTACGGGGATTCCGCCGCCGACTGGCTCGCGCGCCTTCCCGCACTGACCGAACAAGCGCTGGTGTCGACCGGGCAGGAATTGACCGTGGACCGGGTGGCCGCCCCCGGCGGCCGCAGCAGTCTGGTCCTGTTGGTGACATGCTCCGACGGCACCCCGGCGGCGCTGAAGATCGCCCCGTCCACAGCCGCGCCCGAGCTGGAGCAGGCGGCGCTGGCGCACTGGAACGGCTGGGGCGCGGTGCGGCTCGTCGCCACCGGCCCCGGCGCGCTGCTGCTCGAACGGCTGCACCCCGAGGTGTCACTGCGCTCACTGCCGGAGGCGAAGGCGCTGCTGGAAGCGGCGGGGACGGTGCGCCGGCTGTGGGTCGAGCCCCCGGCCGGCCATGGGTTCGAGACGGTCACCGAGCGGACCGCGCGCCGTACGGAGCCGATGCGGGCCTTCGCCGCGGCGGACCCGGGTCTGGAACCACTGGTCTCCGCGGCGCTCGCGGCGCGTGCGGAGCTGGTCGCCGACTCCTCCGAACTCCTGCTGCTGCACGGCAACTTCCGCCAGAGCAAGGTGCTCGCGGGCGAGCGGGCGCCCTGGCTGACGGTCGGGCCGGAGCCGCTGGTCGGTGAGCGTGCCTACGATCTGGCGCGCCTGGTGCGCGACCGTGTCGAGGACCTGATCGCCTCCCCCGGCGGCGCGGTGACGGCCCGGCGCCGGATCAAGAAGCTCGCCGATTCGCTGGACGTGGACCGGGAACGGCTGCACGGCTGGACGTTGTTCCGTGCGGTGGAGTCGGGCACCCGGGCGCTGGCGGTCGGCCGTCGCCAGGAGGGCGAGCTGACGCTGGAGTTCGCGAGCTGGCTGTAGCGGGCACGGCAAGCCGCAGGCCCCCGCGCGGTGCGCGGGGGCCTGCGGCTTCGTCCGGTGTCAGCCCTGGACGGTGAGACGGGCGATCGCCTCGTCGACCGTGAGCTCCTCGCGCTCGCCCGTACGGCGGTCCTTGAGCTCCAGGACGCCCTCGGCCGAGCGGCGGCCCGCGACCAGGATCTTCGGGATGCCGATCAGCTCGGCGTCGGTGAACTTCACACCGGGCGAGACACCCGCGCGGTCGTCGACCATGACCCGCACACCGGCGGCGGCGAGCTTGTCGGCGACATCGAGGGCCAGCTCCGTCTGGAGGGCCTTGCCCGCCGCGACGACATGGACATCGGCCGGGGCGATCTCGCGGGGCCAGCACAGCCCCTGCTCGTCGGCGGTCTGCTCGGCGAGCGCGGCGACGGCGCGGGAGACGCCGATGCCGTACGAGCCCATGGTGACCCGGACCGGCTTGCCGTTCTGACCCAGCACGTCGAGCTGGAAGGCGTCCGCGAACTTGCGGCCCAGCTGGAAGATGTGGCCGATCTCGATGGCGCGGTCCAGCTTGAGGCCGGTGCCGCACTTGGGGCACGGGTCGCCCTCCTGGACGACGACGACGTCGAGGTACTCGTCGACCTCGAAGTCACGCCCGGCGACGACGTTCTTCGCGTGGGTACCGGGCTTGTTCGCACCGGTGATCCAGGCGGTACCGGCGGCGATGCGCGGGTCGGCGATGTAGCGGACCTTCTCCAGGCCCTGCGGGCCGACGTAACCGCGGACCAGGTCGGGGCGCCCCTCGAAGTCCTCCGCGGTGACCAGCTCGACGACGGCGGGCGCGAGGTGCTCGCCCAGCTTGCCGAGGTCGACCTCGCGGTCGCCGGGCACGCCCACGGCGACGATCTCGCCGTCGACCTTGACCAGCAGGTTCTTCAGGGTCGCGGAGGCCGGGACGCCCAGGTGCGCGGCGAGCGTCTCGATGGTCGGGGTGTCGGGGGTGTCCAGCTCCTCGACCGAGCCGTGCGCCGAGCCGTCCACGGCAGTGGCCTTGAAGGTCACTGCCTCGGTGTTGGCGGCGTAGTCGCAGGCGGGACAGTCGACGAAGGTGTCCTCACCGGCCGGGGCGGGGGCCAGGAACTCCTCGGAGGCCGAGCCGCCCATCGCGCCGGAGACGGCGGAGACGATGCGGTGGTCGAGGCCGAGCCGCTCGAAGATCCGGATGTAGGCGGCGCGGTGCAGCTGGTACGCCTCGACGAGCCCCTCGTCCGTGGTGTCGAAGGAGTACGAGTCCTTCATCTGGAACTCGCGGCCGCGCAGCACACCGGCGCGCGGGCGGGCCTCGTCCCGGTACTTCGTCTGGATCTGGTAGAGGATCACGGGCAGGTCCTTGTAGGACGTGATCTGGTCCTTGACGACCTGCGTGAAGATCTCTTCGTGGGTCGGGCCGAGGAGGTACTCCGCGCCCTTGCGGTCCTTGAGCTTGAAGAGCAGATCGCCGTACTCGACGTAGCGGCCGCTGGCGTCGTACGACTCCTTCGGGAGCAGCGCGGGCAGCAGCACTTCCTGGCCACCGATGGCGTCCATCTCCTCGCGCACGACGCGGGTGATGTTCTCCAGGACCTTCTTGCCCAGCGGCAGCCAGGTCCAGATTCCGGCAGCCGTGCGACGTACGTATCCGGCCCGGACGAGCAGCTTGTGGTTGAGCGTCTCGGCGTCCGCCGGGTCGTCGCGCAGTGTCTTGATCATCAATCGGGACATGCGCTGGACCTGGGCCATGATGAACTCCTGCTCGGAAGGGTGATGAGCAGGAGGTTAGCCGGGCGGCCCCGGTGGGCGGAAATCGATTGGTGCCGGCCTCGGGTTCTTTCGCCGTACGAGAAGCCCTCGGGTCTTGCGTTCACCGGGCCCCGCGAACCCGGCCCCTGCGACGCAGCGGAAGCGGGGCTCCCATCACCGCGTACGGCTTGGGAGCACTGGGAAAGATCACCTGCCGGGCCAGGTCCTGGTATCCGAGACTGCGATACAGACCACGTGCCGGGCTCTCCGTGTCGATCGCGGAGAGGATGGACCGGGGCTGGTCGGCGGCGTCCGTGATGGTGGTGATCAGCGAGCGGCCGATGCCCCGGTTCTGGAATTCCGGGAGGACGTGCAGTTCGGTGATGACGAACGAGTCGTCGAGCCAGTGTGCGGAGCCGGTGGCGCGCAGGTAGGGCTCGACGACGGTGGACCACCACTGGTGGCGTTCGTTCGGCATGCCGTAGACGAAGCCGACGAGCCGGCCGCCGGGGGTGGTGGCACCCAGCGCGCGGGCGTGGGGGTGTTCGAGGTGTCTGAGGACGATGTGGCGCCGTACCTCGATCTCCTCAGGGGCCAGGCCGAAGGCGACGGCCTGCACGGCGAGCGCCTCGTCCACGCGTGCGGCGAGATCGATCGGTCCGATCCGGACGCTGGGGGTGCGGGGACCGCCCCCGGGAAGTGCTGCCATGGGCCGACCCTACTGGCCCGGACGGGGCGGGCGGTACGGGGTGGTGGAGCCGGTCGCCGACCGGTCAGAACAGCACGCTCATGAACGCGCCGGTCTCACGGAAGCCGACCCTGGCGTACGCCTTGCGCGCGGGGGTGTTGTAGTCGTTCACATAGAGGCTGACGACGGGTGCGACGTCGGCCAGTGCGTAGCGCAGGACGGCCGCCATGCCGGTTTCGGAGAGTCCCCGGCCGCGTTGTTCGGGGGCCACCCAGACGCCCTGGATCTGGCAGGCCTGCGGGGTGGCCGCGCCGATCTCCGCCTTGAAGACGACCCGGCCGTCCTCGATCCGGGCGAAGGAGCGGCCGGCGCCGATGAGTTCGGCGACGCGTGCCTGGTAGAGGAGTCCGCCGTCGCCCGCGAGCGGGGAGATGCCGACCTCCTCGGTGAACATCGCCACGCACGCCGGCATCAGGACGTCCATCTCGTCCTTGCGGATCCGGCGGACCAGAGGGTCGGGGGTGACGTCGGCGGACGGGCTCTCGGTGACCATGAGCGGCTGATGGGCCCGGACCTCGCGCGCGGGGCCCCAGCCGGGTTCGAGAAGCCGCCACAGCTGGGCGGTCGGCTCCGCGGGGCCGACGATCGAGGAGCAGCGGCGGCCGGCCCGGCGGGCGCGGTCGGCGAAGGCCCTGACCGCCTCGGGGGTGGCGCAGATCGGTACGAGGTTGGCGCCGGAGTAGCACAGTGAGCGCAGTCGGCCGTCGGCGTACCAGCCCCACATCTCGCCGCCGAGGCGCCATGGATCGAGACCTGCGATCTGGACCCGGGACGTCACGAACGCGTTGGCGACCGGTTCGCTCTCCAGGACGGCGAGAGCGGCGCCGAGGTCGCTGGGTTCGAGGACCCGGGTGGTGGTCTGCGTCAACACGAGGGGGCCTCACCATGCGGTCTGCTGATTTCCGCACTGTACCCAAAGAGGCTGGGTGCCGCCGCCCGTGCCCGGGAAGAGCGGTCGCGGGGCACCGTGAGGTCGCTCACGACCGCGCCCCGCCGGGCGGTGTTCGTCCGGCGGGGCGCGATGGGGCACTTCGTGGTTCAGCTGATGGAGACCTCGGGCTCGCCCGAGGCGACGCCGTCCTTCTCCATCTGTTCGGCGATCTTCAGGGCTTCCTCGATCAGCGTCTCGACGATCTTCGACTCCGGCACGGTCTTGATGACCTCGCCCTTCACGAAGATCTGCCCCTT
>NZ_JBIURS010000037.1:0-54826 GCF_044740965.1 Streptomyces sp. NPDC088252 | reverse complement strand
CACCGCTCTCACAGAAGGCCTGCAGGACCGTGTTGGGGATAGGTGTCTTCGCCCGACGCTGCCCGGCCACCGAGCACCGCTAATACCGGATTAGGATGGGGAGTTGCTGTGCGCGTATGGCTTCGAGTTGCGGCTCTCATGTTGGGCGGCACAGCCGGCTTGACCGCCTGTACGGGGGAGACGGCAGCGGCTCGACAGTCGGCCTCACTCCAGGACAGATGCGTAGCGCCATGCCCGACCGCGAGAGCCTCCCCGCCGGGTGGCGCGGCGAAGCAGATCCCGAGGTGCGTGACGGAAAGGATGCCTTCCGCGATTGCGTATCAATGGCCGTGACGTGCAAATCTGCCAGCTTGGTCGCCATGGGGTCCGACTCGTACGACGAAGGAACGGTGAATCGGCCCGCGGGGGACCGCGAGCACAGGGCGGCGGTGTTCGTCTTTTCCTTCGACTCCCCCGAGGGCGCGAAGACGGTCATGAAGAATCTCGTGGGAGCGGGACGAGAAGCAGAATCACCCCAGCCGGTGAAAATCGAGGCCGGCGCACAGGACCCCGAGGCGTACAAGCGGCTCCGGTACCTACAAATCTCAGGTGATAATGCGCGTCGACAAGGTCGTGATAGGCATCCTGGGGGAAGAACTCAAGCAGCCCAGGGACATCCAGCCGATCGCGGAGACACTTGTCGACCGGGTCAAGAAGGCATCACAAGGTAAGAGTTCCACTGCGTAGGTTGAGGCTGCGCCCCGCCGCACAACTTCCATGGCACACGGTCAAGGATCGCCGGCACAGGACAGACGGGTCAGGTGCCCACCGGGTACCGCATCCCATCGGGAAACGGCGCCGCGCCATCGACCGGGACCAGGCACTCGCCCTGCTCGCGGACGGAATCCGGGCGGGAGCGCACTGCCCGCTGCCGGCCGGATAAGGAGCTTGGGGTGCTGTGAGCGGGCGCGGGGCGCACGCTGAAGACATGAGCGCCCCGATAGTCGTCCACGGCCTGTCCCGCACCGGCGGGCGGAGAGTCACGATCAACGGGGAGATCGCCGGGCTCGCCCACGACGACCGCGACCTCGTCGAGTTCCTGAGGCGGGCCGGACTCGAAGACGCCTGGGATCTCCTCGACGACCCGCACTGGATCGAGTGGCGCGGCAGGCGGGCGCACCGGTACGAGGCGGCGTGACGAAAGCCCCGCCGAACAGGTGTGCGCTCCGCCGAACCGTGCGTCGAGCCGGCGCAGTGCGGCGTAGGCATCGTCGCGATCCTCTACTGGCCCGGCCCCGACGACGGTTGGCGCCCGACCCTGCCCCCAACCGATGCCACCTCCCCCTCACCGTCTGATCACAAATCCGTCACGTCAGGAGTACGCGCCTCACCGGCAACGAAGCCCGGCTACGGTCATTCCTTCATGAACCACCCTTGGGGGGACGACTTGAACACCCGCACACCTCCCGCCGCGCTCGGCTGTCTGGCCACTCTGGCCCTGGTCGGCTGCGACCCGGCCACCACAAGCCGGCAGCCCGCTGCTCCGACGTCGTCCGTCACCACCTCGGACACGTCACCGCCGGAGGCTGCCGACCGGCGCCGACGCCGAGGTGGGCGGCGACGGGTTCTTGTGGGGTGACGTCCGTGAGTACTAACTTGACTCTGTCGGTGATCTTGGGGTTTCCCAGTGCGCGAGCATGATCGGCGGGCATGCTCAGTGCTGTTTCGAAGGCCGATACAGCTGCAGAGGTGTCCGTTGTCGCTCCATCCCCGCTCCGGTGAGCAAGTCCCGCCTCTGACCGCCCAGACAATGGAACGGCCCTCCCGCCGAAGCGGGAGGGGTGACATCACTCGGGTTCGTCGACGGGCGGGATGTCAGGCTCAAGGAACAGCCCGGCGTACTGCGGTACCGGCTGCTCTTCGACGAGTCCGAGGTCGACGAGCGTCTCCATGTCGGCAGCGCTGTCGTCGATGCGCCGCTGTGCCTGCCGCGGCGGAATGTCAGCCATCAAGTCTCCTGTACATCAAGGTTGCCGCCAGAACGCCGAGGCCGAGGAGGCTGCGGGACTGGTCCGGCGCGGGAGTGGCGGCGCCAGTACGGCGGCACACCAGAGCATCCGGATCATCCGGCGGCACTTGGAGACTGTAGCCGTCCGGCGGGTCTGCCCGTTCTTGCCGTCGCGCCCGTCCGTACCATTCTTGCCGTCGGTGCCCGGCGGGCCAGCAGGGCCGGCCCTGGTCGCCCTACGGCCCGGGGGGACCGACGACGGATACGCCGGGCCCGCCGCGGCTGCCGGGCCGGCCGATCATCGGGGACTCCCCCAGCCGCTCCGCCTGTCGAGCAGCGCGCGCCGTCCGCGACCACTCGGGGAGGCACACGGTCGCACGCCCCCTCGCAGGCGCCCACGCGGCGGGTCCGGGCCCGGCACGAAGTCGCCGTCACTGCGGGCTTCACGGCGGAAAACAGGTGGAGCCGGAAGATCCGAGCTGGTAGTTTTGCGATCATGTCCAGCCCCGAGTCCGACAAACACTAGCCACCGGTCCGCCGGTGGCCGAAATCGTCGGCGAACCGATCCGCACGGTCGAGTACCGGTCACGAGGTCGTTTCGACCCGGCTGCCGCCGCTGGACCACCGCAGTGTGGGCTGCGTCTTCCCGTACGCGCACGTGACGCATCCGTGCGCGGATTCTCCGGCTCCGGCGCCTTCCGCGTCGCCGGGTTCCGTCCATGACCACCATGGACGTCCTTCCGCGTTGCCGCTCGTCATCACGTTCGGGCGCGGCCCACACCCCCTGTCTGGTCCATCCATCAGCCATCCATGGGGTTCCTCATGCCATTCGCTGTGTACGCGCTCGGGCTCGCCGTCTTCGCCCAGGGCACATCCGAGTTCATGTTGTCCGGTCTCGTCTCGGACATCGCCGCCGACCTCCACGTATCCATTCCGGCAGCGGGGCTGCTGACCTCGGCCTTCGCGGTCGGGATGATCGTCGGGGCGCCGTTGATGGCGCTCTTCAGCCGCAACTGGCCTCGCCGCCGCGCGCTGCTGTTCTTCCTCTGTGTCTTCAGCGCCGTCCATGTCGTCGGCGCGCTCACCCCCGGCTACGGGGTGCTCCTCGCGACCCGGGTGGTCGGGGCGCTGGCGAACGCCGGCTTCTGGGCCGTGGCGCTGGCGACCGCGGTTTCCATGGTCGGCCCGGAGGCCCGAGCGCGCGCCACGTCCGTGGTGGTCGGGGGCGTCACCATCGCGTGTGTGGCCGGAGTGCCCGCCGGTGCGGCGCTGGGCGGGCACTGGGGGTGGCGGTCGGCGTTCTGGGCCGTGGCCCTCGTCTCCGTACCGGCCGTCGCCGTGATCGCCAGGACGATTCCGGGGGGACGGCCGAAAGCCGCCCCCGCGCGCGCGGGCGTCGAGCTGCGGACCCTGGCCCGGCCACGGCTGCTGCTCACCCTCCTGACGAGCGCCCTCGTCCAAGGGGCGACGTTCTGCGCGTTCTCCTACTTCGAACCGCTCGCCACCCATGTCACCGGGCTCGGTGACGCCTGGGTGCCCGCCCTCCTCGCGCTGTTCGGCCTGGGCTCGTTCGTCGGGGTGACCGCCGCGGGCCGGCTCGTCGACGCACGGCCTCTCGCCCTCACCACGGCCGGCCTCGTCTCGCTCGCCGTCGGCTGGACCGGCTTCGCGCTGAGTGCGGGGAACCCGTTCGCGACGATCTCGCTCGTCTTCGTCCAGGGGCTGCTCGCGTTCGGTACCGGGACGGCTCTGATCTCATGGGTGTTCCGGCTGGCAGCCGACGCACCGACCCTGTCCGGCTCGTTCGCCACGGCCGCGTTCAACGTGGGCGGCGCGCTCGGCCCCTGGTTCGGCGGCCTCGCGATCGATGCGGGACTCGGCTTCCGGTCACCGCTGTGGGTGAGCGCGCTGCTGATGGCCCTGGCTCTGGGAACCGCCTGGGCGTCACTGGGAACGCGCCGGGCCGTCGACCGTGGTCGGGACGGCGTTCCCGCGGTGTGACCGCCGATGGATGAAGCCCCGCCCGGCGCTGAACGGGCGGGGCCGTCCTGATCACAGCAAGCAGCCAGCGAGCGGGACAAGGACATGGACCACCGTATCGGCGGCCACTGACAAAGGCGCCGCACGCCGGGTTCCGCCGTCCTTCGGAGCCGACGGCGCACTAGGATCTGCCGCACACACGCGAACAGGGGGATCCAGTGACCGAGGACCGCGATGGCATGGTCGTCTACTGGCGGCCCGGCTGCCCGTACTGCATGAAGCTGCGCCTGCAACTGCGGCTCACGAAGTTGCAGTACACCGAGGTGAACATCTGGCGCGACCCCGAGGCGGCGGCTTTCGTCCGGTCCGTGGCGGACGGGAACGAGACCGTGCCGACGGTCACCGTGGCGGGCAGGCCCATGGTGAATCCGTCCAGGCGCCAGGTGCTGGAGGCCGTCCGCGTCGGGGCTCGGCAGAAGTGAGCCCCGTCGGGGCGAGCCGTCAGAGAGCCAGGTCCACGACGACCGGGGCGTGGTCGGAAGCGCCCTTGCCCTTGCGCTCCTCGCGGTCCACATAGCTGTCCTCGACCGCCGTGACGAAGGGCGCGTTGCCGTAGACGAGGTCGATCCGCATGCCCTTGTTCTTCGGGAAGCGCAGCTCCCGGTAGTCCCAGAAGGTGTAAGGACGGTCGTACTTGAGCGGGCGGGGCATGACGTCGGACAGCCCCTCCTGGCGCAGCGCGGCGAGCGCGGCCCGCTCGGCGGGTGTGACATGGGTCGCACCCTCGAACAGTGCCGGGTCCCATACATCCTCGTCGGTCGGGGCCACGTTGAAGTCGCCCAGGACCGCGAAGGGCTGCGAACCGGCGGCGTCCGCCGCGACGGATTTCTGCAGGGCCTCGAACCAGCGCAGCTTGTACGCGTAGTGCGGGTGCTCGATCTCCCGCCCGTTGGGCACGTACACCGACCAGACACGGACCGGGCCACAGGTCGCGGAGATCGCCCGGGGCTCCTCCACGCCTTCGTACCCGGGGCCCTCGGGCAGCCCCTTGACGACATCGGCCAGGCCGACCCGGGAAACCAGCGCGACCCCGTTCCACCGGCCTGTGGCGTTGACCGCGGATTCGTAGCCGAGCTCGCGGAGCGCGTCCGCCGGGAACTGCTCGGCGGTGCACTTGGTCTCCTGGATGCACAGCACATCCGTGCCGGTGCGCTCCAGCCAGGCCAGCAGTCTCGGGAGCCGGGCGGTGATCGAATTGACGTTCCAGGTGGCAATGCGCATGTACGTAAACCTAGCCGCTCCCACTGACAGTCGCCGGACCGGTGCCGGTCACAGGTCGGTCGAGTCCCCCGGGGTCAGCCGGCCGTGGTCGGTGCGGCCGAGGCTGCCGATCTGGGTGTCGTAGATCGGGCGGGCCAGATCGGTGAGCAGTGCGTCGTGGATGTCGATGGCGCGGCGCGGCCCGACCTCGCGTACGTAGTCGATGACCTCCGAGATCTTGTTCCAGGGCGCCATCACCGGAAGCATCAGTGTGTCGACCGGCCGGTCGGGGACGGTGAGGGCGTCGCCCGGGTGGAAGACGGAACCGTCCACCAGGAAGCCGATGTTGGTGATCCGCGGGATGTCCGGATGGATCACCGCGTGCAGTTCGCCGTGCACCTGTACCTCGAAACCCGCGGCGGAGAAGGTGTCGCCGTGACCGACGGTGTGGACACGCCCGGGGAAGGCCGCGGCGAGCCGGTCGGCGACGCTGCGCAGGGTCCAGATCTCGGCGGCCGGGTTGGCCTCCATGCCGGCGCGCAACCGCTCCTCGTCGAAGTGGTCGGGGTGCTCGTGCGTCACCAGCAGCGCGTCGGCGCCGACGGCGGCGTCCTGCTCCGAGAAGCCGCCCGGGTCGATGACGAGCGTCTGCCCGCCCTTCTCCAGACGGATGCAGGAATGCGTCTTCTTGGTCAGTTTCAGGTGCGCGGGGTTCATGGCCCCATCCTGCTACGGACGGGGCGTCGTTTCTTCCTGAATCACTGTCTGGGCGATCGAGAAGGCGGCGCTCGCGGCCGGTACGCCGCAGTACACGGCGGTCTGCATCAGCACCTCCTTGATCTCGGCCGGGGCGAGGCCGTTGCGCAGTGCAGCCCTGACGTGCGCGGCCAGGCTCTCCAGACGGCCGGAGGCGACCAGCGCGGTGAGCGTGACACAGCTACGGGTGCGGCGGTCCAGGCCCTCGCGGTTCCACACCTCGCCCCAGGCGTAGCGCGTGACCAGCTCCTGGAAGTCACCGGTGAAGTCGTCGGCGGCGGCCATGGCCCGGTCCACATGGGCGTCGCCCAGCACCTCGCGGCGCATCTTCATGCCGGACTCGTACGGGTCGGTGCGTCCGGTGGTCCCGGTCTCGGGCTGTGGGGTGGCGGCGGTGATCTCCGCGACGGGCAGCACGGGGGCGGAGAGCTGCGGGGTGTGCGGCGGTACGGGGATGGCGGCGAGGGTGTCCTGCCAGGCCGTGGAGAAATGGGTCAGGAGCAGGTCGGTGACGGCTCCGGGCTGCTCGACCGGGGCGAGGTGCGAGGCGCCGGGGACGAGGGCGAGCCTGGCGTCCGGTATGCCCGCGACCAGGGTGCGGGCGTCTCCCGGCCCGGTCACCTGGTCCTCGGCTCCGACCAGGACGAGGGTCGGGACGGTGATACGGCCGAGTTCACCACGGATGTCGAAGGCGGCGAGGGCTTCGCAGGCGGCGATGTAGCAGCCGGGGTCGGTGGTGCGGACCATCTGGACGGCCCACTCGACGATGGCCGGCTGGGCGGCGGCGAAACCGGGGGTGAACCAGCGCTCCGGTGCGGTCCGGGCCATCGGCTCCAGACCGTTGGTGCGGACGACCACCCCGCGCTGGCGGAATTCGTCGGCGCTGCCGAACCGGGGCGAGGCTGCGACCAGGGCGAGCGAGGCGACCCGGTGCGGGTGACGCAGTGCGAGGTCCGCGCCGATCGCGCCGCCGATGGAGCAGCCCGCGTACCCGAAGCGCTGGACGCCGAGTCCGTCGAGGGTGGCCAGCAGTCGGTCGGCGAGCTCGGTGACGGCGGAGGCCGGGCGGGCGGGGGCACCGCCGTGGCCGGGGAGGTCGAAGCGGAGCACTCTCCAGTGCTGGGTGAGCTCCGGTATCTGCCGGTCCCACATGTGCCATGTGGTACCGAGATAGGGACCCAGGACCAGGACCGGTGCGTCTTCTGGCCCGTCAAAGCGGTATTGCAGGGTTTCAGCCGTCGTCTCACTCACCCGCCCACGCTCCCACATCTCACAACAGCCCCTATGACGGGGTCACGATCGCATGGCCCTGACCAGGTGGAACACCTCGCGGGCGGCGTAGCGTTTGAGGCACCGGACGATTTCGCGTCGGGTCTTGCCTTGCTTGAGTCGGCGTTCGCAGTACTCCTGGGTGCGCGGGTCGCAGCGCAGGCGGGTCTGCACGATCCGGTGCAGAGCGGCGTTGGCCTGCCGGTCGCCGCCGCGGCGACACTCCGAGCCGGACGACGATCGCCGCCTCCGTGACCGATGGGTCCTGGACCGACACGGTCGTCTCCTGGTCGACGGGTCCGTACTTCTTCGCCGCCGAGGCCGTCCTGCCGTTCCTCACGGCGGACGCCGTCCGTAGCGTCGTCGACGTCATCACCGAACGATTCTGCGGTTCCCTGCTGGCCCTGGGCACGGCCGGTCCGGGGGTCGTCGACGCCCAGGACGAGCACGACGCGCTCAGCAAGGTCGAGGCGCGTATGCAGTGGGCCTGCGCCAAGCCCGCCGAGATCGCCGTATGGTGCCCGGGACCGAGGTGCTCGCGGCCAAAGCCCACGTCCCGCCGGCCCGATGCGCTCTTCGCCCGCGGCTCGACGGCCTACGGCGAGTACTCTTGCGGATCGACGGCCCTGCAGCAGCCTCCGACCGTCGGCCTGTCGCAGCCGACGGTCCCGGTCAGTTGATGATCAGCTCGGCTGCGGGATCCTCCCCCAAAGCTGCCGCCGTGGCCACCGGGTCGAGAACGTGGGCAGCGAAATGCACCCCCGGCGGGACGTCGCATTCCCGTACGCGCAGGGTGGCGACGGCGGTAAGGAACCCGCTCAGTTCGTAGGAGTCGTCGGTCCGCAGAACGAGCGTCCTGTGCGGCGGTCCGTCCACCCGGCCGTCCCACAGGTGGAACTCCTGCCCGTACCAAGCCCCGTACCGGCTCACGTCCTCGGAAGCCGCGGTGACGAGTTCCGCGGTGTCCGTGCTGTCCAGGGCCCAAGCCATGGCCAGTTCCTCGGCGAGGCGCTTGCCGCCGAACACGGTGTACCAGTGCACCTGGTCGATACCCGTCACGCCGGCGAGCCGGGCAGCCTCGGTGGAGAGATAGGGGTACGCGCTGACGGGACGAGGGAAGGCGTCGAGCCGCACTTCACGGCGAGGGACGAGCGCCCGGTCGACCACCCGGCCGCCCTGCCAGGCCGCCGCCGAAACGCCGTGTTCAGGGCCGCGACCCAGGATCACGTCACCGGCGGCGGCCGGAGTCAGGGGGGCGACACCACCCAGATACGCCTCCAGCCGGACGGGGCGTGCCGCACGGCCGATCAGCACGCGGGGCAGCAGCCCCGAAAGGCCGGGGAGTGCCCCGGCGGAGAGCACGGCGCGCCGCCCGGCGTCCGTCCACCGCGTCGCCCCGCCCTCCTGGTTCAGTCGGACGCTCACCGGGTCGTCACCGGCGGCGTCCACGTAGTCGGCGCCTCGTCGCAGGGCCGCTCGCGCGACAGTGTCCAGCACGCGGTAGGAAGGCCCGGCGCAGTTCACGAGTATCCCGCAGCGCGCCGCGAACCGGTCCAGCGCCTCCGCGTCCATGAGGTCCAGCGCGACGGCCGTCACATCGGGGCCGTCCGCCCCCAGGCTCCGGATCAGGGACTCCGCGCTCGAGGGGTCACGGCCGGCGATCAGGAGAGGGCCGGCACCCGCCCGGTGAAGGCGGCGTACGGCCGCGCTGCCCACCGCTCCGTAACCGCCGATAACGCCGATGGTCCTGCTGTCCATCCGAAGCCCTCCTGTTTCCGCGGCCCCATGGGCCGCCCCCTGCATACTCAATGAAAATGATAACTATTATCAAAGACTGCTACTCCGCAGTCGTTTGCGACAGGAGACGCGATGTACGACGTGATCGTGGTGGGCGGAGGGCCCGCGGGCCTCAACGCGGCCCTGGTGTCCGGACGTCAGCGCAGGCAGGTGCTGCTGCTCGACGCGGGGAATCCGCGAAACGCACCCGCCGAGGAGATGCACATGTTCCTCAGCCGCGACGGTTTTTCCCCCGCGGAGCTGCGCAGGATCGGCCGCGAGCAGCTGACCGCCTACCCGAACGTGGAGATCCGGGAAGGTTCCGTCACCCGAGCCAAGGACACGGCGGCAGGGTTCGCCCTCGCCTTGGCCGACGGGGGGTCGGTGGAGAGCCGCAAAGTGGTCCTGGCCACCGGGCAGGTCGACGTACTCGAAGAAGTGGCGGGCGTCTCCGACCTGTTCGGGCGCGGGGTCTACCACTGCCCGTTCTGTCACGGCTGGGAGACCAGCGGGATGACCCTGGCGGTCCTCGGACACGAGGTTTCCCAGGTGATGCAGGCGCTGTACGTCGCCGACCGGTTCAGTGACGACGTAATCGTCTTCACCAACGGGCACCCGGTTCCCGGGCAGGCCGCCGACCGGCTGGCAGCCGCCGGGATCGGCGTCGTCGAGGACACGGTGACCCGCGTCGAGGGCGAAGCCGGGGCCATACGCCTGGTGCTCGGTGACGGACGGGTGGTCGGGCGGCAGGCCGTGTACCACCGTGCTCCGACCCGACAGCACTCGGACCTCGCCGCACAGTTGGGCTGCGCGATCCTCCCCGACGGCTGTGTGCGGGTGGACGAGTTCCAGCGGACCACGGTCGCCGGGGTCTACGCGGCCGGCGACATGGCCCGGCTGGAAGCCCTGCCCGACGCCCTCACCTTCGTGATCACGGGTGCCGCCGACGGTGCGCGGGCCGCCGTGTGGCTGGACCAGGAGCTGTTCCGCGAGGACGCGGGCCTGAACGCCTGACGGACCCGTGGCGGAGGGCGTCCGGCACCCCCCGCCACAGATTCCTCACCCCTCAAACGCTTCCCGTACCGCGTCGGCGAGGCCCGCCACCGTGGGCTGCTCAAGGAAGCGCCGGGGCGTCACCCTGCCGATGCCGGCCCGGGCCAGCGATCCGAGCATCCGGACCGCGAGCAGCGAATCGCCACCCAGCGCGAAGAAGTCGGCGGTGCGCTCGTCAACGGGGCGGTCGAGCAATTCCGCCCACTGAGCGGCGATGGACCGTTCGAGCTCGTCCCGGGGGGCGCCCGGTTCGGCGCCGACGGCACCGGTGTTGGCAGCGGGCACGGAGAGCCGTGCACCGGACACCGCTCCGTCGGCATCCGCCACAGGGGCGTCGAACGCCTCGGGCAGTTCGACACGGGCCGACCAGCCGTCCGCTTCCACCAGGGACTCCACGGTGGACATGACATTGGCGAACATCCGGTCGACATCCTCGTCCTCGAAGAGTTCCTCCACGAGGGAGAACACCACGACGAGTTCACCCCTCAGTTCGAACAGCCTCACCTCCAGGGCGACCTGAGGCGTGCGCAGCTGCTGGTGGTGACTCAGCAGGTCGATGGTCCCCAACGGCCCTGCCTCCTGCGGTACCTCGCTGCCCAGTGCCGCGTCGACACCCAGGGTGGACTGGAAGACCACGGGTGCGACGGGGCGATGGGTCCCACGGCGACGGCCCAGTTCCCGGGACACCTCGACGCCGGTGATGAGGTTGTGCGCGAGCGAGTCACCGATGTCCCGCTGCGCCTGAGCGGCGAGGTCCGCGAAGGCGGGGGCTTCGGGCAGTTCGACCGGCAGGAGCAGCGTCGAGGAGAAGGCCCCGACGAGCCGGGGCACGTCCGGGTGCAGGGGCAGCCGGTTCAGCTGGAGGGTGTTCAGCAGGAAGCGGCGGTGGCCGCAGGCCCGAGCGACGGCTACGGAGAACGCGGCGAACATTGCGGCCGACGGGGTCACGCCGTGCTGGGTGCACAGGCTCCTCAGGGCCGACCAGCGCTTCGGGTCGAGGACCGCCTGCCGCATGCCCATGAGCGTGGGGCGCACCTCGGCCGGGTCTGCCACCAACGGAAGAGCTGGGGGCAGCGGGAAGCCGTCGAGCCGGTTCCACCACCAGTCACGGTCCTGACGCCACTGCTCCGTGCCGGGCAGCTCGCGCAGGGTCGTGGCGTAGTCGCCGAAGTCGATGTCCAGCGGAGCCAGTACGGCGTTGTAGTCCGACACCAGGGCGAAGAGGTCGCGGTAGAAGACCCCGGAGGACCACCCGTCGATGATCAGCAGGCTGGTGGAGGAATGCAGGCGTGCGCGGTCACCGGGGAGCAGGGTCAGCCGCATGTCCAGACCGCAGCCCTGCGAGGGGTCGGGGCCTTCGGTGCTCATCTCGTGGCGGATCGAGGCGAGCTGTTCCGCGAGCGCCGTCTCGTCGGCCTCGCGGAGGTCGGTCACCCGCAGCTTCGGCATGGCCTCCGGGTCGTCCAGAGGCAGGATCCGCTGTCGGCCGTCGGGGAGAATGCGGGCGCGCAGAACCGCCTGGTGCTCAGCCAGTCGCTCCAGCGCGTCCTGAAGGGCCTCGGGCGCTTCATCTGCGTCGATGTCCAGCAGACCGATGTCCACGTAGTGGTGTGCGGAGCGGTAGGAGAGTTCCCAGGCGTCCTGCTGGCCGACGAAGTAGCCCTGCTGCAATGGGAGGAGCGGGAACGGCTCGTCCGGTTCCTCACGTCGCTTCAGGTCGAGCGGGAGTGCCTGCAGCGTGCCAGCCCCCGCTACGGTTCCGCGTTCGTGGATGAAGGAAGCGAGTTGGGCCGCGCTGTACTCGACGCGTACGTCCGCCAGGGCGAGGACGACCCCCAGACGCTTGCGGAGCATCGCCGCCATCCGCACGGTGAGCACCGAATCGCCGCCCATGCTCAGGAAACTCGCCTCAGCGGGGACCGAGGCCAGGTCACTGTCCAGGACCGAGGCCCACACCTCACGGATCGCGTCGACCAGCTCGTGGGGTACGGCCGTCGCCGCGGGGGCCGCGACAGGGGTGGTGCCGGAGGCGGAAGGGGAGTTCAACAGATCTCTCCAGTCGTGGTGGGGCGGATGATGCGGTGGACAGCATGGATGCGTGTGGGCCGCGCGTCGGGCGGCAGCCGGGCCGCGAGGGCGGAGCCGACCGCCGCCGGATCGGGTCCGTCGTTCAAGGGCCGGGCACGTCCCGCGATCACGCGTTGGCCGATGGCGGCGGCGAGTGGGTGGTCCGCGCCGGGGAGGACGGGCAGGGGGGTGAGGCCGGCGGCGTCCAGCTGCCGCGACCACTCGTCACCGCTGAGGAACACCCGGTCCTGCCCGGCCCGCAGGTCGGTGAACCAGTCGTCGCTCTCACCAGGCGGCGGCGACATGAGGAAGTACATGGAGGTAAGAGCCTGGTAGTGCTCCTGGCACGATTCCACGAGGACCAGGAGACCGTCCGGCGCCAGCAGCTCCCGCAGCGCGGCCAGGGCGCGGCCGACGTGCCGCGCGTTGTGCAGGACGTTGGCGGCGAGCACCACGTCCTGGGAGGCGGGGGCGAATCCCTGGGCCAGGGGGTCGGCGTTGATGTCGAGAATCTGCCGGCGCATTCCCGTGTGGGAGCCGAAGGCTTCGCGGCCCGCCAGGAGGAAGAAGCGCGAGACGTCGGTGAACAGATAGTCGACCGGTGTGTCTCCGAGCGCTTCGAGCACCGCGCCGGTGGTCGCACCGACCCCGGCACCGGCCTCCAGAATCCGCAGGGGACGGCGGCCGGCGAGCCGCCGCGCCTCGGCGGCGACCAGGTCCGCCGCCGCGTGGTTCACCCACCGGCTCGGTGTGCTGTCCCGGTAGTTGCCCTCCGCGGTGTCCGTGCCTCCGTCGGGGAAGAGGATCTCCTGGAGTGTCGTCCGGTCCTGGAGCAGCAGCGCCAGCCGGTCCGCCGCGCTCAGGAAGAACCGAGTCATCGAAACCGGGTAGTCGAGGCCGCGCCGCGCGTCGTCCAGCGCGCGGCGGGCACGCGCGTACGTTTGCCGGTCCGGTGCGGTCAGCGAGTGGTAGCGGCCCGTCGCGGAGTCGTGTTCCAGGCGTTGCTCGGTGACCAGCGTGCGCAGCCAGCGGCGGACGATCCAGGCGTGGCGCGGTACGCAGCCGAGCCCGTCGACGGTCTCGGCCGCTGTGTGGCTCGCCCCGCCACGGAAAAGGCGCGCCCGGTCCAGGACGCGGGCCGTGGTCAGCAACGCGGTCTCGTCCAGCAGCCGCATCAGTCCGGGGAACGAGGACAGGTCGGCACTCTTCGTGACCGCGTCACCGGCGGCGACCGCCTCGACGGCCGCGGCGAGGTCGCCCGGCCGTCCACGGCCTCTGTCGGCCGCGGGCTCGCCCGCGATCAGGAGCGTGGTGTCGCCGCCATTGCCCGGCACGAGCTGCCACGCCGCGACCTCCGGCACTTCGGCCAGCGCATCGGCGAGGGATGCTGGGGCGGTCACAGCGTGTTCTCCACAACGGTGATCCTCGGGAGCGCGGTTCCGGGTGCGGCGCGGCGCAGGTGGTCGCGCAGCACCTCCGGCAGCCGTCGGCTCACGAAGGCGGGCAGAGGTTCGTGGACCGCCGGGCCGAAAGCGGGCGCCGCCACCTCTTCGACCGCCGTACCGGCGGCATCTGCCGGAGCTGCCACGGACAGCAGCCGGGGATCGGCGGGGTCGAGCAGGACCGCTGCGTCCGTGCCGGTCAGGGCCCTCCGCAGCGCGTAGGGAGTCACCGCGCCGACCGCGTCGACGAGCAGGGCGTTGGGCACCCCGTGCAGGAGCACCGGAGGATCGGCCAGTGCGGTGCGCAGCGCGATCGCCAGCCCCGCTCCGCTGTGTGCCTCCCACGGCTCCCGGCGTATCTCATCGGGGCGCTGTCCCCCATCGGCCCGGCCTACGCGCAGCACGATGTCGTAGCGGTATCGGGTGAGTTCGGTGGCGTCAGCCATGGTGCGGGCATGGACGCTCATCCGTACGGGCCGTCCCTGGCCCGCGACCGCACCCGCGACCGCGGCGGGGGCGAAGGACAGTTCCTCGTCCGCCGCGACGGCCGCCGCGACTCGCTCGCCAACAGTTGGGGCATCGGCGTCGGGGTCGCGCTGCCGCTCCAGCCGGCCGAAGTGTTCGTCGAGGAGGGCGGAGTGCCGGTTGTCGCCGACGATCACCGTGCCTCCGTCCTCGACCGTGGCGATCGCCTCGCGCAGGACCTCCGCCAGGTACGCCAGGCTGGGGAAGCACTGGGTGACGGAGTTGAGCAGGACGCAGTCGGGCCGGGTGCCCTGTCCGAACACGAGGTCCGCGGCACGGTGCACCTGCGAGGAGCCGGCCTCGTGGGCGGCCGCCCGGACGAATGCGGTGCGGGGCAGCGCGGCCGAGGCCAGCCGGTCCACGGCCACCTGGGCCACGTCCGTGCCCACGTACCCGTCGAGCCGCGGGTGCAGCCGGTGGGCGAGCAGGCCGGTGCCGCAGCCGAGTTCCAGGACCCTGCGGGGCTGTTGCGCGAGCACCAGATCCACGGTGCGGTCCACCCAGTCGCGCATGTGTGCCCGGGGCAGCAGCTCTCCCGTATCGGAGGACCGCCATCCGGACAGGTCGAGGTCGTCGGTATGACGTCCCTCCCCCGCTTCGTATACCCACTCGTAGACCTCGGTCCACTGGTCGAGGTATTCGCGCACCAGGGGCCCGAGGGCGGGGGTCACGGCCGTGGCACTGGCGGCCGGGGTGACGAGGAGCGTGCCGTCCGGCTCGCGGTGGACCCGTGACACCCAGGGGTGATCGGTCACGAGCTTGGCCACGCGGTCTTCGGGAGTGGCTGTCGTGTCATCGGACAACGGGGGTTCTCCATTCCGTTGTGAGGGGTGGTCTTGAGGGCTGGGGGAGGCGTCGGACGCAGTCGGCGTCCGGACAGATGCAGCACCCGGTCGGCCCGGTCGGCCACCCGGGTGTCGTGGGTGATGGTCAGGACCGCCAGTCCCTCGTTCCTGAGCCGGTCGATCAGGTCGAGTACCGCATGGGCCGTGGCGGGGTCGAGGGCCGAGGTGGGTTCATCCAGCAACAGCACGTCGGGGGCGGCCGCGAGAGCCCTGGCCAGGACGATCCGCTGGCGCTGGCCGCCGGAGAGCCGCGAAGGTCTGCGGTCGAAGTGCGCGGGATCCAGCCCTACCGCTTCGACGAGTGCGCGGGCGCGTGACAGCGCACTGGAACGGTCGAGTCCGTGCAGCACGGTGAGCGGCCGTGCCACGGCCGTACCGACCCGGTGGGCAGGGTTGAGTTCCCCCACAGGGCTCTGCCCCACCAGTTGGACGGCCCTCAGCTGCTCACGGTCCCGCTGTGCCGCCTCTGCTGCCAGGAGCTCTCCGTGCAGCAGCAGTCGGCCGGACGCCGCAGGACGTCGTCCGGCGACGGCGTGGAGCAGTGTCGTCTTCCCGCTGCCGGACGGCCCCATCACGGCAACGGCGCAGCCCGGATCGAGGTCGAGGTCACAGGGGCTCAGCAGGGGGACGCCGTCGGGCCGTACCAGGCTCAGACCACGCAGGGAGAGCACGGGAACCGGCGGCCGTCCGGCCTGCGCCGAATTCTCTTGGGGTGTGTTCCCGTGGTCCCGGAGGGCTGACGTGGCCGTGCGGGGGGCACGGGCGGTGGCGGGGCTCCCCGGCCCGGTGCCGGGGAGCATCGCGGGGCGTCCGCCGTACGGGGGCTCCATCCGCAGGGTGGTGCCGCCCAGTTCCGCGGCGAGTCGCGCGTCGTGGGTGACCAGCAGGACTCCCCGGCCGGCTCCGTCGCTCCAGGAGCGCAGCGCGTCGATGACCAGGTCCGCGGTGTCCCGGTCCAGGGCCGAGGTCGGCTCGTCCAATACCAACAGCTCCGGATCGGAGCACAACACCCGGGCCAACGCGACTCGTTGGGCCTGTCCGCCGGACAATTCCGCCGCACGCCCGGAGGTGAGATCGGGTGGTAGACCGAGGGAGCGGAGCGTGGCACGCGCCTTCTCCCTCCGGGCGTCCCGGTCGCCCGAGAGGTCCTCCGCGACCAGACGGTCCATCCGCCACAGGGGGTTCAGGGCCGCACCGGGGTCCTGCCCCAGCCATCCGCACCGGTCACGGCGCCAGCGGCGGGCGGCACCGCCCCGCCGCACCCGCTCGCCCTGCCACCGCACCTCGCCCGCGGAGCGCCGCAGACCGGGCGGGAGGACATCCAGCACGGCGCGCAGCAGCGTGGTCTTGCCCGCTCCGGAGGGACCCGTGATGCTCAGCACCTTTCCGGCGGTGAGCTGAAGGTCGACCGGCGGGAACACCGGGGCCGCGTCCACCTGGCGGCACACGGTGAGCCCCTCGACGGCCAGCAGCGGTCGCGCGGGCCGCGCACCGGGGGCCGCTGTCTCCTTCGGTGTCATACGGCGACCTCGGTTCGATGGGTCAGGCTGCGGGCGGCCGCTGCCAGTGCCCAGCAGCAGCCGGCCAGCGGGATCGCCGGGGCAAGCAGCCCCATGGGGTTGAGCGCGACTCCGGGCAGGTTCTCGCTGAGCATCAGCGCCCAGTCGGGTTCGGGGGGGTGGGGGCCGAGGCCCAGGACCGCGAGGGCGGACGCGATCTGCAGGGCGGTGACCAGCCGCAGCCCGGAGTCCGCGGCGACCAGCCCGCGCAGAGCGGGCAGGACCTCGCGGACGAGCACGCTCGCCGTGCGTTCCCCCCTTTCGACGGCGGCCCGGACATGGCCGCTGTCGTGCAGGTGCGCCGACTGGGCCGCGACGACACGTGCGGTGAGCGGTGCACCGCTGAGGAGGGAGGCCACGATCACCGCCGTGGACCCAGGCAGGGCGACCGCCAGAACGAGCGCGATCAGCAGGGCGGGGACTGCCAGCAGGAGGTCGCACAGCCGGTGCACCGCGCGGGCGGTCCGTCCCCCGCACCAGCCGGCCGCCAGCCCGAGTACGGTCCCGCAGATCACGGCGGTGGCCGCGGCGGTCAGGGACACGAAGAGCAATTGCGTCCCGCCCGCGAGGACCCGGGAGAGCACATCCCTGCCCAGCGCGTCGGTGCCCAGGACAGCGGAGCCGCCGGGGGGCGTCCAGGGCGGGGCCACCTGCTGGTCGGTCGCGTTCGGAGCCGTGAACCGGCCCAGTGGGACGAGAAGCAGCACCACCGTGGCCACGGCCACGGCTCCACGCGGCAGGGGGAGGGAGCGGCGAAGGGTCGGGAACATCAGATGCCTCCGGAGGGCCGGACGGCTTCCCGCGGTCGCGTGTCGGCCGGTGCGGTGCGGACGGGCGCGGTGCGGGCGAGGCGCGGGGCCAGGAGGTCGGCGAGGAGCATGCCCAGCAGCAGCAGGCCGATCGGGAGCAGCGCGACCGCCTGGACGACCGGGATGTCACGCAGGGCGACGGAGGAGACCAGCAGCTGTCCTGTGCCGGGGTAGCCGAACACCGTCTCCACGAGGGCGGTTCCCGCCATCAGGCCGCCCGTGAGCAGCGCGGCCAGTTGGAGGGCGGGCACCGCGAGGAAGGGGAGCACGTGCCTGCCCAGGACCAGGAGCGCGGGAAGTCCGCGTGTTCGGGCGTCGGCCACGTGCGGACGACGCAAGGTGTCTTCCAGCGTGCCCCTCAGCAGAACGGCCGCGAAGGCGGCCGACGGCAGCGCGAGGGTCAGCGCCGGCAGCACCAGGGCCGGCACTGCGTCCAGGGGCGAACCGCCGGGCGGCAGCAGCGACACGGCGGGCAGCCAGCCCAGCCACCCGGCGAGGACCGCGCTGAGCAAGGCCGCGTACACAGGCTGCGGGACCGCGGCGAGACCGGTCGCGACCCCGCCGCCCCGGCCGTCGCGCAGGTACACGACGACCAGGGCGAGTGCGGTGAGCACCCCCGTGACGACCAGCGAGGCCGCCACGAGGGTGAGGGTGGCGGGAAGCCGCTCCGCGAGCAGCCCGGCCACCGGTCGGCCGCTGGTGAGCGACCGGCCCAGGTCTCCTCGGACGGCCCCGTACAGCCAGTCGAGGTAGCGCACGGCGGCCGGCCGGTCCAGGCCGAGCCGTTCGCGCTCCTGGGTCACATCGGACTCCGTGGCCCGCCCGGAGCCCCTGAGTTCACCGGCGTCGCCCGGGAGCAACTCGGTGGCCGCGAAGACGACAGCCGTGGCTGCGACCGCGGTCAGCAAGGAGCGCCCGGCAAGACGGAGGATCATTTGTCCATCCACACCCGGTCGATGAACATCCTCTGGAAGCCTGGGCCGTCGGGCAGGCCGTGGACACCCGGCGCCGCCAGGTCGAGGCCGTCACCGGTGCCCCAGACGATGTATCCGCCGTTCTTCCACAGCTCGCGCTGGATGTCGCCCAGCGTCTCGTCCCGGCGGGACGCGTCGGCGGAACCCATGGCCTCGGCGAAGCCCTGGTCGAACTTCTCGCTCTTCCAGGCCGTTTCGTTGGTCGGGGAGGTGGACAGCAGTCCCACACGCGTGAGGTCGGTGAAGGAGATTCCGCCGTAGTAGCCCGTGTAGAAGGCCTTCTTCGCGTACACCGCGGTCCAGTAGGTGTCGGCGGGCTCGACCTTCACCTCGGCGGTGACCCCGATCTCGGCCAGTTGCTTCGAGAAGAGCGTGGCGGCCGTGTCCATGCCGGGGTAGGAGGTGGTGGTGTGCAGGGTCACGGTCAGCCCGTCGGCGTGACCCGCCTCGGCGAGCAGCCGCTTGGCCTTCTCGACGTCGCGGCCGCGCTGCGGGAGGTCGTCCGGGGCCGAGGAGTCGTAGGGGGTGGGGAGGTCGTTGCCGATCTTCCCGTATCCCAGGAACACCGTGTCGACGAGAGCCTTGCGGTCGGCGGCGAGGCGGAATGCCTCCCGGACCTTCGGATCGTCGAACGGCTCGGTGTCCAGGCGCATGATGAACGGGTACTCGGTCACCCCCTCGCGATGGATCACCTGCGTCTTCGCCGCTCCCGTGCTCTTGGCCGCGGCGGGGCTGACGCTGCCGGCCACGTCGGCCTGGTCGGAGGCCACGGCGTTGGCCCGGGTCTGCGGGTCGGCGATGGCCTGGATCTCGATGCGGTCGATGTGCGGACGCTCCCCCCACCAGTCCTTGTTGCGTGTCAGGACAGCGGTCTGGGCACCGGTCTTCTCGACCCGGTAAGGCCCGGACCCGGCCACCGGACCGGTGAAGTCGTCGGCCCCTTCGGGCACGACGAAGCTGATCGACTCCAGCGCCTTCGGAGCGTCGGCCATCGGGGCGCGGGTGACGAGCTCCAGGGTGTGCTTGTCGACGGCCTTCGATGCCTTCATGTCGAAGTCCGCGAGCCTGCCGTAGTTCTCGGCGGCCTTCCGGGCGATCCGGCGCAGGGAGTACAACACGTCGTCGGCCTCGACGGGAGTGCCGTCGGTGAACTCGGCGTTCTCACGCAGGGCCAGTGTCCAGCGGTCCATGGTCTTGTTGGGCTTCCAGGACACGGCGAGCCGCGGCTCCGTCCGCCCGTCGCTCCCGGGGACGGTGAGGACGTCGTAGACCAGCGCGAAGCGCAGGACGTCGGACTCGTTGCCGAGCCCGCCGTGCGGGTCGTTGCTCGCCGTGGACGGGGAGCCCGCGGCGGCGTAGCGCAGGATGCCGCCGTCGACCGGGACGGAGGAGGACTGCTTGCCGGCTTCCCGCGCGGGACTGCCGGACGAGGAACAGCCGCCCAGCGTCAGTGCGGAGATCGCGGCGACGGCCAAGGCGACTCTGCCGCGGTGGTTCAGGTGGTTCAGTGAGGTTCGGAGCATCGTTCTTTCCACGTGGTGTGAAGGTGGGTAGGGGTACAACTGATGGGCAGGCGTTTTCAGCCGGCCCGCGGAACGGCGGCCAGCGCCCGGTCGATGAGCGAGGCGACCCGTACGGCGGCCGGCCCGGTCAGCAGCGAGTAGTGATGGCCTTCGACGGTCTCCTCGTCGAGCGGTCCGGCGACGTGCGGGCGCCAGCCCAGGGCGGGCAGGTCCGGAGCGTCGTCCACTCCCATGCCAACCCCCGCGTTGCGGGGGGACGGCCGGGTGGCCGCCATCACCAGTAGCCGGGTGGCGGGGTCGGTGAGGTGACTCGCCCGGTGGGCGCCCAGGGCGCGCAGATGACGCTCGAAGACCGCGAGCCGGGTGTCAGCCGTATCCCGGGGGCCGATGAGGCCGGCTTCCCGGAGGTGTTCGGTGACGGCGGCACGGGCCGCGTCGGCTTCCAGGCCCTTCAGTCCGTCGTCGCCGATCCCGAGGTCCAGATCGAGAAACGCTTCCAGGGAGTACAGGTAGCGCACCGCCGCGATGGCGGTGGCCTGAGCCGGGTCGGCTCCGCCCAGATCACGGATGCGGTCGGGTGTGTTGGAGTCGATCATTACCAGCAGGTCCGTGCGCTCGCCCCGCCGTTCGAGTTCCGCCGCCATCTCGTGGGCCACGGTGCCGCCCATGGACCAGCCACCGAGCAGATAGGGCCCGTGCGGCTGGTACGAGCGCACCGCCGCGAGGTACCGATCGGCCATCTCGGCGATGGTGGCCGGTCCGGTGCCTCCGGTCAGCTCCGGGTCGGTGAGGGCGACCACCGGGCGGCTGTCGGTGAGCAGACGGGCGATCTCCCCGTAGCAGAGGACGTCTCCGCCGGAGGGATGCATGAGGAACAGGGGGCGGTCCCCGTCTCCGTCGTGCAGGAGCAGTGCTACGTCGAGTTCGTCCCGCGCCGACGGCGTGCGGGGCGAGCAACCGGGGCCGGTCTGCGGCGCGGTCACGGCCGTGAACCGGCGAGCTCCGGTGTCCCAGTTCGCGGGTCCGTCCGACAGGGCACGCACCCGGTCGGCGTACTCCAGGAACATGCGGTCGGCCTCGTCGGCCGGCAGCGCACTTTCCAGTACATCCCACTGGAGCAGCAATGCCCCGTTCTGCTCCAGAACTTGGTGGTCCAGCCAGGTCTGCGGCGTACTGCTCACGCCGTAGACCGGGGTGCCGACCCAGTCCAGGTCATGATCCCCGCCCAGGGGGCCGGACAGGCCGAGGGCGCTGGTGAAGACGACCGGGACGGAGGAGGTGCGCCCGGTGCGGGAGGACTGTTCAGCAAGCAGTTCCAGTGCCGAGAACTGCCGGTGGTCCAGGTCCTCGAAAAGGGTGCGCTGGGCCTGTGCGGCGGCGTCGGCGAATCCGGTGTCGTCCGAGCGGTCCACCTCGTGCAGCAGCAGCGAAGTGAAATCGCCGACCACGGCGTCCGCGCCCGGCAGTTCGGCGGGCCGGTCGAAGAGCGTGAGGGTGACGGTGAAGCGGTCCTGACCGGACCATTGTGCGAGGACGTCTCCATAGGCGGCCAGCAGAACCGCCGTGGGCGTCAGGCCGCGGCGTGCCGCCTCCGCCTTCACGGCGTCCCAACGCGCAGGCTCAAGACGGGTGGTACGCCGGCCGAACCGGGGGCGTTCGTCGAATGCGGCGGTGCTCACCGGCAGCGCCGGGGCGCCCGGGAGGTCGTCCGCCCTGGCCCTCCAGTAGGCGGCGGCGCGGGCGTACTCGGCACTCGCGGTCCTCCTTTCAAGGGCTGCCACACAGTCCGCGAAGTGGGTGGTCAGAGCGGGCAGTTGCGCCGAGGGATCCCGGTAGAGGGTGCGCAGCTCGCGGTCGAGGAGGAGGTAGCTGGCGGTGTCGCACACGAGCACGTCGACGTTGACGTACAGGCGGACGATGTCGCCGGGGAGGCGGGCGGCGCGGATGTCGACGAGCGGCCAGCGACCGGGGCGCGGCTCACGGCGTACCATCCGCTCGCGTATGCGCTCCAGTCTCCGCTCGCGTTCGCGCGGCTCCTGGCCGGAGAGGTCCTGAATCCTGATGCGGTAGTGGGGAACCTTCTCCAGTACGCGGTTGCGGCCCTCGGGGGAGATCACCGCCCGCAGCATGGGGTGGCGGGCGATCACCTGGTTCCATGCGGCTTCGTAGCGCTCGATGTCGAGCCCCGGGCAGTCGTACTCCAGGTGGAAGGAGCACGGGACGTCGCCCAGGCGGTAGCCGCCCGAGCCGCCCACCCAGTAGGCGTGCTGCACCCGGGTCAGCGGGAAGTCGTCCCGATCGACGAGCGCTTCCCCGGCGGGGCGGGGCGGGCCACCGGTGCCGGGCGCCGCCGCGACGTCGGGCGCCGCGGGTGCTCGGTCCGGCTCCGGGAGCAGGTCGGCCAGCGCCGCCACGGTGGGCCGCGCCAGCAGATCCCGCAGCCGCAGGTCGACTCCGTGGTCGTCACGCAGCCTGGCCAGCATTCGGGTGGCCAGCAGTGAATGCCCGCCGAGCGCGAAGAAGTCGGCGTCGCGGTCGGTCACGGGGAATCCGAGCAGGTCCGACCACAGGCCGGCGAGCAGGTGCTCCCTGCCGCCGCGCGGGCCGGATCCGTCGGCCGCCGCAGGTGCCGCGGTGGCCGCGGGCGTCGTGGGCGGGGTACCGGCGGTACGCCGGCCCAGGTCTGCCGGGGACACGGCCACGGAAGCCGGAACCCGGCCCTGTCCGGCAAGTGCCAGCAGCCGTTCGACGCTGCGCATGCCGTCCTTGAGACCGATCGAGTGCCGGGAGGCGACCACGCGCTCCGTACCTCCCGGACCGACCCGCCAGCCGTCCCAGGCGACACTGATCCAGCGCGTCCCCTCCGCGTTCTCGACGCCCTCGCGCTCGGCCAGGGCGTCGAGGTAGCGGTTGGCCGCGGCGTACGATCCCAGCCCGAGTCCGCCGACGAAGGCAGTGGCGGAGGACATCAGCATTACGGTGGCCGGCTGCCGGTCGGCGGGCAGACGCCGCAGCGCGGTGCGCAGCGTCTCGGCGGCGGTGACTTTGGCATGCACGTGTGCACGTACGGTGTCCGCTTCACCGGACCGCAGGGGCGCCACAGCCGCGGAGGCCACCACACCCGCGGCGTGGACGACCAGGTCCAGCGGGCCGTCCCGTTCGGTCAGCCGGCTCAGGAGTGCGGCCGTCGCTTCGAGATCGGCGGCGTCGCCCGCGTGCACCTCTATGTCGGCGCCGTCGGCCCGCAGGCGTCGTACGGCTTCGGCCCGGGCGGCCTCCTTGGTACCCGGAGCCGGGGCGGCGGTCAGCCCGGTGCGGCCGGTCACGACCACGCGGCGTCCGGTCCGCGCCAGGTGACCGGCGAGAGCCAGCCCGACGTCCCCGAGGCCGCCGAGCACCAGGGCGGTGCCCGTGCCGTCGTCGGCCTGCGGACCGGTGGGACGCCAGGGGGCGATGCCGCGGAGCCAGCGGTGCCCTCCCCGGACAGCGGTCTCGACTCCATTGGGAGCGCCGCCGGCCAGGTCCGCCGCCTCGGCGCACACCTCGCGGAGGTCCTTTGCCGTGGCCGGGACCGTGGGGAGGTCCACGGCGCGCCAGCGCAGACCGGGGAACTCCTGGGCGAGGACGCGGGGGAGCGCCAGGGTGGCGGCCCCCTCGGGGCGTGGCCGGTCCCGGCTCTCCACCTGCTGGGCTCCGGCGGTGACATGGATCAGGCACGTCCGGTGCGCCCATGCCGCAGCCGTCCGCGCCACCCGGGCGTAGCGCAGGACGGAATCGGTGACCTGCGCGGCGGCGTCCTGCGCGTCATGGCCGGGCTCGGGCTCGGCCGCGTCGATCAGGACGATGCCGGTACAGGGTTCTGTGGGAGCCCCCTCCGCCTCGGCCGGCGTGACGGTCCGGGCGCCGGCCTCGGTGAGCAGGTCGTGCAGCGCCGTGACCACCGGGGCGTGCTCGGGACCCGCCACCAGCCATCGGCCTGTCAGCAGGGCGGGGCTGCCCAGCCGGGGACCTCGATGCCACACAGGCAGTTGGAGAGGTTCCGTCTCGTCGGGAGCCTCGGTCGCGTACGGGCCGGAGCCGGCCGAGGTGCGCTGCTGGGCGGGCGGGTCGATCCAGAGCCTGCGTCGCCGGAACGGCAGGCCCGGCACACTGACCCGGCGCCGTCCGGGGCGATGCAGCGCGTCGGGGTCCAGGGGCACGCCGTGGGTCCACAGCTCTCCGGCGGCGGTGAGCAGCGCGGCGCGTCCGCCCGTGGGCTCGCTCCGGTCCGGGTAGGTGGCCAGGGTGGTGAGGATCTCGAACGCGGGGTGCCGGCGGGCCAGTTGCAGGAGTCCGCCGCCCGGCCCCGTCTGGACCAGGGCCGTGGGGCTCTTCGCCATCGCGGTGGACAGGGCGTCGGAGAAGCGCACCACGGAACGCAGGTGCGGGACCCAGTGGTCGGCGCCGGGCGCGGTCCGCAGCAGGCCGCCGGTGAGGGTCGTCGCCAGCGGCAGGCGTGGAATCTGCGGGTGGATCGCTTCGGCGGCGGCACGCAGTTCGGGGAGGACCGGGTCGACGAGACGGGAATGGGCGGCGGCGTCCAGCGAGAGCCGCACCGTCCGCAGGCCGTCGGCGTTCAGACGGCGCTCCAGTCCGGCGATGTCGGAGGTCAGGCCGGAGACCACACAGGACTGCGGGCCGTTGACCGCGGCCAGGTCCAGTCCGGGGTGTGATTCCAGCAGTTCGTTCACCATGAGCTCGGCCAGCGGGACCGTCAGCATCACGCCACCGCCGGCGGCCCGGGACATGCCGCGCGAACGTACCGCCACCAGAGTCGCGGCATCGTCGAGCCGCAAGGCGCCGGCCACCACCGCGGCGGCGTACTCACCGAGGCTGTGCCCCACGACGGCCTGGGGCTCGATGCCCCAGGCGATCAGGGTGCGCGCGGTGGCGAGGGACGAGGCGAACAGGGCCGGGAGGCCGTACGCAGGGTCGCGCAGCAGACGCCCGGCCTCCTCGTCGGACGGATCGGCCGTGATGAGCCGGGCGATTCCGGGGCCGGTGCCGTCGTCGAAACGGTCCGCGCACTGCTGGACGGTGCGGGCGAACTCGGGCTCCTGTTCGTAGAGTTCCCGCCCCATACCGGGGTACTGCACTCCTCCGCCGGGGAACGCGAAGACCACCTTCGGCGGGGCGGGGCGGGCGGTACGCCGGGGGGCGGTGCGCAGGGTCCGGGCATCCGCGACCGGGTCGCCGGTGAGGGTTGCCGCCGCCCGCCAGGGCAGCACGCGGCGGCCCGCGTGCAGCGTGTACGCGGCGTCCGCGGTGGCGACGGATGCCTCCCGCGCGACGGTCGCGGCGTCCTCGGCGAGCTGGGCCAGGGCGTCGTCCTGATGGGCGGAGAGCAGGACCAGTTGCGGCCGGGGGTCCCTGACTGGGTCGGGGCGCTCCGGGGCACTGCCCAGGACCACGTGGCAGTTGGTACCCCCGATGCCGAAGGAGCTGACGCCCGCGAAGCGGTTCCCGGGCCAGGCGGTGGGCCGCTGTACGACGGTGAAGGGTGAGCCCTCCAGTGCGAGGTCGGGGTTGATCGGTGAAGCGTCCAGCGACGGGGGCAGTTGGCCGTGGCGCAGGGCGAGGACCACCTTGGCGAACCCGGCGATGCCTGCGGCCGAGTTGGCGTGGCCGATGTTGCTCTTGACGGAGCCGAGCGCACACCAGGCCGGGCCGTCGTCGCCGAAAACACGGCGTAGTGCGCCGAGTTCGACCACGTCACCGAGACGGGTCGCGGTGCCGTGGGCCTCGACGTAGCTCACGTCCGCCGGGGCAATGCCCGCGACGGCGAGCGCCTCCGTGACGGCCCGCGCCTGTCCGCGCGGCGACGGGGCGGTGAATCCGGAGCGGTCTCCGCCGTCGTTGTTGACCGCGGATCCGTGCAGCACCGCCAGGACGGGGTCGCCGTCGCGCAGGGCGTCGCTCAGGCGGCGCAGTACGGTCACCCCCACGCCCTGGCTGTGCACGATGCCGGTGCCCTGCGCGGAGAAGGTACGGACATGCCCGTCCACCGAGAAGATGCCGTCGGGAACGTGCAGATAGCCCCTGCCCTGCGGAACGATCAGGGACGACCCTCCGGCGAGCGCGGTGTCGCACTCCCCCGCGAGAAGTGACTGGGCCGCGAGGTGAACGGCGACCAGAGAGGTGGAGCACGCGGTACCGACCGCGATGGCGGGCCCGGTCAGCGCCAGCCGGTGCGCGACGTGCAGAGGCAGGTAGTCCGCCACCCCCGCGAGGGCGGCCTGGAGGCTGCCGACCGGGTCGGCAGCCGAGTCGTCGTACCGGTCGGCGAGGTTGCGGGTCAGGTAGTCGCTGTGCGCGGAGCCGGCGAAGACGCCCACGGCACCGGCTCCCGTTCCTCCCCCGTGCCCGGCGCTCTCCAGTGCCCGCCAGCACGCCTCCAGAAAGAGCCGCTGCTGCGGGTCCATGAGCGCGGCCTCGGCGTCGGTCAGCCCGAAGGGGGCCGGGTCGAAATGGTCCTGCTCGTCGATCAGTCCGCTGACCGGCACGTGCGCGGGGTTGTCACGCAGGCGTGCCTGGACGCCGTGCCCGGCAAGCTCTTCCCGGGTCTGCCAAGTCAGTCCGCTCCGGCCGGATATGAGGAGGTCCCAGAAGGCCACGGTGTCGGGGGCGCCCGGGAAGCGGCAGTCCAGCGCGGTGACGGCGATCAGTTCGTCGTCGGACTTCGTCTCGGGTTCCGGCCCGGTCATCGTGCGGTCTCCTCGGCAAGGGCGCGGGCGGCGGACCTGCTGGCGCGGCGGCGGGCCTGGATCGGCGGTGGAGGGGCGGAGGACGGTTCACGCGGTGGTTGGGCAGGCGCCGTGTCCTCGGCGCGTTGCTGCGTGATGCGGGCGGCCAGTGACGCCACGGTGGGGTGCTCGAACATGTCGGCGAGGGCGAGCCGCGGCGCCGGCCCCTGGCGCAGCCGCCGGTGGGCCAGGACCAGGGTCAGTGAGGTCGCACCAAGGGACGTGAACGTGCTGTCGGGGGTCACGGTGCCGTCGGTCAGCTCCGCGATGATCCCGGTGACGGTGTCCAGTACGGCCGGGTCCGCCGCCACGGCACGGTACCCCCAGTGGTCGGGGCGCTCGCTGCTCGCGTCGACCGGGGCCGGGAGCGCGTCGGCGCCGACCGGGCCGCGTCCCACCGTGCCGGGCGGGCAGGCCACCTCCACCAGGGCGTCGGCGCTCAGCCTCAGCTCCAACGGGGCCCCACCGCCCGCCTTGCGCACCCTGCGCAGCCACTGCGCGGACGCCTCCAGCGCCTCCTCCACCGCGAGCGGTCCGGGGCGCGCGACCACACTGACCTCAAGTCCGAGCGCGGATGCCTCGGCGAGGGCCGTGGCGAGCCAGCTCGCGTCGGACGGGACTGCCTCCGACGCCCCTGCGGCACGCTGCGGCGCCGGCGCTTGCGCCGGCCGGGAATCCCGTGGGGCCTCGGGTGCCGGGGCGGCCGGGCCCGCTGCCCGGGTCTCCTCGCGGTGGGGCACGGTGAGCGCGGCGTGGTCGATCTTGCCGTTGGCAGTGACCGGCAGGTGATCAAGGATCAGGAAGCGGGTGGGAACCATGTACTCGGGAAGCTTCTCGCGCAGTTCCGCGGCCAGTTCCTCGGCGGCCGGGGGTTCGCTCGCGCCCTTCGGGGAGAGATGCGCGACCAACCGCGGCCTGCCGTCCGGGCCGGGGATCGAGGACACCACGCACTGCCGGACTGCCGGATGACGGCTCAGGACAGCTTCGACCTCGCCCAGCTCGATACGGTGACCGCGGATCTTCACCTGCCGGTCGGACCGCCCGAGGAACTCGATGGTGCCGTCCGGCGACCAGCGGCCGAGGTCTCCCGTCCGGTACAGCCTGCGCCTCAGCACCGGGTGCACGGCGAAGCGTTCTTCGCTCTGGGCGGGGTCCCCGATGTAGCCACGGGCCAGCCCGTCACCGCCGATGAACAGCTCTCCTGCTTGCCCGACCGGGGAAGGCGCACCGTTCTCGTCGAGGATGTGGAACGACTGTCCCCTCAGAGCTCGTCCGTAGGGGATGCTCCTCCATGACGGGTCGGTGGCCCCCACGGGGTAGGTGATGGACCAGATGGAGGCTTCGGTGGCGCCACCGAGGCTCATCACCTGCGCCCGCGGGGCGAGCCTGCGCAGCCGGTCGGGCAGGCTCAGCGGGATCCAGTCGCCGGACAGCATGACCAGCCGCAGGGTGCGCAGCGCCTCGGTGGCAGCTTCCGGTTCCGTTTCGGCGTACTCGACCAGCATCTCCAGCAGGGCGGGAGCGGTGTTCCACACGGTGACGCCGTGGCGTCCGGCCTCTTCGAGCCAGTGCTGCGGGTCGCGTTGGCGCGCGGGGTCGGGCAGGATCAGCGCGCCTCCGGCGCCGAGGACTCCGTACACGTCGTAGACGGAGAGGTCGAAGCTGAGGGCGGACAGCGCCAGGACGCGGTCGTCCGCCGTGATGGCGAACCTGTCGGTGATGTCGTCGATGGTGGTGCGGGCGGCTCGGTGCTGGATCTCGACGCCCTTGGGGACTCCGGTGGAGCCGGAGGTGAAGATGACATAGGCGGTGTCCTCCGGGGCCGGGCGCTTCGGTACGGGGCCCGGCTCCTGCGGACGGGAAGCGGGGCGGCCCGGACGGCCCGCCGCGGTCAGGCGGTGCACGGAGATGTTCTCCGGCCAGGCGACGTCAACCCCGCGGCCGACCAGCGCGTGCCGCACGCCCGCCCGTTCACAGGCGGCGAGGATGCGCGCAGTGGGCCAGGAGGGCTCGATGGGGACGTAGCCGGCACCGGAGGTGCTGACACCGAGGACCGCGGTGATCTGTGCGGTGCCCTTCTGACAGACGACCGCCACCATGTCTCCCGGACCCAGGCCGTGCGCGTGGAGCAGCTCCGCGGTGGCCGCGGCGTTGGCGGCGAGACGTTCGTGGGTCACCGTTCCGGTGGCGGCCAGCAGCGCGGGCCGCTTCGGATGGCGCTTCGCCGCGTCGAGAGCGGGATCGTGCAGGAGGGTGCCCGCAGTCGGGAAGGGCGTGGCGTCGAGCGGCTCCTCCTGGCGGAAGGAGGGGTCCCAGCCCAGGGACCGGTCCGTCCACGCCGCCGGCTCCGTCAGCGTGCCCAGGAGCCTGACGTAGGCATCGAGCAAGGACCGTATCCAGCCGTCGGGAAACGCCCCGTCGACGGAGTCCCAGGCCAAGCGCAGTCGCCCGCCCTCGTCCCAGACGATGTGGTCGAGGAGCACCTGGGGCGTCTGGGAGACCCCGAAGACCTCCTCCCCGATCCACGCGGCCGGCGGTTCCGAGTCCCCGGCCAGCCCCACCCCGCTGGTGAAGACCACTGGGTGGCTGAGTGCGGTGGCCGGGGACGTACCTGTTCCCCGCAGGTCCCGCAACACCTCAACCCCCGACACGGACCGGTGGTCCAGGTCCTCCCAGAAGCGGTGGTTGACCTCGGTGGCGTACGCGGCGAAGCCGTCCCAGTCTCCGGGTCGGCAGGGCGGGGTTCCGACCAGGGCGGTAGTGGTGAAGTCCCCTACGGCGCCGACGCCCTCGTCCGGGCTGTCCGGGCGGTCGAACAACGTGGTGTTCAGGCACAGCCGCTCACCCGCGTCCCACCGTGCGAGCAGGAAGGCGAAGGCCGCGAGGAGCGTCGCGGTAGGCGTGACCCCGTGTTCGGCGCCACGGGTTCGCAGGGCCGACCAAGCCTCGGCGTCGAGCCCGGATTCGCACCGGACGAAACGCGGCGGAGTGGTGTCCGCCGGATCGCGGAGCACGGGAAGGCGCGGGGCCGGCGGCAGGGACACGGCGCGGTCGGACCAGTACGCACGGTCCCGGTCTCGTCGGGCGGACCACTCGGGATCCTGCTCCCGGGCGCGTTGAATATCGGTGAACTGCGTTGACACGAAGGGCAGTTCGTGCCCCGGGTCCGCGACGAGCGCGCCCCACTGGCGCATCAGCAGCATCCAGCCCGCCATATCCGTGATGAGCACGTCCACTCCGACATGGAGCCGCGTCCCGCCTCCCGGCAGGAGAGCGGCGTGCAGGACGAACAACGGCCATGAGCCCGTGGGGCGACACCGGTGCGAACACTCATAGCGCAGAGCGGACAGCGCCTCCTGCACCCTGTCGGTCGAAGCCTCTCGAAGGTCGGTGACTCCGATGCGAAACGGGCCGGGCTCCGGCAGGATGCACTGACGCCCCCGGTCGTCCACGGTCATGCGGAGCATCGGATGGTGCTCGACAAGCCGGTTCCAAGCGGCTTCGAGGCGAGCAACGTCGGCCAGTGGATCGAGGTCCGCAACGGCGCGGTCGTACTCGTAGTAGTAGAAAGTGGCCACACCCCCCAGAGGCAGACCCTCCGCCCGCCCTGCGAGGTATGACGCCTGGATGGGGGTCAATGGGAAGAATTCGTTCCCCTCAGTCCCCTCGGTGGCGGCGGGGGAAGTCTCCGCTGCTGCCTGCCCGGCCGGGCCGACGACGGCTGCGGCGACGGCCTCGTCGTGGCGGCCGTTCGCGGCGGCGATTCGCTCCGCTATGCCGTGCGCGGTCGCGGCCTCTCCGAGGAACGCAGTCAGCGGCAGGTCGTGTCCCGCGCGCTCTCGGATCCTGCGCCTGAGCCTCACCGCGGTGAACGACTCCAGACCCAGGGCTGCAAGTTGCACCCCAGGCGCGATTTTCTCGACGTCCGACCCAAGTACGTCAGCGATGCATTCGACGACAAGGGCGAGGACATCATCGGTCCGGGCAGGCTGGTTCATCCGGTCTCCGTCGCAGCGCGGGTGGGTGAGGCTCCATCCGGCGGCAGCTGGGGTGGAGCGTGACGCTTGCGAAGATAGATGAAAATGATTATCAAATCAATGAACGCCGTGCGGGACACAGCACAGGAGCCGAACGCACGGCAGAGCCATGGCCGCCGGCACCCCAGGTGCGGACCGGCTACGGATCCGCGACACCGGACCAGAGCAAGGCGGCCGGGACGGTCGTCCACTTCGTCGACGCACACCCCATCGGCCACCCGGCACCGCAGGACGGGCACGCAGGGGCGATGGCGGCCCTACCGTCCGGACCGATCCACGGCGGGCCACCCGACGGGAGGGTCATCGAACCGGAGAAGCTCCGACGCAATCCTTCTTTTTGAATATGGTATTCATTTACGGTAGCCACCCACCCTGTCGCGGTCGCCCCTCAACCCCCGAGGACCGGGCCGGCCACGCGCGAGCGCCGCGCCCCATCGCGCCCGCGCCATGCGACAAGCTCAGCGGCGAACGCGCCGGAGCGACCACGCCCTCGGACTCCGGAGACGACATGCCTGACAACAGCGCTTCCCAGCAGCGGTTCTACGACAGGACCGCCGAGTACGTCGCAGTTCTCATTCCCTCCGCATGGCAGGGGCTGGGTCCGGCCCTCGGCCGAGCCCTCGACGGCCTGGACACATCCCTGGGCCCTGTTGTGGATGTCGGCGCCGGCACCGGAGAAGGGACGGTCGCCATCGCGCAGACCCTGCCCGCCACCGAGATCGTCGCCGTGGAGCCGCACCCCTCGCTGCGCACAGCCCTCCTGGCCCGACTGGCCTCCGGCAACGGCCTGCCCGGGCGGGTTACCGTCCTGGGTGAGGACATCCTGTCGGCAACGCTCCCCGAACAGATATCGGGGCTCGTCGCGATGAACGTGATAGGGCACCTGACACCGGCGGAACGCAACGCCCTGTGGACCCTCCTGACGGAACGGCTCGCTCCGCGGGGCAGGGCCGTGCTGAACATATACCCCCCGACCAGGCCGGAGTCCGTTCCGTCGACGCCGATGAGCGAGACCACACTGGGGCGCCGTCTGTACACGGCATCAGCCTCGGCCGAGCCCGCCGGAACGGACTCCGTGACCTGGCACATGACCTACCGGATCGTCGACAACGGCACCGTGGTCAATGAGTTCACCGCCTCCGACCTCTGGCACGTGTTCACCTCCGAAGAGCTGTCGGAGGAACTCATCGAGCACGACCTGCACCTCACCTCCGTGGACGCTGATCACGGCCTGCACGTCATCACACATGCGGGCGAGGAGGCGTGACGTCATCCACGGATGACCTCGGCGCGGCGATCGGCGGACCTCGCACATTTTCCCCTCACGGCCCTTATCTCCGAGATTCCCTGTTCGGTGACATGAGGGTGCCGGAACGACAGGACTGCCCCAGCCCACACCACGCCCCCGCACGCTGCATAGAGCCGAAAGAGTCGCGATCGCCGCTGGGAGTGCCCTGGGGCTTTTCTGGGACTTCCGGCTGAATCGACGAGCACGAGCGCGAAGCAGCCGAAAGACCAGCTGCGCAGGTCAGCGACCCGCAGCCGCCCAGCTCGGCAGGTCACGGGGATGGCTGGTCTCTTCCAAGACAACTGATCACAACTGCACCTGCGCACAGCGCGCCGCCTTTCTCCAGCGGCGTACCGCCAACACCCGCGCAACACGGGCCCTGACCTGCCCCTACCACCGCCTGACGACCCATCAGGACGAGCGTCTAACGAGCGTCAAGATATCGCCCGTAACGCCCGCACCGCACATAATGCGCACACGCAAAACCGCAGGCCAGGAGCCCTTCGCGGCCGATTCAAGGATGGCAACGCACTCCACATGATGCGTCATCGAAAAGATGTCAACCGAGGCCGCACCAGGAAAAAGGCCAGTTCAGGAGCAGTTTCCCGGCCCTGATGGTCGATCATCCAGGGGCCGGAGCGTCAGATGAGCGTCATGGAATCGCGATGACCACAGCTCCCCTATTACACAGCGAGACCTGGCCGGTTCACGTGCCCTGCGCCGCGGCGGGCTGGGCGCGTGCCGTCTGGCCTTCCTCACGATGGAACACCCGGTATACACAACGCCAGGCTGGATGCACCCGAACCGTCTTCGGGCGCCTCCTGAGCCTCGGTGAGGGCGTCGGTGGCTCTGCGACGCACCGCCAGAACCTCGGGCGTACCGATGTCATGACATGCAAGGGGACGTGCACTCTCTTCGGTGGCACGACCGAAAAGACATGCGTATCGGCCGTACGGCGCTATCGGCGCCGAGGTGCGGGAGTCAGCGGCCGCGGCGCGGCAGTACGAGGTGATCGAGCGGCTACCGGCGGGGCGATTCATGTCAGCGAGGGGGTGCGCCGTCGTGGGGCGGTGAGCGCCGGCGGAGGGACGGGTCCGCGCCGCAGAACCCATTTGGAATTGACTATCGTTTTCATATAGCGTTCGGTGTCGACGACGACCCAGGAGGTCTTCATGGCAGTCCCGAAGCGGAAAACGTCCCGCAGCAACACCCGTCACCGCCGTGCTCAGTGGAAGACCACGACGCCTCAGCTCGTGTCCGTCACGGTCGACGGCTCCGTCTACCAGGTGCCGCAGCGGCTGGTGAGGGCCTACGAGCGCGGCCTCCTGCGCCCCGAGGGCTGATCCTTCATGGCCCAGGACCTACTGCCCGTCACTGTGCTTTCCGGCTTTCTGGGGGCTGGCAAGACCACACTGCTCAACCATGTCCTCGGCAACCGCGAGGGCATGCGGGTCGCGGTGATCGTCAACGACATGAGCGAGATCAACATCGACGCGGCACTGGTGCGCGGGGGTGAGGCCGCACTCTCGCGCACCGAGGAACGCCTGGTCGAGATGACCAACGGATGCATCTGCTGCACCCTGCGCGACGATCTGCTCGAAGAGGTGGACCGGCTCGCCCGCGAGGGGCGCTACGACTACCTGCTGATCGAGTCCAGCGGTATCTCGGAACCGATGCCGGTGGCGGCGACCTTCTCCTTCCCACGAGACGACGGGGCGACACTGGGTGATCTCGCCCGGCTCGACACGATGGTCACCGTGGTCGACGCGGCCAACTTCCTTCCGGAACTGGCGGGGGGTGACGGCCTCGCCGAGCGCGGACTCGATCAGTACGAGGACGACGAGCGGACGGTCAGCGACCTGCTCATGGACCAGATCGAGTTCGCCGACGTCATCGTGCTGAACAAGCTGGACCTCGTGGACGAGCGAGGGCGCGAACAGCTCAACGCCGCACTCAACCGCCTCAACCCGGTGGCCCGGATCGTGCCCGTCAGCCGAGGCCGCGTGGAACTGTCCGAGGTTCTCGGCACCGGCCTCTTCGACCTGGAGCGGGCCCAGCAGGCTCCCGGATGGGTTCGTGAACTGAACGGGGACCACATGCCGGAGACCGAGGAGTACGGAATCTCCAGCACGGTCTTCCGCTCGGACCGCCCCTTCCACCCCGACCGCCTGTGGACATTCGTCACCGGCGGGCTCGACAGCGGCCGGTACGGGCAGGTACTGCGCTCCAAGGGATTCTTCTGGCTGTCCAGTCGGCCAAACGTGACCGGACTCTGGTCACAGGCGGGTTCCGTGGCCCGCTTCGAGCCGTCCGGCGCGCGCGACGCCGACACCGCGCAGGGCCAGGAACTGGTCTTCATCGGCACGGATCTGCAGGTGGAGGCCCTCCATGATGCCCTGGCCGAGTGCCTGATGTCCGAGGGAGAGGCGCGGCCCGTGACCGATCCGTTCCCGGAGTGGGACACCTACGGCATCGACGACGCGTGTGAGCACAAGCACCCGGACCCGGTGGCGGCACACCCCTGAACTCCGGGCCGGACGGTGGTCGCAGCCACGGCATCGTCCGGTCCGGTCCTTACCCGTGTATAGGTGAACCCCGTCGACCAGACCATCGGTCGACGGGGTTCACCTATACACGCGTACACGCGGCGGCAGGGGCCTCACTCACCCCGGGTCATTACCGAGCAGTGGGTCGGGAATCGAGCAAGGCCGCCCCTCGGTGGTCGTCACCACGAACATCCTCGGTGACATCACCCGCAACATCGTCGGCGACGAGGCCGAGGTGACCGTGCTGATGCAGGCCGGCACCGATCCGCACTCCTTCGGTGTCTCGGCTCCGCAGGCGGCGTCCATCGAGCAGGCCGATCTGGTCGTCTACAACGGCCTCGGCCTGGAGGAGAACGTATTGCGTCATGTGGAGGCCGCCGAGGAGGCCGGCGTCTCCACCCTGGCGGTCAGAGACGCTGTCGATCCGATCACCTACACGGCAGGCGATTCCGCCGACGAGCCCGACCCTCACTTCTGGACCGACCCCGAGCGGGTCCGCAAGGCCGTCGGGCTCATAGCGGACCAGGTCACCGAGAACGTGAGGGGCGTCAAAAAGGCCGTCGTCGAGAAGAACGCATCCGCCTACGGAGCGCAAGTCACCGAACTCACCGCGTGGATGTGGAAACAGTTCGACGAAATCCCATCCGATCAGCGCAAGTTGGTGACCAATCACCATGTCTTCGGCTATCTGGCCCAGCGTTTCGGATTCGCGAAGACGATGGACAAGGCGTCGGGTTCAGCGGCCGCCCAGGTCGTGGACCCGATCGTCACCACGTACGACGGGGGCCTGTACGTACTGGACGGAAAGACGCTGAAGCTCGCCAAGGACATACCGCTTGAGGGGTTCAACCGGGTCAACCCCGCGGGCAGCGACCGCCATGTGATGGTCTCGACCGCGACCGGTTTCCAGGTGCTGGACGCAGCGGGACGAAAGCTCACCGACGTCGAGTTCGAAGGCAGCAAGCCCGGCCACGTCGTACGTCACGCGGGCAAGACCATCCTCTTCGCCGACGGCACCGGCGTGGTCACGGTCTTCGACCCGAAGGACCTCGGTGACACGAAGCCGAAGGCCGAGACGTACACCTCCGCCGCCCCGCACCATGGTGTCGCCATCCAGCTCGCCGACGGCAAGCTGGTGACCACCCTCGGTACGCAGGAGAAGCGCGTCGGCATCGCCGTACTGGACAAGGACCGCAAGGAGATCACCCGCAACGAGGAGTGCCCCGGCGTCCACGGGGAGGCGACCGCGCAGGGCGAGACGGTCGTCATCGGCTGCGAAGACGGCGTCCTGATCTACAAGGACGGCGCCATCAAGAAGGTGAAGAGCCCCACGAAGTACGGCCGGATCGGCAACCAGGCCGGGTCCGACGAGTCCCCCATCGTCCTCGGCGACTACAAGAAGGACAAGGACGCCGAGCTGGAACGCCCGGAGCAGGTGTCGCTCATCGACACCGAGACGGGCACGATGCGGCTCGTCGACATCGGTACGAGCTACACCTTCCGTTCGCTGGCACGCGGTCCGCACGGTGAGGCGCTCGTCCTGGGCACCGACGGCAAGATCCATGTCATCGACCCCGCCACGGGCAAGGTGACCAAGAAGATCTCCGCCCTCGCTTCGTGGCAGGAGCCGCTGGACTGGCAGCAGCCCCGCCCGGCGCTGTTCGTGCGCGACCACACGGCGTACGTCTCGGACCCGTCGAGCAAGAAACTGCTGGCCATCGACATCGAGTCGGGCAAGCAGCTGGCCTCGACGGAACTGCCGAAGGCCCCCAACGAACTGAGTGGCGTCAAGCAGCACTGGCCCTCTCCCGAGACACGAGGAGCGCGTTCCCGCCGGGCGGGAGCGCGCTCCTCCTGTTGTCCTGCGAGGTCCCCGTGCCCCCACGACAGCGCCCCATCGGCCGGGGCGGCCATCGGGCCGGGAAAGGGCGACGGGTGGTGGTGCGGCCCGCCGGCCGTACCACCACCCGTCATCGATACCGAGGTGTCACCAGGAGGACTTGGTCACTCCGGGAAGGAATCCGGCATGCGCCTGTTCGCGCATCCTGACCCGGGACAGCCCGAACTTCCGCAGGTGACCGCGGGGACGGCCGTCCACGCTGTCCCGGTTGCGCACCCGGGTCGCGCTGGCGTTGCGCGGCTGGCGGCGCAGTTCCTCGACCGCGGCGGCCCGCTCGGCCTCCGTGATGCCGGGCCGACGGATGATCTCCTTCAACTCCGCACGCCGTGCGGCGTACCGCTCGACGGTCGCCTTGCGCTTCTCGTTCTGCGCGATCTTGCTCTTCTTGGCCATCAGACCTTCTCTCCCCGCGCCCGGATGCGAGCTACCGCTGCCTCGATGCCGATGGTGTCGATCGTCTTGATCGCCTTGGCGCTCAGCACCAGTCGTACATGCCGTCCTTCACTGGGCAGCCAGTAGCGCTTGCGCTGGATGTTCGGGTCGAACCGGCGCGACGTGCGCCGGTGCGAGTGGGAGATGTTGTTGCCGAAGCCCGGCTGTGCGCCGGTCAGTTGGCAGTGGGCGGACACGAAGTTACCTGCCTCTCATTGAGCCGGCCCCATATTGAACATGGAAACCATTGCCATATAGTAGCGGCATGGCTCGCAACGAACTACGCCCGATCATCAAGCTCCGCTCCACCGCGGGAACGGGCTACACCTACGTCACCCGCAAGAACCGAAGGAACAACCCCGACCGGCTGGTGCTGCGGAAGTTCGACCCGCTCGTCCGCCGCCACGTCGACTTCCGCGAAGAGCGCTGACACCGCAACTCCCCGCTCGACACCCCCCGACCCCTAGGACACCGCCATGAGGCCCGGAATCCACCCCGCCTACCGCCCCGTCGTCTTCCGCGACAAGGCCGCCGCCTTCGCGTTCCTGACCCGCTCCACCTTGACCAGCGACCGCACCGTCGAGTGGGAGGACGGCAACACCTATCCGGTCGTCGACGTGGAGATCTCCTCCGCGAGCCACCCCTTCTACACGGGGACCGCCCGCGTCCTGGACACCGCGGGACGCGTCGAGCGCTTCGAGCGGCGCTACGGCCGCCGTGAGGGCCGGTGATGGAGGACAAGCACACGCTCCCCGTCGTCATCGTCAACGGGCTGCACTCGGACGCACGCCACGAGGTCGTGGAGGGGCTCCTGAAAGAAGTACCTCACAGCGTCGCGCTGCACCACGACCTGGCAACAGCGGAGAAGGGAACGGTGCACCGGACCGTACGTGACACCTCCGGGATGCTCTCCAGCGGCGAGGCCCCCCTGGTGAACGACTGCGCCTGCTGCGCCCTGAGCGAGGACCTGATGCCGGAGCTGGAGCGCCTGGCGGCCGACGGAGTGACCAGGATGGCCATCGTCGAGCTCTGGGACTCCGTCGAGCCCAAGGCCATGGCCGAGGTCATCGCCGCACACGGTGAGGGCCTGGCCGAGGTGACCGGCGTGATCACCGCCGTCGATCCCGCCCTCGTGCTGCCCTACCTCGTCAACGGTGACGACCTCGCCGAGGCGGGTCTGGCAGCCGCAGCCACCGATCAGCGGACCGTCGGAGACACCTGGGCCCGGCAGTTGGAGTACGCGTCGGCTGTCGCCCTCGTGGACAACAACCGGGCGGACGAGGAGGACCGCGCGCTGATCGGTCAGCTGCACCCGACGGCACCGCAAGCAGCGGCCGGTTCCCAGGAGTTGGTGAAGCTGGCTCTCGCGGGGTTCGACGTGGAAGCGGCCGGCGCCGGCCAGCATCCGGCCTGCGCCCTGCTGCCCCAGGAGGCCGAGGAGGCCGGCGTCAGCACTCTCGTGTGGCGCAAGCACCGCCCATTCCATCCCGAACGCCTGTACGACGCACTGGAGGACCTGAGCTGCGCGGCGGCCCGCAGCCGAGGGCGGTTCTGGCTCGCCGACCGTCCCGACACCCTCCTGTCCTGGGACGCGGCGGGCGGCGCGCTCTGCGTCGAGAACAACGGCCCCTGGCTCGCCTCCCTGCCGGACGCCGCCTGGGACATGGTTCCGCCGGTCCGGCGAGCGGCCGCCGCACTGGACTGGCACCCCGAGCACGGCGACTGCTGCCAGCACCTGGTCTTCATCTCTCCCGGCCTCGACCGGGACGGACTTACCGCTCTGCTCGATTCCTGCCTGCTGACCGACGACGAGTACGAAGCAGGCCGCGCGGCATGGAAGAACCTGCCGGCCGCATTCGACGCGCTTCTCGACCCGGTCCACTGACCGCCTCACGCACCCGAGCACCCAGCCCCGTAAGGAAGACCCATGACGCGACGCCAAGAACCCCGTAAACCCGCCAAGAACCGACCGAACCCGCTCGACGCGGCGAAGATCACCTACATCGACTACAAGGACACCGACCTACTGCGGAAGTTCATCTCCGACCGCGGCAAGATCCGCAGCCGCAGGGTCACCCGTATCAGCGCCCAGCAGCAGCGACAGGTCGCCGCAGCGATCAAGAACGCACGCGAAATGGCGCTGCTGCCGTACTCCAGCGCCAGCAAGTGATCCGCGGCCCGCGGCAGCCGTCGCGGTGCGGCGCGGGGTGCCGTTCGAAAGCCTGGGCAAGACGCGCGAAGCGCTGGCAGCGCGCCCGGAGGCGTCCGTGCCAGGACAGGCTTACGCTGCGAGATATGCCGCACATGTCTGCCACTCCTTCCCTGGCAGGCCACTCCGGCGTCTCTCAGGCAGCGAACCCACGAAGGAGTCAGCGAGATGCCCACGTCCACGGCGCACCACCCCCACCCCGCGCACGCGCACCAGCACGCCCCGGGATGCGGCCACGTGGCGATCCCGCACAACGACCACATCGACTACGCGCACGACAGCCACCTGCATCGCGTCCACGAAGACCATGTCGACGAGTGCGTGAATCCGGCGCACTCGGTGCACGAAGGGCACGAGCACCAGCACGGACTGGACTGCGGTCATGTCGCCGTGCCGCACGAGGACCACGTCGACTACGTCCACGACGGCCATCGGCACGCCTCGCACGACGGGCATTGGGACGATCACTGATCAACCACTGCCGCTGGAGGCCCGTCGACATCGACTGATCGGGTGACATTCGCGAACATGACAGGCGCCGGTGCGGACTCCCCGCACAGGCGCCTGTCGCTGTTGAAGCAGGCATAGAGGCCACTCGACCTGGACATTATGAACATGACAATCATCCCGATGAGCTGACCCATCACCTACGGCGGCGCCAACCAGTGCCCGCGGCAGTCGAGCTGTCGCTGCCACCCACTGAGAGGCGACTGCCGCTGTTGGCCGTCCCCTTGTTCCTGGACCCGGGTGATCGACATCGGCTGTGGATTCGGGGTCAGCTACCTCGCCGACCGGGCACAGTGGGAGCGCTGCACCAGCCAGTTGACCCTGGCGGTCATGGGCCGACGCGAGCCTCTGGCCTGGCGCAGTCACTCGTACGTGCTGAGCAGCGAAGGGGGCACCCTCCGTCGAAGCCTGGAGCTATACCCCTCCCATCGTCCGGCCGCCGAGGCCGACTACCTGGACGAAACCCCTGCGCAGTCCCGCCCCCACGCTCGGCCGCCCACTGGCGACCCTGCTGCTGGAGAACCTGTACGACCTGTGTGTCGAGCCGGGCCGGGCCCTTCTGGACCAGTGCGGGCTGACCTTGGCACGCGTGCTGGAGACGCGGCGCGAGACGGACGGCACGCACTCGATACGCCTGGCGATGAATGCCGACGACTGCGCCCTTGAGAAGCACGGCATCCTCCTGGATCCGATCGTCCTCCACCTCGACAATTGGATCCCGAGGACGTGGATGAGGACGGTGAGTGGGCCGTGTGCACGTGGGCGAGCTGGCGGGCCGCGCCACCCGAGCGGCACGCGAACGCAGCCCGCTCTTCGGCCGTCAGGGCCGACGGCTGCACCTGCGGGGCACGTACTCTGCGTGGTGGTGCCGGCCGGAGCCGGCGGTAGTGCGTAGCGCGGGAGCGGCCGGACAGCCGACAGGCGGCCGTGATGCCCAGCTGAGCCTCGACGCCGGTGAACGCCTCGTCCACGACAGGGTCGGCGGCAGGCTTCAGTCCGCGCTCTCGGAGATCATTTCCAAGAGCGCGGAAGCTTTTCCCATCACCTCGAGTGCGGCCTTGTTCCGTGCCAGGTCCTTCTGCAACCGCTCCACCTGCTGCCGCAGCTTCTCGTTCTCCACCTCCGCGGCGGACTTCTTCGCACGGGCCGGGCTGGTCCGGCGGTCGACAAGGTTTTCCAGGGCCCCGGCATCCCGGGCGGCCCGCCACTCCTTGACATGCGACCCCTCTCACCTCGCCCTCACAACTGGGTCAGCCCAGCAGTGCGCTCAAAGAACCCTCGGTGGTGTGCTGTTCGCGGCGCATCGCGCCCCGGGCCAGATGTACCAGCTCTTCTGGCGTGAGGGCGGTGAGCGTGCGGTGGAAATGTGCGATGAGGTCGTTCGTGGCCCCGGTCAGCGCTGCGTCGTCGTTGGGCCGGGCGGGCAGTCCGTCGCCGTCCAGCAGGAGTGCCTCAAGAACGGCGTACAAGTGGGCGGAGCCGGCCTCGCGGACCGTGAACGAGAGGTGAGCGGACGTGCTCCCCCCGGTGGCTTCGGCCACATGCGCGAACCCCCTCGGTACGTAGAGGACTTCGCCCTGACGCAGAACCACGTCCAGCAGCGGATCCCCCGGGTCGCCGTCCACGCGCTCGGGCTGCCAGTTCCCGTCGGGCGGTCCCGGATACACACGCCACCGCTTCGAGCCGTGTATCTGCACGGCCAGCACGTCGGTGTCGTCGCGGTGCACAGCACGGCCCTGCGTCCCTGGCGGGGTGAGAAAGAAGAACGCCTCCACCTGGCGTTGAAAACACTCCGCAAGCCCATCGGCCAGTTCCCGCACGCCTGCGTGCCACTGGTCGACGTACCGCAGAAGGAGCGTGGCTCCCTCATCGCCGATCAGTCGGCGCACCGCCCCGGCATCCACGTAGCGGTTGTCGATCCCGCCCAGGACGACACGGGGGGAACAGTAACGCTCCTCCGGTACAGGACCGTCCTCGTGCACGAGCGTCGCGTAAGGGGTGGTGAGGAGACCTGCATCCAGGATCCTGTCCAGCTCGGCGACCGTCAGCATCTCCATCAGGGGTGTGCGGGGATGCAGTACGGCGGGTGAGCGGCGCCACAGGGTGCGATGAAATGCCTGCTCGTCGCCCACAAATCGTGCAAGCGGGTCCATCGTTGCCTCTCCACGTTCCATGCCGTCGGCGTGATCAGACGGTCTGACGGTTGCTGTACGCACGCGGTCGTGCCCGGCCGATGACATCATCCGGCGTGACTGCGTCGAGCTGTGCGCTGAGATGGTCCAGGAGGTCGGCCGCGGTGCGCAGTAGGGCGTCATCGTCCAGCGGACGGCCCGGCAGAGCCAGGCCGTCGACGATCCCCGTCAGGAGAGCGGTGCGCAGATGCTCCGCACCGGCTTCCCTCACCACCACTGTCAGATGAGCCGACGAGGAGTCGCCCACGGCCGCGGCGGTGTGCGCGAAACCTCTGGGCACGTACAACACTTCACCGGCCTCAAGGACCGTGTCCAGCAGTGGCGCTCCCGGATTCTCCTCGCGGACCGGCGCCCAGTCGCCGTCGGCCGGACCCATGTACACCTGCCAGTGCTTGGCACCGCTGAGCTGGATCGCCAGCAGGTCCCCGTCGTCCCGGTGCACCGGACCCCGGCGGCCGGGACGACTCAGGAAAAAGAACGCCTCGACAAGACGGCCAAGCCGCTCGGCAACGCCCCTCGTGAGTTCACGCACCGGGGGATGCCATTGGTCGACATAACGGAACTGCAGGGTCGCCCGCTCCTCATCGATCAGTTGCCGGACCGCCGCCGCATCAACGTACCCCTGGGCAGGGCTCCCGGTAATGACGCGCGTCGGACAGAAACGCTCGTCGGCGATGCTCCCCTGTGCGGTGTACAGGCCGACATACGGAACGCGCAGCAGCCCCGCGTCGAGGAGCGCGTCCACGTCCGAGAGTGTCAGCACCTCCAACGGCGGTTCCTGCGGCCGCAGAAGCACCGGTTCCTTCCGCCAATACGTACCCAGGAGCCGCTCCACGTTCGGTACACACCGTTCCAGCCAGTCCATTGTTCCGTCCCTCTCTGAGCGGACCCACCGGTGTGAGCACCGGCGGGTCCCGGACGCGCTTGCGCGCACTCGCGTGCGCGTCGGTCAGCCGATCACATGACGTCGGGGTAGCAATCCCCGCACCCGGCCTCGATCTTCTGGTCCGAGGTCGGGGACGCGGCGGCATCCCCGACAGACGGCACGAAGAACGCCCCTCCGGCAACGGCGAGCGCCGCCACACTCAGCGCGGCACGCTTGGAGATCTCCGCACGCTTCAACGGCTCTACAGCCTGGGAATACGACATGACCACTCCTTTCCCCGGCAGCGGTTTCCACCGCGCTCGGGTGTTCACTCGGCCCCGGTTCCGAGGCCGAGACAGATCTTGCGTCGGCCCACGTACGGAGGAGAAGCAGCGCTGACGTATTCCATACGCCACTTACGGATCTCTGATGCGCCCTCTCCCTCTCCTACGGTGTCCTATGTTGTGAGTTGCAGGAGTCGTCGTTTGTAGCAGCAAAGGGTGACGGCGAGTCCGAGGACGGCGAGGTAGTTGCGGGGGTGGCGTTCGTAGCGGTGGTTGAGTCTGCGGTAGCCGGTCAGCCAGGACGTTGGGTCGGCCGCGGCCGAGCAAACGAGGAGGGCGGACCCGTAGCACCACCGTCCAGCAACTTGCAAAGGGCGCCGAGCTGACCGAAGGCATGCACATCGGCCCGTGGAATACGACGCCGTGCCTGATCCTGTCCACAGAACTCAGGGGCAGGGCGGAATCGTGGTCAATGCCCTGCAGGCGCGAGGCGAATCCCTTCTCCCCCTCCGCACACCGGGTGCCCCGAGAAACGCCGATGTAGAGATCCGAGACAAGGCCGGCATCCCCTACCCCAACGCCATTCACATACCCGCCCACGACGGGAAACGAGCACGGACCGTCGACGGCTTCCAAGTAGCCGAGGCCGACCGCGGTTGGTTCGGTCAGCTCCTGGCCCGTACCGGAGCTGCCAACCTGACCGCTCTGGCCGGCGGAGGACCCCAAACCGCCCAGCACCTCACCACGCGCCAGGGACGACAGCACTACGACGTGCCCACCTTCGCCGCCACATCAAGCGTTGACGACGCAGACATCCAAGTCGGCGGCACGAAATTCGTCGGCACGGACCATGTCTTCCGTATGGGGTCCGTACGTATCGAGGCATTCTCCGGCATGGCCGAGCACCTTTACGAACTCATCAAGAAGGGCCGCGTGGAGGAATACCGCCAAGCCGCCTTCCAAAGCCGCTCGACCCCGCACAACACCCACGGAACCGGCAGCTGGAACGGGCCGATCTCCTTTCACGCCGACGGCACCGTCATGGCCCTGAGCGTCCTCCCCATCCGCAGGCGGCACCCTCGCTGAACGCACCGCACCGTCGTCACCGCCTGCCCCGCAGCAGAAGCGACGCGGACGACCCGGAGCCCGACAAAACCGCATCGCTCTGCCCCACAGCCGGGCCCGCCACCATGCCAAGGGCCCCGCCGGATGCTTGGGTCCGGCGGGGCCCTCGCATCTCACACGCGACTCACCAACTGCAGAGACGCGCCTGGACCAAAATGAGCTGACCTGGTCTTATGCGCCTCACATGGGCCACCTGGACCGCACAAGACGCGATCTACAACCTGTGCCATGTGGTACCGAGATAGGGGCCCAGGACCAGGACCGGTGCGTCTTCTGGCCCGTCAAAGCGGTATTGGAGGGTGTTCGGCAGTGTCTCGCTCACCTGCCTCACGCTCTCATATCTCACAACAGCCCCTATGACGGGGTCACGATCGCATGGCCCTGACCAGGTGGAACACCTCGCGGGCAGCGTAACGCTTGAGGCACCGGACGATTTCGCGCCGGGTCTTGCCCCCCTTGAGTCGGCGTTCGCAGTACTCCTGGGTGCGCGGGTCACAGCGCAGGCGGGTCTGCACGATCCGGTGCAGGGCGGCGTTGGCCTGCCGGTCGCCGCCGCGGTTGAGGCGACGGTACTGCCTCGCGTCTGAGGAACGCTCGACGGGGCTGACCCCGCACAGTGCGGCAAACGACGCTTCACTGGCCAGACGCTCCGAAGGGGCTGCTCGGCCGTAAGAGCGCCAGGGGTTCCACACCTACGACCGGGGCTGAGGGGCCCAGGGTCCACCGCCGGGCTGATGGGGCCTGCGGTGCTGTGGAGCGGGGCGTGCGGCGGACGGTGGTCTGCCGCACGCCCCTTCAGCATGCCTGGCCGGACCGATCCCGTGTCTCACGTCACGTTCCGGAATGTGAACAGCGGTGCCCCGGGGGTAGCCCACCCTCTAGTCTGGCCGGTGCAGCTGGTTCGCCCTGTCCGCCAGGCAGGCGCGTCGTAAGAGGGAACCCGGTGGGAATCCGGGACTGCCCCGCAGCGGTGAGCGGGAACGACCGCCGTCATACGCACTGGATCCGGTCGGATCTGGGAAGCGACGGCCACTAGGAATCTGCCCCGGCAGATGTGCCCGCGAGTCCGAAGACCTGCCCGTTGCCCGCACGCGACCGATCGCGTGCGGATATCCCGGTGACCTCGTGGGCGGGTCGGCGTACATACCAGACGGAAGACCGCGCCCATGGCGTGCGTAAGATCCGTCCGGTTCGTCATCCCTTCGCGTCCGTGTCCCGTCTCCGGGATCTCAAGGAGTCATCTCGCGAAGGAGATTTCCGTGACAGCGAAGTCCGCAGCCGCGGCAGCACGCGCCACCGTGTACGGCTACCCCCGCCAGGGCCCGAACCGGGAGCTGAAGAAGGCCATCGAGGGTAACTGGAAGGGCCGGGTCACAGCCGACGCCCTCCGCGAAACGGCGGCCGACCTGCGCCGGTCCAACTGGCGACAACTGGCGGATGCCGGTGTCCACGAGGTGCCCACCGGCGACTTCTCCTACTACGACCACGTCCTGGACACCAGTGTCATGGTCGGCGCCGTCCCCCAGCGCCATCGTGAGGCCGTCACCGCCGACGCACTCGACGGCTATTTCGCAATGGCCCGCGGCACCCAGGACGTGGCGCCGCTGGAGATGACCAAGTGGTTCGACACCAACTACCACTACCTCGTCCCCGAGCTCGGCCCGGATACCGTCTTCACCGCCGACTCCGCCAAGCAGGTCACCGAGCTCAAGGAAGCCCTCGCGCTCGGACACACCGCCCGGCCTGTGCTGGTCGGCCCTGTCACTTACCTCCTGCTCGCCAAACCCGCCCCCGGGGTGGCGGCCGACTTCGAACCGCTCACCCTGCTGGACCGACTGCTGCCGGTCTACGCAGAGGTACTCGCCGATCTGCGTGCCGCCGGCGCGCAGTGGGTCCAGCTCGACGAGCCCGCGCTGGTCCAGGACCGCTCCCCGGCCGAGCTGAACGCCGCCGCCCGCACCTACCGTGAACTCGGTCTCCTGACCGACCGGCCCAAGCTGCTCGTGGCCTCTTACTTCGGCCGGCTCGGCGAGGCGCTCCCCGTGCTGGCGAAGGCCCCGGTCGAGGGCCTCGCACTGGACTTCACCGATGCTGCCGCCGCCAACCTCGAAGACCTTGCCGCTGCCGGCGGGCTGCCCGGCAAACGGCTCGTCGCGGGCGTCGTCAACGGCCGCAACATCTGGATCAACGATTACGAGAAGTCCCTCTCGACCCTCGCCACCCTCCTCGGCCTCGCCGACCGGGTCGACGTGGCCGCGTCCTGCTCCCTGCTGCACGTCCCCCTCGATAAGGCACCCGAACGGGACATCAACCCGCAGATCCTTCGCTGGCTCGCCTTCGCCCGGCAGAAGACCGCCGAAATCGTCACCCTGGCCACGGCACTGGCCCAGGGCACCGGCTCCGTCACCGCGGAGATCGCCACCAACCGGGCCGACCTCGTCTCACGCGCGAACTCCCCCATCACCCACGACCCCGCCGTACGGGCCAGGACCGCCGCCGTCACCGACGCCGACGGCCGTCGCTCCCACCCGTACACCGAGCGCGCCGCCACCCAACGTGCCCACCTCAAACTGCCGCTGCTGCCTACGACCACCATCGGCTCGTTCCCGCAGACCGATGAGCTGCGCACGGCCCGCGCCGACCTGCGCGCGGGCCGGATCGACACGGCCGGTTACGAAGGCCGGATCAAAGCCGAAATCGGCGAGGTCATCTCCTTCCAGGAGAATGCCGGCATCGACGTCCTGGTGCACGGCGAACCCGAACGCAACGACATGGTCCAGTACTTCGCCGAACAGCTCACCGGCTACCTCGCCACCCAGCACGGCTGGGTCCAGTCCTACGGCACCCGCTACGTCCGCCCGCCGATCCTGGCCGGCGACATCTCCCGCCCCGAACCGATGACAGTGCGCTGGACCTCATACGCCCAGTCGCTCACCGACCGTCCGGTCAAGGGCATGCTGACCGGTCCCGTCACCATGCTGGCCTGGTCCTTCGTCCGCGACGACCAACCGCTCGGCCACACCGCCCGGCAGGTCGCCCTCGCCCTGCGCGACGAGGTCGACGACCTGGAAACCGGCGGCACATCGGTCATCCAGGTCGACGAACCCGCCCTGCGCGAGACCCTGCCCCTGCGCGCGGCGGACCACGCCACGTACCTGGCCTGGGCCACCGAGTCGTTCCGCCTCACCACCAGCGGCGTGCGTCCGGACACCCAGATCCACACCCACATGTGCTACGCCGAGTTCGGCGACATCGTCCAGGCCATCGACGACCTCGACGCCGACGTCATCAGCCTGGAGGCCGCCCGCTCCCACATGCAGGTCGCCCGCGAACTCGCCGCACACGGCTACCCGCGCGAAGCGGGCCCCGGCGTGTACGACATCCACTCCCCGCGCGTCCCCGATGCCGACGAGGCCGCCGCCCTGCTCCGCAAGGGACTCAAGGCCATTCCCGCCGAACGGCTGTGGGTCAACCCCGACTGCGGCCTGAAGACCCGCGGCTGGCCCGAGACCAAGGCGTCCCTGGAGAACCTGGTCACCGCAGCCCGCACGGTCCGCAGTGAGCTGCCCACGCCCTGACCGAGAAGTTCCCAAAGGGCCGGGGCGCGTTCCAGCGCCCCGGCCCCGGCTGACGAACAGGCGCGTCTCCAGGAGACCCTGGAGGGACTCCCCGTCGACCTCACCACGCCCGACGTCACCCTGGCCGTCGAAATCGACCGCAACGAGACGTACCTGTCCTGGACGCGGCACCCCGGGCTGAGCGGGCTGCCCGTCGGGGTTCCCGTGCCCCTCGCCTCCGCCGTGCCCGTCGTGCTGACCGCCTCCGAGCACCACCGGCTGAAGAAGATGACCTACGGCCACAAGACCCCACATCAGGCCCGGCAGCGGGCAACCATCGTGCTACTGGCAGCCCGAGGGCATCCCAACGCCCGGATAGCCGCGCAGACGCGGCTGCACGTGGACACGGTGCGCACCTGGCGGGGCCGCTTCGCCGCTGGTGGCCTGCCCGCCCTGGCCGACCGTAAGCGGTCCGGCCGGCCAGTCTCTTTCAGTGCGCTGCAGGTTGCCGAGGTCAAGGAGCTGGCCTGTCAGTTACCCGCCGAGACCGGCGCGCCGCTGTCGCGCTGGTCGTGTCCGGAGCTGGCCCGGGAGGTGGTCGCCGGCTCAACGCCGGGTCGATCTCCAATTCCACCGTGCGGCGCTGGCTCAAACAGGACGCACTCAAGCCCTGGCAGTACCGGTCCTGGATCTCCGTGCGCGACCCCGCCTTCCGGCGCAAAGCCGCGCGCGTGCTGGACCTGTACGCCCGCACCTTCGACGGCATCCCGCTGGGCGAGAACGACTACGTGATCTCCGCGGACGAGAAGACTTCAATCCAGGCGTGCTGCCGCTGCCACCCGACCCTGGCACCCGGGCAGGCCCGAGCGATGCGCGTCAACCACGAATACGACCGCGGCGGCGCATTGGCCTACCTGGCCGCCTACGACCTCCACCGCGCCCGTGCCTTTGGCCGCTGCGAACCCAAGACCGGCATCAGGCCCTTCATGAACCTGGTCACCCATGTCATGACCACCGAGCCCTACGCCAGTGCCAGACGCGTCTTCTGGATCGTCGACGACGGCTCCTCCCACCGCGGGCAGAAGGCCGCCAACCGCTCGACCAGTGCATTCCCGAACGCGCTCATGGTCCACACCCCCGTCCACGCCTCCTGGCTCAACCAGGTGGAGATCTACTTCTCCGTCGTGCAGCGCAAGGTCGTCTCGCCCAACGACTTCACCGACCTGGCCCAGGTCAGGGACCGGCTCCGAGCATTCGAAGACCGCTACAACGCCACAGCACAGCCATTCCAGTGGAGGTTCACCACCTCCGACTTGGACGACCTGATGGCCAGGCTCGACCGACACACCGCCGATCACCAGGAAGAATCCTCCGCGCAGCCAACTACATGATCAACCCCCGAAGGACTTCCGACGTTGACCACTTAGGGGCGTGCTCGACCTCGGGCCCGACCAGCTGTGAGCTGCTGTGATGTGATCGTCCTGCGGTGTCTTTCAGCGTCCGTCACCGTCCGTCTGCGTTGTCACGCAGTTAGCCCTGGGTATTCAGCGGAATTGGGCGATCTGACGACCCGATAGCAGAAAGGTGCCGCTGACCTGCAAGGATGCGAGTGTCTAGGTCGTATCCGCTGCAGAAGTTAGGGCACCTTTCTGGTGAGCGAGCGTACAGGGTGGGACCGTCGGCTGTCGGTAGTGGCTGACGGGAAGAGGCTGATTGGGCATGCCGGGGCGGTACTGCTGCGTCGGCGTGCGGACCGGACAGGGCTGACGGACGCGCTGGCGAGGGTGCCGCCGTCCAGCACGGTGGTCGGCTGGCGGTGCCGGGCGGCAGTGCTGGTTCAACTGGCGGTCGCGATCGTGCTCGGGGCCGAGAACCTGTCGGAGGCCGAGCAACTCCAGTTACATCACCGGCCGCTGTTCGGGTTCGCGGCCTCGGATACCACAGCCCCGCCCTGCCGACCCTGGCTTGACTGCCCGCTCCCAGCCCCGACGAGGCAGGGAAAGGAGTACGACCGGACGACCTCCCGGGAGCCGTGGAACCCCGGTGCAGCCGCAGCGACACGCGAATGCCCCGTCCGACGCGGGACAAACAGGGTGAACCAGCAGCCCGGTCAAACCATCACGGTCGCTGACGAATCGAGGTTAGAGGGTTACAGCACAGATCTGGTTGCCTGTCTGTGACAGGTTGCGTCTGGAAACACCCCAACCCTCCTGTCGCGTGCGGTAGATCACCGTGCATATCGGTAACTGGTGCCTGCTTTTGCACAGTTGCCCCGAACTCGGGCTTTCCTCCTTCGATATGTTCACGACTTCACCACCACTTGGTGTAGTCGTAAATAATGGGAGGGGAAATCGTGACCGATCCTTTGTCCGTGCCGCGGCGCGGGCAGGTGCGGCCCGGAGGAAGAACCCTGCGCTGGGTAGCGGGAACTCTCAGCCTGGCGGTGTCCGCCGCTCTGCTCAACGGCGTGAGCTCCGCGGCTGAAGCGCCGGACCATCCTGCGGCTGAGAACGAAGCTCCGGTGACGCAGGCGGCGGACCTCGCTTCCGCGCGTGCTGCTGCGCGTCTGTCGGGAAAGCGAGTGGAGGCCCTGTCGGAGCGCACGGAGGCGTCTACGACGTGGGTGAACAAGGACGGGTCGCTGACAACTGAGGTTTCTGCGGGTCCTGTTCGGTTCTATGACCAGGATGCCGGCTCGTGGCGCGGCATCGATGTGAATCTGGCCCGCGGTTCCGATGGTTCCGTTGAGGCCAAGGCGCACCCCCACGGTCTGAAGCTTTCAGGGGGAACCGGCCGTCCGGCTGCGTCGCTCGAGGCGGCGCAGCAGGCCGCGGCCACGGACCTGGTGACGCTGGGCGAGGGTGATCAGCGGATCACCCTGCAGTGGAAGGGCGGGCTGCCTGCGCCGAGACTGGACGGGGCCCGTGCCGAGTATGTGAACGCGGTACCGGGCGCGGACGTGGTGGTCGAGGCGACACGTTCCGGATTCGAGCAGTTCGTCGAGATCAAGCAGCGTCCCGAGGCCGACGACTACAGCTACACGCTGCCGTTGAAGGCCAAGGGCCTGAAGGCGAAACAACTTGCCGATGGCAGTGTGCTGTTCACCGACAACCAGAACAAGAAGCGGGCCGTCATGCCGGCCCCAGTGATGTGGGATGCCACCGTCGACCAGCGGTCGGGTGAACACACGCGCAAGTCCAAGATCGGCCTGACGGTGGTACAGAAGGGCTCGTCCGTCGACCTGGTGGTCACCCCCGACGTCGAGTTCCTCGCCGACCCGGACACCCGGTACCCGGTCACCATCGACCCATCCACGTCGGCGCTGTCCAACGTCTTCGCCACCTATGTGCAGCAGGGGGTGTCGGTCGACCAGTCGACCGACACCGAGCTGGACTTCGGTAACCCGGGCACGAAGAACGCGGACGGTACCCCGCGCACCGCGCAGACCTTCATCTCCTGGAACACCACACCGTTTCAGGACGCACTGGTCCTGAACGCGAAGCTGTCCTTGTACAACTTCCACTCGGGCAACACCGACTGCAAGGCGTACCCCTGGGATGTGTGGACCTCCGGAGCCGCTTCCACCTCCAGCCGGTGGGCCAACCGCCCGGCGATGACGGTGAAGAAGGCCACCTCCACCGAGACGCGCGGCAATTCGGCGTGTACGAGCACCCAGCCCCAGGGCTGGATCAACGCCGATGTGACCACGCTGGCGCAGGAATGGGCGTCGGCCAAGGCCACCCGCGGCCACATGGGCATCAGGGCCTCCGACGAGTCGGTGGTGGCGCAGTGGAAGCGCGTCAACTCCGCCAACGCGGCCTCGAACCCGCCGAAGCTGGTGGTCAACTACAACTACCGGCCGCGCACGGGCACCAAGCAGCAGGCGGGCCCGCCATACACGCAGGACAAGACGGGCACCTGGCGCGTCGACACGACGACCCCCACCTTGAGGGACACGTTCGTTGATCCGGACGGTGACAAGGTCAACGGCACATTCCAGATCTTCGATGACGCAACCAACAAGCAGGTCGGCGAAGTCCTGGTCTCCCCGTTCGTGGCCAGCGGAACGCCAGCAGAGGTCAAGGTGCCGGCCGGGCAGCTCCAGCACGGGCGCACCTACCGGTTCCGGACGAATCCCTACGACGGTACGCACTACAACCTGGAATGGTCGCCGTGGGCAAAATTCAGTGTGAGTCCTCTGCCTGGTACCCCGCAGGATCTGCAGACCGGCGCCGAGCAGACACTGACCCCGATCCTGTCGGCCGTGGTCACCGATCCCGCCCAGGGAAGGGTGAGCAGTGAGTTCACGCTGAAGGATGCTGCGGGGGCTCCGCTTCCGGGGCTCACCCTGAATCCGGTGTGGACGGACAGCGGGTACCGGTCCGCCGTGCAGATCCCCGACGGGGTACTCACCGACGGTGCCACGTACTACTGGAACGTCCGAGCCTGCACCTCGGTCGGCTGCTCACCATGGTCGGCGCTGCAGAAGCTCACCGTGCGGGTGCGGCCCCTGCCCGTCCCCGAGTCCAAGACCCTGACCCTCACCGATGGCGGGCTGGCTGCCTCATCCACTGCGACGGGCTGCGACGACGCGTGCCCTGCCACCCCTGATGGGAAGATCCTCGCTGGACGGGCCGACGGGCATGACTGGGCCACGTGGATCAAGGCGGACCTGTCGCCCCTGCCCCGCGGGTCCTTTGTGACCGGGGCCAAGCTGTCCCTCACACGCGCCGACTGCACCACCGGGTGCACGGCCCAGAAGTTCGACCTGTTCCAGCTCGCCACCGCGTGGTCTCCGTCGCAGAGCGGGAAGGAATTGCTCGCCGCCGCAAGTGAGGAGAGCTACAGCTCCGGTGAGGAACTCACCGCCACCGAACTGGGCCCCCTGGTGCAGTCATGGACCGAACTGGAGGACAACACCGGTTTGCTGCTACGAGCAGTAGGCGAAGCACCGGGTGCGGCTTACTACTCGGCCTCGGCCGGCGACGCGACGAAGCGGCCGCAGCTCACCATCGAGTACGTCCTGCCGTCCGCTCCGGGACCGGTCGAGGACATCGCTGTCAGCGCCGGCGACAAGGGACTGCTTGCTCGGTGGAACCCGCCGCTCAGCGGTGGAGCCGCTGGTGAGGAGACCGGCTACACGGTGAAGGTGGAGACAACGGACGGGCTGGTTGTGGCCGAGGTCGAGAGCACCGTGCCCCGCGCGGTGGTCACTGGCCTGGACAACTCCCGCGCCTACCGCGTCGGGGTCACGACACACAACACCTTCGGTAACGGGCCTGTTTCGCGCTCCGCGCTCTCCCAGCCAGCTGCTGTCTCCGGCGGCCCGGACCTGTACAAGACGTACGTGCAGGACTACCTCGAGGCACGCGGACGGATCACGACCGGGGGGAGCCTCACGGCCGGGGACGCCGCTGCCGAGTCCGCTCACGGCGGAGTCTTCCGTGAGCTCCTCGAGGCCCAGGAGGAAGGTCTCGTCGGCGCACGAGAGGCCTTGGAGAAGCGCGGCCAGAGTTACAGCTCGGCGTCCGCTGAACTGAGCGACGTGCTGGTGCGCCGCGGCGAGAACACTGCCGAGGTGATCGTGCACGCGACCGTGAAGGAGTTGGAGACGGTACGCACGGGCGGCGTCGACGACCGAACCGAGGCCCGCAATGACAAGCGGTTCACCTTCGCCGTCAAGGATGGTGTCGTGGTGCTGCTTACGGAAGCCGATGACGCCTCCGCTGGTCTGACGCTGTCCCCGACCGCCGCCGCCGAGGCCCAGGTGGAGTCAGAGGGGCCGGAAGATGTCGATCTTCCGGCTGACGACGACGCCCTGGACCTGGACGACGACGGGTTCCCAGTCACCGACGGCTTACCGCTGGTCACCACTCTCGCCAGCGTCGTCGATGGGAGCGGAACCGCGAACTGGGCGTACAAGAACCGTGGTACCAAGTGGGAGTACAAGCAGGACTGCACCAACTTCGTGTCCAAGGCCCTCTACTACGGCGGCCACATGAAGTTCCGGAACGGTGGCCGCAAGGCCGACCACTCCTGGTGGCAGGAGTACTGGCTCTTCGGCACGATCAAGAACAAGACCTACACATGGTCCGCGGCAGAGAATCTGCGCCGCCACGTCACCAGGTACCGCCACTCGACGATCATCTCGAAGGCAAGCCAGGCCAAGGTCGGTGACATCATCTTCTTCAAATGGAAGAAAGAGAAGGTCTACAACCACGCTGCAGTGGTACGGGCCAACTCACGTGGTGAGATCCACCTCGTCCAGCACGGGATCAAGGAGCTGACTACGCTCAGCGACGTGATCGCCCGTTACAAGAAGAAGAAGGATCCGATTGAGAAGATCCTGGTCGTCCGCGTCAAGGACAGGTGACGCCATGAGGCACAGAGCCGTATACGGAACCGCGGCAGCCCTGCTGCTGAGCCTGTCGGCGTGCTCGCTGATCGGCTCGCCGGACCTCCAGTACGAAACGGATTACGCCAACCACGAACCACTGCACGTGTTCGGCTATCCGTCCACCGGCTCCCTGCAGGTGGTCCAGGAGGTCGTGTGGCGCATCGCCGACGGCAAGGCCGGGGATCTGGAGAAGCTGGCGACCAGCGACAGCACCGACAGCGAGACCCGGAAGACGGCCGCGAACTGGATCAAGGGCTTCCAGAAAGGGGCGAAGGGAAAGGTAGCGGCCGACTTCTACGACGAGGCATCCGAACGCCAAGTCGTGGTGCTGTACTTCCAGGACACTCACCAGGTCAAGGAGATCAACGTTCGGCCGGACGGCCTCGCCGGTGAGGACGGTTGGCAAGTCCTGATGAACGAAACCAGCTTGAAGGAAGCCACCAGCGCGCCTACTTGGGCTCCTAAGGAGCCCGGCGGGAATGGATCGGTCTCCACAGGCTGAGCCCGGATCCGGGTACAGCAGGCAAGGGGCCCGGCAACGCTGGGCCCCTTTGCCGTGGTTCGCCGCCAGAGACAGCCGGGCTTGATCCGGTGTGTGTCGCGGGCCGCAACCGGGGTTCGGACTCCCGTTTGATCCGCCGCCCCAAAAGGTGCCGCCCGTCACGCTCCGGGAATGGTCACGCGAGTCAGGCCGCGGAAGCTCTCCAGCCTCTCCAGCAATCGCCGCATCCCCTCCCGGCCGGCGGGCAGCCTCATGGTGTCCTCTGGCACGGCGGTGCGCGACGGTGAGGTGACCCCCGGAGTGTGGACACAGGGGTTCATGCTGCGAGTGAGAGTTTAGCTGTCTTGTGGTGGTGCTGTTCGAATTCCATCGGGGAGA
>NZ_JBIURS010000036.1:0-58045 GCF_044740965.1 Streptomyces sp. NPDC088252 | reverse complement strand
TCCCGAACCCCCACCGTCACCCTCGCCGCATGACCAGGATGAAAACCCTCAAAACCGGCAGCGCGAACTTGACGAAGGACATAGAGGCACCCCCCCCCGGTTCCCGCCACCAGCGGCGCACCCCAGTGGGTGGCCCAGAGCACCTTCACCTCCGGCACCGCCACAAAACTGGCCCTGACCGTGGACGACGGCGCGGGCAACCCTGAAGGTGTGCTCCGTCGCCTTCACACCCACCGGCACCACAACCACCCTCGGCGCGGTTCTCGACTCGGCCACGAGCGCTGCCACTCCCTCCGGCTGTGTGAACGGCGTGACCCCCTCCTCCGGAACTGGCACGATCACCGCTCTCAACGGCAAGGCCAACAGCGGGTCGAGCACATGGAAGGTCAGCGTCGACGGCTCGGACTTCACCGGAGCCGACCGCGGCAAGGTCATCGACGCGGGTACACGGTCGCCCTGCGCCGGGGTACCTGATCTTCTCGGTGATCGATGTCCGTCATGGGGCGGCCGGGCGGCACATCAAGCCCGGCCGCCCCGTGGCGGACCGAAGTCACCAACATGCGCATCGTTTCCCTCCTCCCGTCCGCGACCGACATCGTCGCCGAGCTCGGACTGGCCGGACACCTGGTCGGGAGGACGCACGAGTGCGACTGGCCGCCTCAGGACGTCCGGAACATTCCGGTGGTCACCGGAGCGGATCTCTCGCAGGACGAGATGAGCAGCAGGGAGATCTCGGACGCGGTGGGTGGCTCGGCGCACTCGGGCTCATCCCTCCACACACTCGACACCGAGGTGTTGGCCGCCCTGGCACCGGACGTAGTGCTCACCCAGGACCTGTGCGACGTGTGTGCCGACTCCTACAAGCGCGTGAGCCAGGCCGTGCAGTTCCTTCTCCGGTGACGCTGTGCTGATGTCGGGATCAGTGAGAGCACTGAGTTCCTGGCATCTCCGTTCCGGTACAGGCGCGGAAGCCCGTACCGGAACGGAAGAAGCGGGACGCTGAGTTGGTCCCTTGCTTCGGAGCCCGCGGGCTCAGGCGAGCCGGAAGTGCTGGTTGGTGTACTCCACACAGTCCCACTGGACCAGCGCGGCACCGTTTGCGGTGCTCTGGCCGAGGACCGACAGGCACTTGCCGCTGTGTCGGGCTTCGATGGAGAAGTAGCCGCTGTCCTTCTGGACCAGCCTCCATTCCTGGTTCGTGGCATTCACGCAGTCCCACTGGACCGCCGTGGCTCCGTTTTGGACGCTGGCGCCGCTGATCGACAAACACTTGCCACTGTTCACGGCGCTCACCGTGTAGTAGCCAGCGCTGGTGGCCACGAACTTCCACTGTTGGTTCGGGGCGTCCACACAGTCCCATTGGACAGCGGCGGCGCCGTTCTGGGTGCTCGCGCCCTCGACCGACGCGCACTTCTGGCTGTTGCGGGCCACCAGCTCCGCAGTGAACGTCGCGGCGGAGGCCGTAGGGGCCTGCACGGTCGTGAGCAGGCCTGCGGCCACTACAGGGGCGAGGGCTACGGCCCAACGGGAGATCTTCATGACGCTCCAAATGTGGGGTGGACTTGTCGCCCAAGTGATAGCGGTGCCACCCATGTCCAAGCATGCTTATGCCCGACAAGACACCCGAACAGTGGAACGTGCTTCACCGGAGAGCGCTGCCAACGCACCCCCTGTTCCGGCTTCGGCCAGGCAGGGGGTCTTCGTCATGCTGCGTCGTACCAGTGGGCCTGGCTGCCGCGCCATTCGACCCAGTGCGGGTCGTCGAGGCAATGCTCGGCGTCGTACATTCCTGCCCGTCGGAGAAATTCGATCAGGTCACGGTCGTCGTGGGCGAGACCGGCGATCTCACCGTTGATTGTGACCGCCCGACCGCCGGTCGGCGCAATGCGGTGCACGACTACCGGGGTACTCATCGGCAAAGGCTGCACCAGGCAGCTGCTCACGGCATTCCGAGATCTGGATCAGGTCAGCAATAGGAGGCGCACGAGCGGATCCCTCGGTGAGTGTCGCAAGGGCCTGCTCACCCGCCTGCCCCTCAAGAAGTCGGGCCGGTCTGGTCGGGCTGCTTCGCTGGTGCCGCCCCGACCCGGCCATGCCTTCCACCGTCAGCGGTCGGGGCCGGAGGCAGTCCGCCCTCTCTCGGCCGGGAAGGGGCGGACTCATGCGCCCGGGGTGGCAGGTCAATCCGTCGCCATACACCCATCTGGCCCACGGAACATTTTGGGGAGAGCATTGCCAACTGATTAGCTTCTGCTGCCGTCCGGTCCCCGCTTCGGTAACCAGCAGCCGGACGGCACTCCGCCCCCCTCTCGGGGAAGGGGGCGGACCTCCCCAAAGCCCGACTGTGCCCGACTTGCTGGCGGACCGCCGCCGCTCATGAACCACCGCCCCCTGTTCGGCTTCGCTTGGGTACTAGCGGTCGTCGCAACACCCGATCTCCGGGGATGCGATATGGCCGCACTGCCCACCGAGCATGCCTTCGCCCTGGGGCAGTTCGGCGCCGGCGGCCAGGCGATGCAGGACCCGCGCCCCGGCGACCCGGCCCGCTTCGACTGGACCGGCGACACTCCCTGACGTTCCCGGGCCGACTCGTACGTGCGCCCCCGATGTCCCCGCTCTGCCCGGTCGGCGTGCAGTACCGGGGCGCTGGGGCGTCCTCCGCGACTCAGATATCGGTGGTGTCCGCCCCAGGAGTGACGGTCATGAGATATAGGCCATTCTCCGAGACCCGTGCGGGCCCCAACTCCACGGCGGAGCGCTGCACCGGCTCCGCCGTGGGCTGTTGGCCGATTGTGAGAGACCCGAACCGGAAATGGCGCTACCGCCGACCACGGCTCCGGTGTTCCCCGATACCGTCATCCCAATAGGGAAGCGAGCCTGCGCCATTCCTCCCTCGGGAGCTTGTGCCTGTGGGTGCCGGTGAGCACCTGGAGGGCCACGTGGTCCCCGCCTGCCTGATGGAAGGTGTCGATGCGGTCGCGGATGCGGTCCTCGTCGCCCCAGGCGAAGACCGCGTCGATCAGGCGGTCGCTGCCGCCCTCGGCCAGGTCGGCCTCGGTGAAGCCGTGCCGCAGGAAGTTGTTGGTGTAGTTCGGCAGGGTGAGGTACATGGCGAGGGCGCCGCGGGCCAGCGCGCGGGCCCGGGCCGGGTCGGTCTCCAGAACCACCTTCAGCTCCGGGGCGAGCAGCGGGCCCTCGCCGAGGATCTCGCGGGCCTGGGCGGTGTGTTCGGGCGTGACCAGGTAGGGGATGGCGCCGGCCGCCCGCTCGCCGGACAGCTTCAGCATCTTAGGGCCCAGCGCGGCCAGCACCCTGCTGTCGGCGGCGACGCCGGCCTCGTCCAGCTCGTCGAGGTAGCCGGTCATAGCCGCGTACGGGCGGCTGTAGTCCTTCACCAGCGGGCCGTGGCTCACACCGAGACCCACCAGGTAGCGGCCGGGGTGCGCCGTTGCCACCTCGGCGAAGCCGGCCGCGGTCGTGGCGGCCTCCTGCTGCCAGATGTTCAGGACGCTGGTGCCGACGAGGATGCGGCGCGTCGCCCCGATCAGCGGGGCGGCATGGTCGGCGGTGCTGTTGTTGCCCAGCCAGATGGCGCCGTACCCGAGTTCCTCCAGCTCGGCCGCGGCCTCGTCCAGTTCGCCGCGCCGGGCCGGGTCCTCCGAGCGCAGTTCGACGCTCCAGGCGCCGTACCGGCCGACTCGCTGCTTCAGGGGGACTGCGGTGTCGCTCATCGGGTATTCCCTCCGGGTGGTGGGCTGTGCCGTGATCATCACGTCTCCAACCGCTGCCGACCGGAGGGCGTCCCGGGTCGATTCCCGCCGTTCCCTCAGTTGGTCGAACGGCCTATAGGACGTCGGACACGCACGAGCCCGCCACTGTGGTGGCGGGCTCGTGCGTGTCCGAGCGTGAGCAGTTGGCACAGAAAGTGCCGATATGCCCGAGTTCACCGACCGGCTGGGATACCGCAGTCCCACACATTCAGGTGACGGCACATCACCTGTCTCGCATACCGCCCTCTCAACTCAGAGGGTCAGGATTCGAGCGACGCCGAGAGCGCGCGGTGGAGACATGACTGGGTGCACGGCGGGCTACATCGCCGCTGGCCATACGGGTGGTTCTCCTGTCATACCCGGCCAGGGCGACCGATCAGCCCGGGGCTCTCACCCAAGACTGTCAGAGAAGGGGACCGGGCGCCTGACGAGTGGCTCGGCGAACTGCCGGATCAACGAAGGACGCCGACATCATGGCCTCTTCTCCCACGGTCTCACTGGCCACGCAGACCGATGTCCTGATCGTTGGTGCCGGGCCCGCCGGGCTCACACTCGCCGCCAGCCTTACCCGGCTCGGCGTGGACCACGTACTCGTCGAACGTGCCGATTCGGTCCAGCCCGGCGCCAAGGCCGCCTTCGTACAGCCCCGCGCTCTCGAGTACCTCGCCCGTACTGGGGGTTGCCGATCGCCTGGTCGCCGCAGGAATTCGAGGCCGCCACTTCGGCGTGCACGACGGCCCGCGCGCTCTGCTCCGCGCGTCCTACGACAACCTGGACACTCCGTTCCCGATGCTGCTGCTGGTCTCCCAGCAGACGACTGAGGAACATCTCAATCGCCGCCTGACCGAGCTGGGTGGCAGAGTCCACCGCGCGTGCTCCTGTTTCCACAGCCCCCGGCGCTGGACGCGCTCGGTCAGGGCATGTTCGCCACGCGGCGTGCGCCTCGGCGGTGCGCGGTTGCTGCCAGAGAGCGATATGTGACGTGATGCCGTGTTTGTTGTCGCTGAAAGGTGTGGGATCGCGGCATCTGGGCCGACCGGAGCGACCGGCCGTGCTGGAGTGTCTGCCGTGAGCGACCGTCAGTCATACAAGAGTGACTTGTCCGATGAGCGCTGGGCTCTGTCAAGGACGTTGTTGTTCTTGTAAGCGCGGGCGAACAGGGCGAGACTCTGGTCCAGGACCGCGTCGACCGCAGCCGTGACCTGCTCGGCAGGGGTGCCGGCCGCCAAGTGCTCGTGCGTGGTGGTGAAGACGGTGCCCGCCACAGCGGCGGCGAGTGCGGCGAACAACGTCAGCTCGGCTGTGTCGCCACTGCCGTCGGCCCGTTCGGTCAGCTCCTGCGCGAGCAGGTCGTGACGCTCGCGCTGCACGCGACCTCCGGTGGGCCGGCGGGGCGCCGATGCACAACTCGAAGCGGTGCCAGGACTATTCCGGTACCGGTGCCTCGTCAATTACCGCAATGCTCGCCTGGTGGCAAACCGCCCAGAGGGCCGCTGCGCTGCTCTCACTGTTCCGGTCACGGGCGGGACCGTGCAGAGGAATGCCGGGCGCCCGGCGACGACCCGAGGAGCCCGCCTCCACCCCAGGCATCCCAGGATCGGCGGTGAGGGCGGGCAGGGGGCCGGTCGCCCGGCTGAAGCGCGCGGCCGCGCACCGCTGTGCGGTGGCCCAGCACAGCGGCCACCTCATTCTCCTTGCGATCAGTCCTGCTGAAAGACTGCTGGCAGCGAAGGTGGCGGTCTCTCTTCGCCTGGCCTTCCGGTAGGTCACAACCCGACCGCGTCGGCGAGCAGATCCACCTGTTCCAGGCCGCCACCGTGAGGGAAGAAGATGAGTTCGTCGCAGCCCGCCTCGGCGTAGGCAGCGACCTCGCGGGCCGCTTCTTCGGGCGTGGACAGACCGGCTTCGATGCTTTCGCGGGTGTAGGTGCCAGAGGTGTAGTAGTTCGCAAGGCGGCTGTGCAGGCGTTGCTCCGCGTCCGGGCCCAGCGAGAAGTGCGCGATCGCCACCAGGCGGGGCGCCCCTGCCCTGCCCGCGTCCTGCCACGCCTGTTGGACCCGCGGGAGGAAGGCCCGGAAGTTGTCCACGCCCTGGGCGCCACTGATCCAGCCGCGACCATAGGTGGTCATCCGCCGCAGCGCGGGCTCGGTGAACCCACCGAACAGCAGCGGGGGGCCGCCGGCCGTGGCCGGGTGCGGTCCGATACCGCCTTGGCCTTGCCACTGCTGGGCGACCCGTTCGAGCAGTGCGTCGAACAGCTTGCCACGGCGCCGGAAGTCAACCCCGCTCGCGCTGTAGTCGTCCTCCCGGGTACCGGGTGCCAGGCCCAGCACGAGTCGGCCACCGGACAGGCGATCGAATGTGGCGGTGGACTTGGCGAACAGCGCGTGGTTGGCACGCAGCGGGGCCAGCAGGATGGTGGTGGTCAGCCGGATGCGGGAAGTCGCTCCGGCCGCGACGGCCAGGGCGGTCAGCGGCTCGTAGGTGTCGTAGACAAGGCGGTCGGTAGTGCCAAGCGCGGCGAAGCCGCGCTCCTCGGCACGTCTGGCCCAGTCCACGATCGACATGTCCGGGTCGGGATGCACGGCTGGTAGCCCGATACCGATGTCCATGGTGGCGTTCTCCTCACGGGGCGAGCGTATGGGGGCGTGCGCGGGCGTGGCGCGTCACGAGGGATGGGTGTAGCAGTCTGCCGTCGCTGAACATGCGACCGCCCTCACCGGCGGCACACGCATGAAGCAGCCGGGGCCAGGAGTCACGCAGCAAGTGACCAACGACCACGAGACGGGGAGGAACGGTCGGAACCAGCGTGACCGCGCTTCTTCAGACCGTGTATCGGACGGCGGTCAGTGTGCGCGCAACCCGAGCGGGCGACCATTGCTGAGCAAGGTTACGGAGCATGGCTCACCAGCGTCACGCGGCAGTTGGCCGCCGACGAGACGGAACTCCAGGCATTGCGGGTCTTCGCCGACGGGCCGTGTACGGAGAGCATGGCCACACACCGTCCCCTTTGGGGCGTCCGCCTGAGCACCCGCGATGTATCAGGAGTACCTTGGCCGGCCCGGGCCTACAACACGCGTCGGCTGCGTGCTTGTCCGCTGCCGGCGACACGGGCCTTGGACACCTGCTCAACTGCTGAGGGCCGGCCCCTGCGGATGAATCGGTCGTAGAGCACCGCGGCGAGGACACCACCGACCACAGGGCCTACCAGGCTCACCCACCAGCCGCTGAACGAGCCGGCGGCGATCATCGGGCCAAGGCCGCGGGCCGGGTTGACCGCGGCGCCGTCACTGGGGCCGCCGATGAAGACCGCCGCGGCGAGGGCGAAGCCGACCACGACCGGAGCAACGGGGCCCGGGAACCGCTTGTCGGTGACCGCGGCCGTCACCACGAGGACCAGCACGAAGGTGATCAGGATCTCGACGACCAGAGCACGGCCATCGCCCACCCCAGGCGCCGGGTTGGTGGCACCGAGGTGCGTGGCGGTCCGCGCGGCGCTGCCGTGGATGGCCCAGGTGGCGAGAGCACCGAGGATCCCGCCGATCATCTGGACGGCAACGTAGCCGGGGACATGCCGCCACGAGAACCTGCGGATGACAGCCATGGCGACGGTGACGGCCGGGTTGAAGTGCGCGCTGGAGACGTGGCCGAGACCGCCGACCAGCGCGGCCAACGCCAACCCGTTGACCAGGACGATCGCCAGCGAGCCGTAGGGCGGTCCGGCAATGGTGTGCGCCAGACTGGCGGAGGTGGCGGTGGCCGTTATCGCGAAGACCAGGATGAAGGTCCCGATCAACTCGGCGAGATAGGCGCCGGCCACGCCGTCGGAGTGTGGCGCCCCGAATCGTCTGATGGGAACTCGGATACGCTCTTCGACCTGCACAGGCATGTTTCACTTCCTTAGCTGAAACGCACGGCTGGTGCCGAGCCCTGAAGGAATGTCCGTCGCACCGAAGAAAGGTGCCCTGACAGCGTGTCGCCCCCCGTTCTTCAACCCGCAGCCCCAGGCTGCGGATATCGGCATCGCTCGTCAGAGGTGTCGGTCGACCGCTCGTCGATGTCGCCGCGATGGGTGGAGACCCGACGCAGGAGCTCGCCCGTTCGGTCTGCAGGAGCCCCCTTCAAGCGTACGACGTTGCTGTGGAGGTGTCTCCTTATGCCACCGAGCGGTCCCTGCCCAAGCCGGAGCCGCACCTCCCGCACCACAGGGGATGCGCGTCTCACCGGTCCCGTTCGACTTCGTCGCGGACCCGGTCGGCCACGACCTGCTCGACGGACTGCTCCGTCACGGCCGCGATGCGGCATACGCTGGTGGCGGTCGTGCCGACCGGGCGGTCACGAGCAACAGCTCATCCCCTGGAGCGGTGCGGGAGCTTGGGTAGCTGTGTGAAAACGAATGCCGCTCTGCCGAGCAGGCGCGTTTGGGGCGGAGTTGCTCACGAGAGGGGGCCTGATGCAGGGCAACCCTTCCTGAGAGGGCGGGATGTGAGTCTCTATCCGATTCGTCTCTGCGTCGGGGTCAGGCTTGCTGATCAGCGGCGCGGAGTGAGGTCACTCGTGGTGCAGAGCGAACAGGCCCGCCCGGTCGGTGGCTAGTCCGTCGCCGACCAGGCGCTTGAGCTTGGAGCGCATGCCTTCGATGTGCTCGGGCTCGATGCCGAGATCCCGGGCCCGGCACAGGTCGCGGGCGCGCCGGGGAGTCCCGGCGTCGCCGAGCGGGGCAAGGGCGCCAGGCAGTTGCCGCGCGGCTGCGGGAAGTTGCTGGTGGACAGATGGCGCGGCCGCCAGCCGGTGAGCCAGGTGTCCAGCGTGACCACGATGCCCTTGAAGCCGGCCGTCTCCGCGCGGTGCACCAGGCTCGCGGCCAGCTCCTGGTCGTCCGGTGGGTAGAGCTTGAAGAAGCCGGGGACCCCGCCGAACTGGGGGACCTGGCCGTCGCGCGGCAGGGCGGCCCGAGCCCTGGTCCCCAGCTCTTCGAACGACATCGGAAACGACGGTACGACGCCCCGCAGCCGGCCCTGGTAGTCACCGAACTGCGCGGTCATCCGCAAGTCTCCCGACAGTCACCGGCCGGGCTGTTGGGGTGCCCGTCCGGTGCAGCATGAGCACGAGGTCCGCCGCCGCTCGTTCACGGCACGGGACTCAGCGACACGGCCGTGAGCACGGAAATGCTGCTCCGAATATGGAGCACGCCCGTGCCCGCCGCAAAGCGGCGCTGATCCACTCGGCCCACCCAGGTCGTCCCACTCGCAGCCGCATGGACCACGCGTAGCTTGCCCGGCCCGGCCTCGGGCTCCGGGAGGTCCAGGACGCGCAGCACCGCAGGTCCGCCACATCCCTATTTCAATCCGACAGCTCTCCGCCTTCGATCAACTGGGCCGACGGTCGGACGTGTTCCCCGGCGAGTGAGGTTCTTCTGTTGGGACCGGCCGGGTTGGAACAGGCGGTTTTGGAGGTGTGACTGCCATGCTCCGCTGCTGCAGGGCGGCCGGAAGGCGTCGTCCGGGAGGGGGCGCTGCCGTGCGGTCGGAGACGTGCTGTATTCACGTCGGCCCAGTGGATGGCGTGTCCGAGCTCCTGGCGATCGCCGTGCGCGGCGGTGAGCTGATCGATGATCTCCAGCCCGCGGCCGTGCTCGTCGGGACTGCCGTTGCCTGCCCAGTCGCCGTCCGTGGCGGCAGGGCCTCCGTCGGCGACTTCGATGTGCACCCGCCGGGTGCCCTGGTCGCGGCTCAGTTCGAGGTTCAGTGGGGGCCGAGCGTGCTCCACCGCGTTGGTGACGAGTTCGGAGACGGTCAGCAGCACCGAGTCGGCCGCTTCCTCGGCGACCTTCCACCAGGCGAGGACCTCTTTGGTGATCTCGCGAGCCTCTCCGGCGGCTTCCGGGCGGTGCGCCAGGGGCCAGGCGCTGCCTGATGCCCGCAGCGGCCGCGTGGCAGCCTGCGACGGGGAGTCGGCCGAGGTGGAGGCGTAGGTCACAGTGATCACCTTCTTCCGGCACCGCGGTGGCACTTTGACTCCGACCAGTACCCCAAACGGTCCTATATCCATCTATAGCATGTTCTATATAGCTTATATATATAGAACATGCTATAGATGGAGGTATGGATGAGATGTCCGAAGAGGGCCCCAAGGAGGTGGCGGCGGCGCTGCACGAGCTGGTCACCGGGATGGTCAGGCTCCTCGTGCTGGACCGGCAGGGCATGAGTCTGACCACCACCGCCGTGCTGGACAGGCTGGAGCGGGAGGGTCCGATCCGATTGACCGGGCTGGCTGCGGCGGAGGGTGTGACCCAGCCGTCGATGACCGCGCTGGTGCAGCGGCTGGAAGCCCAGGATCTGGCATCGCGAGTGGCCGATCCGGAAGACGGGCGGGTCCGCCTCGTCACTGTCACGGAGGCTGGTCGCGAGCGGCTGGCCCAGCGCCGCCGGGCGGGGGATGCCCGAGTAGCCGACCTGCTGGCCGCGTTGCCTGAGCGGGACGTGCGGGCGCTGGCGGAGGCCATGCAGACGGTCATGCCCATCGTCCGGCGCATGCTCGGGACAGCTCCGCAGCTCCGGGCCAAGGGCGGCGGATCGGCTTCCTGACCTTCCGGGCCGCGCTCTTCGGCGCCTCCCTCCTGCAGGCGGGACCTGCTCCGTCGCGCCCACGCGTGAGCCGGGCCCGGTCCTGACGCCTGCTCAAATATCGGATTTCCGGAGAGGGCGGAGAACCATGAGTACCAACTCGGCACCCGGCACCGACGCGCTGTCGGCGGAGGTACCGGACTACCCCATGAACCGGGCGGCCGACTGCCCGTTCGACCCGCCGCCGGCCCTGCACGCCCTGCAGGCCCGGGCTCCGATCAGCCGGGTGCGGCTGTGGGACGGCAGTACCCCGTGGCTGGTCACTCGCTATGACGACATGCGGGCGCTGCTGGCCGATCCGCGGATCAGCTCGGACAGCACCCACCCGCACTACCCTCAGCAATCCCCGGCCTCATTGGAGCGCCGGAGGCAGTCGAGGAGCTTCATCGTGATGGACGATCCGGAGCACGCTCGGCTGCGCCGGATGGTCACCGCGGCCTTTTCCATCAAGCACGTGGAGGCGCTGCGGCCGGCGATCCAGAAGATCGTCGACGGCCTGATCGACGCCATGCTCGCCGGACCGAAGCCGGTGGACCTGGTCCAGGCGTTCGCGTTGCCGGTGCCGTCATTGGTGATGTGCCGGCTGCTCGGCGTTCCGTACGCCGACCACGACTTCTTCCAGTCCAACAGCAAGACGCTGATCAAGCGAACCACCATGCCGGAGCAAGCGCGGGCGGCCACCCAGCGGCTGGTCGGCTACCTGGACCGGATGATCAGCGGCAAGATCGCCCACCCGGCCGACGACCTGCTCTCCACGCTCGCCGCGCGGGTCGGGGCCGACGAACTCTCCCAGCGTGAAGCGGCCAACATGGGGATACTCCTCCTGATCGCCGGGCACGAGACGACGGCGAACATGATCGCGCTGGGCACGCTGACCCTGTTGCAGCACCCGGACCAATTGGCCCAGGTACGCGAGAGCGACGATCCGAAGGTGATCGCCTCGGCGGTCGAGGAACTCCTGCGCTACCTGAACATCGTGCACAGCGGACGGCGCCGCGTGGCCCTGGAGGACATCGAGATCGGCGGCCAGACCATCCGCGCCGGCGAAGGCGTCATCCTCGCCAACGACATCGGCAACCGCGATCCCGCCGCCTTCCCCGACCCCGACCGGCTGGACATCGGACGCGGCGCCCGCCACCACGTGGCCTTCGGCTTCGGCGTCCACCAGTGCCTGGGCCAGCCACTGGCCCGGGTCGAACTCCAGGTCGTCTACGGCACCCTGTACCGCCGCATCCCGACCCTGCGACCGGCGGCGGACCTCGACCAGATCCCGTTCAAGCACGACGGGCTCGTCTACGGCGTCTACGAACTGCCCGTCACCTGGTGACCGCGGCCAAGTGCCGCGCAGGAAAGGAGGATCCGATGAAGGTGATCGTCGACCAGAACAAGTGTGTCGCCGCCGGCCAGTGCGTTCTGACCACACCGGAGGTGTTCGACCAGCGCGAGGAGGACGGCATCGTCGTCCTGCTCACCGAGACCCCGCCCGAGCACCTGGCTGACGACGTCCGGCAGGCAGCCGCCCTCTGCCCGGCACAGGCGATCTGGCTGGAAGAACAGGAGAAGAAGGAATGAAGCGGATCGTCATCGTCGGAGCCTCGGCCGCAGGCCTGACCGCGGCCGAGACCCTCCGCCGCCGAGGCTGGAACGGTCACCTCACCCTGATCGGCGAGGAGCCCCATCCGCCGTACGACCGACCACCACTGTCCAAGCAAATCCTCACCGGCACCTGGGAGCCCGAACGCGCCACCCTGCGCTCCCTGCAGGATCTTGCGCGACTGGAGGCCGACCTGCGGCTCGGACAGTGCGCCGCCGCCCTCGACGTGGAGGGACGCCGGGTGCGCCTGGGAGGCGGTGAGAACATCGGCTACGACGGTTTGATCATCGCCACCGGTGTGGCCCCACGGCGCCTGCCCGACAGCGACCTGGCCGGGGTCCACGTCCTGCGCACACTCGACGACGCCCTCGCCCTGCGCGCCAGGCTGCTCACCGGACCCGACGTGGTCGTGGTCGGTGCCGGATTCCTCGGCACCGAAGTCGCCGCGGCAGCCCGGACCATGAACCTGAAGGTGACCCTGGTCGAACCGGAACCCGCCCCGGTACAGCGCCCGTTCGGGGACCGCATCGGCACGCTCGTCGCCGAACTGCACCGCGATCACGGAACGAACCTGCGCTGCGGCGTGCCGGTCACCCGGCTGCGCAGCGCAGGCGGCCGGGTGACCGGGGTGGAACTCGGCGACGGCACCACGCTGCCGGCCGACGTCGTCGTCCTGGCCCTCGGCTCCACGCCCGCGACCCGCTGGCTGACCGGCTCGGGCCTGCGCCTGGGGGACGGGGTGCTGTGCGACGCGCTGTGCCAGGCCGCACCCGGCATCTACGCCGCCGGCGACGTCGCCTCCTGGCACAACCCGCACTTCGGCACCCGCATGCGACTGGAACACCGGATGAACGCCACCGAACAGGCCATGGCCGCGGCCAGCAACCTGCTCGGCGATGCCAAACCGTTCGCTCCCGTGCCCTACTTCTGGACCGACCAGTACGACACCAGGATCCAGGCGTACGGCATTTTCCCACCCGCCGCAGACGTGCGGATCGTCCACGGCGACCCGGCCGACGGTTACTTCGCTGCCGCCTACGGCCGCCGCGGGAGGGTAGTTGGCGTACTCGGCTGGAACACCCCCCGCCAGCTACGCACGCTGCGCCGCTTCGTCGTCGAACGAGCGTCGTGGACGGCCTTCCCAGCCACACCCGCGCCCCACCACGGGCGCCGGCGGCTTCCCCCGAACGGTCACGGCCTCAGTCGACCGCGGTCTGCGAGGGCTCTGTCAGGTCGACCGTCTCACATCGCCGATTGCGTTTCCGCGGCGGCGTGCACGTCTCCACGACGAAGTATTCAGGAGGGCCCATGTTGACAGGCGTCAGGTTCCCCTCACAGGAGATTGGTTCGGTCGCGCAGTAATGCGCGATGGGGCCCTGCAGGCGACCGATGCCGGCTTCTCCTACATCGTGGTGAACGACCACGTAGTGGGTGTGGACCCGGATTCGCGGCCCGACTACGGTGCCGGATTCCCGGACGGCGCACAACGGACGGCGTCGGCCTACTCGGTGAGCACTGAGTTCCATGAGCCGCCGACGACCATCGCCCAACTCTCGGCCCTCCGTCCGGACCTCGGCTTTTCGACCGGTGTACTGGTCTGTCCGCAGCGGCAGACGGCGCTCGTCGCGAAGCAGGCCGCACAGGTCGACATCCTCACCGGTGGACGTTTGCGACTCGGGATCGGCGTGGGCCGGAACCCGGTCGAGTACGAAGCGATGGGGGCCGACTTCCGGACGCGCGGACGGCGGATCGAGGAACAGGTGTCGATCCTCCGCGCATTGTGGACACGCCGGATCATCGATGTCGACGGCGAGTTCAACCGTGTGGTCGGCGTAGGCCTCGAACCACGGCCGCCGCAGCAGCCGATCCCTGTGCGGATGGGCGGGTGGAGCGACATCGTGTTGGACCGCATCGGACGGATGGCCGACGGTTGGTACCACGGCCGCGAATGGGAACCGGACGTCCCCAGGAAGTTCGAGGCGATCGCCAACGCCGCCGAGCGAGCCGGCCGCCTGGCCTCCGACATCGGCCTGGAGGGTGCAGTCGAGCTTCGGTACGGCCTGGACGGGATCGAGAACAGGGCCCAGAGGTGGGCGGAAGCAAGCGCCACACATCTGGTCGTCGATCCCATGCACGCCGGGTGCCACGGCAGCGAGCACATCGATCACCTTGCGCGCATCGCCGCCAGGCTGTCGCCACGGGGCTGAGCTCGCGGATGCCACGCCAGTCCTTCTCCGACTGCGCGGAGCTGTGGCGGTGGAGCACCACCGAGGTGCCGGCCTTCTGGTCGGCGGTGTGGGAGTTCTACGGCCTCGACGCCGTCAGCAGCTACGACGAGGTGCTGGCCGACGCGTCGATACCCGGAGCCTCCCGGGCCAACGTCGAGCGGTCCAGCGGGACGTCGGGCACGGCCAGGCGCCACCCGACCGCCGAGCCGGCGGCCAGCACCACGGCGGCCGCGAGTGAGGCTCCGGCCACAGTGGTCCACTCAGCGACCGCGCCCCACAGGGCCGCGCCGACCGCCTTGCCACCCTGAAAGACCGTCAGGTACACGGCCGTCGCCCGGGCCCGGACCCATGCGGGGATGTTCACCTGCACCTGGGCGTTCAGGACGGACAGCACCACGACCCAGCCGATGCCCGTGGCCACCAGAAGCACTCCGGCGATCCAGGGGACGCGCACCAAGGCGAGCAGCGCGAGGGCGACCGCGAACCAGACGCCGGCGCCCGTCAGAACCGTGTTACTTGAACAGCGGCTGCGTGCCCCGGGGCAGCAGGAAGGCCCCCAGGACCGCCCCCACCCCAACCGCGCCGAGCAGCAGCCCGTAGCCGCCGGCGCCCAGCCCGAACCGCCTCTCGGCGATAACGGGGAGCAAGGCCCACAGCGCCGTGCCTGCGGGCACGAACAGCAAGGTACGTGCCAGTACCCGGCGGACACGGGGCGCGTTGCGGACGTAACGGTTGCCGGCGCGCAGGGCGGGGAGCATCCGCTCGGCTCCCAGCGCGTCCGGCTCGGCGCTGCGCCGCGAGGTGACCAGCGCCGCCGCGGTGACGAGGAAGGACACCGCGTTGAGTGCGAACACCGCGGCGGTGCCCACCAGGGCGACCACCAGGCCGCCGAGAGCAGGGCCGACCGCCCGGGCGGGATTCATGTTCACACCGCTGATCCCGGCCGCGGCCGGGATCTGGTCCCTGGGCACCAGTTCCGGCTGGATCGCCTGCCGGGCGGGGGTCATCAGAGCCGTCCCGCAGCCGAGCAGGAAGGTCGGCGCCAGCACCCCGTAGGCATTGATCCGCCCCGCCGCGGTGAGCACAGCCGGTAGTCCCGCCGCCGCGAACAGCGGGCCCTGCGCGACTAGGAGCAGCCGCCTGCGGTCGAGGATGTCGGCCAGAGCCCCGGCCAGGATGCCCAGCAGCAGCACCGGCAGGCTGGCAGCGGTCTGCACCAGAGCGACGAGCGCGGCCGGTTGCGACGTCTGCGTGACCAGCCACTGCGCGCCGACCGTCCGCATCCAGCCGCCGGTATTGGACACGAACTGCGCCAGCCACAGCGACCGGAAGGCCGGGTGGCGAAACGGCGCCCGGGCCGATCCGGTCGACGGGTCGCGCGCCGAGGGAGCGTTGGTCGACGACACGAGGGGAGCCGTCTCAGACGGATCGGTTTTCCGCGCTGACCATCCAGGCGTACTTCTCCAGCGCGTCGATGATCGCGTGCAGCAGGTCGGCCGTGGAGGGGTCCTCGCTGTCGACCTGCTCATGGTGGGTGCGCAGCGTATCGGCGGTGGCTCGCAGGCGTGCGGTGACGAGGTCGACAACGGCGCTCACACTCTGCTCGCCCTCCGGGAACCTGGGGAGGGTGGTGGTCGCTGCCACGGTGTCGGAACGGCCGTCCGGGCAGGCCGCGAGAGCGCGCATGCGTTCGGCGATGGTGTCGGACGCCTCCCTGGCCTCGTCGACGACCTGATCCAGTTGCAGGTGCAGGTCCCGGAAGTTGTGACCGACCACGTTCCAGTGGGCCTGTTTCCCCTGGAGGTGTAGTTCGACGAGGTCCACCACGATCTGCTGCAAGGCCCGGGCAAGCTGCGGCGAGGCCTTGAACCCGGCGGCATCTTCCGAACGCCGGGAGCCCCCAGGGGTAGAGGAAGCGGTCATGGTGTCTTCTCCTTTGAGAGCACAAGAGAGCGGGCCCCCGGAACCGGAGGCCCGTGGGCCGGTGCCATCAAGCCTATGAAGGTCCCTCTCCGCCGCCACCCGGCGTTCGTCCGTCCGCCCGTCCGGCAGCGTCGGCGTCACCCCGCCAGGGCACGCCCCCGGCCAGGTGGCCGGGTGGCGTACGGCCCGGAACCAGGCCGTGGACGACCTGGACCAGCTGAAGACCGCCGACGAGGACGAGACCGTGCAGATCGCCCTCGCCTACGCTGCCCGGCTCAAGGAACTGCAAGAGAAGTGAGCTGGCCTTCCGCCAGCAGCGGCAGCCAGGCTGGCCCGGCGAGGTGCACCACCGGACGTGGCTGCCAGGGGGCGGGCATCAGTGACCGGGCCTGCGCCGTCGCCCCGGCCGCCTCCTCCCGCAGTCGCGGCAGCGCCTGGTGCAGGGCGCGCCGTACGGCTGAAAGGGGGCTCCGCAGCCCTGCGCTCGGACGCTCCCGGGGCGGCCTGACCAGCAGGATCCACCTGGCCTGCGACGCCCTGGGACGTCCGCGAGTTTGTCGTACCTCGTGGCCACGGCGCGGCTCCTCTTGAGGCGATTGATGCCGCACTCGACCGCAGGTCGCGCCTTGTAATCCTCCGGGTCGAGCCTCGGCGGACGGCCGCCGCGGGAGCCGAGTTCCTTTCGGTTGCGGGCCTGGTCGGCCTTGTCCGGGATGGTGCGGCGTATGCCGCGTTTGCACAGGTAGGCGTGGTTCCTGCGAGAGGCGTACGCCTTGTCGGCGCGCACGCGGTAGGGCCGGGTGCGGGGTCTGCCCGGCTCAGTGGCGTACTGGACGGCGGCAGCTTCGGCCCGGCCGACCCCGCGCTGGACCTGGTTGCCGCGCGGCACCTGCTGCAAGAGGGACCGCGTGACGTGCTTCGACAGGCCCTGGGCTGTGACGACCTGGAGTGGGAGCGTGGGAGGCATGAGCTTTGGCACAGGCGAGGGGGCTCGTGCGGTACTACTGGGGTGGCGTCATCCAGTGACCTGAGTCTTGGGAAAGCTATGGAACCAGGCCGCGACGGGCGATGCCCTCGGAGGTGCGAATGCCTCGGAGGCGCGAATGCGTTCCGTGGTCTCACGCCCCTAAGGGTTGTCCCGTAATCCGTGGTGGATCAGTGCGCGGCGTCGGATGCGGTACATCGCAAGGCGGAGGGACATCCGCATACTGGATGTATGCGGACGTCCCGACAACGCGGCGAGGTGCCGTAGCTGTCGTCGCGCGCCCGCCAGGGATTGCGGGACAGCCCTTAGCTCCCGTACCCCCGCGCCGGTCCGGGAGGCCAGGCAGGGTATGCGGCGCTGGTAGCGCTGATTGCGAGTCCTTTAGGGCTGATGACGCCTATCAGCCCTGAAGGACTCTCTGCCGAGATGCCACCAGGACGGGAGAACGTGGAATTTCGCCGCGAGACAGCTCAGTTCGCAAACTGACAGGTTCCTCGCGGCAGATACCCCCCGTGCCCCGCGTGGCCCACATAGGTGCATTTGTCGATCACCGGAACACCACGTGACAGCACCGTCTCTACCCGTCCCGTCACGTGCTTGCCCTCGTAGGCCGAGTAGTCGACGTTCATGTGATGCGTCTCGGCGGACATGATCTGTTCGGCATGCGGATCGTAGACGACGATATCGGCGTCGGCCCCCGGAGCGATCGTGCCTTTCTTCGGATAAACGCCGAACATCCGGGCCGGCGCCGCGCAGGCGATCTCGATCCAACGACGCCGGCTGATATGCCCGTCCACCACGGCCTGGTGCAGCAGGTCCATGCGATTCTCGACACCCGGCATGCCATTCGGAATCTTCGAGAAATCCCCACGACCCATCTCCTTCTGCCCCTTGAAGCAGAACGGGCAATGGTCCGTGGAAACCACCTGCAGATCATTCGTCCGCAGCCCACGCCACAGCGCCGCCTGATGCTCCTTCGGACGCAGCGGAGCAGAACAGACATACTTCGCGCCTTCGAATTCAGGCTCGGCCAGGTTGTCGGTCGACAAGAAGAGGTACTGCGGGCAGGTCTCGCCAAATACCGGAAGGCCCTCGTCCCGAGCCCGCGCCAATTCAGCGACGGCCTCTTGCGCCGACACGTGCACCACGTAGAGAGGAGCACCCGCCACCTGGCTCAGTTTGATCACCCGATGCGTCGCCTCCGCCTCAAGGAGGGCCTTCCGGACCTCACCGTGATAGCGCGGATCCCTCTCCCCACGTGCCAGAGCCTGCTCCACCAGCACATCGATGGCGAGACCATTTTCCGCGTGCGTCATCACCAGACCGCCGTTCGAGCCAGCGCGCTGCATAGCCCGGAGAATCTGACCGTCGTCGGAAAGAAAGACCCCCGGGTACGCGGTGAAGAGCTTGAACGAAGTAACGCCGGCCGAGACGAGCCCGTCCATTTCCTTGAGCGAGGACTCGTTCACGTCGGACATGATCATGTGGAAGGCGTAGTCGATCGCGCACTTGCCATCCGCTTTCTCATGCCATGCATCGAGCCCTTCACCGAGCGAACCGCCCTTGGGCTGAATAGCGAAATCAATGATGGTCGTTGTGCCGCCCCAGGCCGCGGCCCGGGTGCCGGTCTCGAAGGTGTCGGAAGCGAACGTGCCGCCGAACGGCATCTCCATATGCGTATGGGCGTCGACCCCGCCCGGGATCACGTACTTCTGCGCAGCGTCGATGACGTGATCGGCGGTCCACTCATGACTGCCGTGGGTGGCCAAGGCCACGACGCGGCCACCGTCGATGAGTACGTCCGCGTGGAGTTCGTCGGAGGCCGTGATGACCAGACCGCCAGTGATCAGAGTGCGTGCCACAGCTTCTGCTCCATTCGCGCCGAATACGGGGTACTTACTTGTGGGCCGCCGCGCCTGCCCGATCTGCTCCGTGAGGTTCACGGGAAAGGCCGGGGCGACATTCCTCCAGGTCAGAGCCCTACTCGGGCTGAACACCCCTGGTCACGCGAGCCAATGAAGCTCTTGAACGAGGTGACGCCCTCCGACACCAGGAGGTCCATCTCCTTCAGCGAGGACTCGTTCACATCGGGGAGGATCATGTGGAAGGCGTAGTCGATGGCGCAGTTGCCGTCGGCCTTCGCGTTCCAGGCGTCGGGCCCTTCGCGGACCGCACGGCCCACGGACTGGATGGCGAAGTCGACGATCGTGGTGGTACCGCCCCAGGCCGCGGCCCGGGTGCCGGTCTCGAAGGTCTCGGCGGCGTAGGTGCCGCCGAACGGCATCTCCATGTGCGTATGCGCATCGACACCGCCCGGGATGACGCTTTTGCCGGTGGCGTCGATCCTCCGGTCGGCGCTCCAACTCTCGGCCGCGTCGGTGTCGTGCGCCGCGAGAGCGGCGATGCGGCCGCCCTCGATGAGTACGTCGGCATGGATCTCGCCGGACGCGGCGATGACGAGACCGCCGTGGATGACGGTGCGGCTCATGTACCCCTCCTCACAGTGGCGGAACGGGTCTACACACGTAGATGAGGTGCGTGGTGAAGAACGTAGAAGTGGGTTACCCACTGTGGCAATACCGCTGCGGCTAACCGCTGAAGACGTTTCTGTTTCCCCCGCCCGGCACTCCACCGGCCCACAGCGGGACGCGGCGCGGCGCCGCTCCCGGACGGGGAACGGCGCCGCGCCGCTTCGCACGCGCCTTCCCGCGGGTACGGCCCGTCGGAACGGGCTGCGGGGGGGTACGTTCAGCGGCTGACGCGGATCAGCTTCTTGTTGGCGAACTCGTCCATGCCGTACCTGCCTAGCTCACGGCCGATGCCGGACCGCTTGATCCCGCCGAAGGGAAGTTCGGCGGCGGTGCCGGGGGCGTCGTTGACGTACACCATGCCGGCTTCGAGACGGTCGGCCACGCGCAGCGCGTGTTCCTCGTCCGCGCACTGGACGACCGCTCCGAGGCCGTAGGGGCTGTTGTTGGCGAGTGCGATGGCCGCTTCCTCGTCCGCCACCCGGTGGATGAGGGCGACCGGGCCGAACAACTCTTCGTGGAAGGCACGCATCCGGTCGGTCACCCCGGTGAGGACCGTCGGCTCGAACCAGGCACCGGGCCGGTCGACGCGGTGGCCCCCGGTGAGGACCGTGGCGCCGAGCGCCACCGCGTCGTCGACCTGTGCGGCGAGCGCGTCCGCAGCGGCGACGGAGGAGAGCGGGCCCAGGAAGGTGGCCGGATCGGTGGGGTCGCCGGGCTCCACCGCCCGCACCGCGGCGGTGAACTGCTCGACGAAGGCGTCGTGGTGCTCGTCGAGGACGATGATCCGCTTGGCGGCGTTGCAGGCCTGGCCCGCGTTGCCGAACCGGCCGGTGAACGCCTGCTGGACGGCTCGTGCGAGATCGGCTCCGTCGAGCACGAGGAAGGGATCGGAGCCGCCGAGTTCCAGGACGACCTTCTTCAGGTGCCGTCCGGCGATCTCGGCGACCGCCGCGCCCGCCCGTTCGGAGCCGGTCAGCGAGACGCCCTGCACCCGTGGGTCCGCTATGACGTCGGCCACCTGCTCGTTGGAGGCGAAGAGGTTGACGTACGCGCCCTCGGGCAGACCCGCGTCACGGAAGATCTGCTCCATGGCGAGGGCTGACGCGGGGCACTGCGGGGCGTGCTTGAGCAGGATCGTGTTGCCCAGCATCAAATTGGGCGCGGCGAACCGGGCAACCTGGTAGCAGGGGAAGTTCCACGGCATGATCCCCAGGAGCGGCCCGACCGCTTCCTTCCTGACGACGGCGGTGCCGCCCGACGCGACGGCCAGTTCCTCGTCGGCGAGGAACGCGGCGCCGTTGTCGGCGTAGTAGCGGTAGATCGACACGACGATGTCGATCTCCGTACCGGCCTGGGCAACGGGCTTGCCCATCTCCTGGGTGATCAGGGCGGCCAGCCGGTCCTTCCGTTCGGCGTGCAGATCGGCGACCCGGTGCAGCAGTGCCGCCCGGTCGTCGAGGGCACGGCCGCGCCAGGCGGCCTGCGCGGCGGCGGACGCGGCCAGGGCTTTTGCGATCTGTGCGTCGGTGGCCTGCGGGTACTCGCGGACCCTCGCCCCGGTGGCCGGGTCGACGACGGCGTACTCAGTGGTGGTCATGGTGCGTGCTCCCTTACGGCAGGGGAATGTTCTGGTCCACGACGACGTGGATGACGGCGGGCCTGTGCTCGTCGGTCACGGCCTTGAGGGCCCGCTCGACGGCTCCGGCCGCCTGGTCGTCGGAGGTGACGGTCTCACCGTGGGCCCCGAAGGCACGCGCATAGGCGGCGAAGTCGGGGTTGGTGAGCTGGGTGCCGCTGATCCGGCCGGGGTAGTGGTGTTCCTGGTGCTCTCGGATCGTTCCGTACTGCTGGTTGTCCATCAGGATCACCAGGAAGGCCGCTCCGTGCTGGACCGCCGTGGCGATCTCCTGACCGTTCATCAGGAACTCGCCGTCGCCCGCGACGGCGACGGTCAGGCGGTCCGGGCTCTCCAGCGAGGTGGCGAGGGCGGCCGGGACGCTGTACCCCATCGAGCCGTTGCGCATGCTGAGCTGACTGGGGAAGACCCGGGTCGGCAGGTAGCGCTGGGCCCACACGCAGTGGTTGCCGGCACCGAAGGTGTACACGGCGTCGTCGGGGAGCCGTTCGACGAGTTCGGCGACGACGGTCGTCATGTGGGCGGTGCCGGGCGCGGTCGCGGGGAGTCCGGCGCCGGTACGGACCTCGGCGGGCAGTGCGGAGTGCCGGGCCTCCTCGTCGCGGGCCTCGGCGGTCCACCGCGTCCAGTCGGGGTGGCCCGTCAGGTCGAGGCCGGTCAGGGCTTCGGTGAAGGTGTCGGGGGCCGCGAGTATCTGCCGGGTGAGACCGCCGCTGCGACCGCGCAGCGTCGCGTCGATGTTGGCGACCACGGTGACGGCCGTCGGGGACTGGCGCAGTGTGTAGCCGTCGCTGGGTACGTCGCTCAGCACGCCGCCGACGCAGAGCAGCAGGTCGGCCTCCTCGACGCGACGGGCCAGCGAGTCGCGTCGCCCGTATCCCAACTGGCCGATGTTGACCGGCGAGTCGAAGGGGACCCGGTCCGAGGCGCGCCAGTCCTGGGCCACCGGAATGCGGTGCCGCTCGGCGAAGGCGGTGAGCCGCGCCGCGGCGCGGGGGGTCCAGCGGGCTCCGCCGGTGAGGATGAGCGGACGTTCGGCACGGATCAACAGTTCGCGCAGCGCGTCGAGTTCGGCGGGGGCGACGCCTCCGTCCGTCACTGGGAGGACAGGATGGATCTCCGGCGGCGCGGGGCGCGTGATGACGTCCTCGGGCAGGCCGACGACCACGGGGCCGGGACGGCCGGAGCGGGCCGCGAAGAACGCCTCGGCAACCAGCTCGGACGCACGTTCCGGCTGGTCGAGGAGGAGGACGCGCTTGGCCTGGGTACCGAACCAGGCGCGCGGGTCGAAGTCCTGGAACGCCTCCCGGTCGCGGTGATCGCTGGGGACGAGGCCGACGAACAGCACCATGGGGGTCGCGTCCTGCCAGGCGGCGTGGATGGCCACGTACGCGTTGGCGGCACCGGGGCCGCGGGTGACCATGGCGACGCCGGGCTCGCCGGTGAGCTTGCCGTGGGCCTCCGCCATGTAGGCGGCTCCGCCCTCGTGCCGGCAGACGACGGTGGTGATGTCGGAGTCGTGCAGCCCGTCGAGAAGGTCGAGATAGCTCTCGCCGGGCACGGCGAACACCCGCTCCACACCGTGCAGGGCGAGGGCTTCGACGATGGCGTGACCGGCCGACCTGGCGGATGCCGGGTCCGATCCGCTCTGCCCGCTCGCGGGGGTGTGGACGGGGGCGGACGCGGGGGCGGGTGACGTGACGGTCACAGGGATGTCCTCCGGGTGGTACGGATGGTTCGAAACGGGTGTCGTGGTGGTCGTCGCCGTGGAGGGTGACCCGCACGTGCACGACGGCCCGCGTGGTGAACGGTGCGCATCGCCGAGAACGGTGGCCGTCGCCACGAGCGGCGGCGCGCTGGCGATCGGCGCACGTCATGGAGAACGGCGGCCCGCGTGGTGAACGGTGCGCGCCGTCGTGATCAGTGCTCTGTGTTCGTGGTCGTCGGTGCGCGCGGACCGGACACGCCGGGGACCGGGTACGGATCGTCCCGCCCGTGAACACCGCGTCGAACCGCGCCGAACCGCACGGAGACCTCGCTTCCCCGGTCGGTCGCCCGGCCGCCCTCGCACTGTCCGCTCAGTATCAGGAGGGTGCCTTCATGCCGTCCAATACATAGATGGCAAGGTGACCATGCGGTTCAGGCATGAAGGCGGGAGTCCCCGGATTGCTTCAGCCCGTCGGCCGTTCCGGCGGAGCAAGTGAGTCCGGTTGTCCCGCGAGGTAGTCCCGCAGCCGCAGCGCCATCGACCTGATCAGATCCGTGGCGAAGTGCCCCGGCAACCAGGCCACATGGAGCGGCACCTGCAGCACGTCCGTACCGCACGCGCCCGATGCGGACGGACCACCGCCCTTGATCCGCAGCCCGTAGCCGCCGAGCCTCGGCAGATCCGTACTCACGCCGATCCCGTGCCCGGCGACCGCGAGGGCCTCGACGGTCGGGCCGTCGTCGCATTCGGTCAGCCGGGCGGGCACCAGCCGCCGCTGCCCCAGCGCGTTCTCCAGTACGGCCCGGCTGACGCTGGACCGGGAGTGGGCGAAGATCCGGCTGTCACAGAGTTCGGCCAGGTCCACCTCCGTACGCCCCGCGCGGGCCCAGGCGTGTCCGGGTGCGACAAAGGCCTTCAGCGGCGTGCCGCCCAGGTCGACCGTCTCGCATCCCGCCGCCTTCGCCGCCGGGGAGACGATCAGGTCCGCCTCGTCCAGCAGCTCCTCGTCGAGACGGAAGTGGCTCGCCTGCCGGGTGAGCAGCGGCGGGTCCTCCGGTCCGGTGGTGGCGATGAACCCGGCCAGGAAGCTGCGGATCGACGCCGGCGTAGCCGCGACGACCAACCGGGAGACCCGTCCCGAGCGCAGCGCCTCGACCGCTTCCTCCATCGTCCGGGTCTCGGCCATCAGCCGTCGGGCCAGCGGCACGAAGGCACGGCCGGCCGGTGTCAGCGCCAGCCGGTTGCCGCGCGGCTCGAAGAGGGTCATCCGCATCTCGCGCTCCAGCGTCTTGAGCTGACGGCTCAGACCCGGCTGGGCGACATGCAGGCCGGCGGCGGCGGAGGTGATGGTCCCGGCCTCGACGACGGCGAGGAAGTACAGGAGGCGCCGGTAGTTCATCGGCCGATGATAACGACGCTCGTAGATAACGAACCGATGACGGGTCTGGTCCACATGTTGAGTACGGTTCATGCGCTCGTCCCGTACGCGGCGTGGTCCGCTCACCACCGACGGCGAACCTCGGACACATCACCGGACGATCCCGAAGCCCGGTGCCCATCGACCGATCCCGGAGGATCACGTGTCCCTGTCGCGCTCCGCGCGTACGGTGCTGGCGGCCGCCACCGTCGCAGCCGTCGCCCTGCCGCTCGCCACCACGGCCGCCCGTGCCCAGGAGTCCGGGGCCGCGGCCGCTGCCCCGTACGCCGGTCTGCCGTCCGGCACCAAGCAGGCGAAGACCCTGGTCATCGGCATCGACGGCGCCACCTTCGACACCTTCTCGCGCGCCGACGTGCCGCACCTGAAGCAGCTGATGGCCAAGGGCCTGACCGCACGAAGCAACCTGTACGCCAGCCCGATGGCCCCGACCGTCTCCGGCGCCGGCTGGTCGTCCGTCGCCACGGGCGTCTGGCCCGACAAGCACAACGTGAAGGACAACAACTTCACGGCCCCGAACCACGCCCGGTACCCGGACTACGCGACCCGGCTGGAGACCGCCGACCCGGCCACGTCCACCCTGGTCGTCGGCACGTGGAGCCCGATCCCGCAGATCGTCTTCGGCGCGAAGACCGATCTGCGGATCGCGGGCGGCGACGACGAGGGCACCACCGCCAAGGCGGCCGACCATCTCGCGCACGGCAACCCCGACTCCACCTTCGTCCACCTCGACGAGGTCGACGGCGCCGGCCACAGCTCCGGCTCGGCCGGCGACGCCTACCTCAAGGCCCTGCACACCGCCGACGCCCAGGTCGGCCGGCTGCTCGACGCCGTGACCTCGCGGCCGACGTACGCCGACGAGGACTGGCTCGTCGTCGTCACCGCCGACCACGGCCACACCCCCACCGGCGGCCACGGCGGCAACACCCCGCTGGAGCGCGGCACGTTCGTGATCGCCCGGGGCAAGGGCATCGTGCCCGGTTCGGTGCGCGACGACGTCGAGATCACCGATATCGCACCCACCGTCCTGCGCCACGAGGGAGTCGCCACCGATCCCGCCTGGAACCTCGACGGCACCGGGCTCGCCGAGCTGCAGCCGGATGCCTTCGACGCGCTGCGCGGCTCCCTGCGCACGCCCGTCGACGAGACCGGGCTCCCGGCCGGCACCAAGGGATGGACGCACACCGCGCCCGAGGGCTGGTCCATCGACAACTCGAAGATGCCGGCCGGTGGCGTCACCGAGTGGCGCGGCTGGGCCTTCGCCACCGACGAGTTCTGGACCAACGCCGAGCGCGGCCAGGGCCGCGAGACCAACGTCCGCGCCCGCGACGTGTTCGCGGTCGCCGACTCCGACGAGTGGGACGACAAGGCGCACGGCGCCGGACAGTTCGATTCCACCCTGGTCAGCCCCTCCTACAAGCTGAACGGGGCGGCGAAGGCAACCCTTTCGTACGCCACGAACTACCGTGTCGACGGTCCGCAGACCGGCGATGTGTACGTCGCCTACGACGGTGGTGTCCCACAGCTCGTCAAGTCGTACCGGAGCGATGTCAACACCGTCGAGCGCCTTGAGCTCGACGTTCCGGCGGGCGCGAAGTCGGCCCGGCTGAGCTTCCGCTACAGCGGCACGAACAGCGCCTTCTGGACCGTCGACCAGGTCGCCCTCGGCCGGCCCAACCCGCCGTCGCAGCTCGCCGTCGCCTCGCTGGAGGCCGACACCCGACTGCTGGGCCGGCCCGGCTCCGACGCCGCCTGGAAGGTCACCGCGAACGGTGTGGTGAGGACGGCACAGGGCAAGCCGGTGAAGGGTGCGAAGGTCACGGCCGAGCTGACGGCCGGGGGCAAGGTGCACCGGCTGACGGGTACCACCGAGAAGGACGGCTCGGTGCGCTTCAAGACCACCGTGGACCAAGGCGTCGCCGAGGCCACGCTCACCGTCACAGAGGTGCGCCACGAGAACCTCGCGTACTGCGGCGAGCTCGACCCGGTCCGCACCCTGGACCTCACCCGCCCCACCGGCCACCGGGGCTGACCGTTCGGCCGGGCCCCGGAGTCACCCCGGGGCCCGGCCGCACCCCCGTCGCTCATGCCACCGATCGAAGGGCCTCGGCCAGGATCTTGGCGCCCTCCTCCGCCTCCGCGACGGTCAGCGTGAGCGGCGGTGCGATCCGCAGCACGCTGGTGTTGTGACCGCCACCCTTGCCGATGAGCAGACCGCCCTCACGGGCCGCTTCGAGTACGGCGGTCGCCGCCCGCGGATTCGCCTCGTCGGTGCCGGGCTCGACCAGCTCGATCCCGATCATCAGGCCCCGGCCGCGCACCTCCCGTACGCACTCCGAGGCCGCGCCGATCGCACGCAGCCGCTCGATCAGCAGCCCGCCGACGCGGCGGGCGTTGCCCTGCAGATCGTGTTCGAGGAGGTACGAGAGGTTGGCGAGGCCGGCCGCCATGGTGACCGGGGAGCCGCCGAACGTCGAGATGGAGTTGGCGTCGAGGCAGTTCATGACGTCGGCGCGGGCCACGACGCCGCCGATCGACATGCCGTTGCCGATGCCCTTGGCGAACGTGAGGATGTCCGGCGGGCCGCTCTCGCCGTGCGCCTGCCAGCCCCAGAAGTGTTCGCCGGTGCGGCCCCAGCCGGTCTGCACCTCGTCGGAGATCCACAGGATGCCGTGGCGGTCGAGGACCCGGCGGAAGGCCGCGTACAGACCGTCGGGCGGTGAGGTGAACCCACCGACACCCTGGATGGGTTCGGCGATCAGGGCGGCGGGCTCGCGGGTGTGGCCGAGCAGGTCCTCCAGATCGGCGACGCAGGCCGCGACGAACTCGGCGTCGCCGAGGTGCGCGTAGGGCCCTCTGGTGCGGACACCACCGTGCACGTACAGCGTCTGCAGCGGCGACAGATTCGTGGGCGACCAGGCGCTGTTGCCGGTGATGGAGACCGCGGAGAAGGATCTGCCGTGGTAGCTGTTGCGCATCGCGAGGATCTGGTTCGACCTGCGGTACGCGGTGGCGAGCAGCAGGGCCGTGTCGTTGGCCTCGGTGCCGGAGGTGGTGAAGAAGACCCGGGCGTCCGGGATGCCGGAGAGCGTGGCGACGCGTTCGGCCAGCTCGACCATCGGCCGGTTGAGGTAGAGCGTGGAGGAGTGGATGATCCGTCCGGCCTGCTCGCTGACCGCTTTGGTCACCTCGGGCAGGGCATGGGCGGTCATGGTGGTGAGGATGCCGCCGAAGAAGTCGAGGTAGCGCCTGCCGTCGGCGTCCCAGACATGGCGGCCCTCGCCGTGGGTGATCTCCAGCGGGTCCTTGTAGTAGAGCGCAAGCCAGTCGGGGCTGACGGCGAGATGGCGTCGGTGCAGGCTGCTCACGGCTCCACCAGTCCTTCGTACGCGTCGGGTCGGCGGTCCCGGTAGAACGCCCACTGCTGCCGGACCTCTTCGATGAGGCCGAAGTCGAGGTCGCGGACGACGAGTTCCTCCTCCTTGTCACTGGCGACCTCGCCGACGAACTGGCCGCGCGGGTCGACGAAGTAGCTGGTTCCGTAGAAGTCGTTGTCGCCGTACTCCTCCTGGCCGACGCGGTTGATCGCGGCGACGAAGTACTCGTTGGCGACGGCGGAGGCGGGCTGTTCCAGCTGCCAGAGGTAGCTGGACAGGCCGCGCGAGGTGGCGGACGGGTTGTACACCAACTGAGCCCCGTTCAGGCCGAGTTGACGCCACCCCTCCGGGAAGTGACGGTCGTAGCAGATGTAGACGCCGACCTTGCCCACGGCGGTGTCGAAGACCGGCCAGCCGACGTTCCCGGGCTTGAAGTAGTACTTCTCCCAGAACCCCTTGACCTGTGGGATGTGGTGCTTGCGGTACTTGCCGAGGTAGGAGCCGTCGGCGTCGATGACGGCGGCGGTGTTGTAGTAGAAGCCGGACTGCTCGATCTCGAAGACCGGCACGACGATCACCATGCCGGTCTCGCGGGCGAGTTCCCGCATCCGCAGGACGGTCGGCCCGTCCGGAACGGCTTCCGCCCAGCGGTAGTGCTCGGGTTCCTGCACCTGACAGAAGTAGGGGGCGTTGAACACCTCCTGGAAGCCGATGATCTTCGCGCCCCGGCGGGCGGCCTCGCGCGCATGCTCCTCATGCTTGGCGATCATGGATTCGGTGTCGCCGGTCCAGGTCGCCTGGACGAGTGCGGCGCGTACGACTTGGGACATGAGCTGCTCCTTCGACGCGGCGTCAGAGAGCCTCTACGCGTTTCTACGCCCGTAGACACGTGCGTAGAGGAGAACGTAGGCCCCGTCACACAGCGGGGCAAGACCATCGCCGTGAACCGGCGGAGTCGATCATGTTTCACACCCGTGCGGGCCACACGTCCGCACCGGCCCGTGGCCCGTACGGCACCCGGCTCCCGGCCCGGTCCCGCGCGCCGGTTTGTATTCTCGGCAGGCATCACCCATCAGCGCGGCACCTGCGAGAGGAAACACCATGACCACCGAGCTGAGCCCCGCCGCCCCGACGGAGCCCCTGGAGCGGGCCCGCCAGGACTACCGGGACCTCGCGGGACTCGGACTCTCGCTCGACCTCACCCGGGGCAAGCCCGCGCCGGAACAGCTCGATCTCTCCGACGACCTGCTGAGCCTGCCCGGCGGGCGGCACACCTCCGCCGACGGCACGGACATACGCAACTACGGCGGACTGCAGGGATTGCCCGAACTCCGGGAGATCTTCGCCGGTGTGCTCCAGGTACCGGCCGGGCAACTGCTCGCGGCCGGGAACTCCAGCCTCGAACTGATGCATGACTGCCTGGTGCACGCCCTGCTGAGCGTGCTGCCGGGCGCCCGGTCGCGATGGGTGGAGCAGGAGCGGATCGCGTTCCTGTGCCCGGTGCCCGGCTACGACCGGCACTTCGCGCTGTGCGAGCGGTTCGGGATCGACATGATCCCGGTGCCGATGACCGCCGAGGGCCCGGACATGGATGCCGTGGAACGGCTCGTCGCCGAGAACCCCGCGATCAAGGGCATCTGGTGCGTGCCCAAGTACAGCAACCCGGACGGCGTCTGCTACAGCGACGAGACCGTGGCACGGCTCGCCTCGATGAACACCGCGGCTCCCGACTTCCGAATATTCTGGGACAACGCCTACGCCGCTCACCACCTCACCGACGAGCCCGTCGAGATCGCCGATCTGCTCGCCGCCTGCGCCGGGGCCGGGAACCCGGACCGGGCCTTCGTGTTCGGCTCCACCTCGAAGATCACGACGGCGGGCTCGGGCGTCGCCTTCTTCGGTTCCTCGCCCGCGAATGTGCAGTGGTTGCTCGGCAACAACGCCAAGCGGTCGATCGGCCCCGACAAGATCAACCAGCTGCGGCACGTCCTGTTCCTGCGGGACGCCGACGGCATGCGGGCCCACATGGAGCGCCAGCGGGCCCTGCTGCAGCCCAAGTTCGAGGCGGTGGCGCGGATCCTGGAGGCCGAGCTCGGCGGGACAGGGCTCGCGACCTGGACCTCGCCCAAGGGCGGGTACTTCGTGACCCTGGAGGTGCCGGACGGCTGCGCCGAGGAGGTCGTACGCCGCGCCGCCGAGGCGGGCATCGTACTGACCCCGGCCGGCGCCACACATCCTTACGGCGACGACCCGCGCGACGCGGTCATCCGGATCGCCCCCAGCTACCCGGGCCTCGCGGAGCTGGAGCAGGCGATCGAGGGACTCGCCGTCTGCGTCCGCCTGGTGGGGTACGAGCAGCGGGCGCGCTGAGCCGTTCCGTCCGGACGGTCGGGTCACGACGCCGATGAGGATCCGAACCGGGCCGACGCGACGGATTCCACCCGCGTGCGCGCCCACCGGCGCCCGGCCGGGACCCGTGAGGAGGGGGTCCGGGCCGGGCGCTTCCCGGTGCGGATTTTCGTTCGGATCGGGCCGGACCGCGCGCGCCCGGCGTGATCCGAACGAGAGCTCCTAGGCGTACTGGCCGGGCCGGTAGTCACCGGCCGGCTGCTGGGTGACGACGTTCACGCGGTTGAAGGCGTTGATGAGGGCGATGAGCGACACAAGGGCGCCGAGCTGCTCCTCGTCGTAGTGCTTCGCGGCGTTCGCCCAGACCTCGTCGCCGACACCACCGGCGGCGTCGGCGATGCGGGTGCCCTGCTCCGCGAGCTCCAGGGCGGCGCGCTCGGCTTCGGTGAACACCGTGGCCTCCCGCCAGGCGGCGACCAGGTTGAGACGCACCGAGGTCTCCCCGGCGTGCGCGGCGTCCTTGGTGTGCATGTCGACGCAGTAGGCACAGCCATTGATCTGGCTGGCGCGGAGCAGTACGAGTTCCCGCGTCGAGTCCGGCAGCGTCGAGTCCGCGATCACTTTGCCCGCCGCGACGACGTGCTTCAGGGCCTTGCCGATGACCGGGTTGCCGAAGAGGTTCAAGCGAGCGTTCATGGTGCACTCCTTGCCGTTGTTGGCGGTTACACCTCTCTGACGGAAACGGCACCGCACGATGTGACGGCCGCAGATGTGACGTGCGTCTCTCTGTCGCATCGCCGCAGGGTCCGCCCAAGAAGCGTTCAGGAGCGCCGTCCGGGCCGGCGATCGGGAATGTCTGTGGATTCGGACGGGCGGGTCCGTTAAGCTCCAACGAGACGGAACGGTCCGTCTCGTCGAATCGACGACATGCCCCTGCGGGGACACCGTCGTGGAGCGCGACGTTCTTCGCGGACGAAGGAGTGGGTTTCCGTGCCTGGCGCCAGGGTTTGGTTCATCACCGGTGCTTCCCGTGGTCTGGGCCGCGCGTTCACCGAGGCGGCTCTGTCCGCCGGGGAGCGGGTCGTGGCAGCCGCCCGCGACGTCGAGCCGCTCGCCGGGTCGGCCGAGAAGTACCCGGACGACCTCGTACGGCTCCCTCTGGACGTCTCCGACCGCCGGGCCGTGTTCGAGGCGGTGGAACAGGCGGTGGCGGCGTTCGGCCGGCTCGATGTCGTCGTCAACAACGCGGGCGGTCTGCTGTACGGCATGGTGGAGGAGGCCACGGAGGAACAGATCCGGGATCACCTCGACGTCAACTTCTTCGGGGCGGTGTGGGTGGCGCAGGCCGTGATCCCCCACCTGCGAGCGCAGGGTTCCGGGCGCGTCCTGCAGATCACGTCGATGGGCACCGGCGGCGGCATGGCCTCCGTCGGGTTCTACGGGGCGGGCAAGGCGGCGCTCGACTCGGTCAGCGAGGCGCTGGCGATGGAGGTCGAGCAGTTCGGGATCAAGGTCACGGTCGTCCAGATGGGCGGCTACGCCACGGGGCTGTTCACGGCGGGCACGACGACGACGGCACTCGACCCGGCCTACGACACGCTGCGCGCCCGGCTGGCCGAGATGTGGGGCGAGGACGCCGGTCCGGATCCGAGCACGGCAGCACCCGCGCTCATGGAGCTGACCGCGCTGCCGGACCCGCCCCGGCGCCTGATTCTCGGCGGCCGGTCGTTCGACCTCGTCCAGGAGATGAGCCGGGCGCGTGCGGAGCAGTACCGGGACTGGGAATCCCTCAGCCGCATGGCACCGGGCTGACCCCGCGGGGGCGGTGGGTCCGGCCCCGCCGAGTCCGCCGCCCGGGTTCTCCACGGGACAGCCGGCCGGCCGCTGCGCACCGGCGGGCGGACGTCCCGGACGGCGCGACCGCGGACGACGTCAAGGCGTTCCGCGTTCTTTCCCGTTCGGGTGATGTGCGGCGTGCCGGGAGGATCTCGGAGCGCTCTGGGCAGCCTCCCGGCGACCGATCCTGAGAGGGGAAGCAGTGGGGCTGTCACGCGCGTACGGGCACGCCATCAGCGAGGGGCCGACGCCGGCCGATGCGGCGGGGGCACCCGCCCTGCCGTATCCGAGCGGCTGGGCCGCACTGGCCTTCTCCGACGAGTTACGGCCGGGCACGGTGCTCACCCGGCCGTTGGCGGGGCAGGACGTGGTGCTCTACCGGCTCGGTACGGGGGCGGTCCGCGCCATCCGCCCGTACTGTCCGCACCTCGGCGCCCACCTCGGTCTGGCGAAGGTCGACGGCGACGATCTGGTCTGTCCGTTCCACTTCTTCGCGTTCGGCCCCGACGGCGCGTGCGTGCGGACGGGATACGACACGAAGCCGCCGAAGTCGCCTCTGACCCGACTGCCGGTCCACGAGGTCAACGGTGCCGTCTTCGTCTGGCGGCACCACGACGGCCGGGCACCGGACTGGTTCATCCCCGACTGGCACGAGGTGGGTCACCGCCCGGCCCGCAGTGCCGCCTGGGAGCTGGCCGGCAATGTCCAGGAAGTCATCGAGAACTCGGTGGACCTCGGGCACTTCGCCACCCTGCACGGCTGGGCGAAGGCCGAGATCGGCGGGCCGGTCGTCTACGACGATGCCGCGTTCCATGTGTCCATGCGGGCCCACGAGTCGGCGCCGCTGCTGGGCGATTTCGTCGTCGAGGTGGAGGTGGACGGATACGGACTCGGTTGCCTGCACGCCGATGTGCACACGCCTCGGATCGGGCTGCGGATGTGCACGATGGTGCTGCCGACGGCGATCGCGCCCAACCGGATGCAGTTCCGGCAGAGGAACCGCATCGCGTTCACGGAGCCGGCCCGGTTGCCGGCCCCGCTCGCGCGGGCGGTGAGCCGGACCGCGGCGCGACTGCTGGACCGCGCGGTCTTCCGGTCCAGTTGCGAGTTCACCGCCGCCGACTTCCCGATCTGGAACCACAAGCAGTACCAGCAGCCGCCCCGGCTGGCTCCGGGCGACGGCCCGATCGGTCCGTTCCGGCGCTGGGCCCGGCGGTTCTACCCGCCGCCGGGAGAGAACGGGGGACACGGCTCGACCGCTGCGGGCGAGGTCGGCCGGCCCGGCGCCGCGACGGAGCCGACGCGGCGTGAATCCTCCGGAGCCGCCGCGTCGGGACCCGAGCACGGCTGAGCCCCGCACGGTGTCCGGCATCGTCGCCCGGGTACCCCGAACTCCGGCTTGCCCTTCCTGTTCGAGAGCACCGCACCGTGCGGGTCCTCACCGGCCTCCCGTGGATCCGCCGCCCCGGGGCGCACCCGCGATGCCGGCCACCCGTAGCGCATGGACGACATCCCGCTCCTTCGCCGGGGACACCGCGCGGGCCGCGGCCAGCAGTTGCGGTACGAGCCGATGGGGGTCGCCGGCCGCCACCCGGGCCGCGTCCTGCGGAGTCCGTACGCGGATGAAGGCCCCCAGCAACGCCTGCGCCTGCCGCCTCCGTCCCGCCCGGTCCAGCGCCACCACCGCGTCGGTGATCTCCACGGTCGGCCGCGCCACGCCCTGGCGCAGCAACTGCTCGCAGTCGTCCGGCCGCCCCGCGGCGGCGAGCGCGTCCGCCGCCGCGGCGAGTTCGGCGGGCGGGAGCGAGGAGACCTCCCACAACAGGGTCGCCCAGTCCGCGTCGAGGCCCGCCCGGTGCAACTCGACGGCGAGCACCGGAAGCCGGTCCGCCGGCCAGGCGGCCGCCTCGCAGAGCACGACATGGGCCTCGCCGCCGCGGTCCCCGGCCCTGAGCCGTACCAGCCGCTCGACGGCGCCGACGGCGGCCCGGTGCACCTCGGGGTCCGGGGCCGCGGCCGTCCGGTCCGAGGGCGCGTCGTCCCTGATCGCGGCGGTGCCGAAGCGGGCTCCGCGCGGCACGGCGGCCGTCGTCGGCACAACGGGCGGAACGGGTGCGGCCACGGCTCCGTCGACGTCCAGCCCGGCGAACCGGGCACCCCGTGGCTGCTCGCGCCTGGGGGCAGGGGGCCGACGATCCGGCGGTGACACGTCGGGGCCTCGCTCGGCGGCGCACCCGGACGCGGAACCACGCTCGACCTCGACCTCGACCTCGGGTGTGGAACCATGCTCGACCTCGGGCTCGGGTGTGGAACCACGCTCGGCCTCGGGCCCAGGACCCCGGTCCGGGACCAACTCCCCCACTCGGGACCACGGTCCACCCCCCGACTCGGGCTCAGGCCCCCGGTCCGGGACCGGATCCTCCGCGCGGAACCAGCCCCTCGGCACCGTCACCGCGGCCAGTCGCCCACGCAGCTCCGCGCAGCGCGCGGTGGCGCGTTCGTAGTCGTCACGGGCCCAGGCCACCGCCTCCGCGTCCGGGGCCCCCGTGCCGCCCGCCCCGCCCGCCCCGGCCGCCCGGAGACGCCGGGCCGCGTGCGTCCGCTCCCGCAGCATCAGCTCCAGCCGTTCGACGAGCATCTGCCCTCCGCCCGGCCGTCGGTCATGTGCGGCCACCGAGACGGAGTACAACTCGGCGGCCCGTACCGACTCGTGTTGCGCGAACGCCGCGCCGCGCACCGCCACCAAGTCCTCGAACAGCGACTCCATCACATCCCAGGGCGGAATCTCGGCACCGTCGAGACAGGCCCGCATCCCTGCGGGGTCGCTTCGGCAGAAGACGCCGTACCAGCCGCTCCCGGGGTCCAGCAGTGCCACCACTTCGTGTAGGTACTGGCTGAACTCCCTCGCTTCCCAAGCACTTTGATGATCTGTCATCGTCGCCCTCGCCAACGTCGGCCGGAGCCTTCCAGTCCGCAGGCATTCGACCCCAGCCGTGTTACGGCACGGCTACACCCGCTTTTCGACTGCGGTGCGGTCGTCCCACGGCGACGGGCACACACCGCGGCCCGCACCGGCCCCGCGCACCCGACAGGGCGGCACACCTCCGCCGAGCCCGCACTCCTCGCGTGCCGGAACGGGTTCCGGTACGTGCCGCCGCGACCCGTCGCAGGCCGCTTCGAACGGACCGAGAAGCAGCGAGCGCCATCAGCCGTCCGCACCCCGCCCATGGTGGCCGCTCGGGATGGACGGCGCGGGCGATCCGACCGTCCGGCGGACGGCCCGATCACGCCTATCCCGCCAGCGGCACCTCGTCCGGCACCGGCGCACAGCGTCCGAGCAGTTCGTCCATCGACAATCCGAGCGCCCCGGCCAGCGCCGCGACGGTGAAGAAGGCGGGGGTCGGCGCGCGACCCGTCTCGATCTTGCGCAGTGTCTCGGCGGAGATTCCGGCGCTCGCCGCGATCTCGACCATGCTGCGCCGACCGCGCGCCTCACGGAGCAGCGCTCCGAGGCGTTCGCCGCGAAGGCGCTCTTCCGGGGTCAGGGGCGTCCGTACCATGCCGTCATTCTAATACCGCCACGACCGGTATAGTAATTGGAATGGTGCAGCTCAAGACAGACACATCCATCGAAGCGATGCGCGAGACGGGCCGAGTCGTGGCGCAAGTGCTGACAGCCGCGCGGGAAGCGGCGGCGGTCGGCGTCTCCTTGCGCGAACTCGACGAGGTGGCCCGAAAGGTTCTTCGCGAGGCGGGCGCCGGCTCGCCGTTCCTGAACTACCGGCCCCATTTCGCCCCGACCCCGTTCCCCGCGGTCATCTGCGCGTCGGTCAACGACGCGATCGTGCACGGCATCCCGACCGATCAACGGCTGTGCGACGGCGATCTGGTGAGCATCGACGCGGGCGCGACGCTCGGCGGCTGGGCAGGCGATTCGGCGATCAGCTTCACCGTCGGCCGCGCCCGGCCGGCGGACACCCGGCTGATCGACACGGCGTTCGCGGCGCTGGAGGCGGGCATCGCGGCGGCGGTGGTCGGCAATCGCATCGGCGACATCGCCCACGCCATCGGCACGGTCTGCCGTGCGGCCGGTTACGGCATTCCGGAGGGATTCGGCGGCCATGGCGTGGGCCGTTCGATGCACGAGGACCCGGCCGTCCCCAACGAGGGACGACCGGGTCGTGGCATGCGGTTGCGGCACGGGATGGTGCTGGCGATCGAGCCGATGCTGATCGCCGGCGGCAGCGACGGCTTCCACCCGGACCGGGACGGCTGGACCTTGCGTACGTCCGACGGCAGCCGCGCGGCGCACGTCGAGCACACGGTGGCTATCACCGACGACGGCCCGCGCATCCTGACCGCGTTGTGAACACCTGGTGACCGCGTTCCTTCCGCGTACTGCCAGGACCTCTCGTCCGGATCACACCGGGCCCCCGTGCCCCGGGCCGCGCCTCGCCGACCCGACCCGACCCGACCCGATTCGAACAAAAGACCCTAATTGTTCTGGATGAACTGCTTGGCCAAGGCCTCACCAGCGGTGACGGCGGCACTGTGGCTCTCGATCGGTGACGCCTGGGAGTTCTTGAAGAGGATGTAGGTGACGCCGGAATCGGCGCCACCGGTCTCCGGGTCGGGGTCGATGCCGAGCGCCTTGGCGGTGGCGTACGACGCTTCACCGATGATCTTGCTGGGACCGGTGTCGCCGACGACGGCGTACTCGACCTTGTTGTTGTAGATGACGGCGACGACTCCACCGCCCTTGATCCCCGCGCTGCTGTAGTTCCAGATGCTGCTGCTGCTCGGCACGACGACGTACGGCAGCTTCTCGGCGCTCAGCGGCTTGTCGCCGGAGGTGTGGAACGCCGTGTCGTCCTGGAACCACGGGTCGGTGTTCGCGTTGCAGGCGGTGGTGATCTCACCGTCGCAGTCGATGTCCATGTCGGCCTTCCAGAACACGGCACCGTTCTTGCCGCAGACGGGTATGGTCGCCGACGCCTCCTCGTCCGTACGGTACTTGCCGTTGGAGATCTGCGAACACGAGGTGACCTTGGCCAGCAGATCGGCCGCGCTGACGGAACCCTCCTTGATTCCGACCCCGTCCCGGTCGGCGGCGCCGGAATCCGCCCGGGGCGCGACGGCGGATACGGCGCCCGGGGCCGGACTGGCCTCGGCGGGGGTCACCGTGGCGGCCGCGAGCAGGGCCGCGCCGGAAGCAGCGGCGAGGGCGAGCGTTCGAGTACGCACAGTGGGGGTGCCCTTCCATTAGGAAACTTTCCTTACCGACGCGGCCAAGGTGCCCCCTGAGTCATGTCCCCGTCAAGACCGTGGGGCCGGCTCACGTGTTGCGCACACGTGGAACCGGCCCCGCAAGGAGGGTTATTGACTTATCGTCAGGGGCGTCCGCTCGGATTCACGACCATGGCCGAACCCCCACCGCGGCGCACCTTCTCCGCAGCCGCCAGCCACCGTCCGTCCGGCAACCGCTGCACTCCCGTCGCCGCCCCGATCTCCGGGTTCAGCTTGAAGACATGCCCCAGCGCCTCCAGTTGTCCCCGTACCGGGCTGTTCCACAGTCCCGGTTCGAGCTCCGTCGTCGCCGAGTTGCGCTGACTGGCGCGCGGCGCCGCGATGGCGTCGGCCAGCGGCAGCCCTCGGTCGACCTTGCCGATGAGCGACTGCAGCACGGTCGTGATGATGGTGGCGCCACCCGGCGACCCCAGGGCCAGCACCGGCTCTCCGTGCTTCAGCACGATCGTCGGCGAGATCGACGAACGCGGACGCTTGCCCGGACCGGGCAGATTCGGGTCGTGGACCGCCGGGTCGGCGGGCGCGAACGAGAAGTCCGTCAGCTCGTTGTTGAGCAGAAAGCCACGTCCCGGCACGGTGATGCCGCTGCCGCCGGTCTGCTCGATCGTCAAGGTGTACGCGACGACGTTGCCCCACTTGTCGGCCGTCGTCAGATGAGTGGTGTTCTCGCCCTCGTACGTCGTCGGGGCGGCCTTGCCACCGGCCCGGCAGTCGGCCGGGTGGCGGGGGTCTCCCGGCGCCAGCGGGCTGGTCAGCACCGCGTCGTCCTTGATCAGGCACTCCCGCGAGTCGGCGAACCGCTGGCTGAGGAGCCCCTGCGTCGGTACGTCCTCGAACGCCGGGTCGCCGACCCACCGCCCCCGGTCGGCGAACGCGATCCGGCTCGCCTCGATGTAGCGGTGCAGATACCGCGCCTCGCTCGCCTTCGAAAGGTCCGTGGACTCAAGGATGTTGAGTGCCTCGCCGACGCTCGTGCCGCCGGACGAGGAGGGCGCCATGCCGTACACGTCCAGGCCCCGGTAGCCGACCTTCGTCGGAGCCTGCCGCAGCGCCCGGTAGGACCGCAGGTCCTTGGCCGTGAGGTCGCCGGGACGTACGACCCGGGTGGACTGCGGGTCCACCGGCGGGTTGCGCACGGTCCGTATGACGTCCTCGGCCAGCTCGCCCCGGTACAGCTCGTCGACGCCCTTACGGCCCACCTGCTCGTACGTACGCGCCAGATCGGGATTCTTGAAGACGGAGCCGACCACCGGCAGTTGTCCGCCCGGCAGGAAGAGCTTCCTGGACGCCGGGAAGTCGGCGAACCTCGCCTGGTTCCCCTCGGTCTGCGAGCGGAACGTGCTGTCGACGACGAAGCCGTCCCTGGCGAGCCGCTCGGCCGGTTTCAGTACCTGTCGCAGCGATTTGCTGCCCCAGGTGTCGAGCGCGGTGTCCCAGGTGGCCGGGGTGCCGGGGGTGCCCACGCCCAGTCCGCTGGTGACGGCGGCGTCGAAGGCGATCGGCTTGCCGTTCTCCAGGAAGAGCGAGGAGTCCGCGCTGCGCGGTGCGGTCTCCCGGCCGTCGATCGTCTCCACGGTGTGCTTCCTGGCGTCGTAGTAGACGAAGTAGCCGCCACCGCCGAGACCCGCCGAGTAGGGCTCGGTCACACCGAGCGCGGCCGCGGTCGCCACCGCGGCGTCCACCGCGTTGCCGCCCTTGCGCAGCACCTCGATGCCCGCGGCCGACGCGTCCGCGTCGACGCTGGCGACCGCGCCTCCGTACCCCACCGCGACAGGCGACTTGGGGGGTGGCGCGGTCGGTGGTGCGGATGAGGAAGGGGCCGCTGCCCCGACCGTGACGACAGCGGCGAGAACAGCCGACAACGACACACTCCGCGCGACGGAACGTCGCATGCACACCTCCAGTGAAGGATTGTTCGCCGCAGAGTAGCGCCGCTCCGCCCGCCTCGTCAGGACCACCGTGAATCCCGAATCACATGCCCGCCGACATGCCTGCCCATGAGTCAGGAGAGGTCTTCGCACAGCGAACAGGCCGACGCCCACCGGACTGCAAGGACATGTCCGACGGGCCGAGGGCGGCACGGACGCCGACCACGAGGCATCGCCACGCGCCCGGAAGATCAGTGGAACCGCACTCCCGCGTGCCGTTAGCGTGCTCCCGCCCATAGCCATCCGGTCAAGGACATGCCGTTGTACACCAAGTGAGACCCCTTGAGCGCTGATCCGTCGCGCGGCGCACATGTGCGCCGCGCTCCATTTCGCTGCGGTCTTCTCACTGGAACCGGTGTAATTCTGTGTCCAAAACCTGGGTGGTCGTACCCACCTGCCTGCCCATCGTTCTCCGCCATTGCCACAGGTGCGCCTCCGAGCGCTTCCGGACGAACGGCAAATTCCGCGTCGACGCGAACCACAGGCTCCTCGACGCCTGGCTCCTCGCGCTGTGCAGCGAGTGCGGGGACACCACCGAGCCCACTGTCCTGCAACGGATGAACGTCCGTTCCGTACGACCCGAGCTCCCGGACCTGCTGCACGACAACGACCCCGGCTTGGCGGCCGAACTGTTCCAGGACCCGGTCGCACGGCGCCGCGACGTGGGCGGCTCGGGTCGAACCGAGCGGCCTGCCTGGCAGTCGCCGTACGGTCCACCTCCGCACCGGGCGCACCGCGGCCGGTGGGAGCCCGTGCCGATCGTGGCCAGGCCTCGGGCTGTGCGGCGCGGATACCTGTGCGGCCGGTGCGAATGATCGCCGAAGGCTTCGGCTTTTCGCGAGCCGAGGTCCAAAGACCACTCGCCGAGGGGAACCTCGTATCCACCGAGCGCCTGAGCCACAGGCTCTCCGGCGACTTCCCCTTCATGCTCAAGCGCTGAGCCCTTCCGGCCCGGGGCCTGTCCGGCAACATCCGATCCGCCGGACAGGCCTTGGCCCTCGCCTTTCACTTGCGGCGGCGTCCGGATCCTGAGCGGAAACGCGAAAGCGCCTGCTGAGCCGGGATGATGAGGCTGTGTGCTGCCCGGTATTCCGCCGTGGCTTCACGACGTGCACCGCCTCGACACCGTGGTGCCGCCCCAACTCGTCGACGCCGTCGAGGACGAGACGAGACCGGCAGTTCGGCCGGCCCGCCCGACGCCCCGAACCGCGCGCTCGCCGTCCTGCTGCTCGCCATCCCGCCATCCGCGCACTCGCCACCGCTCCGACCCTCGACACACCGCAGGACGCCCACGTCCCGTCCACCCACGAACAGATCCGCGCTCGGCAAGCACACACCCAGTGAAGCGGACCATCGGATACCGGTCACGGCCACCCGGGATCGCCGCGCGATCAACGGTGCCCCGGACACACCGGACCACCTCGCCATGGCAGGCCGCCTGGCGAAACTCGTCCCCGGCAGGCACACTGCCACAGTGCCGGCGGCCGCACACTCGCCGAACATGGAGACCCGGCCCGCTTCAGCGCCGAACCGACGTCGTTCCTGGAGACCGTATGAGCAGCGCCCTTCTCGTGATGGACGTCCAGCGAGCCATCGTGGACATTGCCGACGACGGCTCCGGATACCTGCCGCGCCTGCGCAGGGCGATCGATGGTGCCCGGGCGGCAGACATCCCTGTCATCTACGTGGTCATCGCATTGCGCCCGGGCTTTCCGGAAGTCGGCCCGCACAACAGGGCACTCACCGCCGTCGCGCGAGCCGGACTCCATGTCGAGGGCGACCCCGGCACCGAAATCCACCCCGATGTCGCGCCCCGGCCGGGCGAGGTAGTGGTCACCAAGAGACGGGCGAGCGCGTTCTCGGGCAGTGACCTCGACGTGGTGCTCAGAGCGCACGGCATCGACAGCCTCGTCCTCACCGGCATCGCCACCAGCGCCGTGGTGCTGCACACCCTGTGCCAGGCCAACGACCTGGACTTCGACCTCACCGTCCTCGCCGACGCCTGCCTTGACACGGACGCCGAGGTTCACCGGTTCCTCACCGAGAAGCTGTTCCCGCAGTGGGCTGACGTCGTCACCGTCGACGACTGGCTCAAAACGACCACACCCCGTTAGCGGCGGACCAAGGTATTGGTGTGCGGTGACGCATGTCGGCGCCTCGCTGTGGCTTTTGGGCATGACCTTGCCATGACACTCCGTCACGGCACTTGAGAATTCCTGTAGGCAGCGACGGCGCCCTCCAGGTCCAGGAGCCGGGCGGGGCGGCCGAGGTCGTTGGCGTACCTCTCCCCGCCGCTCGGCTGTCCACGTCGGCTGTGTGGGGCATTGCTTGAAGCTGACACGCTCTGAAACCATGCCCATGCCTTCGCCCGCGTGATCCGCGACAACACCGGCACGCATCCCCCCACTTGGAGCCGCACTGTCCGCGCGACACCCGTTCAGTGTCGCTGGCCGTGATCACGTAAATCAGTGAGGGGAATCGGGTGGGAAGCACAGGGGCTCAGGAGGACTGGTCGCAGATCGCGGTCCTCGAGGCGTTCGCCGACGATGCCGGTGACGTGTCTGCGATTGCGACCGGGATGCTGGTCGTGGCGGGCTGCGCTGCGGCGCTGGGCGTCGCTGAGCTGAACGGGCGTCCTTGCGTGCTGTCCGGCGGGGCGGACGGCACCACGCGGATGTGGGACCTGACGACGTGGATGCGGGACCGGACGAGCGGACAGCCCGATCACGGCGTGACGCTCATCGAGGACGGCTTCACGCTCGCCCTCGCCACCGCGGTGGTTCACGGCCGCCCCGTCGCCACGACCATCACCGCGGAGTTCGGCAATGATTACGGCACAGTGCGCCTTGGGGACCTGAGCACGCGCCAGCAGATCGGTGAACCAATCCCCCATGGTGCAACTGCGGCCGACGTCATCGAGGTCGCCGGCGACCTTGTCGTGGTCGCAGGCGGTGAGGACAGAACCCTGCGCCTGTGGGACCCGATGACCGCACGACCGGTCGGTGAGCCCCTCGCCCAAGACATCATTGTCGGGGAACGATCGGTGGACACGACGCTGATGGACGGGCGCCCCGCCGTCGTTGCTTGCGGGTTGAACAGCGTCAAGGCCCATGTGGCGTGGGCGTGGGACTCGGCCGACAGGCGGAAGATCGGTCCGGATCTTGCGTTCCCGGGTCCGGTCCGGACGACCTCGGCATGGGCCGGCAAGTTGGCAGTGGGCTTCGGCGGGGAGGCCGTGATCCTGTCACGCGAGTGATCAGGTGCTGTCACGCCGCCGAAGTCGGATCAGTTCACTGAGGGTTCGTCACGATCCGTGGGCTGCGGTCGGCGGCGGGCCCAGACGGTGCTGCGCCGACCCGTTCGATACGAGCTCGTACCGGCACGGTCGCTGAGGTGGCTTCGGTTGGTCAGACTGCTGTCGGGCTCTGCGGGACCTACGGTCGCGTGAACCCGTGGCTCCGCTCCACTTTCGCCACATGCAGCGTGTAGCTCTGGTACCACTCGACTCGCCCGCGCTGTTGGGCTGCGCGGTGCTCGGCGTTGCTCCGCCACTCCGTGAGGGCGTCGGCGTCGCGGAAGTACCCGACGGTGATGCCCAGCCCGTCAGGAGTCTGCGCGTGGTCCATCCCCAGGAACCCAGGGACGTCCTTCACCAGGTCTTCCATACGTGCGTTGGTCTCGCCGTAGCCGCTCTGGTCCTGGGTTCGCACCGTGGTGAAGACAGCCACGTAGTAGGGGGGTTCATAGGCCGCGACGGGCGCGACAGGCGCTTCGGGGTGATCACTCATGGCGCCACCGTAAGGCGGGATGGGCCCGACAATCCAGCATCTTTCCTGAGCGGGATACATTAGCGGTCGAGCTCTTGACCAAAGCTGTCCGAGCTCTCCTCCAGCCCCCGGAAACGGCCACGAGGCCACCGGCTCACAGAACGGCGCGAGCGGCGGGGAACACTGCGGCGAACTTCGGCTGATGAGGCACCGGCCGAGGTGGATGCGATGACTGGCACCGAGTTCGAGGAGCTTGTGGCAAGCCTGTGTCGGCGGGACGGCCGCACTGAGGTCCGGCGAGTGGGCGGTGCGGACGACAACGGTGCCGACGTCGTCGGTCGGCTTTCGGACGGTCGGACGGTGCTGCCTTCGCCAGGGCGGCCGACGTACGCAGCTCTCTCGCGGCCCGTGTCGCCTGGGCCGCGGTGGCCGACCGGGTACGGGGAGAAACGCCTCCCCGTCGTGATCCGGCGACGGACGGGCGTCACCCATGACGTCAGACCCGGGTGAATGCCTCCCTAGTGATGTCACGCTCCAGGGCGGCGGCCTGGAAACCGTACGTTCTGATGGCCGGCACTTTGATCAGGATGCAGAAACGGTCCAACGATTCGAGGGAGCGAGCCACGTCACGGTGGTGCCGCTTGAGGTAGTGGATGGCGGCCTGGTTCGCCAAGGAACTATGTCCGCAGATGAGGAAGACCGGGCGGGTGGCCTCCGGTGGCGTGAATTTGGCCACCAGCGTGAATTCCAGGCTGTCCTTCTCGAACAAATACCGTTGACCGCCGACGACGAAGGCCCCCGACTCGGGCTCCTCGCTGTACGGAAGGATGGTGATGCCCGGCAGATGCGCGGCCAGGTGGCCACCCGTACGGATGTTGGCGTCACCGAGCGGGCCACCGATGCAGAACTCCGTCCGGACGTCGTTGCTGCCGCGGAAGTCGTTGCTGGATTCGGTGACTACATCGCTGCCGAGCTGGCTGGCCAGTGTCGCCACCTCGATGATGGCGCGGACGTCCTTGCGGTTCGTCGCGTCCGGCAGGTTGTACTTGTTGCCGATGACGATCACACAGGTCTCTCCCGGCACCACACCGAAGAAGTCCGCCTTGCGCCGTACCACGCGGGACCGCTTGCCGCGTTCCCAGAGCCATACGCACGCACCACCGATGAGACTGGTCGCCAGGCCGATCAGCACATTGACGATTACCGAAAGGATTGCTGCCCCCTTGCCCCGATGCCCCTGGAGGGACGCGGCCGCCGCCTCCGAGATCATTCACCACGCGCCCGGTCGTGGCAACCATCGGTGACTTGCTGCGGCTGACGGGCCGCCGCGCCTCGCGCGGACTGCCGGACCGGGTCGACGGTCGGTGTGCCGGGTGGCAAGCCGCCGCGGATCGACGTGGCGGAACGCAACCACGCGAAGCCGGCCCGCAAGCGCGACAACAACACGTCCTGACTGCTGCTGAAGGTGGTCGACTCCCGGGCGTGCGGGCCCGATGTGGTGGAGATCGTCGCCGATGCGACGCGGGCCGCGCAGGCTCCCGTCCCGGCGCCGCGCAGCTCGCACCGGGCGACGGTCCGATCCCGGCCCCACGGACCGGGCGGGCGTCAGACGGAGCAGTGGGCCGGCCCGATGACACCGTCGGTACCGATCACCTTCACCTCCGCACCCCGGTCCGCGGTACGGGCCTGGGCGGCCGTGCAGATCAGCTGCTGCCGGGCGACCTCGGAGAGTTCCGTGACGGCTGTGTTCACCCGGACCGTCACCCCGTCCGGCCCCAGAGTCAGACCCAGTGTCCGGATGTACGGCAGTTCGGTGCGCAGCCCCGCGTCGGCCTCGGCCTTGGTGGGGCCGTCGAAGAGCATGATCATGGCCTTGTCGGATCCGCGCCACACGCGCACCGCGCCCCCGGTGCCGGCATCGCCTTCCGTCGTCAGGTCGACCTGCCGCACCACCGGCATCAGCCGGCTGGCGGAGGACGAGGAAACGAAGTAGAGCAGCGTGCCCTCCGGGCCGCCCGGCGCCACGTCCACCGTCGCCGGGTCGCCGACCTCGACGACATCCGTCGCCTGTATCCCGCATCCGGCCACCGTCAGCACGAGGGGCAGCAGGATGCGGAGGGCTCGTACGCCTCTCACTGCCCCTCCAGCGGCAGTTCCACGGTGAGGACCGCGCCGCCTCCGGGCTCGTTGGCCGCGTGCACGGTACCGCCGTGCAGCCGCACGTTCTCCTGAGTGATCGCCAGACCGAGCCCGCTGCCCGCCGAACGGGTGCGGGCCGCGTCGGCCTTGTAGAACCGGTCGAAGATGTGCGGAAGCACTGCCGGGTCGATACCCGGTCCGTTGTCCGCGACTTCGGTCACCAGCCAGGAGGTTGCGCCCCGCGATTGGGTCCGCAGCCGCACGGTGACGGGCCGCGCACCGTGCCGGAGGGCATTGCCCACGAGGTTCGCGACGACGACATCGAATCGACGCGGGTCGAGCAGCGCCCTCACTCCGTCGGGAAGTTCGGTGTCCACCCTGTCCTCCCAGCGCCTGCTCTGCAGGGTCTTGCGGATCGTCTCGGCGACATCGACCTCGTCGAGATGGAGATCCGCCGCCTTCGCGTCGAAGCGGGAGATCTCCATCAGATCCTCGACCAGGGTGGCGAGCTTCCCCGTCTCGGCACTGATCAGCCGGACGGCCGCCGCGGTGTCGGAGTTCAGCTGGGCGGCGTCCTCGTCGAGCACCTCGGTGACGGCGAGCATACCGGCGAGCGGGGTGCGCAGTTCGTGCGAGACGTCGGAGGCGAAGCGTCTGGCCCGCGCCTCCGCCCGCCGGAGCTCCTCCACCGATTCCTGGAGTTTTGTCGAGGACTCGTTGAACGTCCAGGCGAGTTCGGCCAGTTCGTCGGAGCCCCGGACCTCGATACGGGTGTCGAGCTCGCCCCGGCCGATGCCCGCCGCCGCCCGCCGCAGATCGCGTACCGGACGCAGCACGCTGCGGGCGGCGAGCAGGGCGGGCACCAGCGCGATCAGAAGTGCGGGCAAGGCACCGTCGCGGGCCGCGGTGACCATGGCCTTGACATTGGCCTCCTCGGTGGTCAGCGGTATCACGGCGTAGAGGAAGAGCCCGGTGGGCTGGCGTCCGTCGCCCCGGTCGAACAGAGCGGGCATCCCGACGGTCAGCCAGGGCCTGCCGTCCTTGACGACCCGTTGGAAGGAGCCGCTCGCGTTGCCGCGGACGGCGTCGCGCAGTGCGGAGGTGATCACGTTGGAGGTGGGCCGGTCCGACGAGGAGACCCGGATGTTCCCGTACTCGGCGAAGACGCGGGTCTGCGGCTTGCCCTCCCTGGCGAGGTGCTGACAGTTCCGCCGCAGTTGCTCCTCGTCCACGGGCAGGGTCACGGACAGCGCACCGATCCGGTCGCGGAACTGGTCGACGGCCGTGTCCTGGGCCTGTTGGAGGATGGCGGAGCGGGCCTCGCGGTAGGTCAGGGTCGCGGTGGTGACGGCACTGATCGCCGCGACCAGCAGGAAGGCGGCTATGAGACGGGTCCGCAGTCCGAACCGGGCGGCGAAGAGCTTCATGCGAGCGGCCCGAAGCGGTAGCCGAAACCGCGGACGGTCTGGATGTAGCGCGGGCTGCCCGCCACGTCCTCGATCTTCTGTCTCAGCCGCCGCACGCAGGCGTCGACCAGTCGGGCGTCCCCATGGTAGCTGTGCTCCCAGACGCATTCGAGGAGCTGCTGCCTGCTGAACACCTGCTCGGGGGAGGCCGAGAGGTGGAACAGCAGCTTCAGCTCGGAGGGCGCCAGGAGGAGCCGCTCCCCCGCCTTGGCGACCGAGAGCCCGGTGCGGTCGACGACGAGTTCGCCGTGGTGTTCGAGGCCGCTGCGTCCCGCGGGCTCGGCGAGCCTGCGCAGTACGGCACGGATCCTGGCCTCGATCACCTCGGTGCGGGCGGGTTTGACGATGTAGTCGTCGGCCCCGGCCTCCAGACCGACGACCACGTCGAAGTCGTCGCCGCGCGCCGTGAGCATGATGATCGGGAGCTGGCTGGTCTCCCGGACCCGTCGGCAGACCTGGACCCCGTTCATCCCGGGGAGCATCAGGTCGAGGAGCACCAGATCGGGCCGGAACTCCCCCAGCGCGGCCAGCCCCGCCTCACCGGTCTCGACGGCCCGCAGTTCATGGCCGCGCCGCCGCAGCCCCAGCTCGACCCCTTCCCGTACGGAGGGGTCGTCTTCGATCAGCAACACGCGAGGCATGGCAGCAGTATCCCAGCGATCAAGGAGTGAATTCGAACCGGCGAGCGGGCCGTGCGCCCGACGGATCAGGCCCGCCGCAGCCGCCCGCGGCCCGCCGCGATCAGGGCGCTGATCTCCCGCAGCCGGAGCGGCCGGGCCAGCAGCGCGACCGTGAGCAGCAGCACGACGGTCCCTGCCCCCACCGCCGCGAAGTCACCGAATCCCTCGCAGGCGCGAGCGGCCAGGTATCCCAGCAGCCCGGCGGGCACACTCGCCACCACCAGCCGCAGCTGCGCCCACAGGCCGGCCGAGCGCAGCAGCGAGGGCCGGGCGGCTGCGCCGGCGCAGACCCTGCGGTGCAGCACGTACGCGGTGACGCCGAAGCCGGCGAACAGTGCCACCGAGTACGCCCCGGCCATTCCGGTCACGGCCCAACGGACCGGCAGCAGCAGATACGCGACGACGCAGAGTCCGGCGTTGAGTGCCGCGATGACCAGATTGAGGAGGAACGGCGTGCGGGTGTCGCTCATCGCGTAGAACGCGCGGGAGAGCACGTACTGCCCGGAGTAGGCGATCAGCCCCGGTGCGAACGCCATCATCATCCCCGCCATGGCCGTGATGTCCGCGGCGCCGGTGCGCCCGTATCCGTACACGGCCCCCATCACCCACGGCGCCAGCGCGCACAGCACGGCCACGGCGGGCACCACGACCGCGGCCGAGGTGCGCAACGCGTACGAGACGTCGCGCCGCACACCCGTCAGGTCGTCGTCGGCCGCCGACCGGCTCATCCGGGGCATCAGCGCCGTGACGAGGGAGACGGTCACGATGCCGTGCGGCACCACCCACAGCTGATAGGCGTAGCTGTACGCGGTGTAGCCGACGCCGCCCGACACGTGCTGTTCGACGGCATGCTGGCCGGTGGCGGTGGAGAGCCGGGTGACCACCCAGTAGGCGATCTGGTTGGTCAGCACGAGCATGACGAGCCAGCCGGCCGCACGCAGCGGTCGGGTGAGACCGCTGCCGCGCCAGTCGAACCGCGGTCGCCAGCGGAACTTCGCGGCCCGCAGCGCGGGCACCAGGGCGAGCGTCTGCACCGCGATCCCGGCGGTGGTTCCCCAGCCGAGCCACTCGGCCTGCGCCGAGGTCAACGTACCGTCGGAGCCGGTCGCCACGCCGAGATAGATCCCGAACACGGCGATGATCACGACGTTGTTGAGGACCGGGGTCCACATCATCGCGCCGAACCGGTCACGGGCGCCCAGCACTTGGCCGAGCAGGGTGAACAGTCCGTAGAAGAGGATCTGCGGCAGGCAGTAGCGGGCCAGGGCGATGGTCAGATCGGCCTGTTCGCCGTGGTAGTCGGGGGCGTAGACCGAGACGATCCACGGTGCGCCGACGACCGTCAGCGCGGTGAGGGCGAGGAGCCCGATGGTACAGAGGGTGAGCAGCCGGTCGGTGTACGCGGCTCCGCCGTCGGCGTGGTTCCTGGCGGCCCGGACCAGCTCCGGGACGAAGACGGCGTTGAGCGCGCCGCCGATGAGCAGCGTGTAGAGGATGTTGGGCACGGTGTTGGCGACGGTGTAGCCGTCGGCCTGGAGTCCGGTGCCGAGCGCGGCGACGACGACCGCCGAGCGTACGAAGCCGGTCGCCCGGGAGACGACGGAGCCGGACGCCATGACGGCGCCGCTGCGCAGCACCGAGCCGGACGTGCGTTCCGGGGCCTTCGAGGCCGCCTCGGTGGCCGTCATCGGCGGGCCAGGTATGCCTGGAACGCACGGTACAAGGTGTTGTTGGCGGCTCCGCCCACCGATGTCTCCCACTCTCCGAGGGTCTCGACGACCTGGCCTCCGGTGCCGAGTTTCCAACGGAGCAGCCCGAAGGGGCGGTCGTCGGGGTCAAGGGTGGAGGGTACCCCGCGCATGTCATGCACATCAGCACCGAGCTCATGGGCGTCGAGCATCATCTTCCACTGCAACGCGTTGCTGGGACGCACCTCGCGGCGGTGGTCGGCGGAAGCGCCGGTCTGGTACCAGACCCGCCGACCGGTGCTGATCATGGTGTGGGCGGCCAGGATCTCGCCCTGGTGGACGGCGAGGTAGAGCCTCATCCGGCCGGGCCGCTCGGCGTTGAGTACGGCGTACTGCCGCTGGTAGTACGCGAGGGAGCGGCCGAGCCGGAAGCCGTCGCGCTCCTCGGTGATCCGCAGCAGCCGGTGGAATTCGGGGAGTTCGGCCTCGCTGCCGATGACGATCCGCACCCCGTCCTTCCGGGCCTTGCGAACGTTGCGGCGCCATTCCTGGTTGAGTCCCGACCACAGTTCGTCTGGGGTCCGCCCGGCGAGCGGGACCCGGAAGACGTAGCGCGGCTGCGCGTCGGCGTCCTCTCCCCCGTCGCCGCCGCAGCGGCGCCAGCCCCGGGCCCGGAGCCGTTCGGCGACGGCCGTGCCGAGCGGGTCCACCTCGGTGGCGAGCACGTCGCCGATCCTCCGGCCGGGGCCGGTGGCCGCCTTGAGGCGGGCGGTGTCCCAACGGCGGTACGCGGGTGAGGGGCCGATCCGAACGGCGAAGGCACCCGCCTTCCGCAGATGGGCCACGAGCGGTCGCAGCCAGCGGTCCGTGTCGGGATCGGCCCAGTCGGCCACCGGGCCCTCGGGCAGATAGGCGAAGTACTTGCGGGTTCCAGGGAATTGCCGGTAAAGCACCAGAGCGGCCCCGGCCAGTTCGCCGAGATCGCTGTGCCAGCCGACCATTTCCGAGGTCCACTGGTCCTTCACCCCGGCCCAGGACGGATACTGCAGAAAGCTCGCCTCCGTGCGGGTGGCGACGAAAGCCCGGTGCTCGGCGGCGGTCAGGCCGCGTATCCGTAGCTCCTGGTCGCGGCTGCGGTTCCCGGTCGCGAGCAGTGCTGACATGTTCGTGGCCCTCCCTGGTCCGCCCCGCTGTCGGCTCCGCAGGGCTGCACAGGATGCTCACAGCGGTCCGTGACGGAGCCGCGCGGCGTATGTGACCGGACGATGACCGTTGTGCTGCGGTCCATGTCACACAGAGGATTTCCTGGTTTTCGGCCGATTTGTGGAACCTATCGTCGGTGGTAACGCCTCTTCACCAATGAGAAGCAATGCCTTGGAGGTTTCCGTTGTTCTCCGCACGTCGGCGCATACGCCGTACCGCCCCGCTCGTCCACCCGGTCCGGCTCACCCTGATCGCCGGCACCACCGTGCTCGGCGCCACGCTCACCGCCTGTTCCGGCGCCTCCGCGTCGGACTCGGGCAAGGGGGCGACCGGGGTCGCACCGGCGCACGACACCAGGATCTCGGTGAACCTGAAGGGCGCCGAGGCCGCCCCCGGCGAGCCGGTGAAGGTGACCCTGGGCGCCGGAAAGCTGAAGACGGTCACGGTGAACGCGACCGGGGGCGACGCGCTCACCGGCCGGATATCCGCCGACGGCAGGACCTGGACATCGGACCGGCCGGCCGCGCCCGGCACCACGTACAGTGTCGAGGCGAAGGACACCGAGGGCGGCAGCGACAAGGCCGGCTTCACCACCTCGGCGGCCGAGAAGGTCAACAAGCTGACGCTGGCCCCCGGCAAGAACACCACGGTCGGCATCGCCCAGCCGCTGTCGATCGTCTTCGACAACCCGGTGAAGGACAGGGCCGCGGTGGAGAAGGCCCTGAAGGTCACCACCTCGAACAACACCGAGGGCTCCTGGGGCTGGCTGCAGGACTACTCCGGCAAGGACCGCGTCGACTGGCGGCCGAAGGAGTACTGGAAGCCCGGCACGAAGGTGACGCTCGACGCCGACCTCAACGGCATCGACTCGGGCCCGTCCGGCGGCTGGTTCGTCCGCGACTACCGGACCACCTTCGCGATCGGCGCCGACCAGGTGGTCAAGGTCGACCTCGACCGTCACCGGCTGGCGCTGAAGAGGGACGGAAAGACCGTCATGGACGTGCCCATGTCGGCCGGCACCCCGGGCGGCGAGAAGGCGTCCTGGCGCGGCACGGCTGTACTGATGGCCAAGGAGGGCACGATCAACATGCGCTCCGAGACGGTCGGCCTGGGCGATGCCTACGACAAGATGGTCGACTCGTCGATGCGGCTGACCTGGTCGGGGATGTATGCCCACGCGGCACCGTGGAACGCCGCCTACTTCGGTGTGGCCAACCACAGTTCGGGCTGTGTCGGCATGAGTGACGCCAACGCCGCTTCGCTGTACCAGCAGGTGCGGGTCGGCGACCCGTTCGAGATCACCGGCGCCGATGCCAAGGGCACGGTCGCTGAGGGCAACGGATACGGGGCGTGGAATGTGAGCTGGACCGACTGGCAGGCGAAGAGCGCGCTGAAGTGAGCCGCACGGCCGCGTCGCGCCGCAGACCCCGCAACCGGGGACCGCTGCGGACGTCTGCCGGATCCTTCTTCCCCGCGGGAACCGTCCGAGCCGTCGCCTTCCCCTGCGCACTTCGGGCAGGGGCGGGAAGGCAACGGCACCGAGGACGTCCCGGACGGTCAACGGTTCGCCGCGTCGATCGACGCCGTCGGCCGCCGTACATCGAGCACGGCCCGGCCGGCACGCAGCTGACCTTCTTCTCGCGCATGGACGACCCGTCGCACGGATCCGTTGTCCTGCGCGAGAAGTGATCACCGGCTGCTGCCGGGCGGGCACCACTCCTCGGGACCGCTTCGCGGCGGACCCCGGCTACTGCACTCCCGGCAGCAGCGTTCCTGGTTCGGCCGGTGCGACCTCCACGGCCTTCGTCTTGGGATTGCGCCGCTCCTGCTTCGCCACCCAGGTCGCGAACCAGGAGAGCAGCATGCACATCCCGATGTAGATCGGCGAGATCACCATCACCACGGGGATGAAGGGAAGATCGTAGTCGAGATTGGAGGCGATGAGCTTGCCCGCGTGGAGGAATTCCTCGTAGGTGATCAGATAGCCGAGCGAGGTGTCCTTGAGCGCCACCACCAGCTGGCTGATGATCGTGGGCAGCATGGCGCGCACCGCCTGCGGGGCCAGTACGTATGTGGTGACCTGCGTCTTGCGGAGCCCCAGCGCGTACGCGGCCTCGCGCTGGCCCCGATCCACCGAGTTGATTCCGGTACGGAACACCTCGGCCAGCACAGAGCCGTTGTACAGCGTCAGACCGGTGACCAGCGCGGGCAGCGGCTGCACCTTCAGCGCCACGAAGATGAAGAAGATCATCACCAGTACGGGCATCGCCCGGAAGAACTCGACCAGGAGCGTCGAGACCCAGCGCACGGCCCGGTGGACGGAGAGGCGTCCGACGGCGAGCACCGCCCCGAGCACGAGGGAGAGCACTGCGGCGTACGCGAACGCCTTGAGGGTGTTGCCCAGTCCGCGCAGCAGCAGCTCCTGAATGCCCTTGTACTCGAAGGGGGTCCACTTGGCGGCGGTGAACTGCTCGGTGTCGAGGAGCAGATGGACGATCCAGCCCACCAACGCCAGGATCAGTGCCGTCGAGACGATCCCGTAGACACGGTGGCGTCTGCGCGTGACCGGTCCCGGGATGTCGTAGAGCGCGGTGGCGGTCGGCGGGGTGCGGGTGGTCATCGGGCGACTCCCCAGCGCTTCTCCATCATGTGGAAGAGCGCACTGATGGACAGGGTGATGATCAGGTAGCCGACGGCGATCCACACGAAGGTCCAGATGATGCTGTACCCCAGCTCGTTGAGGGTCTTGTAGGTGCCGAGCAGTTCGGTGACGCTGAACGCCCCGGCGATCGCCGAGTTCTTGGCGAGGGCGATCAGCGTCGAGCCGATCGGCGGGATCACCGAGCGGAACGCCTGCGGCAGCACGATGTGGTTCAGCGTCTGGCCGAACGTCATGCCGAGGCTGCGGGCCGCCTCGCCCTGCCCCGTCGGCACGGTGTTGATGCCGGAGCGCAGCACCTCGCAGATGAACGCGGAGGTGTAGCAGCCGAGGGCCAGGACGGCGAAGGCCTTGAAGGGAAGCACCAGTCCGAAGCGCGGCAGTCCGAGCAGGACGGCGAAGAAGAGCAGCGTCAGCGGGGTGTTGCGCAGCACCGTCACCCAGACCGTGCCGAGCACCCGGAGCGAGCCCACGGGAGCCACCCGGCAGGAGGCCATGAGAAAGCCGAGGAGCAGGGCCAGGATCGAGGAGTAGACGGTCAGCTCGACCGTGCCGAGGAAGCCCTTGCCGTAGAGCGAGAAATTCTGCGTGAGTACGTCCATGTCGGTCCCCGCCCTCTCAGGTCGCCGGGTAGCGGTCGATGGGCGGCGGGGTCGGCGCGGGCACTCCGGACAGACCGAGTGTGGCCTCGAACGCCTTCTTCCAGTTGCCGTTCTTCTGGTTCGCCTCCAGGGCGTCGTCCAGGGCGAACCGCAAGGCGTTGTCGCTGCGCGGGACGCCGATGCCGTACGGCTCCTGGGAGAAGGGCCTGCCCACCACCTTCAGTTCCTTGGGCGCCTTGGCGGCGAAGCCCAGCAGGATCGCGTCATCGGTGGTGACGGCGTCGACCTGGTAGGTCAGCAGGTTGTCGACGCAGATCGAGTACGTGTCGTAGGCGACCAGGATCGCCCTCGGGTAGTCGGCGGCGATGCGCTGGTACGGGGTCGATCCGGCTGCCGAGCAGACGGTCCTGCCGGCCAGGTCCTGCGGGCCGTGGATGTCGTGCTCGTCGGTGCGTACGAGCAGCGACTGTCCGGCCATGAAGTAGGGGCCCGCGAAGCCGACGAGTTTCTTGCGCATGTCGTTGATGGTGTAGGTGCCGACGTAGTAGTCGATCTGACCGTTCTGCAGCGCCGTCTCGCGGTTGGCGGAGGCGATGGTCCTGAAGCGGATCGTCCTGGGCTCGAAGCCGAGCGAGGCCGCCATCATCTTGGCGATCTCGATGTCGAAGCCTGAGTAGACGCCGGTGGCCGGATCCTTCTCGCCGAGGTAGGGCTGGTCCTCCTTGGCCCCGACCCGGAGGTATCCCCGCTTCTTCGCCTTCGTCCAGGTCGGTGATGCGGGCAGCCGGAAGCTCGTGTCGACCTGGTACACCGGCAACTGATCGGCTTTCGGGCCCTTCACCGGCGGGCTGCCCTCCTTGCCGCAGGCGGCGGCGAGCACGGCCAGCAGGAGACCGGCGCAGGCGGCCAGGACCTTTCTCGTACGCAACACGGAGCCCCCGTCAGTGCTTGAGGATCTTGGACAGGAAGTCCTTGGCGCGGTCACTCTCCGGGGCGGTGAAGAACGCCTCGGGAGTGCGGTCCTCGACGATCCGGCCGTCGGCCATGAAGACCACACGGTTGGCGGCGGAGCGGGCGAAGCCCATCTCGTGGGTGACGACGACCATGGTCATGCCGTCCCGCGCGAGCTGCTGCATGACCTCCAGCACCTCGTTGATCATCTCCGGGTCGAGGGCGGAGGTGGGCTCGTCGAAGAGCAGTGCCTTGGGGTCCATGGCGAGGGCGCGGGCGATGGCCACGCGCTGCTGCTGGCCGCCGGAGAGCTGGGCGGGGAACTTGTCGGCGTGCGCGGCGAGTCCGACCCGTTCCAACAGCTCCCGGGAGCGCCGATCGGCCTCGTCCTTCTTCCGCTTGCGGACCTTGAGCTGGGCGAGCGAGACATTGGCCAGCACGGTCTTGTGCGCGAACAGGTTGAACGACTGGAAGACCATGCCGACTTCGGCACGGAGCTGGGCCAGTCCCTTCCCTTCCTCCGGAAGCGGTCTGCCGTCGATCGCGATCCGGCCCGACTCGATGGACTCCAGCCGGTTGATGGTCCGGCACAGCGTCGATTTACCGGAGCCGGAGGGGCCGATGACCACCACCACCTCCCCGCGGCCGACGGTGAGATTGATGTCGCGCAGTACGTGCAACTGTCCATAGAACTTGTTGACGTCCCGCAGCTCGATCAAAGGATCGACGGCCATACGCTGCCCCACCCACTTGTCGCTATGTCGAGGTCAGCGCAAACTATCCAGCGGGAAAAGGGACTTCACTTCCGACACGCACAAATGGGGCATAAGGCTTCTTATCCGGTTTTGATGGAAGTGCTACCCCTCGGCCGACTCCGAATAGACCTGCGAGAGCTCGGGGCTGCCCGCCATCGCCCAGTCCAGCCCGGCCTCGACCACGTCGATCTCCCGCCCCGAGGCGAGCCGCACGACGGGCTGCCCGCTCGGCCAGATACTCCAGACCGCACCGGGGACGTTGCGCACCAGGACGGTTCCGAGGTAGAGCCCCGCATCGTTGCCCAGCCAGGGCAGCTCCTCGGGATCGTCGCGCCAGCGCGGCGGCAACTGGTCGAGTGCCGCCAACGAGGCCGGAGTGTCGTCGAGTTCGAGCCCCCGCTGCCCCGCCCGGACACGCAGCAGCTCGCACTCGGCGAGAAGCTCGGCCACGCCCTCCGGATCGGCCGCGACGGCTGCGGCGAGCCCCGCCCCTCGCGTACCGTCGTGACGCTTACGCCAATTGTCCAAGAAAGGGATGTTCATGATCGATTCCCCCCTGGTGCGTCGCCGCTGAATACGGGCCCGGCCTGGGCGGCATCACGCACAGGCGACATCGAGCAGTTGGCCCCGGTCAGCGTCAGTTCGCTCACGTTCACCATGATCATCTCCCACTCGACTCCCACCGGACTCCCATCGCGTCAACTTGGCGAAGTGCGAACATCAGCCCACCATGACACAAAACCGGCCCCGGGTCGCCGCACCTTGGGGGGTGTGGACTGCGACCCGAGACCGGCAATGTGACCGACGATGGAGATCATCCCGCATCGGCCGCCCACCTGAGTGAACAACCGTTCGAATCTGCGGTGTGCCGCCACTCCTACGGCATATGCCAGAAGGTCGCAGGGCGATCTCAGCACACCCTCGGCGAGTGCATCCGCGACCGGCGCATGCACCAGAACATGACGTTCGGATCCGCTGCCCCGCCCGTCTTCGAGGTGGCCCGGGGCATCGAGGACGCTCAGGCCCGCGGGTGGGATGTGTGTCTCGGGCTGACGCCGACGGCGGCCTGGTGGCTGGGCGAGCAGACGCCGGAGCTGGAGCGGCTGACCGGGCATCCGGTGCGCTCCGAGTACAAGCTGCCTGGGGAACCGGACGTGTGGCCGCCGGCTGATGTGATTCAGTTCGCGCCGGCCACGTTCAACACGGTCAACGCCTGGGCCCTTGGTCTGACATCGTCATTCGTCGTCGGCGTGGTTGCCGAGGGGATCGGGAAGCGGAGCCCGACTGTGACGATGCACTGTGTGAACGCCACCTACGTCCACCATCCGGATTCGACCGATCGATGGAGACGCTCCACGGCGCCGGGGTGACGGTGCTGTGCGGGCCAGGCGGCTTCGTACCGAACCAGCCGGGCGAGCGGCGCCCCGAGGGCCTCCCATGGCACCTGGCCCTGGACGCGGCGGTCGGGGCCATTGTCAGTGCCTCCCCGTAGCCTCTTCCCATGCCGATCACGCCTTCGCCTGCCACGCCTGTGCGCTCGCCCGCCGCGGTGAACTCGGACATCCGCGCACTGTGGGCTGCCGGCCCGCTGTCACCGGAGGGCGAGGCGGAGTATCAGCGGCTGCTGGTGGAGTGGGAAGCCGCAGTCCGGTCGGATGTCGTCACAGCCGCCTGACCTGCGCGGCTCCGCTCGATTGGCAGTGCTGCCGTTTACGATCCGGCCGTGGCAATCGATGTGCCTGAAGAACTGATCACGCTGGAAGGCTCCTCCGCCGAAGAGCAGCGCAAGGCCCTCGCCGAGCCCTACACGAAGGAGGCGTGGGAGCCGTGGCGTGAGGCGGCGGCGAAGTTCCAGGCCGCGGTGACCGCGCACGCCGAGGCGACCGGGGTGTCCCGGTTCGAGCTGGAGATGGCCGTGAAGAAGGCCGTGCTGCACCCGGAGCCGGAAGGCGACAACTGACACGCGTCCGCCCCTCCCCCGGGCACCGTTCCGGGTGAGAGGCGGTCTCGTGGCTGCGCCCAGCCATAGGCGCGAATGGGATGAGTCCACGGTACTGGGCCGCTATGACAACCGGCCCCGGGCACCGTGCGGCACCTGCGCAACCATTCGCGTGCCCCACGTGTCAGACCCCGCACGTCCACATTCGGAGTGCCACCGTGAGACCCGCCGCTGTCCTGCTCGCCACCGCCGCGCTGCTGTCCCTTGCCGCCTGCTCGACTGAGCAGAGGTATGTAAACAAGGCAGAACCGAGCAGCAGCGCCTCGGCCGACACCGGCAGAGGCAGCACTGCGGAGAAGGCCGCAGGCATCCCGGACGCGCCGATCGGTGTCGACCGAGAGGTAAATCTTCGCGCGATTCGGGCCGTGGACCCACGGATCGTCGAGGACGAAGAGAAGGCCATCGACGCCGGCCGCAACCAGTGCTCCTCACTCGCGGGCGGAGGCGACAAGGTGGATCGGCTTGCGGCACAGCGATTCGGGAACGACGCCCGGCCGCTCACGGACGCACAAGGCAAGCAGTTGAACGCCGCACTGCGGGGGACGCCGTGCCCCGAGTGACGTTGCTCTCAAGCAAGCAAAGCGGCCCCGCCGACGGAGGACGCAGCGGGGTCGAGGCCGGTGTCGCGTGACCTTGGGGCTTCACCGAATGCCGGTGAACTCTGACTGCTGCCGGCTCGTGCCATCGAAGGCTGATCACATAGGCAGGAACCCTTGATGCCCAGCAGGTGGCCCGTTGCGGCGCTGCTGCCGTGCTTGTGGCGCCCGAGGAGTGGATGGGCTTCACTGGTGACGTCAAAGAGGCTGTGAGACACCTCAGGGTTCTAACTCGTCAAGCGGCGGCAGGGAGTTCGATGGGGAAGGCGGTTTGTTCGCCGAACAGCTTGCGGTGCTGGAGACAGTG
>NZ_JBIURS010000035.1:55806-72290 GCF_044740965.1 Streptomyces sp. NPDC088252 | reverse complement strand
CAGCCAACTCCCCACTCAGCACGTCCTGTCAACGACACGACCCATCAAGAAGACACGCCATCGCAGACCGCACATGACCAAGCACTACTAGTGCTGTGACCGGCAACGGGCTGACGGACCGGTGGCGCCCCGGAACGGAGACGCGAGCTCCGCGGTGCGGCCGGTCCCGTCGGGACACCCACGGCGATCGTCGCCGCCATCGGTCCTGACTATGCGTCAAAGTCCCTGCCGCAGGGCGCTTCAGCCCCGCCAGGACTTCGTGACCCGTCACAGGCCGGGGACCGCCGAGGCCCGCCGCTCCGTCTGCGATGCCGCGACGCGTCCGCCGTCTCCCGAGACGCGTTGCTCCGCGCCCGGTTCAGCAGCTCGACGGATTCTCGTGCCGTGACGGCGTTGACGCAGTCGGCTGCCGTCGAGTGGAGTGGCCGCGACACATCCGACGCCCACGGCGGGAGACCGTGCAGAAGCAGGTCACGACCGCCCGTCGAGGGCCACGCCACCACCGGGGGCTTCACCGGCCAGCAGGGCGACGAGTCGCTCCGCCTGTTCGCGGCGGCCCGGTGTGCCGTCCCAGCTCGTCATCAGGAGATGGTGGATGGTGCCGACCAGGGCGAGCGCGATCGAGGCGGCATCGATGGAGGCCCCGAGTCTGCCGAGCCGGATCTCGGCGTCCAGGTAGTCGGTGATCGAATCCTGGATCGCCGCGAAGCCCGGTGCGCCCGCCACCAGCGCCTCACGGATGCGCAGGGAGGTGGCCGGGCGCGTCATGGCCAGGCCGGCGACCGCGGGATCCAGGGAATCGAGCAGTGCGAACGCGACCGCGCCGAGGTTCTCGGCGATGGTGGCCAGGCCGGCCCGTCCGTGGAGTTCGGCGGCCTGTCGCGCGCTGCGTGCGAACCGGTCCAGGACCAGCTCGGCGACAAATTCGTCCAGGCCGTCGAAGTGCTTGTGCAGCATGCCCTTGGCACAGCCCGCCTCAGTGGTGATGGCTCTGCTCGTCAATGCGGCCGGGCCTTCACGGGCCAGAATCCGCACTGCGGCGTCGAAGAGCCGCTCGCGAACATCGGGAATCGCTACTCCGCGCGGTGACATGGGTCCTCTCCTGGTACGAGTCCGCGGCGCACCCCTCGGCCGACAAAGGGGATTGCCAGTATGGGCATCCGCCCATACTGTTTGGGCGAGCGCCCATTCTAGTCCGGGGCGGCGTGCCCGGCAGGGACCGTGCAACAGGAGCCATGTCCAACAGGGGGTAGTCACATGCGTGTCGTCAACACCGCACAGGCGCAGGCCTGGAACGGTCACGAAGGAGACCACTGGGCCCGGAACCAGGAGCGTTGGGATGCCGTGAACGGGGGCTTCGACCAACTGCTGATCGCCGCCGCATCCATCGCGGAGCACGACCGGGTCCTCGACATCGGCTGCGGAACCGGCTCCACGACGCGACTGGCCGGCCGACACGCACGTCGTGGCACGGCCTCGGGGTTCGATCTGTCGGCGCCGATGCTGGCGCGGGCCCGCGAGAGCGCCCGGCGCGAGGGTTCGGCCAACGTGAGCTTCGAGCAGGCCGACGCCCAGGTCCACGACTTCGCGTCCCACGCGTACGACGTCGCGATCAGCCGGTTCGGAGTGATGTTCTTCGCCGATCCCGTCGGTGCCTTCGCCAACATCGCTCGCGCACTGCGCCCCGGCGGCCGCCTGGCGTTCGTCTGCACCGCCGAGGCCGAGGCCAACGAATGGCTGCGGGCCCTCGCGGAGTTGCACGACATCCTGCCCATCGGGGGCTTCGGTTCACCCGGCAGCCCCGGCATGTTCTCCCTCGCCTCCCCGGAGAGCACCCGCGAGGTGCTGGCGTCCGCCGGATTCGAGCACATCGACACGGCACGCGTGGAGGCGTACGGGACGTGGGGCCGCGACGGGGAGGACGCGGCCGACTTCCTGCTGGACTCGGGCCCCGGACGTCATCTGACGAGCCAGGTCGACGAGGACGCCCGGATCCGCGCCCGCCGGAAGCTCACCGGCATCCTGCGCACGCACGAGAGGGACGGAGCGGTGCGCATGCGCAGCACCGCCTGGCTCGTCACCGCCGACCGCCCGAACTGACCGGCCTCGCGCGGCGGTCCCGATCGCGACGGCCCGGGACACCTTCGGCAAAGGGTGGGCCGAGGGCGGGTGCGCCCCTCACGGGCCGGGCTCGTCGAAGAGCAGACCGAGTGCCACGGCGCGATAGTGGCGCACGTGCGCCAGCGCGAGCCGGGCCGCCGCCTCCGCGTCGGAGGCGGCGATGGCCTCGTACAGGGCGCGGTGCTCCTCCCACACCGAATGCGGGTCGTCGATCTGCTGGAAGAGCCAGCGCATCCGGCCCTCCAGGGGTTCGAGCGCCGAGGCGAGCAGGTCATTGCCGGCGATCTCGATGATGTGATGGTGAAAGGCCGTGTTGGAGCGGGAGATCCGGTCGGCCCGGCCCGACCTGGTGGCTTTGCGGGCACTCTCCAACAGCCGCTCCAGGCGCTGCACCTGCGCGGGCAGCGCGCGCTCGGCCGCCCGGCGGGCCGCCAGCACCTCAAGGGCCTCGCGCAGGTCGAAGAGGTTGAGCACGTCCTGATGCGACAGTTCACGCACGACGATGCGGCGCGGCGAGAGCGCCTGCAGGAAACCCTCACTGAGCAGGACCCGGATCGCCTCACGTACGGGAATGCGCGAGACGCCGAACTCCTCCGCGACCTCGCGCTCCACCAGCCTGTCGCCGGGTTTGAGCCGCCCCGCGATGATCCTGTCGCGGATTCCCTCGCACACCTGGTCACGCAACCATGCGCCGCCGCCGTTCGCCGGTGCCGCCTCGCGCTCTGTCACGTGTCGCCCCCGTGTCCCACCTGCAAAGAAGTCCTCACGGTATACCAAACCCTTGACGCGAGGCCGCCCCGTACTCATTCTTTGGTATGCCATAACGAGTAACGGGCACGTCAGGAGCTCACGCATCTGTCAACGCCTGTGTTCACGCACCCCTGCCAACGCACGGTCCTCAGCTCGACGTCAGCCCCTGCATCCGTCATCGCCAGCCGAATCGAGGGTCCCGCCATGTCGTCGTCCCCGCCTCCGCCCGAGACCGCCCGCTCGACGAGAACCGCTCCGCCGCCCAGCAGGACGGGCCCCGACCCACGTCCCACACGTACACGTTGGAAGGTCTTCGTCCTTCTTCTCGGCATCGTCGCGCTGAACTACATCGACCGCGGTTCCGTCTCCGTGGCACTGCCGCTGATCACCAAGGATCTGCACCTGTCCAAGGAGGTCACCGGGTTCGTGCTCAGCGCGTTCTTCTGGACCTACGCGTTGATGCAGATACCGGCGGGCAAGCTCATCGACCGGTTCGGGCCGCGCCGGATGGCGGGGGGTGCCTGCGTCGGCTGGGGGCTCGCCACCTCTCTCACCGCCGCCTCCACCGGGGTCGGTTCACTGCTCGGCTACCGGCTGCTGCTCGGTGTGGTCGAAGCACCGGTGATGCCGGCCGGCGGCAAGCTCAACGCGCAGTGGCTGCCCGCACGTGAACGCGGACGCGGCGCCGTTCTGATGGACGGCGGGGCGCCGCTGGGTTCGGCACTCGGCGGCATCGCGATCTCGGGACTGATCACCTGGACGGGCAGCTGGCGGGCCAGCTTCGTCGTCGCGGGAGCGGTGACGGTCGGCGTCGGCCTGTTCGCCCTCCGATACCTGCGCGACACCCCCCGCGCGCACCGCTCCGTCAATGCCGCCGAACTCGCCCACATCGAGCGCGCACACGCCGAGGAGGATGCGGCGAGCCCGGTCGCCGACGAGCCGGCCCGGCTCGTCGCCTACCTCAAGTACCGGTCTTTCTGGGGAATGTGCCTGGGCTGGATGGGGTTCAACGGCGTCTTCTACGGCGTGCTGACCTGGGGACCGCTCTATCTCTCCGAGACCAAGGGCTTCGACATCAAGACCATCGGCTGGTCGACGCTGGTGATCTTCGGTGCCGGTTTCGTCGGTGAGCTGTTCGGCGGCTGGCTCGCCGACCGCTGGCGGGCACGGGGCGTCCACGCCAACACGGTCATGCGCACCATGATGGGCGTCGCCGGTGCGGCCGTCGTCGCGGGCCTGCTCGGGGTCGTCCTCGTACCCGATGCCCTGACGGCCGTACTCCTGCTGTCGGTCGTGCTGTTCTTCCTGCGCTGGGCCGGCCTGTACTGGATGCTCCCCTCCGTTCTGGGCGGGCGCTGCAACGCCGGCGTGGTGGGCGCCGCCATGAACCTCTCCGGCAACATCGCCGGCATCGTCACACCGATCGCGGTCGGCTTCATCGTCGGCGGCACCGGCTCCTACACCTGGGCGCTCCTGTACTTCGTCGGCGCCGGGGCCCTGTTCACCGCTTCGTCCCTTGTCATCGACTACTCCCGGAGGCTTGCCGTCCGATGATCGACCCGTCCCTGACCGAGCGCACACGTCCGATACGGCTCGGCATGCTCACCCCGTCGTCCAACACCTGTCTGGAACCGGTGACCTACGGCCTGCTCGGCACCGACACCACCCGCTTCACGGCTCACTTCGCCCGTGTCCCCGTCACCCGGATCGCGCTCGACGCCGGAAGCGACGCCCAGTTCGACACCGGTCCGATGCTGGCGGCGGCCCGTCAGCTCGCCGACTCCAAGGTCGATGTCATCGCCTGGAACGGCACATCCGGCTCCTGGCTCGGGCCGGCCCGGGACCGCGCGCTGGCCGAGGCGATCACCGCCGGGACCGGCGTTCCCGCCACCACTTCGACGCTTGCCCTGCTGGACGCCTGCGCCGCGTACGGGGTGACACGCCTCGGGCTCGCGCTGCCCTACACCCGGGACGTGTGCGAGCGGATCGTGGAGACGTATGCGAAGGAGGCCGGTCTGGAGTGCTTCCTCGCCGAGCCGTTCGGCCAGGACGACAACGAGGCCTTCGCACGGATCCCGGCCGCCGATGTCGCCCGTCAGATCGAGGAAGCGGCGGTGACGGCGGTGGACGGCGCCGTGCACGCCGTCGCCGTCGTCTGCACCAACGTGAACGGCGCGTTCGAGGCCCCCCGTCTCGAACGGAGTCTGGGCGTCCCGGTGTTCGACTCGGTGGCGGCCACCCTGTGGAAGGCCCTGGATCTCGCGGGCGCCACCGCACTGCCGGGCCGTGGCACGCTGCTGCACACGGGAAGCCCGCGTGCCCGGATCCAGGAGACGCTGGAGGCGTTGCTGACGGCGACCGGTGCGGACCGCACCACCTTCCGCATCGACCTGCCCGCGCTCGGACTGCACGTGGACCTCACCGCGGGTGAGGTATGCGGCCCCGGCGTCCGCTCCATCCGCCGCGACGCGTCCCTCGACCAGAGGCGTCTCGACACCGTCCGGTGGCTGGCGGAGCACCGCCGCCCTCTCGTCCAGCCGCGGTTCACCGCCGAGCCGCTTCCGCCGCGTGCGCTGACCGAGGTGTACGGCGTACAGGCCCAGGTGCTCGTTCCCGTACCGGCGCCGGGTGACGACGCCCTCACCGGCTGGATCTCCCTGCACAGCCTGAGCGAGCGCTCCTGGAGCGACGCGGACGTCGCACACGCCACCGCGGCGGCGACCCGGCTCTCCGCCGTCCTCGGCCGGTTCACCGGAACATCCCACTGAAGAGGAGAAACGCCACCATGCCCAAGGACATCCGGATAGCCCTCGGTGTCGATGTCGACGCGGTCGCCGGCTGGCTCGGCAGCTACGGCGGCGAGGACTCCCCCAACGACATTCAACGCGGTGTCTTCGCCGGTGAGATCGGCACGCCACGTCTGCTCAAGCTCTTCGAGCGCCGCGGGATCCGCACGAGCTGGTTCGTCCCCGGCCACTCCATCGAGACGTTCCCCGAGCAGACCCGGATGATCGTCGAGGCGGGGCACGAGATCGGTGCGCACGGGTACTCGCACGAGAATCCCATCGCGATGTCCCCGCAGCAGGAGGAGGACGTCCTCGCCAGGTCGGTCGAGCTGATCGAGCAGTTCACCGGGCGCAGGCCCAAGGGGTACGTCGCACCGTGGTGGGAGATGTCGGAGTCGACGGCTGCTCTGTTGCACAAGTACGGCTTCAGTTACGACCATTCGCAGAACTACCGCGACTTCACCCCCTTCTACGCCCGGGTCGGCGACTCCTGGACGAAGATCGACTACTCCGGCGAGGCGAAGGACTGGATGAAGCCCCTCATCCACGGTCGCGAGGTCGACCTGGTCGAGTTCTGCGGCAACTGGTACGTCGACGACCTGCCGCCGATGATGTTCAACAAGCACGCCCACAACAGCCACGGCTATGTCTCGCCGCGCGCCCTGGAGCAGGACTGGAAGGACCAGTTCGACTGGGTGCACCGGGAGCTGGACTATGCGGTGATCCCGGTGACGCTGCACCCGGACGTCTCCGGGCGCCCGCAGGTCCTGCTGATGCTGGAGCGGTTCATCGACTACGTCTCCGGACACGAGGGCGTGTCGTTCGTGACGCTGGAGGACGCGGCGGACGACTTCCGCCGCCGCTTCCCGTTCGAGGGAGAGGAGCGGCCGGCCGACATGCGCTGAGGTACGGCGGCATCCGGCGCCCCTTCTCCGGCCGCCTCGAAGAGGGGGCCACGGCTGCTGTCGGCGCGCGCCGTCGCTCGGATGCCGATACCGCTGTGACGTTCGATACCGCGCCCGTCACACACCGCGATGGAGCCGCCCGTCGGCGCGGCAGCGGGGGCGGTGCCGATTCCCGTATCCGCGCGCTGCCGGAAGGCCGGTGACGCGGTTCGACGCCGAAGTCCGGCGCCGCCGTGCCGGTCGCCGAACGACGGCCCCTGCGGCGCGGCTCGGTCCCGGCGAATGCACGGCGGGGTCCTTTGGCCGAGTCGTGCCTGGTCCGCGGGCGGTGCACTGTGGAAGACGTGGGCCTCAGTGAACGGTTTACGGATCTGCGAGAACCATGGCGGCCGAGCCATGTGCTGCTGGCGATTCCCGTCGCGCTCATCGTCGTGATCGCCACAGTGGACATCCTCGCCCCGCAGGACATCCGTCTGGGACCGCTGCTGGTCATCGCGCCGGCGCTCACCGCCTCGTTCGCCGGCGCGCTCCCGACCGGGGGCATCGGCCTCCTGGCCGTGGCGGCCCAGGCGTACATCGGTCGGCACATCGGCGTGCTGTCCTCCCGGAGCATGGTGGTGCAGATCGTCGCTCTCGCTCTGCTCTCGGCGCTGACGGTGTTCTTCGCCCTGATACGCGAGCGGCGTGGACGGGAGCTGGCGCGCGTGCGGTCGGTGGCCGAAGCCGCACAGCGCGTCCTGCTGTGGCCGCTCCCGGACCGGATCGGCCCCTTGCGGATCGCCTCGCTGTACCTGGCGGCGGAGGACGAGGCCCTGATCGGCGGAGACCTGTACGCGGCCACCCGGACCGGGGGTGGAACGCGGGTGATGATCGGGGACGTGAGGGGCAAGGGCCTGGCCGCCGTCGGAGAGGCCGCCCTCCTGCTCGGCGCCTTCCGCGAGACCGCCCACCAGCACACCGGTCTGCCCGAACTCGCCGCCGCCCTCGAACGGAGCGTCGCGCGCTACGAGGACGACTTCGAGTCCCGGGAGGCGACCGGGGAGTGCTTCGTCACCACGCTGCTCCTGGAGATCCCCGACAAGGACCACGTCGTCCGCATGACCAGCTGCGGGCACCCCGCACCCCTGCTCCTGGGCCCGGGGCGTTCGGTCAGAATGCCGAGTCTGCGCCCGGCACCCCCGCTGGGGGTCGGCTGCATGGGGCCGACCGGCTACGCCTTGGACGCGTTCCCCTTCGAGGACGGTGACACCCTCCTCCTCTACACCGACGGCATCACCGAGGCACGTGACCGGGGCGGGGAATTCTACCCGTTCACGGAACGGGCCGCGCGATGGACGGAGAGCTCACCGGAGGCGCTCCTGAACCATCTGCGACGCGACCTCTTCGCCCACGTCGGCGGGCGTCTGGGCGACGACGCGGCGCTCGTCGCGATCCACCGCGACCCCACCCCGCCCCGTCACGGACGCCGTCCCACAAGCGCCAACCGCCCCGACGGCCTCCGCCACAGCCACGGAGCGACCGGTCCACGGCGTTGACCGGCGTGGACCGGCACACGCGGTGACCGGGGACGCGCCGGCCACCCCGGGGCGGGCGACACCTCTGCCGTCCCGGGGAGCACATCCGCCACGGAGTCCCCCGGACGTCGCACACGTGACCGAGCCACCCCAACCAGACATTCATGATCGCTTCATCGGGTGGTCGATCGGACCCCACCGCGGCCTGGCGCGCACCACCTGACGTCTTCGGTTCAGACCGGTTATGAACCCGTTACATGACCGGACCAGAAACCCGGGACCGCATTTCCCGGGCCGGAGAACAGGGACCCCCGTGAGACTCACCCCTCTCGTGATCGCCGCAACGTCCGTCGCGCTCGTCTCCCCGACCGCCGCGCAAGCCCACTCCCCCGGCGCCGACACCCCCGCCGCGCCCGGCGTCAGCGTCCCGGGCGGACGGTACGAGCATGCGGTGGAGCTGAGGTTCCGGGCCGAGCGCGGGACCACCGTGCGCTACACGCTGGACGGTACGACCCCGACCCGCGACAGTAGCGTCCACTCGCCCGGCCGCCCGCTGCGGATCAAGAAGGACACCAACGTCACGGCCGTGGCCTTCCGCGGCGGGCAGAGCAGCGTCCCGGTGTCCTACGGCTATCTGATCAAATCCCGGGAGAAGCCGCTCGCCCGCCTCGTCGTCATGTCCGATGTGCATGTCGGCAGCCACGCGAGCGCCGACAAGAAGTACGAGAGCTTCTTCGACACCATCGGATCGATCTTCCCGCAGCCGGACGCGATCCTGTCCAACGGCGACATGATCAACGACAACGGCGACGGCAAGGGCCCCGACCACAGGATCGTCTCCGAGATCTTCCAGGCCAACCTCGCACGCAAGGGCATGACCGACACCCGGCTGCTGATCTCCAACGGCAACCACGACGCGAGCCTCGCGGCGATACGGTCCGGATACCCCCGGGCGTGGTTCCCCGACTCGGGCGGCGGCTACTACGAGTCGGAGGTGAAGGGCCTGCACATCCTCACGGTCAACACCGAGACGTACGACTCCGACACCGCCCAGCGCACCTGGCTGAAGCAGCGGCTCGCCGCGATCACCGCCGACCCGGCCCACGCGGGCAAGCCCGTCCTGGTCCAGGGGCACCGTCCCACCACCGGAACGACCATGGACGGACAGCAGGCTTCCAACCCGCGGCTCGCGGAGGATCTGAGCGCCTTCCCGCAGACCGTCCTCTTCTCGGGCCACTCCCACCTGAACATCAACGACGACCGATCCATCCATCAGCGCGACTTCACCTCGGTCAACGACGGCTCGATGTCCTACGTCGAGATCGATCACGGCTACCAGATGGTCACCGAGGACGGCCTCGCCAACCGCTTCGAGTCGCCGACCGCACAGGCACTCTTCGTGGAGGTCCACAAGGACCGTACGGAGATCGCGCGGGTGAACATGGCCGCGGACAAGCACGACATCTACACCGGTGGCCAGTGGTCGGCGAGCCGGCAGCCGCCGTACGCCAGCGCGGGCACCCTGAGCGGCGCCACCTGGACCGTACGTCTCAAGGGCTCGACGAGCGGGCAGATCAAGGACAATTTCCGCTACACGGACGCCGAACGCAACACGGTGGCGCCGCAGTTCACCACCCGTCGGCCGCTGTCCCGGGTGAACGACGCGGAGGGCGGCACCGCGCTGCGGATCACGCAGGCCGAGGACGACCAGATGGTGCACCACTACGACGTCGACACCACCGACGCGGCCACGGGCGCCTCGGTCGTCTCGTCCAAGATCCTCTCGGACTTCTACTTCGCGCCCCGGCCGAACACCCTCGACATCCCGGTGCCCGGCGCGGCCGAGGGCGGGCGGTACGCGGCGCGGGTCGTCGCCGTCGACGCGTACGGCAACGCCTCCCCGGCCGCTTCGCTGACGTTCCGCAAGTAGCGCGGCCGGGACCGGGCGGCTCCCTCCCTGGGGTGCCGTCCGGTCCCTGTCCTTGCCGGGTGGGTCAGGTCGCGTCGGGATCGACCGCGGCCCGGCCCCTGGCCCGCCTGCCGACGACCGCTGCCGCCGCGACCGCGCTGCCCGCGAAGGCGAGGGCGACCGTCCAGGGCTGGTTGAAGCTGTGCCGGGTGGCATGGTCGACGGAGTACCGGCCGGGTCCGGTCAGGCCGATCGCCGCCGCGGTGAAGCCGAGGAAGGCCGGGTACTCGTAGCCGCCGCCCTGTGCGAAGAATCCGGCGGGTGCGTGGACGGCCACGGCGCCCGCCATCGCCCCCGCCGCTGCCGCGCCCGCCGCCGGGGTGGCGAGGCCGAGGGCCAGCAGCGCGCCGCCGCCCGCCTCGCCGAGCCCGGCGGCGACCGCGCTGTACTTCGGCGGATGGAAGCCCATGGCCTCCATCGCGGCGGTGGTTCCTTCGATGCCTCCTCCGCCGAACCAGCCGGCCAGCTTCTGGGTGCCGTGCGCGGCCAGTACCGCGCCGGTACCGACGCGCAGGACGAGCAGGCCGAGATCACGCCGGTCGAGGCAGGCCATGGGAGCCTCCGCAAGGGTTCGGGGGGAGCGGCTCGGACGCCCCGCCCCACGCCGTGGCGGCGGGTGCCGCGTTTCCACTCTCGGTGGCAGGGAGCGCCGATGTGCCCTGGTGTTACGCCGTCCGGGGGACGGCCCCCATGCGCGGCTCTGTAACGCACGCCATTTTGCAACTTGTTGCATAATGACCTTCGGGTGGTCTACAACTGGCGCAACGACACTGCGCGAGGAGCCCCGCATGAGCCCGTACCCGAATCTGCTGAGCCCGCTCGACCTCGGGTTCACCACCCTCCCCAACCGGGTGCTGATGGGGTCGATGCACATCGGTCTGGAGGAGGTGGAGCGGGGCTTCGAGCGGATGGCCGCCTTCTACGCGGAACGTGCCCGGGGCGGCGTGGGCCTGATGGTCACCGGTGGTATCGCCCCGAACGCGCGGGCCTGTTCCTTCCCCGGCGGTGCCAAGATGACCGACGAGGCGGAGGCCGAGCAGCATGCGCCGGTCACTGCCGCCGTCCATGAGGCCGGCGGCCGGATCGCCATGCAGATCCTGCATTTCGGCCGGTACGCGCACCATCCCGAGCTGGTGGCGCCGAGCGCGATCCAGGCTCCGATCAGCGCCTTCACTCCGCACGCCCTTGACGACGACGAGGTCGAGGAGACCATCGAGGACTTCGCCAGGGCGGCGGAGCTCGCGCGGCACGCCGGTTACGACGGTGTCGAGATCATGGGTTCCGAGGGCTATCTGATCAATGAGTTCATCGCCACCGCGACCAATCGGCGCACCGACCGCTGGGGCGGCTCGTACGAGAACCGCATCCGGTTCCCCGTCGAGATCGTGCGCCGGGTCCGTGAGCGGGTCGGCATCGACTTCATCCTCATCTACCGGCTCTCCATGCTGGATCTGGTCCCCGGCGGTTCCTCCCTGGAGGAGGTCGTGCGGCTCGCCCGCGAGATCGAGGCGGCCGGAGCGGACATCATCAATACGGGGATCGGCTGGCACGAGGCCCGGATCCCCACCATCGCCACTTCCGTGCCCCGCGGCGCCTACACCTGGGTCACCGAGCGGGTGCGCGACGCAGTCTCCGTACCGCTGGTGACGAGCAACCGCATCAACACGCCCGAGGTCGCCGAGGAGATCCTCGCCTCGGGACGGGCGGACATGGTGTCGATGGCCCGGCCGTTCCTCGCCGACCCCGATTTCGTCGTCAAGGCGGCCGAGGGCCGCGCCGAGGCGATCAACACCTGCATCGGCTGCAACCAGGCCTGCCTGGACCACGTCTTCAGCGGCCGGGTCACCTCCTGCCTGGTCAATCCGCGCGCCTGCCACGAGACCGAGCTCATCCTGTCGCCGACGCGCACCGTCAAGCGGGTGGCGGTCGTCGGTGCCGGGCCGGCCGGTCTCGCGTGCGCCGTCTCGGCCGCCGAGCGCGGGCACCGGGTGACGCTCTTCGACGCCGCGGAGGAGATCGGCGGCCAGCTCGACGTGGCGCGCAGGGTTCCCGGCAAGGAGGAGTTCAACGAGACGCTGCGCTACTTCCGTACCCGGCTCGCGGAGGAGAAGGTCGAGCTGCGGCTCGGTACGCGGGTCACGGCCGATGCGCTCGACGGCTACGACGAGGTCGTCCTCGCCACCGGTGTCACGCCCCGCTCCCCGGCCGTACCGGGCCTGGACCACCCCAGCGTGGTCGGCTACCTCGACGTCCTGCGTGGCGGGGCAGAGGTCGGTGAGCGGGTCGCGATCATCGGGGCGGGCGGTATCGGCTTCGACGTCGCCGAGTTCCTGACCGACTCGGGGGAGGCCGCGAGCCTCGACCCCGAGGTGTTCTTCCGGCAGTGGGGCGTCGACACCGACTACCGCGACCGGGGCGGTCTGCGTGCCCCTGAACGCCCGAGGACGCCACGCACCGTGCACCTGATCCAGCGCAGGACCAGCAAGGTCGGTGCCGGGTTGGGCAGGACGACCGGGTGGATCCACCGCACCGAGCTGCGGCACCGCGGCGTCACGATGATCGCGGGCGCCGCCTACGACCGGATCGACGACGACGGACTGCACCTCACCGTCGACGGCGAACAGCGTCTCCTGCCGGTCGACACGGTGGTGCTCTGCGCGGGCCAGGAACCGCGTCGTGAGCTGTACGAGGAGCTCGTCGCCGCGGGCCGCTCGGCGCATCTGATCGGCGGCGCCGACGTGGCCGCCGAGCTGGATGCCAAGCGCGCGATCCGCCAGGGCACGGAGCTCGCGGCCTCGCTCTGACAGATCCGAAACGCCCATGGCCCGGGGAGCTGCCGTCGGCCCGGCCCCTCCGTCATGGGGCCGCCGCCCGGCCGTCCTTAGGATGCACCCCATGTCACTCCCGCACGCGATCCTCACCGCCCTGCTCGAAAAGCCGTCGTCGGGGCTGGAGCTGACCCGTAGGTTCGACCGGTCGATCGGCTACTTCTGGTCCGCAACGCACCAACAGATCTACCGCGAGCTGGGGAAGCTGGAGCAGGCGGGGCAGATCCGGGCACTGCCGTCGAAGCAGCCCTCCCGTGGGCAGAAGAAGGAGTACGAGGTGCTGCCTGCGGGCCGGGAGGCGTTGTCCGCGTGGGTGGCCCGTTCCGAGGACCCCAAGCAGATCCGCGATCCGCTGCTGCTGCGGATGCGGGCGGCCGCGGTCGTCGGAGCGCCCGGCCTCGATGCGGAGCTGCGCCGTCATCTGGGGCTGCACCGACGGCAGTTGGCGGAGTATCTGGAGATCGAGAAGCGGGACTTCCCGCCCGAGCGGAATTCCGACGAGGACCGGCTACGGCATCTGGTGCTGCGCGGCGGCATCGATCTGGAGAACTTCTGGATCGGCTGGCTGACCCGGGCGCTGGCCCCGGGCGGGGACCGGATGCCGGATCCGCCGGGCCAGGAAGACCGGATCCGCCGGTCCGTCGGCCGTCCCGACGAGTGAGCGGGGCTCGCGCGTGACGGGTCGGTGTGTGGATGGATTCCGTACATGACGCCCCGGCCGGTGAATGTCACGTCGCCGCGATTCGTCACCGGCGGCCGAGCCGCTTCGGCGCGTCACGGTCCGCCCACCGGGGTCCCGCCCAGTTCGGGGCGCAGCACCGGCTGCTCCAGCGGCACCCGGCTCCCGATCACCACGCGCGACGGTGATCCTGCCGCGGACTTCGGATCGGGCGCGGCCGGGCCGGCGACGGCCAGGGGCTGTGCCCGGGCCTGCGCACGGCTGAGCAGAATCACCCCCCGTACCGCCGCGACCGTGCCGAGCAGCGCCGGGACCAGGCCGATCGTGCCGCCCTGGAGGCGTTCGCCGAGCAGGGCCAGGCCGATGGCCGCCGCAGCCACCGGATTGGCGAGGGTGACGACGGCCAGTGGCGCACCCAGACCGCCCCGGTAGGCGGTCTGGGAGAGCAGCAGCCCGCCCATCGCGAACGTGGAGACGAGGAGGGCGACGATCACCAGATGCCGGCTGAACAGTGGGCCGGTGTGGTCGGCGACGGAGACGGTCAGGGTCTGGGTGAGCGCCGAGGCGACTCCCGAGGTGATGCCGGAGGCCGCCGCGTGCCGCAGCCCTGGGCGTGTCCCCGGGCGGCTCAGTCCGGCGACGACAGCCATGGTTCCGGCCCCGACGGCCAGTGCTTCGGGGAGGCTGAGCGTCTCGTGCGGGGCGGTGCCGCCCGCGGTGATCAACAGGGCACCGAGCCCGAGCAGGGTCAGGATCGTGCCGCGCCATTCGATGCGGGTGACCCGGCGTCCGGCGGTCCTGGCACCCAGCGGGACGGCCGCGACCAGGGTGAGGGCGCCGAGCGGCTGGACGAGTGTGAGCGGCCCGTACTTGAGTGCCGCGACGTGCAGCAGCGCGCCGCCCGCGTTCAGTGCGACCGCCGACCACCAGGCGCCCCGCCCGAGCAGCCTCAGGACCCCGGCGTCCGGCTCGGTGCGCCCGGCGAGCCGGGCCTGCGCCACCGCGGCCGAGGCATACGCGGCGGCGGAGACCAGGGACAGCGCGACGGCGATCAGGGTGGCGTTCATCGCCGCGCTCCGGACGACGCGTACGAGGACGCGGGGTGGGCCCGCGGTGGGGTGTACGCGGTCGGCGGGGCGGGATCGGCGGGGTGCGGCAGGACCGTCGACGTGGGCGCACTCACGGTGGAAGGCCATGGGACGTGGGCCCGTACCGGCTCCGCGCGCCGCAGGGGCAACGCGGCGAAAGCCACCGCGAGAAGCGCGGAGACCACGATCGAGTCGAGCCAGTAGTGGTTGGCCGTGCCGACTATCACCAGCAGGGTGACGAGCGGATGCAGAAGCCACAGCCAGCGCCACCGGCTGCGGGTGGCGACGATCAGCCCCACGGCGACCATCACCGCCCAGCCGAAGTGCAGCGAGGGCATCGCGGCGAACTGGTTGGCCATCGAGTCGGTCGCCGGCGTCGCTCCGTACACCGTCGGCCCGTACACCTGGCCGGTGTCGACGAGACCTGCGGCGGCCAGCAGCCGCGGCGGGGCGAGCGGGAACAGCAGATGGAGAGCGAGCGCGGCACCGGTGAGCGCGGCGAGGATGCGGCGCGACCAGACGTAGTGGCGCGCGCGGCGCCAGTACAGCCACACGAGGAAGAGCAGCGTGGCCGGAAAGTGCACGGTCGCGTAGTAGGTGTTCGCGAGGTGGGTCAGCGTCTCGTCGTGGAGCAGCAGATTCTGCACCGCGCCTTCGCCCGGCAGGTGCAAGGACCGTTCGAGGTCCCAGACGTTGCCCGCGTTGCGGTACGCCTCCTCGACATGACCGTTCGCGGCCTGCCGGCCGAGCTTGTAGATCACGAAGAGTCCCACGACGAGAAGAAGCTCGCGGAGGAGGGGCGGTCGGGCAGTACTGTCCGGCTCCCGACCTGCGGGCTCGCTACCGGCGTACCTCATCCGGTGCCCCTTTGCTGACGAAGCGGTGTTGCGGAGGCAGGGCTCAGCCCGTGCCATATCGATACGCCAGTGTACCGATACGCGAACGTATCGGTACACGTGCGTTTCGGTACACTGGCGTATCGATGAACCTCGTCGCAGAATCGCTGAGAGGGAAAACGCATGTCGCCGCAGGAAGCCGCGCAGGAACCGGCACACACGCCCCGCCGCTCGAAGATCACGCCGGAGCGGGCGCAGGAGTTCTACACGGCCGTGCTCGACATGCTGAGGGAGTCCGGCTACGAGGCCCTCACGATGGAAGGGGTCGCCTCGCGCACACGCTGCGGCAAGTCCACCCTCTACCGGCAGTGGGGCTCCAAGCCCGAACTGGTCGTGGCGGCACTCCACGGCACCCGGCGGGCAGTGCTGCCCGACATCGACACCGGCACACTGGCAGGGGATCTGCGCGAGGCGGCACGGGCCATCGGCGCGGGATCGGGCCGCGACACCCCACTGATGCACGCGCTCAGCCATGCCGCACTGCAGAGTCCCGAGCTGCTGTGCGCGCTGCGTGAGGCACTGATCGTGCCGGAGATCGCGGCGATCGACGCAATGGTCCGGCGCGGCGCGGAGCGCGGCGAGATCCCGGCGGACACCCCGGCGGCGGAGTTCGTCTCCGCGCAGTTGCTGGGCGTGATGCGCGCTCGTCCGCTGCTGGAGGGGAAGTACGCGGACGAGGCCTATCTCACCCGCTTCGTGGAGAACGCCGTCCTCCCCGCACTTGGACTGGACGCGTCCGCACCCCAGTGACCCGAAAGACGTGGGTCGCCGTCCGAGCGGATGACGACGACCCGCTCGCGCCGCACCGTGGGGACGGGGGCGGCGCACCATCCGGGCGGGGGGGGGGGGGGGGCCGCGGCCCCCCCCCCCCCCCCCCCCCCACAACCAACCCCCCCCCCCCCCCCCCCCCCCCCCCCCCCCCCCCCCCACCCCCCCCCCCCCCCCTAC
>NZ_JBIURS010000035.1:0-55801 GCF_044740965.1 Streptomyces sp. NPDC088252 | reverse complement strand
CGGGCGGCCTCGCTCCCGCCCCCCGGCGGCGGCGCGGGGGGGGGTGGGGGGGGGCCACCCGGGGGGGGGGGCGGGGGCCCCCGCCCGCCCCCCCGGCCCGCCCGTTCTCCATACTCTCCCGCCCACCCCGACCGATACCCGCCCACGGACCTCCGGTTCCCTTTTCCGCCCCCGCCCCCGCCCCCGGCAGGACCGACGCGGACCGACGCGGACCGACGCGGACCGACAATCATTCTCGTCCCCTTGACGATATTGACCACACCCCCTTATCGTCTGCATGACGAAAATAGAGGGGATTCCGACATGGCCGACATCACCCGGCGCTTCGGCTGGCGCCATCTGCGCTCCGCACCCACTGCGCACATCCGCCACCACAAGCGCGGCCGGCTCGCCCACGACGGGCCGGGGCTGAGTTTCTGGTACCGCTCACTGACCGCAGCGCTCTCCGAAGTCCCGGTCAACGACCGGGAGTTGGCCATGACCTTCCACGCGCGCACGTCCGACTTCCAGGACGTCACCGTGCAGGCCACCGTGACGTACCGGATCAGCGACCCGGCCGAGGCCGCCGCCCGACTGGATTTCTCCGTCGACCCGGACACCGGGGTGTGGCGCGGAGCACCGCTGGAACAGATCGCCACCCTGCTCACCGAGACCGCTCAACAGCACACGCTGGACGTGCTGGCAAGGACCGCATTGGCCGAGGCACTGGTCGACGGGGTCGCATCGGTGCGCGACCGGGTCGCGGCCGGGCTCGCCGCGGAACCCCGGCTGCCCGCCACCGGTATCGATGTGGTCGCGGTGCGGGTGGTCGCCATCCGTCCCGAAGCCGAGGTGGAGCGAGCCCTGCGCACCCCTGCCCGCGAGCAGATCCAGCAGGAGGCCGACCGGGCCACCTATGAACGCCGAGCCGTTGCCGTGGAACGGGAACGGGCCATCGCCGAGAACGAGCTGGCCAGCCAGATCGAGCTTGCCCGCCGCGAGGAGCAGTTGGTCGAGCAGCGCGGCACCAACTCCCGGCGCGAAGCCGAGGAGAACGCGGCGGCCGACGCGGTGCGTGCCGAGGCCGAGGCGGCACGCAAGGTACGCCTGGCCCGAGCCGAGGCCGAGGCCGCACGCGAGGTCGGTGCCGCACGCGCGGAGTCCCAGGCGGCCTGGCTGCGGGTGCACGGCGAGGTGGACGCCGCGACCCTGCACGCCCTGGCGACGACGAGACTGGCGGAGAACCTGCCCCGCATCGACAGTCTCACCCTCTCCCCCGACGTCCTCACCGGCCTGCTCAGCAAGCTCGGCAGGACCGATCCCGAGCCCCGGGCATGAGCCTCGCCCCCCGCGCGGTCCTGGTCCACCGCACCACGGAGTACGAGGAGTTGCTGGCCCGGCACGGCACGCACGGCCAAGTCGCGTTCTTCCTGTCCAGCCGCGGCCGGTCCATCGACGAGGTGGCCCGGCGGCACCGACACACCCAGCAGGCGCTCGCCGATGTGGCGGCAGCCGTACCGCTTCAGTGGCGGCAGTCGCGGGTGGAGCGCGTCGATCTCGACCGCTTCCTGTTCGCGCCCGAGGACGTGGTGGTCGTCGTCGGGCAGGACGGGCTGGTCGCCAACGTCGCCAAGTACCTGTCCGGGCAGCCCGTCGTGGGCATCGACACCGACCCCGGACGCAATCCGGGGGTGCTCGTACGCCACCGTCCCTCCGACGCGGCCGGCCTGTTGCGGGCGGCCGCGTCCCCCGTCGGCACGGTGGACGAACTCACCATGGTCGAGGCGGTCGCCGACGACACCCAGCGCCTGCTCGCCCTGAACGAGATCTATCTCGGTCCGCCCGGCCACCAGACCGCCCGCTACCGGATCGGCCCCGACGCGCCCGGCGCCGCCACCGAACCGCAGGCCTCGTCCGGTGTCCTGGTCGGCACGGGCACCGGTGCCACGGGCTGGCTCCGCTCTCTGTGGCAGGAGCGCCGCAGCGCCCTGCCGCTCCCGGCGCCCACCGATCCCCGGCTGCTGTGGTTCGTCCGCGAGGCCTGGCCCTCGCCCGCGACCGGTACTTCGCTGGTCGCGGGCGAGTTGGGGCGCGGACAGGGGCTGAGGCTCACCGTCGAGTCCGACCGGGTGGTGGTCTTCGGCGACGGAATGGAGACGGACGCGCTGGACCTGACGTGGGGGCAGACGGTCCGGCTGGGCATCTCGGCGACATCGCTGCGGCTGACGGTCTGACGACCCGAACCACACCCCTGACGAGGATGGTCGCCGGGTCGGCGCCCTCCGCGCCCACCCCGCGCAGCCGTTGTCCGGCCGTCGTGGACAAACGGTGGTCCGTAGGCTTCCTTTCACGTACACCGGATTGCCGAGGCCCCCGCCCGCAACACCCCACGCCGACCCGCGAGGAGCACCATGGACACCGCCCCTGACGAAACCCTCCCCCGCAACTCCCGTCCGCCTCTGGCGCAGGCGGCGCTCGGCGTGGGCGTCATCGTGCAGGACGCCCACGGGCGGGTGCTGCTCGGCAGACACCACAGCGGCACCTGGGAGCTCCCCGGTGGCAAGGTGGACCCGACCCATGAGTCCATCGCCGACGCCGCCGTCCGTGAGCTCCGCGAGGAGACGGGCCTGGAGGTCGATGTGGCCGGCGTGAGGGTTTTCGCCATGCTCCATGACGTGGTGGCGGGGATCAACCGCGTGTCGATGGCGGCCGTGGTGACCCTGGAGTCGGGGCGCCCCCGGGTGACCGAGCCCCATCTGATCAGCACCTGGCAGTGGACCGCACTCGACGCACTGCCGAGGCCGTTGTTCGGTCCCTCGGCGCAGGTGCTCGCCGCCTGGCGCCCGGATCTCCCGATCGAACACCCGCCGGCGCACCGGCTGACCGTCTCCGCCGCCGAAGACGCCTCGTGAGTCCTCAGCCGAGCCGGTGACCGCCGCGCCGGGCGACGGCGAGGATGGCCATGTCGTCCTGGTGGCCGTCGGAGGTCCAGCGTGCGACATCCGCGGTCACCGCGTGGACCAGGTCGTCGGGGTCCCTGAAGCGGCTGCCGGTGAGGGTGGCGGACAGACACGGATCGTAGAAGGCACCCGTGCGATTGCGTGCCTCGGTGACACCGTCGGTGATCAGGAGCAGCAGCGCGCCGGACGGCAGCGGAAAGACATCGGTGAGGGTGTCGCCCTCCGGCGCGGCCACCGCGCCCAGCCCCATGCCCAGAGGCAGCTGCGGGCGGGTGGCGTCGAGCCGTGCGACCACACCGTCGTGGATCAGGTACGGGCCCGGATGGCCACGGTTGACCAGGCGCAGCAGCGCGCCGTCGCCGGGCACTTCGGCCAGCACGGCCGTGGTGAAGTCCTCGCCGGACGTCTTGCTGCCGCTGCGGCTCGACTCCCTGCTCAGCGCGTCGTCCAGGCGCTGGGCCAGTTCGGCCAGTGTGGGGGCGTGTTCGGCCTCCTGACGGAACGCCCCGATCGCCACCGAGACGGCTGCGACCGCCTGGAGCCCCTTGCCCTTCACATCCCCGATGATCATGCGCACGCCGTAGGGGGTCTCCTGCACCGCGAAGAGGTCGCCGCCGATCCTCGCCTCGGCCTGTGCGGCGGTGTATCCCGCGGCGACGGCCAAGGGCCCCGCCCGCGACGGCGGGTCCGGCAGCACCGCCAGCTGTACCGCCTCCGCGATGACCCGGGCCCGCGCGAGGTCCCGCCCCTGACGCTGCAACAACAGATTGACCGCGAGCGCCAGAATCCCGATGAGGCCGATCACGGCCAGATCGACGAAGCTCGCCGTGGTCGAACGCCCCCGGACGAAATCCAGCACCAGCGACACACCGCAGGCGAGGCCGGCGACGAGAACTCCCGCCCGGAACGACAGCATCGCTCCGGCGATCAACGGCGCCGCGGCCAGCAGCGGAAGCCCCATGTACGGCTGGGGCGCGAAGACATTCAGCAGCACACCCGACACCAGGGCCGGCACGACGAGCAGCCAGCCCGCCCATGCCGCCGTGCGCCGACTCTCCTGCACCTGTACTCCCTGTCGCCCCCTCCAGGATCCCAAATCTGAACGTACCACCCATGATGTCCACATATGCCCACCGAGGGACCGGGTCCCGCTGGGCCCGCGATCGGACCCCCGGCCGCCTCGGCCCTGGCCATGTGTCCGGCGAACGTTCCCGCACCCCGACCGTTCTGGCCGCACACTTGTGACCATGCTGAATCGAGTCGCCGTACTGTCCGACATCCACGGAGTCCTGCCGGCCTTGGAGGCCGTGCTCGCAGATCCGGAGGTGCAAGCCGCGGATCGCATCGTGCTCACCGGCGACATCACCGCCGGCCCGCAGCCGAACCAGGTCCTCGACCGGCTCATCGGCCTCGGCGACCGCGTCGTATGGATCAGCGGCAACGCCGACCGCGAACTCCTCGAATACCGGCGCGGACAGCGGGAATCGATTCCCGATCCGATCGCCCCCTGGGCCGCCGAGCAGTTGCGCGAGGATCATCTCGACCTGCTCGGCTCATTGCCCCGATCGCTCTCCCTGTCGGTGCGCGGCCTCGGGAAGGTGCTGTTCTGCCACGCGACTCCCCGTGACGACGAAGAAGTCGTCCTGGTCGACTCCCGCCTCGACCGTTGGAAAGAGGTCTTCGGCGGACTCGACGACGACGTGCGGACCGTGGTCTGCGGCCACACCCACATGCCGTTCGTCCGCCTCGCCCACGGTCGGCTCGTGGTCAACCCCGGCAGTGTCGGCATGCCCTACGGAAGAGCGGGAGCCCATTGGGCCGTTCTCGGGCCGGGCGTCGAACTGCGCACCACGGACTTCGACGTCGAGACCGCGTCGGCGCAGATCGGGCACGACTCCGGCTACCCCGGAATCTCCGAGTGGACCGACTACTTCCTGCACGCCCGCGCGACGGACGAGGACGCTCTTCACGCCTTCGCCCCACGGGACGGCCGCGACCACGCGCCCTGACATCCCCCTCGGCGGCCCCTTGAGCCCCGTGGGCGGCCCGGTCCCGGCGGGGGCTCCCACGGCCTCGACCGCGCGCGCCGCTCACGAGCCGCACACGGTGCGACACGTCGGCCGCGAGCGGTTGGGGCGGCCCGGGAACCGGGCACGACGGCCCGTACTCCGATCCGCCCCGGCACCGTTTCCCGGCAATCGGTACCGTCACTTGTCCGAATGACCGGAAGCCCGGACCGGCTTCCGTACTGCTGCCGGGTCAGCAGCACGTCGGTCCGAGGCACCGGAGGCGTATGAGGAGCAGCGATGAGCCCTGAAGCCTTACTCCGACAGGCGGTGGCCGAGGACATGAGAGCCATCCCCGCCGGGGAGATCGTCCTGCGGGACGAGGGCACCCGGACGGACTGGAAGGTCGCGGTCGGGGCCTTCCGGCTGGCGCCGTATCCCGTGACCACCGAGTTGTACCGGGCGGTCGGGGGCGAGACGCCCGCGGGCCCGGCGGGCCCGCTGACACCGGTGACGGAGGTTTCCTGGAAGGAGGCCGTCGGCTTCTGCAATCTGCTCTCGCGAGCGACGGGACTCGAACCCTGCTACGTGCTCGGTGACGATCCCGACGGGCAGGACGTGGTCTGTGACTGGGAGGCCGACGGCTACCGCCTCCCGTCCGAGGCGGAGTGGGAGTACGCGTGCAGGGCAGGGTCGTCCGACACCCGCTACGGGGAGCTGGACGAGATCGCCTGGCACCGCGGGAACTCCGGCGGCAGGGTGCACGACGTCGCGACGAGGGCACCGAACGCGTGGGGGCTCCACGACATGATCGGCAACGTGTGGGAGTGGTGCTGGGACGTCTACGATCCGAGCGTCTACGGCCCGTACCGCGTCTTCCGTGGTGGCGGCGCGTACGACCGCCCCCGAGGATGCCGGGCGTCGTGCCGCCGCAAGAGTCACCCGACCTTCCGCATCGACGACCTGGGGTTCCGGCTCGCACGATCGAACTGAGCGGGACATGAACGGCGCGCCCGGTGGCTGTCCCCCGCTCCGGGGCAGCCGCCCCGTTCAGGCCGGGGCACCTGCCGTGAACGTGACCGGCAGGTGCTCCGGACCGCGCAGACCACCCGGCCGCCACCGCAGTTCGCCGGGCGGGACCGCCAAGGCGAGGCGCGGAAGGCGGCGCAGGACGGTGCCGACGGCGATCTGGCCTTCGAGCCGGGCCAACGGAGCACCCAGGCAGTAGTGGATGCCGTGCCCGAACGCGAGGTGCGCGTTGTCCCTGCGGGCGATGTCGAGGCGGTCGGGGTCGGGGAACTGCTCCGGGTCGCGGTCGGCGATGGCGGAGGCGATCAGCACGGTCGCACCGCGCGGGATGTCCACCCCGGCGAGGGTGACGTCCTCGCGCGCGAACCGGGCGATGCCGGGGTTGACCGGTCCGTCGTAGCGCAGGAACTCCTCGATCGCGCCCGGCAGCAGCGCCGGATCGTCCCGCAGCATCCTCAACTGGCGGGGGTGGGCGAGCAGCGCGGCGATGCCGCTGCCGATCAGGTTGACCGTGGTGACGTAGCCGGCCACCAGCAACAGGAAGGCCATGGCGATCAGCTCGTCCTCGTCCAGCCCCTGCTGCTCGTCCCGGGCGACGACCAGTGCGCTGAGCAGATCGTCCCCGGGCCGGGCGCGTTTGGCTTCCAGAAGCCCGGTCAGGTACGAGCGCATCCGGCGCCACGCCCCGTCCACCCGGGCCGGGTCCGGTGGTTCGTTCCCTCTCAGGACCATGTCGTCGGTCCACCGCTGGAAGTCGTGCCGGTCGGTCACGGGCACCCCGAGCAGTTCACTGATCACGGTGACCGGGAGCGGCAGGGCGTAGCTCTCGATGAGATCGGCGCGGCCGGCCGGCACGATCTCGTCGAGCAGTCGGTCGGCGATCTCCTGGATGCGGGGCCGCAGCTCCGCCACCCGGTGTGCGGTGAACGCCCGGGAGACCAGTCGACGCAGACGGGTGTGGTCGGGCGGATCGGAACGGAGCATGTTGCGCAGTACGGACTCGCGGTCGGTGGTGGGCAGCCGTTCGGCGAACCGGGGATCCGACGCATCACGGACGTCACTGCTCAGTTGTGGGTGGGACAGAGCCGCGAGGCCGTCCTCGTACCGCGTGACCAGCCATGCTTCCAGGCCCCCGGCGATGACGGCGCGCCGTACCGGGCCCTCCTGGCTCAGTTGCCGGTAGAACGGAAAGGGATCCGCCATGAAGGCCGGATCGGCATAGGGCAGGAGGACCGGCTGCTGGCTCATCATGCCTCCCTGTGGGCATCGCGCCCGTTCGCTCATATTCGTACGACTTTGGCCTGATTCATTCCAGCTTAAGGGCTGTCCCGTAATCCCTGGTGGATCAGCGCGCGGCGTCGGATGCGGTGCATCGCAAGGCGAAGGGACGTCCGCACACTGGATTCATGAGGACGTTCCGACGACGCGGCGAGGTGCCGTAGCTCCGTCGTGCGCCTGCCAGGAGTTACGAGACAGCCCTTGATGGGCCCGGGACGTCATCGAGGAAACATGCGGCCCGAGCCGGCTCGATCCGAACGAGAGGACCTAGGTCGGCCAGTCGACCTGCCCGTTCTCCACCTTGAGCACGTCTGGCGTCAGGGCTTCGTGGAACCTGATGCAGCCGATCCGGACCGCGGCCTGGTCCGCGATCAGGTGGGTGCTGTGCGCTCGGACGGCCAGCCAGCTGAGCAGTTCGCCGACGATGTCGAATTCGTCGGGGTGAATCTCCTGCCGGGAGGTCAGCGACCAGCCCTTCCGGGGCAGGTCCGCGCGACCGGCCAGCGCAGAGCAGAGCACTCCGCCCACACGCGAGGCAGCGCCACTCTCTGCCAGCAGGGGATGCGGCTCGTCCACGACCACCGGATACCCCGAGTCGTCCACGACCACGAAGGGGAACCCGGTCACGATGGACTGACGCTCGGGCCGCGGCCCGATTCTCAGATGCCAGCGCAGCTCGGCGACTTCCGGCTCGGTGATCTCGTCCCGCAGATCGACCGTGATCACCAACTCATACACGTCGCTCACCCGGCGCACCCTACCGAGACGCCGGGTATCGATCCGAGGTTGGGGAAGGCGGGAACACCATCACGGGCGGTCCCCGAACGCCCCGCTGCCTGCAGCGCACCTCGACCAGGCCGGATGAGCTGCCACCCCGTCAAGAACTGATCCCTGGTCGGGCCCGATGGACGATCAAGAGGCCGTTCCGGATCACTCCGCAAACAACCTCTGATAGCGCTCGCGCCCGTTGCCCTCGATCGAGCAACAGCATCGTCGTCACCCGGCCAGGGTGGACCTCGAAAGCCACCGGTCTCAACGTAGGAGGTCGCCGTGCGGGAACGCAGGACCCATGGTGTCGCGCGGGGGGTTGAGAAGTCGGTGGAGATGCTTCGGGCACGGAGTGCCGAGCTCTCCGTGGAGGTGCAACGGGCTGACACAAAGGCAACGACGCTCTGCGGCGTGGCCGGTGGTCTGCTGACATGAGTCGCAGGAATGTGGATACCGTCGGCGCCGGGCAGTGGCCGGATCGCCAGGCTGACCTTGATCGTGGCAGCCAGGCAGTGACCGCCGCCCTCGCCCGCCCGCTCGGGCCGCACGTGGCCCTCTCACACCCTGAGGCCGCACAACCGTCTCAGGCGTCGGACAGCAGTGCGCGCAGGCGGTCGGCGTCGGGTACCTGGAGCCGTTCGTCGATCGCGAGGGCCTGGCAGAGGAACGCACGGCCCTCACGGGCGGACCCCAGGGATGCGAGGGATCGCCCGGCGCCTTCGAGGGCGCGGGCCTCATCGTAGGGGGAGCGGATCTCACGGGCCAGGGCGAGAGCCGCCTGGTAGCACTTGAGAGCCTTCTCCGGGGCTTCCTCGGCGAGTCGGGCGTCGCCCAGGATGACGAGGGCGGTCATCCTGCCGCCGCGGTCCTGTGTCTGCGTGCAGAGTTCCAGGCTCGCCAGGGCGAGGCCGAGGGCCTCCGCGTGCGTGCCGAGGGCGGACGTGGCCTCGGCCAGGTGCATCGTCGCGTAAGCGCGCCCGAAGGGGCTGCCCAGTTCCTCGCAGATGGCGAGCGCCTCACGCAGGCCCTGCGCGGCCTCCGCGGGACGCCCGAGGCGCAGTTGCACCCGGGCCAGAAACGTGAGGGCCTGCGCCACGCCCATGGTGCTTCCGATCTCTCGGGACAACCGCAGGGCCCGTGCGATGGTGCCGGCGGCTTCGTCGTACGCGCCGAGCAGTCTCAGCACGTCACCGAGATCGGTGAGGGCGTTCGCCACGCCCAGCGGAACGTCGAGACGCTCGTAGAGCGTGAGGGCCTCGCGATGGCGGGCGACGGACTCGGTGTACCGGCCGGTGGACCTGAGGATGTCGCCGAGGGTGGTGAGGGCGCCGGCCCGGGTGACGTCCTCACGTTCCCGGCTCAGCTCCAGGGAGCGCTCCAGACTCGCGGCTGCCTGTGTGTAGTCACCAGTGAGTTGCTGGACATGGCCGAGTTCGATCCAGACGGCGGCCTGCCCCTGCACGTCCCCCACGTCGACACAGCACGCGAGCGCGTCACGATGGCTGCCCATGGCGTCACCGAACCTGCCGGTCAGCCGCTGGACCCGTCCGAGCCCGTTCAGCGCGATCCCCTCCCGGCGGCGGTCCCGCGCCTCGCGAACGAGCGTGAGGGCCTGCCGGAAACCCGCCTCGGCCTGCTCGTAGTGGCCACGCAGGCACTCGATCATCGCCTTGTTGTGATGGGCCACGGCCTGCATGGTGAGGTCGCCCGTCACCAGGGCCGCATCCAGAGCCGTCCGGTGCAGCGCCAGCGCATCGAGCCAGTGGCCGTTTCCCCGCAGGAATTCGGCCATCGCGGCGGGCAGGTGCGTCGCGTGGGCCATGTGCCGTCGATCGGCGGCGTACTCGACCGCTGCCCGCAGGTTCTCCCGTTCGGCGTGCATCCAGGCCGTGGCGTCCTCGGCATCGCGGAAGACGGGCAGAGCCGGGGGGCGGCGCACTGCGCGGACGAGGTCCGGGGCGGTGAAACGTGCCATGTGGCGGTCGGCTTCGGCCGCGGCGTGCAGGTAGTAGTCGAGCAGGCGCTCCCCAGGAGCCGTTGTCTCCTCGGCGGCACCGGCCCGGGCGTAGGCGCGGACCAGGTCGTGCATGCGATAGCGGCCGCGCGCCCGTTCCTCCAGGAGGTGCCGGCTCTCCAGGTCCTCCAGGAGTGCGCGTGCGGAGCCGAGGGAGATGTCCTCGATGGCCGCGGCGACGTAGGGGTCGAAGCAATCCCCCGGCACGAGCCCGAGCCGATGGAACAGCCGTCGGCTCTGCGGGGAAAGGTCCTGCAAAGAGAGATCGAAGGCAGCGGCGACGGAGGTGTTCTCCGAGGCCAGGGCGTCGAGCCCGCCGTGAGCGGCGCCGAGGTCACGCACCAGGTCCGCCGGGGACCAGGTGGGACGGTGGCGCAACCGGGCGGCCACGAGCTGGAGGGCGAGCGGCAGGTAGCCGCACAGGGCGGCGAGTTCGCGGACCGTCGGGTCGTAGGCCGTGACGTCCGGGCGTGCCGCCCTGATCACGAGCAGGTGCACGGCCTCGTCAGGCATGAGCAGATCCAGGCTCAGCGGCGTCGCGTCGGTCAGGGCCTCAAGCCGGCGGCGGCTGGTGACGAGGACCATCGAGCCGGGCGTCCCGGGCAACAGCGGTTCGACCTGATCGCTGCCACGGGCGTCGTCGAGCAGGACCAGGACGCGACGGCCGGCCACGCGGCTGCGCCAGAGGCCGGGCAGCGCGGCCGGGTCGGTCGGAATGCGCCGGGGGCTCTCCCCGACGGCGAGCAGCAGAGTGGTGAGCGCGTCCGCCGGGTCCACGGGCGACGTTCCCGGCGTATGGGCGTGCAGAGGCAGGAATATCTGGCCGTCGGGAAACGCGTCCTTGAGCCGGTGCGCGACGTGGACGGCAAGCGCCGTCTTGCCGATCCCCGGCATGCCGTCGACCGCGTGGATGCCCACCACGCCGGGAAGGGTCCCGGGGTCGCACACGGCGGCGGCCAGCAAGCGATCGATCTCCGTGGTCCGGCCGGTGAACACGGCCACGTCCCGGGGCAGGGCGTTCGGCACGGTGAACTCGAAGGCGCCTGCCGAGGACCTTACCGCCGCGGCGTCGGGCGGCTCGGGGGCCCGTTCGTCGTCCAGTGCCTCCTGATAGGCGGCCCGGACCGCCGGTCCGGGCTCGACCCCCATGGTGTCGACGAGGGTGCGACGCAGGCGGTGATAGACCTCCAGGGCCTCGGCCCTTCTGCCGATGCGGTGCAGCACCTGGAGGAGTTGAGCGTGGAAGGACTCCCGTACGGGAAACTCCTGTGCCAGGCGCGTGAGTTCGGCAAGCAACTCGGCGTGGCGGCCTTGGCGCAGTGCGGCATCACCCCGCAGCTCGACGGCCTGCAGGCGGGCCTCCTGCCACTCCGCCACCTGGGCCACGGCGTCGAGGGTCAGGGTCGGGAACTGCGCCAACGGCTCGCCGCGCCACAACGACAACGCGGCGTCCGCCTCGCGGCCCGCACCCTGCCAGTCCGCTGCGAGCCGAGCGTCGTGCGCCGCCTCCACGTGCCGTGTGAAGCGCACGTGGTCCAACTCCTCTTCCTTGGCGCCCAGCACCAGACCGCCCGCCACGCTGCGCACCCGCGAGACATCGCCCAGTGAACGCCTCAGTCGCATCAGATGGTTGTGCAGCGAGGCCCGGGATCTGGCCGGGGGCCGCCCGTCCCACAGGAGCGCTTCGAGCCGGTCGTAGGAGACGACCCGGTTCGGGTCCAGGAGCAGCGCGACCAACAGGGCTCTGGCCATGGGGGAACTCGGCGCACGGTCCACTCCCCCGTCGTCATGAACCGTGAGTACGCCAAGGAGCCCGAACCTCATGCCCACCCCCGTGTGAACGCGGGGACCATTCCCCCCTCGTCATCGTAGCGGCGCGGTCTCCGGAGGCGCGCGGGGTCACCATCGGGAACGCGCTCCGGGCGGATGCCCGCGCAGCCGGGCGGCCTCTAACACTGCCTGTTAGACAGCTGTTAAGGAGAACGAGAAAGATCGGTTCCATCGCTCCGATCACCATCGAATCAGGGGGAGTTCGTGCGTAAGATCAAGCGTGCGGCTGCGTTGTTCACCACTGTGGCCGCGATGACGATGGGGGCCGTCGCCGCTGCTCCGGCCGCTTCCGCGGGAGTGGGGCCGGCGTGTCCCAATGACGGGTACAACCACAACTGCCTCAACCTGTATTACAACAGCAACTTCGGGGGCGCGGGCGAAACGTTCTGGGACACTCCCATTCCGAACTTCGAGCCGTACAAGTTCGAGTGGCCCGGGCTCACGGGCGCCGGCCTGGGGCAGAGCGTCAAGAACCACGCGGCTTCCGGCTTCACCATCACCATGGGGTGGCCCTCCAAGACGTGGGCGACCATCTACTTCAACAGCAACTACGGCGGGGCGTGCGACGCGATCGCCCCCGACTCCAAGGCGTACCAGCTCCACTACACCTACAACAACAACGCGTCCATGACGTGGGCCTACACGGGAACGTGCTACCAGTTCCAGTGAGGTTGATCCCAGTTCTCCGGATCACGCTGCCGGCCCTGTCGCTCATCAGCATGAGCGCGTGCACCTCCGAGTCCGGATCCGTGCCTCGGGAAACCACGAGTACGGCATCGGCCGCGCCCGCTTCTCCGGAGACCCCGGCAGCGCGTGAGGCGCCCTCTCCGACCTTCAGTCTGCCGCTCGCGACATACAGTTTCACGGCGGCTCAGCACGCCAGGATCTCGACCGCCGAGGACGCTCTGATCAACGCGTGCGTCAGCAGGTTCGGCATCGTTGCCCAGGCACCGGTGTACGACGCGTCCGCACAGCAACCATCGGATCGGCGGTACGGCCTGATCAGGCGCCGTGAGGCCGAGGCGGAGGGCTACCATCTCCCGATTCGGAAGACGCCGGAGAAGCGGACGAGGATCGACGACGATCTCATGCTGGTTCTCCATGGCACGACGACTCCGTACGCGTCGGCGGGAACAGCGACGCCGCCCCCGTCACCCGTTCCTGTTCTTCATGGACGGAAGATCCCGAAGGGGGGTTGCACAAAGGAGGCGAACGACAGGATCCACGCACCCTTCGCCTACCCCGAGGGCTCGGAGATCGCGAGCCTGATCAACAGTCGCGCCAACCGGGAATCGACGCAGGACGCGCGCGTGCGGGCGGTCTTCGCCCGGTGGTCCTCCTGCATGAAGTCGTCGGGCTTCTCCTACGCAACCCCGCTGGACGCCATGGCTGACCATCGGTTCCTCGGCCCTGCCGTTTCCACATTGGAGAAGCGAACGGCGGTCGCCGACGTCACGTGCAAGGAGTCCGTCCAGCTTCCCCAGGTGTGGCTGTCCGTCGAGTCCGAGAAGCAACGGCCTCTGATCCAGCAACACGGTGAAACTCTCGACAAGTTGTACCTGATGCATCAGAGGAAGATGAAGGAGGTTGACGACATCCTCGCCACTACGGCCGGTCGCTAAGGGGTGTCCCGTAATCCCTGGCGGGCGCGCGGCGTCAGCTACGGCACCTCGCCGCGTTGTCGGAAAGTCCGCATACATCCAGTATGCGGACGTCCCTCCGCCTTGCGATGCACCGCATCCGACGCCGCGCACTGATCCACCACGGATTACGGGACACCCCTTAGACCGGCAATTGGGGGGCCGGAGTGGATGTGATGGACCCTCGTATCGGCCGGCTCATGCGCGAGACGACAGAAGACTTCACCGTGCATGCCGATTCTCTCGCCCGTGCCGGACTGTGTAGGGGGCGGGCGATCAGGAAGAGGCGAGTCCTTGCCTCGTCGGTCGTGGGTGTCGCCGCCATCGCGATGAGCTTCTGGTTGTTCATTCGCAGAGCCCGACGTTGACGCCTGCGCCGCCGATGGACGAATGGGCCGGCGCCTGCTTCCGAACCCCCGACAAAGTACACAACCTCGACGGCTGGTGGTGGGGCGACGTCCGCTGCACCCCCTCCCGCTCCGATGACTGCTCGGGCGTCGACCATGGCACCCACGACGCCTTGGTTCCCTGGAACCAGCGCAGCGACAACTACGTCCAGAGCGGCCTGCAAGACGCTTCCGCCAGAAGCCCACCACCGGTCGCCCCCCTCCGTCGTCTCTTCGACGACGCATGGTTTACCCCGCCGCCCCAAGCCGACCACTTCGTCATGCCGCACGGCTACCTCCGGAAGGAAAACCCATGACCATCAAGACCAAGCTCGCCAGGATCGGTACCGTAGCCGCCACCGGCGCGGCCCTTGCGGTGCTCGGCTCCGGCTCCGCGTTCGCCGGAACCAATGGCCAGCAGCTGCGCTTCTACGACACCCAGGGCAGCACCTACTCCATCCAGGTCGCCGGATGGAACCACGCCGGCCAGTACACCACCGCCTGCTTCAACACCCCCGTCAAGGACAACTACATCGGCGGATGGTGGTGGAAGTGGGACCTGCACTGGGTCGGCTACTCGAGCGCCGGCTGCTCCGGCAACGTCACCGTCAGCGAGAAGCAGGACCACGTCGAGCCGAACCAGGCCGACGACTGGTGGTTCATCCACAGCTGACACGCCTGAACTCGTGAGGGCCCATTCCAAGAATCGGACGCTGTTGGTCAATTCGGGGCCCGGCGTGACGTCGGCCCCCAAGACCCGGTTGTGGTCCTGGGAGCCGACGTTGTCGTATGGGGAGGGTGTTCTCTGCGACTTTGGACCCGGGCGGCCCCCCACCTGGGCCAGTGGCACGCACTGGCGCAATCAGTGCGCCGGTGCCTCGGTGCGACTACGGGTGCGCTGCCAACACGAAGGCCATCAGCCTTGGGTCCTCACCTACAACGTGGACGTGGCCGACCTGCAGTAACTCGTCACGTGGGCTGCTGACGACGGACGCGGCCGTCATCCATGCAGGGCATCGTCCGCGCCAGCCTCACCCTGCCCGAGCTCGTCCCGGCCCCCTTCCTGGAGTCCGGCTCGGACAAGGCGCTCACCGTCGCCAGCCACCGGCTGATCGTGACCGCGTTCCTGCCGTTCTTCGACTGCGCCCAGAACATCGGCGTCGGCCTGCTGCGTGGACTCGACGACACCAAGAGCGGATTCCGCATCACACTCATCGGCTACTGGGCCGTCGGCCTGCCCGCGGCACGGCTCCTCGCCTACGCCCTGAACCTCGAAGCCGTGGGAATCCGGCTCGGCCTGCTCACCGGCCCGGCCACCACCGCCGTCCTGCTCCTGCGCCGCTATTCCGCCTCCCTCACCGCACGAGCCGACGACCGGACATCCGTCGCGGCAGCCTGAATCGGACCGACACCCACCTCGCGGCACAGGACACAAGGAGGGCCCGAGCGAGTGGCTGAACACCCGCAGGGCGAGTCGAGCCACCACGGCGCGTGGGCGCGCCCCATCGTGGCGGCCCTCGTCGCACCCCGCGAGACTCGACCACACCCTCGTCTCGATCCTCACGGGACGGCCGTGCTCTCCGAGGAAAACGCCCTGTGGCGGGCCGACGCCATCCCCTGCGGCCTGCGCCATGTGGGACGGGTGGCCGCGGTGGCCCGATACCGCTTGCCGGACGCGTGCCGACTTCTGCCGCCGACGAGCGTCTGGCGTCGGAGGTCTCCCGATGGCTGTCACTCTTCGAAGCACCCAAGGATCCAACAGGGCAGGCGGCAACTCTGCGACGCTGCGCACCCGATGTGGCGGTCACTCTCCCGCGCACCCGAAGTGGCAACCGGCACACGAAGCGAATGCTCCCTGCCGAGCCCGATCGCCATGACCCGCTGAGGCCGGTCAAGGGCGCCGGTCCCCAACTGGTCCCCAAGAATGACCAGGGGCCGGTTTCGGATTTCTCCGAAACCGGCCCTGACCTGCGACTGTCTCCAGTCGGGACGACAGGATTTGAACCTGCGACCCCTTGACCCCCAGTCAAGTGCGCTACCAAGCTGCGCCACGTCCCGATGCGATTCCCCCCGGTCTTCCCGGGCGGCTGCGCAGGACAAACATTACCTCACTCCGAGGACCGGATCGACGCCCGTGCCTGGTGGGCGCGGTCGGCCAGGGCTTCGGCGCCGCACGCCGTGGCCAGTTTGTGGGCCCTGGCGAGTTCGCGCGGGGAGCGGATCGCGATGCCGTAGTCGACGAGAGCCAGGGCATGTTCGTACGCGGACGGGGAGGCCTCCAGATGACGGACCGACTCGGCCAGCAGATGGACTGCCTCCTCCGGACGTGCGAAGAGCGCGACACAGCGCAGGGCCTCACCGATCGCGGTGTCCGTGCCGAAGCGCTCGGCGTGCACCCGGGCAGAGCCGGCGATCTGGGCGGCGCGGCCCGGGTCCTCCTCGGCCAGGGAGCGGGCGAGATCGCCGGCCCAGGGAGCCCATACGCCGTTGAACCTGCCTCGTGCTTCCAGGGCGCGGCCGGCCGTTTCCAGCTCGGTGACCGCCTCCTCCGTACGGCCCTCGGCCAGCAGCAGCCGACCGCGCAGGCACGGGGCGTCGGGCAGCACCATCGCGCTGGGATAGGGCGGACCGAAGTCGTAGCGGTCGGCGATCTCGCGGGCCTCCGCGACACGGCCGCGGGCGGTCAGCGTGTCGATCAGGAGACAGGCCGCGTCCCAGTGGACGGGGAGTCCGCTGCCGACCCGGTCGGCGAGGCGCAGCCCTTCGCGCAGGAAGCCCTCTGCCTCCGCGAGTCGTCCGCGGCGGCGGTGGACCAGGCCGAGCAGGGTGTGCGCGAATGCTAGGTGGGCACCGCTCCAGCCGGAGATCTCGAAGGCCCTGACGGCCTCGCCGAAGAGTTCCTCGGCCCGGTCGAGCTGGTCGGTGAAGGCGTAGGTGATGCCGACGAGGGTCGGAAGCTCGAAGCCCCATTCCGTGTCGGTCCAGCCGAGCCCGCGGGCGGGGTGGCCGTCGACCAGGGCACGTTCGCAGAGGTCGACGATGAGCTGGGAGTTCTCGCCGCGCATCATGGCGTCGAAGGCGCGGAGCGTGAGCAGGGCGCGCTCGGCGTTGTCGCGGCCGGAGAGATGGTCGGCGTTCCTGGCGAGCCTGCTGGAGCGGGCGGGTCCGTCGTCCTCGGTGGACTGCATGCCCTCCCAGAGGAAGTGGGCGGCCTGAAGCCGCATCAGGCCGGGGCCGGGCGCGGTGCGGGCGGCCTCGGCGGCGAGGGCGGTGGCCGCCTCCTTCAGCTGGTTGTTGTGGGAATGCGCGGCCGCCAGCCGGTAGGTGGCGTCGACCCGCTGGTCGTCGTCGAGTCCGGGCATGTCGAGGGCGGCCCGCAGATGCCGGACGGTGGTGGCCGGGGAGCTGAGCAGCGTGGCGCAGCCCAATTCGTACAGCAGCGTTGCCTTCACGCGTTGGCGCGGCGGTTCCTCCAGGGCGCGTTCGAGGCAGCGACGGGCCGCCTCCGGAGCCCCGACCGCGAGATGCTGTTTGGCCGCGTCGCGGAGCTGTTCGACCAGTTCCTGGTCGTCGTCCGGGTGCACTTCGAGCAGGTGCCGGGAAGCCGCCGCGGCGCCGAGGCCGGCCCGGGTGATGGCCCAGGCCGCCCGGCCGTGCATGGCGGTACGGGTGGCCGGCGGGATCGAGCGGTACACCGCGGTGGCGATCAGCGGGTGGACGAACTCCAGCGGGTCGAAGCCGGTGACGATACGGGCCTCGCGCAGCCGCGCCGTGCAGTCGGCCGCCTCGGCGGGACTCATTCCGGCGAGGGTGGCGGCGAGGTCCTGCGAGATGTCCGTACCGAGGACCGCGGCGGCCCAGGCGAACCGGTTGGCATTGGTGCCGAGCCGTTCGAGCCGCGCGACGAGGCCGCTGCCACGGGCCGACGCGCCGAGTTCGCGCAGCAGCCCGGCCGATTCCTCCAGCGGCGCCAGCTCGCGGTCCTGGACCTTGGCGACGAGTTCGACCGCCTCGTAGGGGTTGCCGCCGGTGACGGCCCACACCTCGCGGCAGAAGGGATCGTCGGCGTGTTCCCCGAGGGCCGCACGGGCCAGTTCCGCGGTGGCATCAGGGGTGAGGGCGCGCAGCGCCACCCGGACCTGGGAAGGATGTGAGCTGCCCACTCCGCTCTCCTTCTGCCGCGCCGCCAGTTCCTCCGGCCGGTGGGCCTGGACGACCAGGACGGGCAGTTCACCGAGGCGGGCGGTGAACGAGGCCAGCCAGGCGAGGGATTCGCCGTCCGCCCAGTGCGCGTCGTCGATGACGAGCAGCAGCGGACGGTGGCTGAGCCGGGACGCGAGGCGGGAGACGACGAAGTCGAGGCCGTCCCGCACCCCTTGCGGATCCGCCTGCGGGCCGGTCGGCTGAGCGAGCCCGAGTGCGGGCGCGGTGATCTCGTACCAGGCCCCGAACAGGGTCCGCACCTCGTCGGGCGGGAACTGGTCGAGGGCGGGTTGCAGCAGTTGGCGTACGACGTGGAACGGCACGGACGTGACGGTTTCGCCGCCGCGTGCGGACCAGACCGTGCAGCGGTCGGCGGCCATCGCCTGGATCTCGGCGAGCAGTGCTGTCTTGCCGATGCCTGCCTCACCGCTGAAGATCAGCAGCCCGCCGGCCGCCTGGGCGCCGCACAGGGCATCCATGGCTTGTGCGGCAGCGGCGAGTTCCGGTTCGCGCTCGTACAGCGGCCGGGACTGCTTCATCCCTACCCTCCCCAAAGTGGTGCGGATGACTGTCGACACTAGTCGTGCGCGGGGGTCCACGGACAGTGGTTCGGACAGTTCGCCGCAGGTGCGGGGCACAATCGAGGGGTGGATGAGACTCACCGCGACCGCGATGCCGAGGGCCGGGCGCGCAATGCGCGCCCCCGTGACGGGCTGGGACGCCCGCTGCCGTACGGGACTCCGGGAGTGGAGCGGCAGCCGGAGGGGGTCGTACGTACGCCCGAGGAGACCCTGCGCGAGGCACAGCGGTTGCTGGACGCGGGGATGCCGTTCCATGCGCACGAGGTGTTCGAGGACGCGTGGAAGTCGCGGCCGGTGGCGGAGCGGGAGTTGTGGCGCGGGCTCGCGCAGCTGGCCGTGGGGCTGACCCACGCGGCGCGGGGCAACACGACCGGCGGGGCCCGGCTGTTGCGGCGCGGCGCGGCGGCGCTCGCGGAGTACGGGGTCACCCGGCCCCACGGAATCGGGGTCGAGGGACTGATCGGCTGGGCCGGGGAGCTGGCAGGGCGGGTGGAGCCGGGCGGCGGCGCGGCCGACGTCCGGGGGGCGGGTGCCGAACCCGTGGACGCGGCCGTCGAGGCGCCTCGTCTGCGGCCCCTGGAGCCCTAGCCCGGACGACCGGGGGCGGTGGCGCACGGGCGGTGGCCCGGACGGTGCGGGCGGTGGGGCATGGTGCAGACTCGGTGCGGTGAGAAAGATCTATGTCATCGGTATCGGCGCGGGCGACCCCGACCATCTGACCCTGCAGGCCATCAAGGCACTGAACAGGGCGGATGCCTTCTTCATCCTCGACAAGGGCGAGGAGAAGTCCGATCTGACCGGGCTGCGACGGGACATCCTCGACGTACATGTGAAGAACGCGTACCGGTTGATCGAAAAACGGGATCCGGAGCGGGATCGCAGGACATCGGACTACTCACCCGCGGTGGACGACTGGCGCAGGCGCCGTGCGGATCTGTACGAGCGGTTCATCGCGGAGGAACTCGGCGAGGACGAGTGCGGGGCGTTCCTGGTGTGGGGCGATCCCGCGCTGTACGACTCCACGCTCGGCATCCTCGAAGAGATCCTCGACCGGGGTGCGGTCGCCTTCGACCATGAGGTGGTCCCCGGGATCAGCAGCGTCTCCGCACTGCTCGCCAGGCATCGGACGGGGCTGAACCGGGTGGCGCGTCCGGTGCAGATCACGACGGGCCGACGGCTGGCCGACGGCTGGCCCGAGGAGGTGGACGACGTCGTGGTGATGCTCGACGCGCGGCAGGCGTTCACTCGCCACCTGGACCAGGATCTACACATCTACTGGGGGGCGTACGTGGGGACCGCCGACGAGATCCTGGTCTCCGGACGCCTCGCCGAGGTGTCGGACCGGATCGAGGAACTGCGGGCCGAGGCGCGGGCCCGCAAGGGCTGGATCATGGATACCTATCTGCTGCGTCGCGACTGATTCCGCCTTCCCGGCACAGCAGTCGGAGCGCCGCGGCGACATCGTGCACGACGCGCACGCCGTCGGGTGGCGGCGGTCGGCGGACCACGACCACGGGCAGCCCGAGGTTCCTGGCAGCGGTGAGCTTCGCCGCGGTGGCGGGGCCGCCGCTGTCCTTGGTGACAAGGACGTCGATGGTGTGGTCGCGCAGCAGCGCCGTCTCGCCCTCGACGGTGTACGGACCGCGGTCGAGGAGCACCGCGGTGTGGCGGGGCAGCGGCGGCTCGGGCGGATCCACGGACCGTACGACGAAGTGGAGCCGGTCCGCGCCGGGGGCGGTGGCGAAGGCGGCCAGGCCGAGACGGCCGGTGGTGAGGAGGATCCGGCGGCCCAGGCCGGGCAGTCGGGCAGCGGCGTCGGCGAGGTCGTCGGCCTGATGCCATTGGTCGTCGGGGCCCGCCGTCCAGCCGGGGCGGCGCAGTGCGAACAGTGCGGTGCCGGTGGCCTTTGCGGCTTCGGCGGCGTTGGCACTGATGGTGTCGGCGAACGGATGGGTGGCATCGACGACGGTGTCCACGCCGTGGGTTCGCAACCAGTCGGCGAGGCCCCGGGGGCCGCCGAAGCCGCCGATGCGTACGTCCCCCGCGGGCATTCGGGGCCGGGCGACCCGGCCGGCCAGCGAGGTGGTGACGCGCGCGGTCGCCCCGCCGCCGGGCCCGGTCAGCTCGGCGGCGAGCTGCCGGGCTTCGGTCGTTCCGCCGAGGATGAGGACGTGGCCGGGCATGCACCGAACCTACGTCACTTTGGCCGTCCGCCGCCCGGAGCGGCGAACAGGGCTGCCCGCAGCCACTACGATCCGGCGTCATGAGCACTTCTGACCAGGACCAGGCCGTGGACAGCCCGATAGCCGATCCGGAGGCCGCGTCGAAGACGGCTCCCGCAACCGTTCCGGAGGCCGTTCCCACGACAGCTCCCGAGACCGTTGCGGAATCCGCTTCGCGGACGTCGGCGCACCCGGTTCCCGAGGCCTCGGCAAGGACCGCGGCGGAGACCGTCCCCGAGGCGGCTCCCGCGGCCGATCCGGAGACCGCTGCCGAGACGGGCGAACGTCGGTTGACACCGCGTCAGGCGAGACGGCTGCGCATCGTCCTCTCGTCGATCGGCATGGCGGCGATGGCGGTCGTTCTCGCGCTGCGGATCGCCAGCCGGTCGTCCGTGCTGGTGGTCGGGGTCTACGGGCTCGCGCTGATCCTGTGCGGGATCGTGATCGAGCTCAGCAGGAACGGTCGCACCCGGCTCGGCAGTTGGCTGCTGGCCGTCGGGCTGCTGGCGGCGATCGGTTCGGACTGGCTACTCATTCCCTGACGCATGGTCAGGACAATGCGATCCGCACGGTCACCGCCGTGCGGATCGACCCGGTCGAGCCGGACGGCGCGCAGACGGAACGAGCGGCCCGGCACGGCGGGCAGCAGCAGCCGCCGGCCCGCGCCGACGACGGTCACGTCGTAGGCGGGCGGATCGGCCGGGTCCGCCGACGGGCTCCCGGGGAGGTCGTCGGGCAGTGCTCCGGCGGTGCCGATCGTGCGGTCTTCCATCGCGCTTTCATCGCGCGGGACTCGCACGTATCAGGCATGGTCCAGCAGGGTCCGCACCGCGGCTCGGAATCCGGCCAGGCGTTCGGCCGCCTCGTCGGCGCCGATCCGGGGTTCGTACACGGCAACGGGCTTCCATTCGGGTACGGCCTGCCGGAGCGGGAGCCGGGGGTCGAGGCCGAGGCGGGCGACGGCTCCGACGCCGAGTGCGGTGACATCGGGCAGCGCGGAGACCTCGACGGGGCGTTGCAGCAGGTCGGCCTGGGTCTGCATGAGCAGTGCCGAGCGGGTCAGGCCTCCGTCGACCCGGAGTGAGGTCAGCGGGGAGCCCAGGTCGGTCGCGACCGCCTCGGTGAGTTCGACGACCTGTGCGGCGATGCCTTCGCACAGCGCGCGCACCAGATGGCCCGCGGTGGTGTCGAGGCCGAGGCCGGTCACCGATCCGCGCAGGTCGCCGCGCCACCAGGGGGCGGCGAGACCGGCGAGCGCCGGTACGAACGTGACACCGCCGGAGCCGGGGACGCCGGCGCCGACCGCGTCGAGGTCCGCCGCACCCGAGATCACCCCCAGGCCGGTGAGCCAGTCGACGGCGGACGCGGCGGTGTAGACCTGTCCGTCGAGGCAGTAGCTGGTGCGGCCGCCGAGCCGCCAGGCGACGCAGCTGACCAGTCCGGTGGACCCGCGGCGGGGCGCCGGACCGGTCTGGGCGAGCAGGAAGGCGCCGGTTCCGTAGGTGCACTTGGCGTTGCCGGGGTCGAGGGCGTTCTGGGCGAGCAGGGCGGCCTGCTGGTCGACGAGGAGTCCGGTCAGCGGGAGTTCGCCGCCGAAGGCGGTCGTGGTACCGACCACGCCGTCGGAGTCGACGACGGCCGGGAGGCGCTCGTCGCCGAGGCCGAAGACGTCCAGGGCCTCGGGTGACCACCGGACCCGGTCGAGGTCGAGCAGCTGGGTGCGTCCCGCGGTCGCCGCGTCCGTGACGAACGCACCGGTCAGCTGATGGACGAGCCAGGAGTCGCTGGTGGTGACCACGCCCTCGCGGGTCAGCTCGCGCCGGATCCAGGCCATCTTGGGGGCGGCGAAGTAGGGATCGAGCGGCAGCCCGGTGAGGCGGGTCAACTCCTCCTCGTGCGGCGCGAGTTCCGCGCAGACGGGTGCGGAGCGCCGGTCCTGCCAGACGATCGCTTGGGTGAGCGGGCGCCCGGTGTCCGGATCCCAGGCGAGCACCGTCTCGCCCTGGTTGGCGAGGCCGACGGCGGCCACCGGTTCGCCCGCTTCGCGCAGCGCCCGACGCCCGGCCTCGACGACCGAGCCGAGCAGTTCGGCGGGGGCGACCTCGACCGCCCCTCCGGCGCCGTGACGCGGCCGCACGGGAGCCGAACCGGAACCGATCACGCCTCGCTCCGGGCAGACCACCAGCGCCTTCGTTCCCGACGTGCCCTGGTCCACCGCGAGTACCGGGCCTGTCATCGACACTCCAGTCGTGCGAAAGCTCTACGGCTTGAACGGAATCGTGATCATTGGTCTCCGCCGCCCAGAGTGGTGCAGACCACCGCGTACGTCAAGGGCTGTCCGGGCGCACGTCCGGAACAACCGGATGCTGATCAACGTCCGTACGGGTCAGCCGACTTGAGTAAGATCCGCGAATCGGTCCGGAGTTCGGGGCAACTGGCCTTACACTCACCGCCGAGCAACAACCGGACGCTTTCGAGCAGTTCGTTGTTCAACAGCTGCTTCACCCCCCACGCCCTTGAGGATTGATGACACCGACATTCCCTCCCGAGCTCCGAGACCTCGAATCCCGGGCTTTCCGCTTCCGCACGGGTTCCATGCCACCGCCGGGCTGCGTGACGTGCTGAGGAAATCTCCCGACCGTCACACCCCGTCCGGTCGCACATGGGCAGGGCGTGTCCATGGCGAACAGTGAATTCCGGCCGGTCTATCACCCGGCCGGCCATGACAACGAATTGCGTGTCGCCTTACAGGATCTGCGCACCGGGCGCTGGCTTTCCATGCGCGACCTGCTGGAGCGTACGCCGGACTGGACCCTGTGGACGCAACGCACCCAGGTGCTCGGAGCCATCGCCGCCGGTTCGGACGCGGTACAGGCCTGGCTGGCCGAGGAGCCGCGAAGTGTCGCCGCCTCAGTGATGCACGCACGGGTCGTCGTGGAGCGGGCCGTGCGGGCCCATCGCGAGGGCCATCACCGTGCGCAGGAACTGTGGCAGGAAGCCTGGGGAGCCTGCCGGACGGCCGCGCACACCTCCCCCGCCGACCCGGTGCCCTGGGTGTGCCTGCTGGCCCTGTCGCAGCTGGACGAGCACCAGCGACTGGAGGAGCACCGGCTGCACCCGCCGGGGCCGATGCTCTTCCCCGGCCCGTGGGGGCTGCTGGCGGAGGCCGACAAACGGGATCCGTACAACCGCGAGGCCTACCACCGGATGCTCCAGTTCGTGTACGCGCGGAAGGCCGGCGGATCGCTCTCGGAGGCGGTCAACTTCGTTCAGTGGGCGGCCTCTTCCGCTCCCGACGGATCCGCGCTGCACGCGCTGCCCCTGTATGTGCGGGTCGAGCGCTACCGGCGCGAGCACGGGCACGAGAAGGCCCTGGATCTCCACTGGGTCACCGAGGACGCGGAGCGGGACGCCGCTCGGGCGCTGGAGCTCTGGTTCCGTCGCACGCCTCCGATCTCCCACTCCCTGCTCGATCTGAACCATCTGGCCCACGCCCTGTGGGGTGCCCTCCAATTCGCCGACGCCGCACCGGTGTTCCGGGAACTCGGGCCCTATTTCACCTCCGTTCCCTGGGTGTATCGCACACGGGACCCCAAGGCCCCCGGTGGCGCCGAGGAAGTCTTCCTGCGTGCCCGCAGCCGCTGCCTCACGGTGTCCCGCGACCCCGGACGGGGGCCGCACGGCTGAGCCATGGCGCCGATCGCCGAGCCGCATCCCCGTTCCGGACCGACCGCTTTCCTTCCCGTCCCCGTCACTCCTCATGGAGGTTTTCCCATGTCCATATCCACCCCGACCCAGTCGGGTGCGGAGGCCACCCCGCCGAAGGACGAGGAGGAGCGGCTGCGTGAACTCGGCTATCAGCCCGTGCTCGCCCGACGCATGGGCGGCTTCGGCAACTTCGCCATCAGCTTCTCCGTCATCTCCATCCTGTCCGGCTGCATGACCCTGTACGGCTTCGGCATGTCCACCGGTGGTCCGGCGGTGATGCTCTGGGGCTGGGCCGGTGTCGGGCTCTTCGTGCTCTGTGTCGGCATGGCACTCGCCGAGGTCACCAGCGCCTACCCGACCTCGGGAGCGCTCTACTACATGGCCGACCGGCTCGGCGGCCGCAAGTGGGGCTGGTACACCGGCTGGCTGAATCTGCTCGGTCTGCTCGGTGCGATCGCCGGTATCGACTACGGTGCCGCGCTGTTCACCGGTGCGCTGATGAATCTGCAGTGGGGATTCACCCCCACACCGGGCAAGACGATGATCATCTTCCTCTGCATCCTGCTGCTGCACGCCGTGCTGAACCTCTTCGGTGTCCGCCTCGTCAGTGTGCTCAACTCCATCAGCGTGTGGTGGCATCTCGCCGGTGTCGCGGTGATCGTCGTCGTACTGGCGGTCGTGCCGTCGCACCACCAGTCGCCCTCGTTCGTCTTCACCGAGTTCGTCAACGACACGGGCTGGCACAATCCGTTGTACGTGGCGGCGATCGGTCTGCTCCTCGCCCAGTACACCTTCTGCGGCTACGACGCGTCCGCCCATCTGTCGGAGGAGACCTCGAACGCCTCGGTGACGGCCGCCAAGGGCATCGTCCGCGCTATCTGGGTCTCCTGGGTCGCCGGTTTCGTGCTGCTCGCCGGGCTGACCTTCGCGATCCAGGACTACGCGGGCACCCAGAACAGCGCGACCGGGGTACCTCCGGCCCAGATCCTGATCGACGCGCTGGGCACCTCCGGAGCAACGGCCCTGCTGCTGATCGTGATCGCGGCCCAGCTGTTCTGCGGCAACGCCGAGGTCGCCGCCGCCAGCCGGATGGTGTTCGCGTTCAGCCGGGACAACGCCCTGCCGGGCTCGGCGCTGTGGCGCAAGGTGAGCGCGAGCACCCAGACGCCCGTCAACGCGGTGTGGCTGTCGGTCGTCGTCGCCGGTGTGCTGGCGCTGCCGTCGCTGTACTCCGCCACGGCGTACGGTGCGGTGACCGCGATCAACGTCATCGGCATCACGCCCGCCTACGCGATCCCGATCTTCCTGAAGCTGCGCTCCGGTGGCCGGTTCGAGCGCGGGCCGTGGCACCTGGGCCGCTGGAGCAAGCCGATCGGCTGGATCGCCGTGGTGTGGGTCGCCATCGTGACCGTGCTGTTCCTGCTCCCCCAGTCGTCCCCGGTGACGGTCGACTCGATGAACTACGCGTCGATCGCGCTGGTCGCCGTGCTGGTTCTGGCCACCATCTGGTGGTTCGTCGCGCGTCGTTCGTACAGCACGCCGTCCGCGTACGGGAACGCACGTGAGCAGGCGGAGATCGAGGAAGGCATCGTCTGATCCGGCCCCGCCCACGCCCTTTCCCAGCCCTCCCCGGTCGCAGCGAGCAGCTGTCGGGGAGGGCTGCGGCGTGTGTGCGGCGGCGGGTTCGGAACGTCGTGTGCGCTCAGCGCAGGAGCAACTGGAGTCCACCGAGGACGGTCGCACCGATGACCAGCTGCTCGAAGAGTCTCTGGTTGATCCGGTCCACGCACCTGCGGCCGATGAAGGCGCCGGGGAGGACGAACAGCAGCATGCAGGCATCCAGCAGCAGCGACTGTGCGTCGATGAGGCCCAGGCCGACGCTGAACGGCACCTTGGACGTGTTGACGATGAGGAAGAACCACGCCGACGTCCCCAGGAAGCCCAGCTTCCGGAAGCCGGCGGAGAGCAGACAGAGCGACATGACGGGGCCGCCCGCTTTGGCGACCATGGTGGTGAATCCGCCCAGGACCCCGTACGAGCGGGCCTTGAACCCGCCACTGCCGCGCGTCGTCGGTTCGCCGGACTCCTCCGCGGCCTCCCGTCCCGTGGCCGCGGGCCTCCGCCGCCGGATGGCGACACCCGCCATGAACAGCAGGATCGCGCCGATCGATGTCCGTACGGCCGCGTCGTCGGCCCACACCATGAAGGCCGTTCCCGCCACCACGCCGACGGCGACGGCGGGGAAGAGCCGCAGCAGGGTCGGCCAGTGGGCGTGCCGCCGGTGGATGAGAACGGCGAGCACGTCGCCCGCGATGAGGATCGGGAGCAGTACCCCGGTGGACTCGCGGGCGGGAGTACGGCCGCGAATACGGCCGGACTGATCGTGTTGGCGCCGCTGACGGCCGACTTCGAGAAGCCGACGAGAGCGGATGCCGCGGCGAGCGAGGCCAGTTGCCCGGCCGGACCCCCCTCGCCGATCCGGCCTGACTCGAACGAAAGACCCCAGGTGCCGTTGGACCAAGCCCGCAAGAGCGCCCTGAGACGGGTGAGGCCCACAGGACGATCCACGCGCGTGGACGGGGCTGGGGCGATCGCTATGCTGCGACGCGAACGCTCACCTGAAGCGCTCAAACGAACAACACACGGCGGTACGGCGAGGGGGCCAACAGCATGCGGGAGCCGGTCGAACTCAGGCGACAACGAATCCTGTCGGTGGTGGAGTCGCGCGGCGCCGTCAAGGTCAGCGTGCTCGCGGCCGAGCTGGATGTCTCGGTGGTCACGATCAGGCGGGACGTCGAGGAGCTCGCCCAGGCCGGACGGCTGCGGCGCGGACACGGGGTGGCCCGGCCGGTCGGGGAGGCTCAGCCGCCCGCCGCGGTGCCCGCGTCGCGGGGCGAGGAACCTGCCGGGGAGGGCGGGGCGGTGGCCCTGGTCGTACCGGAACGGCATTCGTACCTGTACGAGACCCTGCACGGCGCCCGGAGCGTTCTGGAGGAGTCCGGCATGCGCATCGCCCTGCACATCGCACCCCAGGCGGCCGGAGCCGAACGACCACTGGTGGAGCGGGCGCTGGCGGACGGGGCGCGCGGGCTGCTGATCGCGCCGCGCTGGCGCAACGCGCGCTCGGAGGAGCTGGACTACGGATGGCTCGCGGACGTGGGGGTGCCGACCGTGCTCATGGAGCGGCGGCCGCGGCCGGGCAGCGCGCTGCACGCCCTCGACTCCGTCTGTTCCGACCACTGGTACGGGACGCACCTCGCCGTCGAGCACCTGGTGTCGCTGGGGCATCGCCGCATCGTCCTGGCCGCCCGTGACGACAGCCCGACGGCGCGCAGCATCCGTGCGGCGTTCGCCGAGATCGCAGCGGCCCGCGCGGAGGTGGAGGACTGGTCGGTGGTGCTGAGTTCCCCGGCGGCGGTGCCCGGCCCCGGTCCCGACTCCGCCGCCTCGGGAGCCGGCGCGCCACCGGGCCCCGGAGCCGATGGTCGATCCGGCCTCGACCTCGCGGCGCTGCTGCGGGAGCGGGGGGCCACGGCGGCCGTGCTGCACGGCGACGTCGATGCGTTGATGCTGGTGCAGCGGCTGGCGGAGAGCGGTATCGAGGTGCCGCGCGACTGCTCCGTGGTCGCGTACGACGATGTGGTCGCGGCCCTCGGCAGCACGCCCCTGACCGCGGTGGCTCCACCGAAGACGGCGATCGGACGCGCCGCCGCCGAGCTGCTGCTCCACAGGCTGTCCGGGACTGTCGACGCGAGTGGACCCGTACGCCGGACGGAGTTGCTGCCCACGCTCAAGGTGCGCGGATCCGCGCAGGAGAGGATCCCTTCCACAAGATGAGCGTTTGACCGCTTTGATTTTCTTCTGAGCGATCTCTTGACCAGTACCGATCAGCCGATCAGGATTCCCCGTGACCCGAATCAGGAGCCGCGGGAGGCGCACATGCCCGGTCGACAGAGCCGTCGATCCGTGCTCGCCACGATCGCCGCCCTGCCGCTGACAGGCGCACTGAGCGCCTGCGGCGGCAGCGGCGGATCATCGGGGTCGGGCAGCACGAGCAACACCAGCTTCGGAGGCACCACCGGCAGCGGGGCCGGGAAGAACGCCACGCGCATCACCTTCTGGTCCGCCCTGCGCGGCAGTCAGGAGGTCGTGGACGCGTTCAACCGCAGCCACGACAAAGTCCAGGTCGACTTCCAGCAGATCCCCACGGGCGGCCAAGGTGGTTACGCGAAGCTCAGCAACGCCGCACGGGCGGGCAACGCCCCCGACGTGGCGACGATCGAGTATCCCCAGGTGCCCGGCTTCGCGATCGACGGGGTCGCCCGTGAGATCACGGACATGGTCAGCGACGACCTGCGCGCCGCGCTGCTGCCGCAGGCACTCGGCCTCACCACCTTCGAGAAGCGTGTCTTCAGCGTTCCGCTGGACGTCGAACCGATGGTCATGCACTACCGCACCGACCTCTTCGCCCAGTACGGACTCGAAGTCCCGCGCACGTGGGACGAGTTCGAGAACCTGGCCCACACGGTGCGCCGCAAGGCGCCCGGCCGCAGACTGTGCACCTTCGCCACCGACGGTGCCCCGCAGTTCGCCGCGTTCGCCTGGCAGGCCGGCGCCCAGTGGTACGACACCCGCTCGGGCGCCTGGAACGTCTCGCTCGCCGACGGGCCGAGCCGGCGCGTGGCCTCGTACTGGCAACGTCTCATCGACCAGGACCTGGTCTTCATGAACGCGGTCGACAGCCGGCAGTACGACGCCCAGGTCGGTAACGGTCAGGTGCTCGTCCGGCTCAGCGGCGCCTGGGACGCCGGGGCGCAGATGAACGCCCGGCCCGCGCAGAAGGGCAAGTGGGCCGTCGCACCGCTGCCCCAGTGGAAGGAGGGCGACGCCGCGCTCGGCACCCATGGCGGGTCCACCTTCGCGGTCACCGCCGACAGCCGGCACCCGGAGGCCGCGCTGGAGTTCATCGGGTGGCAGGTGTCGCACCCCGACGCGCTGCGCGCCCGGCTCTCCAGCGGCACCAGCAGCCAGTACCCGGCCGCCCCGGCGCTCGTCGCCGTGGGCCGCGAAGCCTTCGACCGCGGCTACTACAGCGGCCAGGACATCTACTCGCTGTTCGAGCGGGAGGCCCACAAGATCAGGGACGGCTGGACCTGGGGGCCCCGGATGACCGCCTCCCAGAAGGTGATGCAGGACGGCTTCGCCCGGGTGGGCGGCGGCCAGGGCTCACTGATCGACACCGTGCGCGCGACGCAGCGGGGCACCATGCCGGACCTCAGGGCACTGGGCCTGGCCACCACCGAGCGCAGCAGCTGACCCGAGCCCGCCCCGTCCCCCTTCCCAGCAGCAGAGAGGCAGGTGACACCGATGACCAGCCCCCTCACCACGACCGCTTCCACTCCCCCGAGCCCGGCCGCGCACCCGTCGCGGGCCCCCTCGCCCCTACCGGCGAGTTCCACCCGCAGATCCGCCAGGCGCCGTGAACTCGGCGCGTGCGGCGCCCTGATGACCCCGTTCCTCCTGCTCCTCGTGACGGTCTTCCTGATCCCCGTCGGGACGGCCATTTGGCTCAGCTTCTTCAGCGACGACCAGCCCGGGCTCGGCTTCGGGCCGGAGCGCACGGTCTTCGTCGGACTGCGCAGCTATACCGCCGTGCTGACCGACCCGACCTTCCTCGGCGGGCTCGGCACCGTCGTCATCTACTGCCTGATCTACATCCCGCTGATGGTGATCGGTGCGCTGGCGCTGGCACTTCTGCTGGATTCCGGGTTGGTACGGCTGCGGTCCTGGGCACAGCTCGGACTGTTCCTGCCGCACGCCGTGCCCGGCATCATCGCCGCCGTCATCTGGCTCTACCTGTACACGCCGGGGCTCAGTCCGGTGGTCGACCTGTTCGCCAAGGCCGACATCACCATCGACTTCCTCGGTGTGCACACCGTCGTCCCGTCGATCGTCAACATCGCCCTGTGGAGCAATCTCGGCTACAACATGGTCGTCTTCTACGCCGCCCTGCAGGCCGTACCGCGCGAGATCATCGAGGCGTCGGTGGTCGACGGCGCCGGACCGGTGCGCACCGCACTCCAGGTCAAGACTCCCCTGGTGCGTTCGTCGATCGTGATGGTCGCGATGTTCACCCTGATCTTCGCCCTGCAGCTGTTCACCGAGCCGATGCTGCTCAGCCAGGCCACGCCGATGATCAACTCACGTTTCTCACCCAGCATGTACATCTACGACGCCGCGTTCACACGCAACAACTACGGCCTCGCCGCGGCCGCCTCGGTCGTCCTGCTCATCTGCACGATCGCCCTCTCCTACGGCGTCACCCGCTGGACCAACCGCTCCAACACCCCCGAGGAGGAAGCCCGATGAGCGCGACGAGCACCGTCCGCACCGCCGCGCCCCCGCGGCCCCGGCTCCTCGGCCGGTCCGTCGTCAATCTCGTCGTCGGCGTCTCGGTGCTGTACACGCTGCTGCCCGTGCTGTGGCTGGTGCTCGCCGCGTCCAAGGACCGGGACGCCCTGTTCGGCAGCGATGTGCTCTCGCTGGACCACTTCTCCTTCGGACAGAACCTCAAGGACCTGTTCGCGATGGACGGCGGACTGTACGGACGGTGGTACGGCAACAGCCTGCTGTACGCGGTCCTCGGCGCCGCACTCGGCGCGCTCGTGAGCATCGCCTGCGGATACGCCTTCGACAAGTACCGATTCGCGCACAAGGAGAAGCTCTTCGGTCTGGTGCTCGCCGCGGTGATGGTGCCGCAGACCGTGCTCGCGCTGCCGCTGTATCTGATGGCGTCCCGCACCGGCCTGGTCAACACCTTCTGGTCCGTCTTCATCCCCGTGCTCTTCAACCCCTTCGGTGTCTACCTCGGCCGTATCTTCAGCCAGGGTTACGTGCCGAACGAGGTGCTGGAGGCGGCGCGGGTGGACGGCGCCGGCGAGCTGACCACGTACGTCCGGGTCTGCCTGCGGATGCTGGGGCCGGGCCTGGTCACCGTCTTCCTCTTCCAGCTCACCGCGATCTGGAACAACTTCTTCCTGCCCATGGTGATGCTCTCCGACCAGCACCTGTACCCGGTCAGTCTCGGGCTCTACACCTGGAACAGCTCCGCCACGGTCTCCCCCGAGTACTACCCCGTCGTGATCATGGGCTCGCTGCTCGCGGTCCTGCCGCTGATCCTCGCCTTCGCCCTGCTCCAGCGGTTCTGGAAGTCGGGGCTCACCGCGGGCGCGGTCAAGTAGCCGCGCCACCGTCCTCATCCCCGACCAGGAGAGAGATGCACAGCACCTACGCCACCCCACCCACCGGCCGGAACAGACCGCGCGCCGCCGTCGCCATGAAGCCGGACGCCGCGACCGCCCTCCTCGACGCCCGGTCCCTGGCCGCGCTCGGCGAGGTGTGCGATCTCGCCCCGCCACCCGTCCTCGACGACTTCACCACCGACCGGGCCCGCGCCACTCTGGCGGATGTGGAGATCCTGGTCACGGGCTGGGGCTGTCCGCCGCTCGACGAGGCGGCCCTGGCGGCGGCACCGCGGCTGCGCGCCGTCGTCCACACCGCGGGCAGTGTCCGCGGGCACATCACCGAGGCCTGCTGGGACCGCGGCATCGAGGTGTCGTCGGCAGCCGCCGCCAACGCGCTGCCGGTGGCGGAGTACACCGTCGCGATGATCCTCCTCTCCGGCAAGCGGGCCCTGGAACGGGCCCGTGACTACCGGACGGAACGCCGCCGCGACAACTGGCTCGCCACCGCGACCGAGGTCGGCAACTACGGCCGTACCGTCGGCATCCTGTCCGCCTCGATGATCGGCCGACGCGTCATCGAACTGCTGCGACCGTACGACCTGCCGGTCCTGCTCCACGACCCGTACGTCTCCGAGGCGGAGGCCGCCGCGCTCGGCGTCCGGTCCGTCGGTCTCGGTGAACTGTTCGCACACAGCGACGTGGTGAGCGTGCACACCCCCCTGCTGCCGGCCACCCACGGGCTCGTGAGCCGTGAGCTGCTCACCTCGATGCGCAGGGACGCCGTGCTCATCAACACCGCACGGGGCGCCGTGATCGACCAGGACGCGCTCGTCGACGTGCTCCGGCAGGACCGGATCCGGGCGATCCTCGACGTCACCGTCCCCGACTCGCTGCCTCCCGCACACCCCCTCTGGGAGTGCGACAACGTCACCATCACCCCACACCTCGCAGGCTCACAGGGCAACGAGTGGCGGCGACTGGTCGATCTGGCGGTCGGTGAGGCCGGCCGCTGGGCCGCGGGCGACGGATTCGCCCATCCCGTACGACGCGAAAGGCTGGCATTCCTCGCATGACCGCACCCCATCCGGATTCCCCCCTCGAACTTCCCGCCGAAGACAGGGCGTCGAGCCCGCACACCGGCTACACCCGCGCGCACTGGGAGGCCGCGGCGGACGGACTGCTCAAGGCGGCCTGGCAGTGGGCCACACCGGGCGGCGCGCTGCTGGACCTGCCGGGCCGGCCGTCCGCCTCCGGGGTGCGTTCCGACGGGCTGGAGGGATACGCGCGTACGTTCCTCGCCGCCGCCTTCCGGGTGGCGGGCGCGGACGGCAAGGACCCGCGCGGCTGGCTCGACCGGTACGCCGACGGACTCGCGGCCGGTACCCTCACCCCCGGCCGCGACGACACCGAGTCCTGGCCGTTGATCCGTGACCACACCGTCTTCGGCCAGCCCATGGTCGAGTCGGCCTCGGTCGCCATCGGTCTGCGGCTGACCCGGCCATGGCTCTGGGACCGGCTGGAGTCCGGGGTCCGGGACCGTGCCGAGGAGTGGCTGCGCGGCGCGCTGCGCCACACCCCCGCGCCCAACAACTGGTACCTGTTCCCCTACTCCGTGGCCGCGTTCCTGGAGTCCGTGGGCCGTGGCGACGCGGAGACGGCCCGCGCGAAGGAGCGCGCCCTGGGCCTGCTGGAGGGCTGGTACCGCGGCGACGGCTGGTACGCGGACGGCGACGGCCGCGCCTTCGACCACTACAACGGCTGGGCCCTGCACCTCTACCCCGTACTCGACGCACATCTGTCGGGCGACTCCGAGCTGTCCGAGCACTACGGTTCCCGGCTGCGCGAACATCTGGAGGGCTTCTCCCTCCTGTTCGGCGGCGACGGTGCGCCGATCCACTTCGGCCGGTCGCTGACGTACCGGTTCGCGGCTGCCTCGTCGGTCGCGCTCGGCGCCGTCACCGGGCACACACCGCTCACGCCCGGCGCCTCGCGGCGGGTGATCAACGGATCTCTGCGCTACTTCCTGGACCGCGGCGCCACCGGTACGGACGGGCTGCTGAGCCTGGGCTGGCACGGCCCGCACGAGGCGTCACTGCAGAACTACTCGGCACCCGCCTCGCCGTACTGGGCGTCCAAGGCCTTCGTCTCCCTGCTCGCCCCGGACAGCCATCCGCTGTGGACCGCGACCGAGGAGCCCGCGCCGAGCGAGGGCCCCGACCGGGTGCTCGCGCTGCCCGCGCCCGGGCTGCTCGTCCAGTCCACCCGGGCGGACGGAGTCGTACGGCTGCACAATCACGGCAGCGACCATGTCCGCCCGCACGAAGGCGAGTCGGGGGTGGCGGACGACCCGCTGTACAGCCGTCAGTCGTACTCCACGGTGACGGGCCCCACGGCGAAGGCCAACCAGGCGGACAACCACCTGGCCGTGGTCGTCGCCGGAACGCGCAGCGGCCGCCGCTCCATCCGCCCGCTGGGCGCCGGCGGCGGCGACGACTGGGGCTGGGCCGCCTCCTGGCACCGACCGGTCTTCTCCTCCGGTGCGCCGATGGTGCCGGGGATGCGCGTGGAGAGTGTCACCGTGGCACGCGCCCGCTACGAGCTGAGGGTGCATCGGGTGCTCGGCGCGCCCGCCGGGGCCCGGGTGGAGCAGACGGGCTGGGCGACCGGCCCCGACGACACACTGACCTCCGCACTGCACGGACTGCATGGCTGGGGGAATCGGGACGGGGTACGGGCCCCGCAGGGCACGGCGTACACGCGCTGGGCGGTGGTGCCCCGGCTGTCCGCGGACGCGGAGGGCACGACGGTGCTGGTCGCACTCGCCTCGCTGACCGCGGAGCCCGACCCCGGACCGCTGGACACGGTGGTGAACGGGGTCCGGGTGAACGGGGACACGGTGGAGGTCCGCTGGGCCGAGGACGGTACGACGACCCGGATCGGTTTCGAGCCGCTGAGCGTCACGCACGGCTGAGAGCCTGTCGGGTGACCTCGGAGCAAAGAGGTCGCGCGGCCCGTGGTCGCGCGGCCTCTTCACCCCTACCTGTCGGTCCGGATCACCACCACCAGCGTGCGCGGTCCGTGCACGCCCTCGACCCGCTCCAGTTCGATGTCGGACGTGGCCGAGGGGCCGCTGATCAGTGTCGTCGGCCGTTCGGGCACCAGCCGGGCCACCGCCTCCGGCACCCCGACCTCGACGGTCGACAGATCGACGACGCAGACATGCAGGTCGGGGACGAGGGACAACGCCCGCCGCCCCTGGTCGGGCGAGCCGTCCAGGAAGATCGTGCCCGTCTCTGCGCAGCTGACGGCCGAGGCGGTGACGACCCCGTCCAGCGCGTCGAGGCGGGGCGCCGGGACGGCGGCGGAGTCCTGCTGGACCTCGCCCTCGTAGGTGCCGAGCCAGGCCGGGTCGAGTCCGGCCGGCACACCGATCCGTCGGGCCCCACGCTCCCGCAGCGCCTCGGCGACGGCGTCCGCCGTGCGGTCGGCGGTACAGGTGCGTACGTGTGCCTTGTAGTCGACGAGCCGGTCGGTGAGGAGTGCCAGCCGCTCGTCGTCGGGGAGGGTGCGGCCGGTGCGGTAGGCGCGGGGAACGGTGGTGTCCGGGGTGGGGGCGAGGGCCAGGGCGTCCTTGATCCTGCCCAGCACCGTTTCACGAGCGGTCGTCACTTCTCCCCGTCCTTCCGGTACTCGTCGGTGGCGGCCCGCATCGTCGCGGCGCCCTCGGCCGATGCCAGCCAGGAGCGGAAGGTCTGCTTCGGCGGGGCGGCGGTGTCGCGGCTGTCGCTCCAGCCGTTGAACGGCGGCGGCAGATGGGAGATCTTCCCGTCCCGCCCCGCGATGACCCGGCCGAGGCCCGCTCCCTTCTGGGCGGCGGTGAACAGCTTCGGCCGCTTCATGACGGCGGCCGCGGCCTTCATGGCCAGTTTCTCCGCCGTCGTACCCGCCTGCTCGGTGTGCTGGTGGCGCAGCTCGACCAGCAGCGACGGGATGTCGATCTTGACCGGGCAGGCGTCGAAGCAGGCGCCGCAGAGGCTGGAGGCGTACGGCAGCGAGCTGTTCGGATCGTCCTTGGCCGCGTGCATGCCGGCGAGCTGCGGGGTGAGGACGGCGCCGATCGGCCCGGGGTACGTGGATCCGTACGCATGGCCGCCGGCCCGTTCGTACACCGGGCACACGTTGAGACAGGCCGAGCAGCGGATGCAGTTGAGCGCCGCGCGCCCGATCCGGTCGGCGAGCGCCGCGGTGCGTCCGTTGTCGAGCAGGACCAGATGGAAGTCCTGCGGTCCGTCGCCGGGCGTCACCCCGGTCCACATCGAGGTGTACGGGTTCATGCGCTCCCCGGTGGAGGAGCGCGGCAGCAACTGCAGGAACACTTCGAGGTCCTGGTAGCGCGGCAGCACCTTCTCGATGCCCATGACGGTGATCAGGGTGTCGGGCAGGGTCAGACACATACGGCCGTTGCCCTCGGACTCCACGACGGAGAGGGTCCCGGTCTCGGCGATGCCGAAGTTGGCCCCGGAGACGGCCACCTTGGTCGTCATGAACTTCTCGCGCAGATAGGCGCGGGCCGCGGCGGCGAGATGCGCGGGTACGTCGTCGAGGCCCGGATCGACGCCCGGGATCTCCTTGAGGAAGATCTGCCGGATCTCATCGCGGTTGCGGTGGATGGCGGGGACCAGGATGTGCGACGGCTTGTCGTGCGCGAGCTGGACGATCAGTTCGGCGAGGTCCGTCTCGTACGGGGTGATGCCGACCGATTCGAGGTGCTCGTTGAGGCCGATCTCCTGGGTGGCCATCGACTTGACCTTGATGACGTCGCGGCTGCCCGTCGCCTTGACCAGCCGGGCGACGATCTCGTTGGCCTCGACGCCGTCCCGCGCCCAGTGGACGGTGCCGCCACGCTCGGTGACCTTGCGCTCCAGTTGTTCCAGGAGTTCGGGGAGCCGGTTCATGGTGTCGGTCTTGATGGCCGAGCCGGCGTCGCGCAGTTCTTCCCAGTCGGGCAGTTCGCCGGTGACGTTCAGGCGTTTGGCGCGGATCGTACGGGTGGCCCGGCCGAGGTTGCGGCGCAGTTGTTCGTTGCGCAGCTCGTCGTGGGCGGCGGCGGGGAACTTCCGGTCGCCGCGCAGATTGCCCGTTCCGTACGGGGAACGGGGCGGCGTCGCGGGCATGCCGAGGAAGGTGCTGCTCATCGGACGGCCTCCGTCGGGACGTACGGCGAGGTGCGGGTGGCGGAGAGGATCTGCGCGAGGTGCAGGGTGCGGGTGCCTGAGGCGATACGGGAGAGCCCGCCGCCGATGTGCATCAGGCAGGAGGAGTCCCCCGCGGTGCAGACATCGGCCCCGGTGGTGGCGATGCTGCGCATCTTGTCCTGGAGCATGGCCGTCGACGTCTCGGCGTTCTTGACGGCGAAGGTGCCGCCGAATCCGCAGCAGGAGTCGGCTTCGGGGAGCTCGACGAGGTCGATGGAGTCGACGGCGCGGAGCAGCTTCAGCGGCTTGTCGCCGACGCGGAGCATGCGCAGGGAGTGGCAGGTGGGGTGGTAGGTCACCCAGTGCGGGAAGTAGGCACCGACGTCGGTGACGTCCAGGACGTCGACGAGCAGCTCCGACAACTCGTACGTCTTGGCCTTGACGGTGGCGACGCCCGCGCGCAGCGCCGCGTCCCCGTACCGCGCGGCGACGATCTCGTGCTGGTGCCGGACCGAGCCCGCGCACGATCCGGACGGCATGACGACGGCGTCGATCGTCGCGTCACCGAACTGCTCGGCGAAGTTCCGTACCAGGGGGACGGGTTCGCGCTGGTATCCGGTGTTGACGTGCATCTGGCCGCAGCAGGTCTGCCCCGGCGGGAACACCACGTCATGGCCCAGTCGGGCGAGCAGGACCGCGGTCGATTTCACCGCCTCGGGGAAGAGCGTGTCTCCCAGACAGGTGGCGAAGAGTCCGATGCGCATGGGTCTCTCCGATCTTTTCTCCCTCTATATGGTCCGACCATACTAGCCTCGGTCCGAAACATGAAGGATGCGACGCTCGGGGTGGCGCGCCACATTAGCCATATACATGACAAGACGCGGGGCCGGAGAGGGGCATCGATGATGCGCACGCCCCACTCTCAAAGGCGCTCCGCGTTCTCGTCGACCAGCGTGCCGTGGAGGCTGCGGATGTGCCGCTCGACCAGGTCGGCGGCCTTCTCGCCCTTGCCCGCGCGCACCAGCCGCAGGAGTTCGGCGTGTTCCGCGTTGAGCGCGGCGGCCGTGGCCGGCCAGTCCTCGGCCTGCTCCAGGGCGCGCAGGATCAGGGGACGCACCGACTCGCGTACGGCGGAGGTGAGCGTGGAGGTCAGCGCGTTGCCGGAACCGCGCGCGACATGAACATGGAAGCGGGTGTCCAGGTCGTTGAACTCGGGCACCGCGACATCCGGCTCCCCCATGCGCACGACCAGGGTCTCCGCCTCGTCGAGGTCTTCCTCCGAGGCGTGCCGTGCGGCCGCCTCGAAGCTGGACCTCTCCAGCACCACACGCGCCTCCAGGACGTCCTGGAGGCTGTAGCTCCCCAGAGCGAAGTGCAGTCGGAGCAGCCGCCCGAGGGCATCGTCGGGGTTCCGCACGATCCGCGCCCCGGCATCCGGCCCCCGGCCGGGCTGGGCGACCAGCACACCGATGGTCTCCAGCACGCGCAGCGCCTCGCGCAGCGCGGACCGGCTCACCCCGAGCACCGGGGCGAGCTCCCGCTCGGGCGGCAGCCGGTCGCCGGCCCTGAGCTCCCCGGCGAACACCCGCTCCTCGATGCTCCGGAGCACGAGTTCATGCGTACGGGACTGCCGTACGGGTTGCCACTCGACGGGCATCCCGTCACCCCCTGCCTCGGCCGGAATCGTCCGGTGTCGTCTCGTCTGCCGCCGATCTTCAACTATGTCACACATCACGTATGGTCGGACCAAAGAGTGCCGGAATCATGTGCCTGCCCGGCAGTCGCGCTCGGGCGCGGTCCGCCGACGACGACCATCGCCACCACGGTGTCGGGCCGCGCGCCCGACCGGGCCCCGTGCGCGGCTCGCCGCCCGTGCGGTGCCCCGCTGTCGCGTGATGCGGCCCGCCGCTCAGTCGTCGAACGAACCGTGCCGACCGGCGCCGCCGCCGAACCGGTCCGCACCGGCCTGCGTCTCCCCCGCCGTGAGGGGCACCAGGCCGTGCCGGTACTCCCCCGCCAGCGCCTCCGCCTCGCTCAGACCGTGCTGCTCCCTGACCGAGAGCCGGTCGTGACGCAGGCACAGCTGGGGGAACGCTGCGATCTCCCGGGCGAGCCGCTCCGCAGCGCGCCGGGCCTCGCCGGGCGGCACGATCCGGTTGACGAGCCCCATGGCACAGGCCTCGGACGCCGGAACGGGGCGCCCGGTGAGAATCATGTCCATGGCCCGGCTCTCGCCGACGAGGCGCGGCAGCCGTACGGTTCCGCCGTCCACCAGTGGCACTCCCCAGCGACGGCAGAACACTCCGAACACCGCGTCGTCCTCCGCCACGCGCAGATCGCACCAGAGGGCCAGCTCGAGTCCCCCTGCCACGGCATGCCCCGAGACCGCCGCGATGACGGGCTTGCTCAGGCTCATACGGGTCGGGCCCATCGGCCCGTCGCCTTCGGCCCGGACCTCGTTGCCTCGCTCCGTACCGATGCCCTTCAGGTCGGCGCCGGCGCAGAACGTACCTCCCTCGCCCCACAGCACGGCGACGGCCGCATCCGGGTCGGCGTCGAACTCGCGGAAGGCGGCGGCCAGTCGGTTCGCCGTCGGGCCGTCCACGGCGTTGCGGACCTCGGGCCGGCTGAGGACCACCGTGAGGACGGGGCCGTCGCGCTCGATCCGTACCGCAGGTGTCTCGCTCATCGTCGCCCTCCACAGGGGTCACGCGGGTCCCGGCGGAGGATCTTCCCGACCGGGGAGTACGGGATGGTGGCCACGAAGCGCACGTTCTTCGCAGCCTGTTCCGGCCACCGCGCGCACGCGCCTGGCCTCACCCCCGTGCGCAGGGTGACCTAGGTGGTGACGGCCCTCCGTCCGGGTGCGGCCGGATTCATCTGATTCTCACGCAACCGTTCTACCGTGGGCCGCGTGACCCAGACGAGCCCGCCCGGCTGGCATCCAGACCCCGGGTATACAGGAATCGGCCCCGTTCAGGAACGCTGGTGGGACGGCAACCAGTGGACCGACCATCTCCGCCTGCCGCCCGCCACGATCAGGCGTCGGCGGATACGCATCGGCGTCACCGCAGGTGTGGTGGCGCTCGCCGCGATCGGGACAGGCGTCCTTCTTCTGTCGGATCCTTCCGGCGGCCCCAAGGAGAACGCGGCCACGGCTCCGTCCACCGCGCCCTCCGGCGCTCCCGGCGGCGGTGGGCGCGGCGGCGGCGAGAGCCGGGCACCCGAGCGGCAGTTGCCGCAGACCGAGGACGGCTACGCCACCGATCTGGCCGGAGGCATCAGCCTCCCCGTGCCCGACGGCTGGAAGGGCAAGTCGGGAATCGCGGGGGCGGGCGTGACCACCGGTGAGTACGCCTGCCCCGGAGACACGTCCCAGCAGTGTGTGCGCGGCGGCGTCTTCTCCATGCCGGCGACGGCCCTGGGGCTCGACACCACCACGGCGAAGGCCACGGCGACGAAGGACATCTCCGCCAACGCCACGGAGTCCTACGGCGAGAAGATCTACGGGGGCATCGCCTCGCATCAGGAACTCAAGTCCGAGCCGGTCACGGTGGCCGGCCAGCAGGGCTACCTGGTGCGCTGGAAGGTGGTGACGAAGAACGGCGACGACGGGTACGTGCAGTCGCTGGCCTTTCCGTCCCCCCGCTCCAAGGAGATGCTGATCGTCGTCCGCTCCGGCTTCGACATCAACGCCAAGGCACCGGCGCTGTCCGTCATGGACGACATCACCAAGGGCATCAAGGCCGCCTCGGGTACGGGCTCGGGCCCCGGCACCACCGCATAGGAGCGCGGACCGCGATCACACCGAGCGGGCGGGTGCCGTAGACGGGTGTGAGTACAAGAGATCAACCGGCTGAGTACGTCGCCCGATTCACCGGCGGGCCGTGGCTGGTCGAATGGCTGCCATGGCTCCTGACGCACCGCACCGCCCCCGCCTGCAGCACGTCACCACGGCAGGTACGGCCCTGGCCGTGACCCTGGCCCCGCTGGTGATCGGTGTGCTGCTCGCCAAGTCCATGGCGACGGACCCCATGACACCGGTCAACGCGATGGTCACCAGGGGCGGGCAGCCCGTACCCGTGTCGCCCACGCAATTGGGCCGATGCGGCAGGCATGCGCTGCGCGGGTGGAAGCGCCCGCTGATCGCGTACAAGCGCCCACGCGCGCTCGCGCGACGGTGCCCCGGGGTACCGTCGCGCGAGCGCTGAGACAACCACGCGCCCGGCGCACCCGGGCGAAGCCGAGCATCAGTCCCGTCGGCAGTGCAGGAACAACTGGGGCTCGGCCACCGCCGCTTCATGGGCCGGGGTGAACAGGCCGGCCTGCTCCCACAGGACCGCGAATCCGGCGCCGGCGACCAACTCGGTGAACTCCTCGGCGCCGAAGCTGGTCGCCCGCACCTCATGTCCCATGAAGACCACACTGACGTCCTCGGCGTCCACCGGTACCGTCGCGACGACCAGGTGCCCGCCGGGCACCAGCAGCCGCGCCAGCTTCCGCAGCAGTCGGGACTGGTCGTCGCGGGACATCTGCAGCAAGGAGAAGTACACGCAGACCGCGTCGAAACTTCCCTCTTCCAGGGAGAGTTCACGAATGTCCGCGCACTCGAAGGACGCACCGGGCACCTGCCCCGCCGCCAGTTCCACCATGACGGGTGAGACATCGACGCCCAGCACGTCATGACCGGCCTCGGCCAGGACCTGTGCGGTCGGCCGGCCCGTTCCGCTGCCCACGTCCAGGACCCGGCTGTGCGGTGCGAGGTGCTCCAACAGCCGCCGCAGTGAGGCATGGTGGGTGGCGGATCCGGCGAACGCCCGCTCGTACTCAGCACCCAGGGCGTCGAACACCCTGGCGGCGGCGAGGCCGTGGTCGTCGTCCATCGATGTGATTCCTTCCGTTGTCCGGGACGGCTCCCGGGATCGTTCCATCCTTCGAGAAGCCGTTCAACGCGGTGGTCCGGGGCGTGTCCGGGCTGGTGTACCGGCATGTCAAGCAGGACGGAGGCGCTGGCCAGTTCGCTCATGTCGTCCTCGATGTGGAGCCGTGGGAGGCCACGGGTGACGACGGCGGTGGCGGGGCGACGGACTTCGTGTTCCGGTCCACCGTCGTGGGTGGCCGGGTGCCGCAGGAGTTCGCCCGTGCGGTGGAGGCCGGCTGCCGGGACGCCCTGGCCGAAGGCCCCCTGGGCGGGCACCCGGTGACCGGGCTCCGGGTCACGTTGACCGACGGGGCGACCCACTCCAAGGACTCCTCGGAGATGGCGTTCCGGACGGCCGACCGCCTCGGGCTGCGGGAAGCGCTGCGCACCAGCGCGATGGTGCTGCTGGAACCGGTGGCCGAGGTCACGGTCCCCGTGCCCGACGACGCCGTGGGTGGGGTGCTCGGCGACCTGGCGGCACGGCGTGGCCGGGTCTCGGGCTCGACGGCGCGGGCGGGCACCTCGGTGATCACCGCTGCCGTGCCGCTGGCGGAGCTGTTCGGCTACGCCACCCGGCTGCGCAGCCGCACCCGTGGCCGGGGAACGTTCACCACCCGGGCCACCGGCTACGCCCCGGTGCCGAGCGCGGTGTCATCCGCCGGGGCATCGGCCCGGCAGTGACCGTGCCGGCCCTGCCCGTTCGCGGGCGGGGCCGGCACGGCCGCCGCATGCACAGTGGCCATGCCGGCCGCGTGACCGAGCCGCCCTGGTCGATCCACCGGGCCCGGTACGGCACTCGGCACCCGTGTTCGTGAACGCGACCGGTCGAACCGGGACGCCGCTCGCTGATTGACTGCGTGCGGACCCCACCGACCGGGACCGTACGGCTCTCACGCCCCGGTGCGGCGGGGTCCGCGGGTGGCCCCTGCGCGCCGTTCGCGGTGTTCGGCGCGCAGGGGCCCAGGGTTTGTGGCCTAGAGTGCGGTTGTGCCGTCGTACAGCATTGGGCAGGCAGCGCGGCTGCTCGGAGTCAGTTCGGAGACCGTCCGCCGGTGGGCGGACGGCGGCAGGCTGCGCATGGGCCGGGACGGCTCGGGCAACCGGGTGATCGACGGAGCGAGTCTGGCGGCCTTCGCCAAGGAGCGTGGGTCCGGCCTGCACGCCGTGCCGGACGAACTGCCCACATCCGTGCGCAATTCCTTCGCGGGGATCGTGACCGCTCTACGGGTCGACGACGTGGCGGCACAGGTGGAGGTCCAGTCGGGGCCGCACCGGCTGGTGTCGCTCGTGACGCGCGAGGCAGTCGACGAACTCGGGCTGGCCGTCGGGGTCACTGTCACCGCGCGGGTGAAGTCGACGAACGTCCATATCGATCTGCCCTGATCCCCCGCGCTCGTCAGCGGCACAGCAGTGCCGCGCGCAGATCCAGCTTGTGGTCGAGGCGGGAGATGTCCCGGCCCGTGAGGCTTTCGATGCGCTGGATGCGGTAGTGGACCGTGTTCACGTGGAGGTGCAGGGCCTCTGCGGTCCTGGCCCAGGAGCAGTTGTGCGCCAGGAAGACTTCGAGCGTCGCGAGCAGCGTGGCGTTCCAGGCTCGATCGGCGTGCAGGAGCGGGCCGAGCACCGTCTCGCGGTAGACGGCCCGCACGTCGTGGGGCACGCCCGCCACCAGGGTCTCCAGGCTGGAGAGGTCATCGACGGCTGCCACCCGCGCGATGTGCGGGGCCGTCGTGCGGGCCGCGGCGAGCGCGTGGCGGGCCTGCGCGAGGGCCGTGCCCAGCTCCTCGGGGGCGGTGACGGGCCGGCTGACCCCTGCGTGCGAGATCGGCGACGTCGAGCAGGGCTTCGCCGAGGCCGATGTCGTGCACGAGGAGACCTTCCGCACTCAGCGCGTGCAGCACGCCAGCCTCGAAACCCACGGCTGCGTGGCGTACTTCGAGCCGAAGGGGGACGGGACGGGCGAGCGCCTGACCGTGCGCTCCTCCACCCAGACGCCGTTCCTGACCCGTCGCGCCCTGTGTGCGCTGTACGGCCTGCCGGAGGACGAGGTCCGTGTGGTCGCGGGCCGCGTCGGCGGCGGGTTCGGCGGCAAGCAGGAGATGCTCACCGAGGACATCGTGGCGCTTGCCGCGCTGAAGCTGCGTCGGCCGGTGAAGCTGGAGTACACCCGCGCCGAGCAGTTCCACGGAGCGACCACCCGGCATCCCTTCATCATCGGATCAAGGTCGGGGCCCGCGCGGACGGCACCCTGACCGCCGTGCAGATGCGGGTGGTCTCCAACACGGGCGCGTACGGCAACCACGGCCCGGCCGTCATGTTCCACAGCGTGGGTGAGTCCTTCGCCGTCTACCGCGCCCCGCACAAGAAGGTGGACGCCTACTCGGTCTACACCAACGCCGTTCCCGCGGGCGCATTCCGGGGGTACGGACTAGGCCAGGTCACCTTCGCCGTCGAGTCCGTGATGGACGAGCTCGCACGCCGTCTCGGCATGGATCCGCTGGTCCTGCGCGAGCAGGACATCAGCGGTCCGGGCGAGCCGATGCACAGCCCCGTCGGCGAGGAGGAGGACCTGCACATCGCCTCCTACGGACTCGACCAGTGCCTGTCCGTGGTCCGTCGGGCCATCGCCGAGGACACCGGCGACCAGGACGTGCCCGAGGGGTGGCTCACCGGCCAGGGCACCGGAATGGCCATGATCGCCACCGGCCCGCCCGGCGGCCACTACGCCGACGCCCGCGTCTCCCTCCTGCCCGACGGCACGGACGACATCGCCGTCGGCACCGCCGAGTTCGGCAACGGCACCACCACCGTCCACAAGCAGATCACCGCCGGCGCCCTGAACACCACCGAGGGACGGGTCACGATCCGGCAGTCCGACACCGACGTCGTGCGCCACGACACCGGGGCCTTCGGCTCCGCCGGCACCGTGGTCGCGGGCAAGGCCGTTCTGCTGGCCTCGCAGTCGCTCGCGGAGCGGCTGCGCACGCTCGCCGCCCGCCACACCGGCGTGGCGCGGCACCTGTGCGCGCTCGGGGCCGAGGCCGTCGACTGCGCCGGCCGGCTCGTCACGCTCAAGGAGTTGCACGAGGTGGCCCACACGACCGGCGCCGCGGACGAACTCGCCGCCGACGGCCACTGGGGCGGCTCGCCCCGCTCCGTCGCCTTCAACGCCCAGTGGTTCCGGATCGCCGTCGATCCCGGCAGCGGAGAGATCCGCATCCTGCGCAGTGTCCACGCCGCCGACGCCCGCAAGGTCATGAACCCGATGCAGTGCCTCGGGCAGGTCGAGGGCGGGGTGGCGCAGGCACTGGGGGGCGACCCTCTTCGAGAACGTACGACTCGACGAGCGCGGCGAGGTCACCACGGCCGCGTTCCGCCGCCACCGGCTCCCCCAGTACGCCGACGTCCCCCGGACCGAGGTCCATTTCACGGAGACCACCGACGCGATCGGCCCGCTCGGCGCCAAGTCCATGAGCGAGAGCCCCTTCAACCCCGTCGCGCCCGCCTTCGCCAACGCTCTGCGCGATGCGACCGGGATCCGCTTCACCGAACTCCCCCTCACCCGCGATCGCGTCTGGCTCGCTCTCAGCCGGCACGCACACACCGCCGCCGAGGACCGGCATCTTGGTTCATGAACCCGGAGAATGCGATCGCTTCACTCGTAGCAAGCTCACAATCACACGCGAAACAGCGTGTTTTGGGTGGCAATCACGATTCCCGCCCCGGGCGGTCGGGTATCACTGGGCGCAGTCGCGGCACCGACTGCCCGAAGGGGATTGACGATGAGCCGGCTCAGCACTCCACCGCATTCGACCACCGCCCGGCACGGCACCTTCGCACTCTGGGGGGAGGTAGCCCTTCCGACGACACTGACCGTCGCCGACCTGCGGCAGGGCTGGACCCAGCACCGTGCCGACGTCGTATTCGACTGCGCGACCGCCGGGCCGCAGCATCACACCTTCGAAGGACCGCTGCTGCGCGAGGTGGTGAGCCGGACGCGGCCGCGCTTCGACCCGGTGCGGCGCAAGGAGCGCTCCCGCTTCCTGCTCGCCGTGAGCGGCGGCGACGGCCACCACACCGTTCTGTCGTGGGCGGAGATCGACGCCGACTTCGGCAACGCCCCCATGCTCCTCGCGACGTGCATGGACGACGAGGACCTCGACACGGCCGGCACCCAGCTCGTCGTCCCGTCCGACCGCTGCGGCGCCCGCTACGTCAGCGCCGTCACGACCATCTGGATCGGCGCCTGCCGCATGCCCGGCGCCCCCTCGCGAAAGGACTGAGGCGCCGGGACGCCGTCCTCCGACCGGGCCGCACGTCCACCGGGCATCGGCCACCGACCGCGCGAACCGCTGCACCGGCGTGGACCCGTCCGTGACCCGGCCGTGCCCCGCAACGACGAACGCGGGCGCCGCCTTCCCGGCACGCCGCGCGGCCCGTACTCCGTGCCGAGCCCGATCGAGGTCACCCGCCGGCACGGTCGAGGGCGTCGGCCTCCGCCCGTCCCCGGACATGGTCGAGGGGCTGGCTCGGATTTCTCCGGAACAGCCCCTCCAACCACGACTCGTTCGAGTCGGGACGACAGGATTTGAACCTGCGCCCCCTTGACCCCCAGGAGTGCGAGCGAGGGGAATTTTCCGAATAGATCACACATTTCACCGAGGCAGATCGTGCATGGCGAGGCACACCGTGCGGCACCGGGCATACCCTGTGGTCCCCAACTGGCCCCCAAGCCCGGACCCGGTCGCCCCTGGAGGTCGGTACTGGTCGAGCGATCAGTAATTCGGCGCGGACGCCGGCGGACTTCATCTTCGAGATGAAGCCCTTCACCGGCCGCATGACGAAGGGGCGCCGGAACAAGGTCGGGGAATCGCCGGCAAGGGCAGCTCGTCGGAACCTCGTCCCCCACCTGATCCCGGCCCGGAAACAGGCCGCGACCGAGCCCGCCACGCGCTGACCTCACACAGGCCGGCAACAGGAGCATCCGGACGGGTCCCCATCACCAGCCCCATGCCCCATGCGTCCGGGCCTCCATCGACGGCGACCGTGGCGATGCCGAAGGCAGCGCGAGCGACGCCGACAGCGGACAGTCGCCGACGAAAGCGCTCGGACTGGCCAACCAGAACGCTCAGCCACGCTCCCGGCCCCACCCGGGAGGCGCTCAGCCAGCGACCCGCTGCAACATGACTCAAACCAGTTCGGGCTGCGGTTCGCGTCGCGGTTCCGGCAGATACGCCGACGCGGCCTTCCGGTCCCACAGCTTGGTGGTCCGTACGTAGCCGTAGACCACTGAGGTCATCGCCAGAATGAGCAGCGGCCCGAACACCCACGGATGTCCGGCCATCTCCACCGACAGATAGCGATACGACGCCAAGAGCCCGGCGAAGACTGCGGCACCGTAGACGACCAGCTGGATTCCCGACCGGTCCCAGCCGCGGTCGAGCGAGCGCAGCGCCGTCTCGATCGTGAGTGTGAACACCACACCGGCGACGATGTCCCCTCCGTAGTGGTAGCCGAAGCCCAGCGTTGCACCGAGCGTGGCGATCAGCCAGAACGTGCCTGCGAATCGCAGAGCCCACGGGCCCTTGCGGGAATGAATGAAGATCGCGGTAGCCCACGCCGTGTGCAGACTCGGCATGCAATTGCGCGGGGTGATCTCGTCGAAGAGCATCGGGTGCGGGGTATTGACAGGCGGCGGCGTGTCCGGCCACAGGTTGGCCACCGCCCAGTGCCCCCCGTCCGCGCCATAGGCGAAGATCGGTCCGACCACCGGGAAGATCATGTAGATGCCCGGCCCGAGCAGGCCGATGACCAGAAAGGTACGCACCAGATGATGGCCCGGGAAGCGGCGCTCGACCGCCACGTTGCGCAGCTGGTACAGCGCGACGACGACCGCGGCCACCGCGAGCTGAATGTAGACCCAGTCGAGAACGTGGGCGCCGACCGTGCCGGTGGCCGCGACAATCCGGCCTACCAGCCACGACGGGTTACCCAACGCATGATCGGCGGTTGCCACGTACTGGTCGAGCACCGCCGGGCGGGTCTTCGACGTGATCAGCAGCCAGGTGTAGCCGGTCTTGCGGCCGGCCACCAGCAGCAGGGCCAGTCCGACGCCTTTCAGCAGCAGGACGCGGTCCCGGTCGGTGCGGCGCGTGACAGCGATGGCGGCACAGGCCAAAGTCACCCACAACGCGCCGTTGCCGAACATCATCTCGGCGTCGACCGCCCGCCGCACGAGCCAGAAGACGACGTCGATGCCGATCGCGGCGCCGGCCGCGATGAACCGCTGCCGCCAGGTGAGCACCACCATCATCAACGCCATACTGACGTACAACACCGTCCCCGATTTGGGGGCGAATATCACCTCTCGCGCCTGGTCGGTGATCGGCCCCGGCTCGCCGTACCGACGCGCGGCGACCTCCAGTGCAATGAGGAATCCGAGGGCCGCCACACTCACCGCGACCCACAGCATGACGCGTGGTTGACGCCATGCAGCGAACCTAGTTCTGCCGTCTATTCGCGAAATCATTCGCGTTACTGTAGATATCAATTTTCAGCTGCTTTGTCATATTTCAATGTGATCGTTGCGAGCTCGAACATGCTAACGGAACGGGTGCGTTTCACTGATCACAGGTACGCCGAATACAGCGATCAGCTCCCCTTTTCCCGCGGCCACGGCGGACATGGAACGCCGCGCGCCCCGCACGGCCCCGGATTAGGGCGGCGCGGGCGGCTCGGTGGACGGGAGGGCGGGTGTCGGGGCGAGCTCGACGGCGACAGTGAGCCTTTTCCAATCTCACGCTGACGCGTGATGAAGGACGAGAACGGCCTGGACGATCGCGGTGATGCGGTTGGTGCCCGGATGGAGCCGCCGGCGCCCTGATACGCCTTGTCGGCCCAGCACTTGAGGCCGGCCTCGGTGAGTGCGTCGACGATGCCGTGGGTGCGGGCGGCGGTCAGGTCGTGAGTGGAACCGGGCAGCGCGGGCGAGGCCCGCAGCAGCCGCCCGAAGGGATCGGTGAGGACCTGGACGTTCATGCCGTGACGTCAATGTTTGCCCGAGTAGCACGGGGTGTCAGCGGCGATCCGGTCGATCGACGACAGAGTGCCGTCCAGGATCACGAACGCCTTGGTCCGCGCAATGTGCATCGCCTCGGCCAGGGTGGGCGCGAGGCCGGCCAATACCTCGACGGCCTCGCGTATGTAGCGGCATACGGTCGCGATGCCGATACCGAACCCCGCGGCGAACTGGGCGTACGTGTCACCGCACCGCAGATGGGCCAGGGCGAGGAGAGCCTGACGACCCGCAGTCAAACGCCGCCATCGGGTCCCGATCACCCCTCGCCGCACAGCGAGCCGTCCGGTCAGGCACCGCAGGGTGCGACCGGACAGGTCGATCGACGACGGGTGGACAAGCACGCGAAGCTCCTGGTGGTTGCGGCGAGCTTGGTCGTGAACCCGTCTACCAGGAGCTTCGTCGTTCCGCAGATCCTTCCAACACGCGGCCAGCACCGCCAGGTTGGAAAAGGCTCCTTGTACGACGGCGGTGTACTGCCCACCGACAACCCCCTCCACCGCGATCGACCCGAAGATCATCCCACCCGTCAGCCAACGTGACAGTGCCGGAGAACGAGCGCCTGGACGAATTCACCACCGAACTGGACTCGATCGGCGTCGAACGCCGCTGGCCCGCGCCTGCCGGATACTGACCGAGCGGCTCCGGTTGACCTGGCGCGGACGGCTCAGTGCTGACTGGCTACCCTTCGCCGAGTTCGGCGAGGGGCGGGAACCCTGGTACGGGGATATTCCCCTGCGGAGAGAGATGCACCCGGCCACGATCGTCGCGTGCACGCACGATCCGGATGAGATGAACTACATCACAGCGAGTCTTGAGGGCTTCCTCGAAGTATCCATCGACGAGATTTTGGAAATCCGGAGGAGTACGCAACTGAGACCTGATCAAGAGGAATCCATCTGCTGAGCGTCAACGCGTTGCAGGATGAGGTTATGTGGGTCCGCTCGGGAGGCTGTCGTTCCGGTGAAAGCTCTGTTGGGACAACAACCCGCACCGAACCAGAGATCGATGATGTGCGAGCCGCGGTTACTTCCGGCGTACAGTGCACGCTCGGCATCCATGTGCCGGGCGCATGCTCACTGCTCGGAAGATTTGCCTCGATTCCAGGCCTGAGCCATGGCCTGGGCGGCCTCCGGACCGAGGTGCCGAGCGGCAGCGTGGTCAATCATCGAAATTTTCCGTGTACCGCTTCGTGAAACTCCCGAAAAGTCTCCGCAGGACGAGACCTGCGATTCCCAGCGGAACCATTGCCGCCGAGATGACCAGCAAAAGCAAATCGAGGGTGTTCCTGGTGAGAGTATTCCAGTAGCCGAGGTCTGAGGGAAGGGCGACCGTGCCGGTATCCGTCGGATCGTACACGACTACCATGGTGTAGCCGTCTCTTACTTGACGTGTCTTGAATTTCAGTGGCGACTCAACGGAACGCCCGCCGGACGGGGTAAAGCGTACCCAGCAGGTGACAGACAGCTCGCCGCCGTTTTCGTCGTGGAGAGCTTGCCGGCATCTCGTGACATCCGCGTGAGTCTGGACCCCGCGACTCTTCAAGATGGATATCACCTTGGTGTGGTTCGGTATCGTGAATGCGATGATCGTGACGAAACCGCACAACCCCGCGACGATCACGGTGATGGACGTGATCGTGAGATACGTGAGCAGATTGCGTGGACGTGCGGGCTTCGTACTCATCGGCTCCCTGACGTAATTGAATCAGTCGATACCGGTCTACCCCGTCCATCCGGGGCGTGATCGTTCCGTGGTAGACCGATGGACCACACCTCAAGTGCGGACCGTCATCCCCATCGGCTACCGACCTGGGTGTCCTCGGAAATCTGAGAACAAGGCGAAGTACTACGGCACGAACGTCGAGTTCCTCTTCGATGTCCCACTGGCTGTCATCTGGTACGACGAGCAACGAGCCGTCAACGAGACGGACTTGCTGGACGTGGCTCCCGCTGTGTGGGGTACCCCCGCTGAACCCAGGTGTCAGGCGTGTCGCCCAGGGGTGTAACGCCGCCGGTCGAGGTCGACCGCCGGCCCAGGGAAGCCTCACGCTTCCGCAACTGACCAGAGCATCCGCCTGCCCCTCGCCTCCGGTTACGGGCACCGCTCGGCGGTACACCATCCCGCTCAAGGTTACTCACCGGCGGCCAGGCCGGATGCCTGACGCTGGCGGAGCGCTGCGTCCTCGGCATCACCACCAACCGCGACCACCTCCGGGCCACGGTGGAGAACACCATCGGTATCGTCACCGCCCTCAACCCGCACATCGGCTACGCCCGGGCGAGCGCCGCCGCACAGGAAGCGCTCGTCACCGGCCGCACCGTCGCCGACATCGTCCTGGCGCCTGGACTCCTCACGCAGGCCAACCTCGACGACATCCTCCGTCCGGAAGCCTCGTACGGTCCGGCAGTTGCAGTTCCAGGTGACAGTGGAGGAAGCGGGCAGCGATGGCGCAACCCGGCCGTCCCGTCGGCAACGCCCTCACCAACGGATGGCAGTGTTGGCTCATGACCGAAGACGGAGATCCCCATCCTGATGACTGGCCGACGCAGGCACGCCAGTCGTTCCTCACCACCGTGTGGAACATGGCTGTCGACGAGGACGCCTACACCGACGGCTCCCCGTCGTGGATCGAGTCCTGGCTACGAGGCCACGAACAGGGGAGCGTTCCCGGCAGCGCATCGGCTGCGGCGCTGCACCGGATCCTGGCGTGCGGGGCGGATCCGGACGATCTGACCGATGTGGTGCGGCAGATGCAGCACGATCTTGCCTACAACGTCTGCCGGCTGATCGACGATCCAGGGCTGTTGGGCATCGGACTGGACGAGGACCGGTCCGAGCAGACCGACTTCCGCTGGGAGCTCGTGGCGGTCCGCACCGCACAGCCGACAGAGCGGGCACCGATCGATGGACTGCACTCCTCACTCGACGAGCTCGACCCCAGCGGCCGCGGCGGCGAGCCACGCGGCCGACCCGTTCCCGCCCGACTGCCGGGCTATCCCCTCCACGCGCGGCTGGCCGTTGCCCACGTACGCTCGGGCGATCGCATCCAGGCGATCAACACCTGGCGGAAGGCGACCGGCGCGTCGGTGATGGAGGCGAAGGCAGCCATCAACCAACTTCTCGACCAGTTGCGGCAAGATCCGGAGAACTCGCAGCAGTGACCGAGGAACGGCTGTCGCACACGCCGTAGTTGTGACGGCCGGCGGAGATTCCCGACTCGCCGGCTGGCGCTGCCATGTGGTCCCGGCCCTCGGGCACTTCCCCGCCCGGATGATCACCAACGGCGCCGTCGACCGCACCGTCCACGGCTGGATCACCGACCAACACAGCCGCTCCACCGTCAAGAACAGCCTCGCCGTCCTCGTCCGCGTCATGGAACAAGCCGTCCGCGACGGGATCATCACCGTCAACCCCGCCCGAGTCACCGGCTGCAGCGCGAGGACAAACAGGCCGAGGACGAACTCGACAACCCCCGCGCCCTCGCCCTGCGCGACTGGCCCACCCTGCTCCGCCTCGACCAGGCACTCACCGACCGATCCCACGACCACTACCGAGGATGGCGCGAGGTCGTCGTCTTCGCCGCCGCGACCGCCGCCCGCATCGGCGAGGTCTCCGGCATCCGCGCCTGCGACATAGACACCGAGAACTGGATCTGGACCGTCCGCCGGCAGACCACCCCCGCACCCGGCGGACTCATCGACAAGAACACCAAAGGCAACCGCGCCCGCCAAGTCCCCCTCATCGAGGAAATCCGCCCGATGATCCCCGAACGCATCCTCGCCGTCGGCCCCAACCCTGACGCGCGGCTCTTCACCGGGCCCCCGCGGCGGCCGCATCTCCACCGCCGTCCCACGGGACGCAACCCACTGGGACGAGGTGGTGACCTCACTCGGCCACGAACACCTGCGCCGCCACGACCTCCGCCACACAGGACTCACCTGGCTCGCCGACGTCGGCGTCCCCGCCCACGTCCTCCGCAAAATCGCCGGACACGGCTCCCTCCTCACCACCCAGCGCTACCTCCACCCCGACATGACCCAGATCACCAACGCCGGCCACGCCCAAGAAACACGGAAAGGCGGTACCGGATTTCTCCGATACCGCCTGCGACCTGCGAAAAAACAAGTCGGGACGACAGGATTTGAACCTGCGACCCCTTGACCCCCAGTCAAGTGCGCTACCAAGCTGCGCCACGTCCCGATACTCGTCTGACCTGGGGTTTCCTCCTGGCCGAACGCGCATGAGAACAATACCGCACTCGGGCGGGTGGTCTCGAACCACTTTCCCCGCTTGACCTCAACCGAGCTTGATGTTTCACGCTGGACCCATGACGAGGACGACTGCCGCACCGACGGCCGACTACGGCGACATGAACCGGCTGATGGGCCTGATGACGGGGGACGAGAAACACGGCCCCGCCGCGACTTCCACGCTGGACGCCCTCTGGGTGCTCTACGACCGGGTGCTGCGGGTGACACCCGGCACGGTCGACGCACCCGACCGCGACCGCTTCCTGCTGTCCAAGGGGCACGGGCCGATGGCGTACTACGCGGTCCTGGCCGCGCACGGCTTCTTCGACGAGGAGCTGCTGCCCGGCTTCGGTTCGTACGACTCGCCGCTCGGGCACCATCCGGACCGCACGCTGGTGCCGGGCGTCGAGATCGGCAGCGGGTCACTGGGGCACGGGCTCCCGCTGGCCGTGGGGAGCGTGCTCGGCCTGCGGGCGCAGGGGCTGACCGACCCCCGGGTGTGGGTGCTGATCGGGGACGCAGAACTGGACGAGGGCAGCAACCACGAGGCGCTCGCCTACGCGGGCCCGGCCGGGCTGGAGCAGCTGCACACCGTGGTGATCGACAACGCGTCGGCGTCCTACGGCCGGCCCGGCGGGATCGCGGCCCGGTTCGAGGCCGCCGGCTGGTCGGTCGAGTCCGTCGACGGCCGGGACCACGAGGCGCTCCACGCGGCCTTCACGGCCGCCCATCCCGGACGACCGCGCGTCGTCGTCGCACGGGTCGCCCCCAAGAACTGAACGCGTCGGGCGAGGACCGAAGACGCGGCACCGACGAAATCGGAGAGGGACACTTCACATGGACACGATGCGTGACCGCTTCATCTCGACCACATCGCAGCTGCTGGACGAGGACCCCCGCCTCGCGCTGGTACTGGCCGAGATCAGCCGGGACGGTTTCGAAGGGGCCGAGCGGGCCCATCCGGACCGGGTCGTCAATGTGGGCATCAGGGAACAGCTGCTGGTCGGCGCGGGGGCCGGGATCGCCCTCACCGGGCTGCGACCGATCGTGCACACCTTCGCCAGTTTTCTCGTGGAGCGGCCGTTCGAGCAGGTCAAGCTGGACTTCGGACACCAGGGAGTGGGCGGGGTGCTGGTGAGCGCCGGAGCTTCGTACGACTGGCCGGCCGGCGGCTTCACGCACATGGCACCGGGTGATGTCGCCCTCCTGGACACCCTCGACGGCTGGACCATTCAGGTGCCGGGCCACCCCGACGAGGCCGAGGCGCTGCTGCGGCAGGCCGCGGCCGGGGACGGCCGGGTGTATGTGCGGCTGTCGCTGCAGTCCAACGACCACGCCCGACCGGTCGGCGCGACGGCCGGGTTCCTCACGGTGCGCGAAGGGACCGGCGGGGTGGTGATCGCGGTCGGGCCGATGCTCGACAACGTCCTCGCGGCGACCGAGGGCCTCGACGTGTCCGTGCTGTACGCGACGACGGTCCGCCCGTTCGACGGGGCGGGGCTGCGCCGGGCGGCCGGTGGCCGCGGGGCCGCCGATGTGGTGATCGTCGAGCCGTATCTGGCGGGCACGTCCACCGCCGCCGTCAATGACGCGCTCGTGGAGCTGCCCCACCGCGTGCTGGGCCTCGGGGTGGGGCGGACCGAGCTGCGCAAGTACGGGCAGATGGACGAGCACCTCGCCGCCCACGGCCTGGACACGCGTGGCCTGCGGGAACGCATCGGCGCGTTCCTCCGCCGGTGACCGGCCCGGTGGCTGCGGGCCTGGGGCCACCGGCCCGCAGCCACCGGCCCGCACCCCGTGCACCGAGGCTCTGGCGACGTCACAGACGTGCACCACCGACCCATTGACCCCATCAAGAGCTGAACCTAATCTGAACGATGCACTCCAGAAAGCGCTTTCTACATCCCGCAGTCTGCATCTACCGCACAGGGAGCGCCCATGAGTCATCGTCCGTCGCCCGGCCGCCCGGCCGCCCGGCCGCCCGTTAGACGGTCCCGGTCTCCGTCCCCGCTCATCGCCCTCACCGCACTCCTGGCATTGGTCGTCGGCCTTCTCGTGGCCTCGCCGCCCCGGGCCCAGGCGGCCTCCTTCCGGGTCCTGGTCTACTCCGAAGTCACCAACTTCAGGCACGACTCGATTCCCGCCGGAGTCGAAGCGATCAAGAAGCTCGGCGCCGAGAACGGATTCGAGGTCGAGGCGACCGACGACTCCGCCGTCTTCAACGACACCGATCTCGCCCGCTTCCAGGCGGTCGTGTTCAACAACACCAACTCCACGCCGGGGTCCGGGGACTTGCTCAACGCCGACGAGCGGGCGGCGCTGCAGAAGTACGTCCGTGCGGGGGGGTGCCTCTATGTCCTTCGTCAAGTTCGCGCTGCCGGTTTTGAGGGTTTTCATCCTGGTCATGCGGCGAGGGTGGGGGTTCGGGACTCGTAGAAGGTGCCGTCTCGGAGCATCGCGAACAGGACGCTGGTGCGTTGGCGGGCGAGGCGGAGGAGGGCTTGGGTGT
>NZ_JBIURS010000034.1:22960-74603 GCF_044740965.1 Streptomyces sp. NPDC088252 | reverse complement strand
CCCTTTCCAGGCCGTCCAGCGCGGCCCGCACGCGGGGCGCGATGTCCACGATGTCCGTATACGGCTCGGATTCATCAGAGGCACCCTGACGCTCGACATACGCCTGTGCCCACTCACGCACCACCGGCCCCAACTGCCGGACCGCGAGCTCATAGCTCATCCAGCGCCATCTGGTGTCCCGGTTCTGGCGCCTCGCCCATTCACGCAGCCATTCACGCAGCTCCGACGCCACGTTGCCGTACGCCTCGTCGACGAGGCGCTCGGCAAGGTCTTCGAGTGCGCGCGGGTCGCTGCGCAGCGAATCGGGCAGCTTCGCCACCTCCACGACGAGACGGTTCATCACCCCGGCCCACACGGGCTCGCCGCGCAGCGCCGCCAGGTCGTGCTGGAAGCGCCTCAGGAACCGATTGAGCGGCAGGTATCGGGCCGAGCCAAGGCCCGGATCGGACACAGTCTGCGAACCCGAAGCCTCCTGCCCCGGCCTGAAGGCGAAGAGCTCCGGGCATGCCTGGATCAGGCGGGCGAAAGCCGCCCAGTCCTCAGCGGTACGCAGCCCGAGCGCATCGAACTGCGACCTCATGAACTTGACCCAGCGCTCCCACCCCTCTTCGTCCAGAGCCCCACGGCGCTCCACATACTGATGCAGCGCGGCAATGTCCTGCGGGAACAACAGCGCCAGGTCCGAGGCCTGCGGGAAAAACAGCGCCCGGTCCGAGTCCTCCAGGAACAACGGCCCCAGGTCCGAGTCGTGCTGGATCAACAGATCATCCGAGACGTTCCACAGCCGCCGCGCGGCCGCCTCCAGCGTCGTCCTCCTGAGCGCGTTGGACAACAGGACCTCAGCCCGCCGCTGGTGCTCCCGGAACGCCGCACCCGCCGCCGCCTCTGCCTCGCTCCGATCGGCCAGCCACCCCCTGACCAGCCCATCGGCACGGTCCGCCGCACGGGACCGCAGCTCCCCCAACTCCAACTCGCTCCGCCGCACGAAACTCCGGAAACTGAGGAGATCCTGCACGCGCAGCTGCAACCCGGACCCCGCGAACCAACGAAGGTCCTCCGGGACGAATGCCGCCTCCGCCAGGCGTCGGCGCAGCACATCTGCACCGCTCGCTACCCGCTCCTCCGACGGGACACCGTCCAGCAGCCCCGACAGCTCGTCCGCCACCAGCACCAGATGCTCCGGCAGCACACCCAGCAGCCTCGCCAGCTCGAAGACCTGGTTGGGGCCAACACCCAAGCCATCAGTCAGGCCGACGACCTCGGCGGGGAAGCGCCCCAGCGTCTGAACGTGCGCCACCAGCATCGCGGCCTGCTCCGTATCGAGCCCCCAGCCGTGCGCCAACTCCATCACGTTGGTGACGTCCACACCGTCCGGCAACGAGTACCGGGCGAAGACCCGCGCCACTGCGTGGTCCATGCCGAGGCGGTCAGCGTTCTCCCGGACAGCCTCGGCGCCATCGGGCCAGCCCGACGCAGATTCCGAGTCCGAGTCCGAGTCCGAGTACGAGCCCGAGCCCGAGCCCGAGTCCGAGTCCGAATCGTAGGCCAGGGTGTCCACCTCCAGCCAGTCCCTGACCAGCTCACGGGCGTCCACCGCACCGGACCGCAGCTCCCCCAACTCGTACCCGACATCCTGCACGAAACTCCCGAAATCGCGGAGGTCCTGCACGCGCAGCTGCAACCCGGATCCCGCGAACCATCCAAGGTCCTGCGGGCCGAATCCCGCCCCCGCCAGGTACCGGCGCACCGCGGATGCGCCGCGCACCGCCTGCTCCTCCGACGGGAGATCGTCCAGCCCCGACAGCTCGTGCGACACCAGCACCAGATGCTCCGGCGGCACACCCAGCCGCCCCGCCAGCGCAAAGACCTGGTTGAAACCAACACCCAAGCCATCAGTCAGGCCGACGACCTCGACGGGGAAGCGCCCCAGCGACTGAACGTGCACCACCAGCGTCACGGCCTGATCCGCATCGAGCCCCCAGCCGTGCGCCAACTCCATCACGTTGGTGACGTCCACACCGACCGGCAACGGACGCTCGACGAAGACCGTCGCCACTGCCTGGTCCATGCCGAGGCGGTCAGCGTTCTCCCGGACAGCCTCGGCGCCATCGGACGAGCCCGACGCAGATTCCGAGCCCGAGCCCGAGCCCGAGGCCGCTCCCGCTTCCGATCCCGCTTCCGATCCCGATGCCGAGCCCGATGCCGAGCCCGAGCCCGAGTCCGAGCCCGAGTCCGAGTCCGAGCCCGAAGCGTCCCGCAGCCGCTGCGCGGCCGCCCTCAGCGTCGGCGCCCTGTCCGCGTCGGACAACGGGGCCTCAGCCCGCGCCCTGTGCTCCCAGAGCGCCACACCCGCCGCCACGCGCGCCCCCCTCGGTTCGGCTCGCCACCCCCTGACCAGCTCACGGGCGTCCACCGCACCGGACCGCAGATCGTCCAACACGAACCCGCGCTCCCGCACGAAACTCCGGAAGCCGACAAGGTCCTGCGCGCGCAGCTGCAACCCGGATCCCGCGAACCATCCAAGGTCCTGCGGGACGAATCCCGCCCCCGCCAGGCGCCGACGCAGCACATCTGCGCCGTGCGACGCCAGCTCCGCCCACGGCGGGACAGGGTCCGGCCCCAGCAGCTCCGACACCGTCACCAGATGCTCCGGCGGCACACCCAGCCGCCCCGCCAGCGCGAAGACCTGGTTGGGGCCAACCCCCAAGCCCTGGGCCAGGCCGACGACCGCTTCGGAGAAGCGGTCGACGGACGAGCCAGATACGGAATGCGACCCTGATGCGAATCCAGAACCCGAGCCCGAACCCGAGCCCGAGCCCGAACCCGAACCCGAACCCGAACCCGACGCAGATCCTGATCCCGAGCCCGAATTGAGGAATTGGTTGGCGCCGCCCGGTGTGCGGGCCAGCCGCTGTTCCTCCGTGCCGATCCACAGCTCGCCGTTTTCGCGGGCTTCCCGCGACCGCTGCGCGGCCAGTCGTTCGGCGGCATCGTGTCCGGAAGTCAACATCGCCCGGCCCACTGCCTTCGAGACCTCGGCGTGGAGTGCCCGGCAGCGCTTGGGCTCCTCTTCCATACCGATGATTGGCGGCCACCGCAGCACACCGGAACCCAGCCGGCGCTGCGCCGTCCCGAGCTCGCTCAGCGCCCAGCCCACCAGGGCTTGTGGTGTCGTCTCGGGGTTGGCGCCGGCGAGTTCCACGAGACCCCACGGCATGGCCTGCAACCGTTCGGCAAGCTTGACGAGGTCCCTCAGGTCCTCGCCCAGCCGGAGGCTCTCTCCCAGCTGCCGGAGCCAGTACGCGTCGAACCACGGCTGCCCCGCCAGCGCCTCGTACCGTTCCGACGACATCCCGAGCTGATCGGCCCGCCACGCGGACAGGAACTCAGGGTCAAGGGCCTGACTGTGAAGGAAGGACCGCCACATCACGCGACGCTGGTCGGGAGTGAGATCGCCGTAGGCGCCCGGTGCGACGATACCGCTCGTCCACTGCAGCGGCTGCACACGCTCGCCCAGGTCCGGCAGTTCGTCGAGGTTCAGCCCCAGCCCGTGCAGCCGCTCCAGCAGCCCCCGCACGAACCTCGCCTCAGGCTCGGACCCTTCGCGCAAGGCAACGACATCAATGCCCTGGCCCTGCAGGAGCGACTGGAAGACCTCCCCCACCCAGGCCTGCGGCCTCTGCCCGTGGCGCAGGCTGTTCAGCAAGGGCCCGCGCACCACACCCAGGAGGTGGAACTGCTCCTGTTCCAGCCCCAGGGTGTTGGCCAGCCGGCGCAGGAACGGTCCCATGGACGGCCCAAGCCCGGCCGCCTCTGCCGCCGCCCGCATCTCGTCCTCGGGCAGGCGTCCCAGGACCATGACGAGGTTGGCCAGATCCACCAGGTCGCCGGTGCCGACCTGGTGAAGCGGCACATTGTCGGCGCCGAGCCCCCGGACGTCGAGGCCCACGGGCTCCATGCTGATGGCGCGCAGGTGACCCATCACCTGAACCGGCGTCACACCAGATCCACGAAGCTGATGGTATTCCCCATCGCCGAGGCCCATCATGCCGGACACCCACGCTTCGAGGTCGCGCAGCACCCTGGACGGGGCAGGGCGCCCCGGCTCCGCCCAGGCCATCCGGCTCCGGCCCTGTGCCCTCTCCAGTGCGAACCGCTCGTCCTGCTCGAACCGCCCGGCAAGGTCGGTCAGATACCTGACGGCGGCGTCGGGCTCCAGACCACGCAGCTCCGACAGCGTCCGCCCGCTCCCGATCGGTCCTCCGGCCTGGATATCGGCCCAGTGCAGAAGCTGAACCAGCCGGACAGGCGCCAGCCAGGGCACGCCCCGCCTGGTGGGGTCGCCGAAGCCGCGCTCACCGAACACAACCGCCATGCGAGACAGCAATTCCAGCCCGCCCGGGGTCAGCACACCCGCGACAGCGGCCGCATCGGCGAACAGTTCCTCCAATCGCAAGTGCCCCGGCACATCGAAGAGCTCCCGGAAACGTGCACTGGTCCGCTCGAAGAAGTCGTGGAAGCCCACCACCGTGCCCGCGGCGCCGGAGCCGACCGGAAGGTCCTCATGGACGGACCTCCCCATGTGCCTCTCGAACTCCCAGACCAAGTCGTCCACAGCACCATGCGCGTCCACGAAGCTCATCTCGCGCAGGTCCGCCACACCGCGCCCGCCACCGAGGTGCTCACGCAAGCCACCCGAGCCGGCGTAGTGCAGCACCACGATGAGCTGCGCCGGAGCCAGCCAGCGACCTGTCCACGACTGCTCACGCAGATCACCAGGCCCCGCAACAGCCGGATCAGAAGCGAAACGGAAGAACCAGGCACGATCCTCGGGCGTGTCCGCACCCGCCACCCGGGCCACATCCCGCAACAACACCGCAGTGACCTCGTCGTCCGGCAGGCCAAAGGCAACACGGAACGCTTCCACCGCCCCGCTCTCGTCACGCAGCAGTTCAGGAAGCGACGACCAGTGGACCTCCTCCAGCAGATCCGCAGCCACGGTATTCGGCACCCGCTGGGCCTCCGCATCCCCCGGCTCCTGCGGCCCGTTCCGCATCAAGGCACGCAAACGGACCGCGACCCGCTCGACCACACCGTCACGCCCCAGCGCCCCCGCCTCGTTGAGCGGCCGGAACGCATCGGCCAGCTCACGCTGCACGGCCGGCCGGTGCAGCTCACCCAGCCGGACCGGAAAACGCTTCAGCACCCGGTACAAGTCCTTGACATCCCTGAGCCCCAGGACGCCCGCGGCCCTCTCCAGATCGGCGACCGACGGCACCTCCCTCATCCCATCCACCACGCTCAGCAGATTCTCCATCTGCCGAACGCCCAGCCGCTGCCGCAACGCCTCCAGGGCCCCGACCTGGTCGGTACTGAACCCCTCGACCCGCGCTGGCGAAACCCGCCACCGAACCGCCCAGTCCCCATCACCCGGCTCCTGCGGCCCGTTCCGCATCAGAGCACGCAAACGGTCCGCGACCTGCTCGAACTCACGGTTACGCCCCAGCGCCCCCGCCTCGTTGAGCGGCCGGAACGCATCGGCCAGCTCATGCTGCCCGGCCAGCCGGTGCAGCTCACCCAGCCGGACCGGAAAACGCTTCAGCACCCGGTACAAGTCCTTGACATCCCTGAGCCCCAAGACATCCGCGGCCTCCACCAGATCGGCGACCGACGGCACCTCCCCCATCCCATCCACCACCCTCAGCAGATTCTCCATCTGCCGAACGCCCAGCCACTGCCGCAGCGCCTCCAGGGCCCCGACCTGGTCGGTTCTGAACCCCTCGACCCGCGCCCCCTCAACCCCCCACACACGAACCGCCCAGTCCCACAACGCCGTCGGCGGCCCCTGGGACGGGAGAGGCTCGGCCCCGGCGTCCCGAGAGTAGTCAGGCAGCCCGTCCAGCGCGTCCCGCATACGGGGCGCGATGTCCACGTACGGCTCGGAGTTATCACGGGCACGCTGGCCATCCACATACGCCCGCGCCCACTCGCGCACCACCGGCCCCAACGGCCGGCCCGCGAGCTCATGACCCACCCAGCGCCATCGGGTGCGCCGGTCCTGGTGCTCCAACCATTCACGGCGCTCCGGCTGCGTGTTGTTGTGTACCTCCGCCATGAGGCGGTCGCCGAGGTCTTGGAGTGCGCGCGGGTCGGTGCGCACCCGGGGCAGCTCCGACAACTTCGCCAACTCCGCGAAAAGCCTGTTCATCACCCCGGCCCACACGGGCCATTGGCGCAGCGCCACCAGGTCGAGCCGATGGAAGCTCCTCAGGAAGTGATTGAGCGGCAGGTAACGGGCCGAACCAAGGCCCAGACCGGGCTCAGCCTGCCCCCGCGAAGCCGAACCCTCCCGACCCTGCCCGGTAGCGAAGAGATCCGGGCAGGCCTCGATCAGGCCGACGAAAGCCTTCCAGTCCTCAGCCGTGGACAGCCCGAGCACATCGAACTGCGACATCATGGACTCGACCCAGCCCTTCGCCACGCTCCAACTCTCGTTGTGCTGCAGTCCCGCCCTCGAGCGCTCCCTATACAGCGCGTCAATGTCCTGCGGGAACAACAGCGCCAGGTCCGAGTCCTGCAGGAACGACAGCGTCTCCGAGGCGTCCCGCAGCCCCTGCGCGGCCGCCGCCTCCGAGGCGTCCCGCAGCCCCTGCGCGGCCGCCCTCAGCGTCGGCTCCATGATGTGCTCGTCGGACACCAGGGCATCAGCCCGCGCCTGGTGCTCCCCGAACGCCTCAGCCGCCTCATCGGCTTCCCGGCGCCGTGCCTCCAGCCACCCCCTGAGCAGCAGACCGGCGTTGGGCGCACCGGTCCGCAGAGCCTCCAACTCGAACCCGCGCTCCAGCACGTAACGCCGGAAATCGACAAGGTCCTGCACGCGCAGCTGCAACCCGGATCCCGCGAACCATCCAAGGTCCTCCGGGGCGAATCCCGCCTCCATCAAACTCGACAGCTCGCCCGACATCGTCACCAGATGCTCCAGCGACACATTCATCCGTCGCGCCAGCTCGAAGACCTGGTTGGGGCCAAGGCCCGAGGCCCGGGTCAGGGCGACGACCGCTTCGGGGAAGCGCCCCAGGTCCCGAACGTTTGTCACCAGCATCGCGGCCTGCTCCGCATCGAGCCGCCAGCTTTGCGACCACGCCATCAGCTCGTAGAGGCGCACACCGACCGGCAACGATCGCGCGGCGAAGACCATCGCCACTTCGGGGGACAGGCCAGAAGAGTGGGCATACCGGTGCACTTCGTCGACGTGCCGCTGCGACGGGGCGTCGTTTGTCGTCGCTGCGACATCGTCCGTCGTCGAAGTGGCGTCGGGCGTCGGGCGCGACGGGCCCGCCGCGCCCGACCCAGAGCCCGATCCCGATCCCGAGCCCGCGCCCGAGCCCGCGCCCGACGCAGATCCTGATCCCGAGCCCGAATTGAGGAACCGGTCGGCGCCGCCCGATGTGCGGGCCAGCCGCTTTTCCTCCGTGCCGATCCAATGCTCACCGACTTCGCGGGCTCTCTCCGACATCCCTGCGGCCAGTCGTTCGGCGGCATCGCGTCCGGAAGTCAACATCGCCCGGCCCACTGCCTTCGAGACCTCGGCGTGGAGTGCCCGGCAGCGCTTGGGCTCCTCTTCCATACCGATGATTGGCGGCCACCGCAGCACACCGGAACCCAGCAAGCGCTGCACCTCCTCGGTCTCGCTCAGCGCCCTGTGCACCATGGGGCCGACGAGTTCCACGAGACCCCACGGCATGGCCTGCAACCGTGCGGCGAGCTCGACGAGTTCCGTCAGGTCCTCGCCCACCCCGAGGCGCTCTCCCAGCCGCCGGAGCCCGGACGCGTCGAACCATGGCTGCTCCGCCAGCGCGTCGAACCGTTCGTCGAACTGCTGCGGCAGCGCCTCGTTTGTCGTCGCGGCGACATCGTCCGTCGTCGAAGTGGCTTGTTGCTCTTCGGTGGAAATCTCCTTGGAGCCCTGGTCGAAGGGCACGACGTACGTCTGGTATGCGGACAGTTCCTCCGACATGCTCTTCGCCCAGTCGGCCAAATTGTCCAGCGGGGACCGCATGTTCTCCAGATCCAGGTCCAGCCGCTGGGGCTGTGCGTGGGACGGTGCCTGCGAGAGCGTCTGCGACTGCTGCTGCAGCCCGTCGACCAGACGGTCCAGCGGGGACCGCTCCAGATCCAGGCTCTCCGGGTGGGACAGTGCCTCTTCTTGTGCGGCGATGTGTTCGCCGAACGAGGACACGGACTCGTCCGTCGGCGTCGACGGGGTCGAGTCCACCGACGGCTCCGGCTGAATCGGACCAGCGAGCACGAGCGCGATCTCGTCCTCCGCCCCCGGCTGCTCGGTACGGGTCTCCTGCTCCTTCTCCTGCCGCTGCTCCTGCTGCTGGGTGTGGACGTCCGGCTCGCCGCCCTCGGCGAGGCCGGTGTGGGCGCGAGCGTCGGTGCCGCCGTCGTCGCCGTTGTAGTGGAGGTATCCGTCGTACTGGAAGATCACGGACGTCTGCGACGGCGGTCCGATGACGGGCTCGTCGAATGTGGCGGCCGACGGACGCTTGACGAAGATCTGCACGCCGAACGCCTCGGCCAGCAGGTGCGGGAGCACGTCGCCGTACCCGTCGGCGAACCGCTCCGCCCAATGCTCTGCCGTCTCGCGCAGGGTGGCGAACTCCTGGGGGGTCCACCGGGAGGTGTGGAACCAGGAGTGGTCCACCACAGACCCCAGGATGTCGTGGTCCACGTTCGCGAGCCGTTCCGCCAGGCTCGTGCCACCGGCGAGCGGGAACTCCGCCTCGGCCACGGCACGCGCCGTGAGCAGCGCGTCGTCGGACTGCGGGTTCGGCCTCAGGTCCTTGGCACGCCAACTGAGCCACGACTCGCGCAGAGCCACGAGCTCCTCGGTGGTGATGCGTCCGTGGAGCACCTGGAGCAGATCGCTCCTGTCGGGCGCCTGATCCGGGTCGACCGGCCTGGTGCGGTACGTCCGGACGCGCTCCAGGAACGCCTGCGGCACACCGTCCACACGGTGGCCGAGGAATTCCAGCACGTGCTGGTGCGCAAGGCGGACCGCCTCGCTGAACACCGCGCCCTTGGGGTCGCGCTGCCCCAGTGCGAGGCGCCCCGCGGTGCTGCGCAGCGCGTGAGGGTCGCTCAACAGGCGGGTCACCGGGTCGTCGTCGGGCAGGCCGAGCTGCTGTCGTACGTGCTCGGGCGCGCCGACGATCAGGGAGGAGATCTGGCACCAGCCGTCCCGGGGAACCTCGATCTCCTCGCCCTGCCGGGGCCTCGGGAACATGAGCGGCTGCTGCGGCTCCTGCTGCGGCGGACGCTCTTGCTGCGGCGTCCGCTGCGGCAGAGGCTCTTCCTGCCGCTGCTGGAGCTGATGTTCCTGCTGCCGCTGCTGGTCCTGCTGCGGCCGGCTTTCCCCTTCCTGCTTCGCCGACTGGTCCTGCGTGGACGACAGGTCACCGTCGGAAGGCGACCTACCGGAGGAGGGAGAACTGAACGGGGATGCAGCGGACGACGGCTCGGACTCGTTGTCCACAGCCGTACCCCGCCGCGGGATCAGTGCCTTGACCGTCTGGTCCTCGACCACCACCGTGACCTTCGGCGTACCCGGCACACGCGGCCCGTCGGGGCCGCCCGGGTGCAAAATCTCCACGCCGACCCCGGGGCGTACGACGTGCACCTCGACGCCGTACTCCCGGGCGAAGAGCGTCGGTACGAGATACAGGTCGTCGTAGTCGTGCTCGGCCGGGTCGTCGCCAGGCAGCCGCAGCTTGTCCGGCTGCTCCAGCCGGCGGGCGAGCAGCTCGACGCGGATCTCGTGCGACATCGGGACGTTGGAGTGCAGCACGCCGTCCTGCCGGAACTCGGCCCGGTGCTCCTCCTCCATCCGGTCGGCGAGCCCGGACGCCACCAGGTCCTCCGTCGTGAAGACGTCCCGGCCCGGCTCCGGTTGCAGCCAGGTGTTCCCGGCCTCGACGCTGGAGTGCAACCACGACGCAGCGTTGGCACCGTCCTCACGCAGCCGCGCGGCCAGCGCCTGACGCAGCTGCGGCGCGACATCGGCGGGCAGGCCCACGTGCGGGAGCACCGCCAGCGGAGCGCCGGCGCTCCTGAGGTCGAGCAGGCCGGCGTTCAGGGCGAGTGGCAGGCCCTCGCCCTTGGTGTTCTCGGGAGTGATGGTGTCGTGCGGGTCCAGCACGTCGTACACGGTTCCGTCGACGTCCGTGTACGTCGCGGGCCCGTTGCCGGTGTCCTCGCCGGCCTCGAACTGCACGGGCCGGTCGAGGATGTCGAGGTACTCCAGGGCGCGGCGCTCGGCCTCGCCCCGGTTCTTGGTCAGCGGCGGTTCGGGGAACACGGACGGCTCGAGGCCCTGCGCGAACTCCAGCGCGGCCTGCTCGACGGCGGCGGTCCGCTTGAGGTCCTCGATATGGGCCGCGGCCTCCTGCACGAGGCGTTCTTCCAGGCGCGTGAGGGACTGCGGGCCGTCGGAGTTCTCCTGCGCGGCGGCGAGCCTCTGCTGGGCCTCCCGCAACCTGGCCTGCGCGTCGTTCATGTGGCGGGTCAGGTCGTCCGTGGTCCGCACCGGCGCGCCACTGTGCAGCCGCGCCACTTCGTCCGCCAGCAGTTCGGCCTGCTTCTGCGGCTCCTCGAACTGCGGGTGCCGCCGCGCCCGGGCGGCGGCTTCCTTCGCCGCGTGCTCCTTCTGGGCCACGGCGGCGTCGATGCGATCCGCTGCGGCCGCGGCGTCTGCGCGGGCGTGCCGCAGGTACGCGAGCTCCGCGCGGCGCAGGGCGATGAGGTCCTGGATCTCCTGGGCGTCCCGGCCGTCCTGGTGCTTGTTCGCGTCCTGCGCGGCGAGCAGTTCCTGCTTCTTCTCCCGCAGCGCCTCGTCCAGCGCCCGGATCTTGAGCTGCTCGCGCAGCGCGGCGTGAAGCGGCGGTACGGCGCCGCCCAGCCAGATGCCGCCGTCCGACTCGGCCCGCGACACCAGTCCCGTGACGCTGTCGTCCTGGTACGGCAGCGGTACCGGGTCGGGGTCGGCGCCCGCGAGGAACTCGTCCACCGAGGCGTCCGGATCGGCCAGGGGACGCCGCGGGGCGGGCTTGTCCTCGTCCCCGTCGGCCTTCTTCTCCCCGTCCGGCTCGTAGGGCGTCGGCTTGGTGGATTCGTCGCGCTCGTCAGGGGCCTGCTGGTACCAGTCCAGTTGCTCCTGGGCACTGGTCTTGGCCTCGCGCAGCTCCTCCAGGAGCCGCCGGTGCTCGGCGAGCAGGCCGACCCGCTCGATCTCCTGCTCGATCAGCCGTCGTTCCGCACTCCGGTAGCTCTCGGCGAGTTGCTCCGGCGTACGGTGCGGGCCGGATTCCTCGTCACCGGACGTGCGGCGCGCCCGATCGGCCTCGCGGATGACCTCGTACAGCTCTTCGTAGCGGCGTTCGACCCGGATCGCGGCGGCCTCGTACTCCTTCCCCGTCTCGCCGATCGTCTTGCGCAGGTCCTTGACGTGGTCGTAGGCCTCGGTGACCGCCTGCGGCAGGGTGGTGTCGTCGAGCAGACCGTGTGCGCGGGCCACGCTCTCGGGAATCCCCACCAGCACGCCGTCCGGCGAGTTGAACTGGACTGTGGTCGAGCCCTTGGCCGTGGAATGCACCTGCTCCTGCGGACCCTGGTCGCTCGCCTTGTCCCCGCCCCTCGAGAGGAGCCCCGCCGCATGCCGCAGCGCGTCCGTGCCGGTCTTCAGCCAGTGCTTGGTGACCTGGGCTTCGACGCGCCAGTCCAACGGAACGCGGAACAGGGCCAGCCGTTCCGGGTCACCGGAAACGGCCTGGCTGGCCGAATGGGCGGCCGCGCTCTGCGCGTTGGCGGCGTCGCCGCTCTGCGCGAGCGCCATGGTGCCGCGGTTGGTCATATTGCCCAGGGAGGGCGTGACGGCGTACGTGGGGTAGGCGCCACCGGTGTATCCGGCGCTGACGTTGGAGCCTTCGGACTGCTGAGCCGTGTTCGTGACGCGCTTTTCCTTGGTCAGCGACACGTCGTCCAGCAGGCCGAGAAGTTGTGCGCGGCCCTGGCCGGCCCGCGCGTACACGGTGACCGCGCCGGACATGGCCCCGAGGGCGGAGTCGTCATGGATCGGCGGCTGCTGGTACCCGTGCTCGCTCAGCGCCTGTTCCAGCGTCTCGCGCACCACACGGGAGGTGTTCTGCTGGGAGAGCTGCTGGGCCGCCGGGGTTCCGGGGCGGGTGAGGGAGCTGCCGCCGACGGCAGTGCCGGCGATTGTGGTGGCCGTGCTGTCGAGCGTGTTCGCCGTGGTGTCGGCGTCGTCCCCGTCCGACGGGAGCATGGCCGCTGTCGTCGTCTCCTCTGCCGCGTGATCGAGCGCCTTGGTGACGTGGTTCTTCAGCTCCTTCGCTCCGGCCACGTCGAAGAAGACCACGTTCGGGTCGCCGAGCGCCGCGGTGACGGCGTGGCGTTGTTCCCGCCAGGTGTCCAGCGGTTCGAACTCCGCGGGCGGCTGGGGCACGGCCGTCTCTGCAGGCGCGGAGACGGAATCGGAGGTGGGGTGCTCGCTTCGTCCCTCCTGGGTGTCCCTGCCGCTCTGCCCCGACGTCAGCAGCGCCTCCGGATGCAGTTGGGTCAACGTGCCGACGTCTTCCCGTACCTGCACGACCTGCCCGTTGGGCCGGATGTAGGTCAGCTCCAGCTGGTACGGCACGCCGAAGTCCGCGAAGAGCCCGGACACCGACAGCTCGTGCGAGGTGGTGATCGTCTCGGACACGGTCAGGTTCCGGCTCGTGGTGGCGGTCGCCGTCACGGTGATCGGCACGCCCACACCGACGGTCCCGGACGGCGGCTTGCCGTCTGCGGCGTTGGCGTGGGTCATGGCGGTCTGCGCGGTGTTCACGCCGAAGGTTCGGGTGCTGCTCTCGGTGACGGAGCGCAGCTGGGTCACGGTGACCGAGCGTTCCTCGTCGACCGAGACGTTCCCTCGCATCCCCCGGTACTGGCCGTTGCCGGGTACGAGCCGCACGCGCACCTCGCCCGAGGAGCTGAACCAGCCCTTCCCGTTGTGGTTCAGCGGCAGGCCCTCGCGCAGCAGTTGATAGTGCAGCCCGCTGTTCAGGGCGTCCGGGGTCATGAGGATGTGCAGTTGCGTGCTCAGCGCGCCGAGGTCCTGGATGCTGGTGTCCGGCAGCACGCCGTCCGACAGGGCACGCAACTGCTGCGCGAACACGTGCAGCGCGGGCTCGACGTCGAGCATCCCCTGCACGGAGAGGAAGGAGGACAGCCCCTGGGGCGGCAGCCACGGGCCGGGGGCGGACAGTTCCTCCAGGCCGTTGGTCACCAGGTTCAGGCGGCGCGCGTCGGTCCAGTCCAGGATCATCTCCTGGCCGCCCTTCACCGTTACCCCACCGTGCGCGGTGTGCTCCGGGGCGAGCCACCGCAGCGACCTGGCGTGGCCCGTGACGAGGTAGGTGATCTCGTCGAACGTGGTCCTGACCTTGCGTCCCGTGCGGCCTTGCGTGACCGAGGCGCCGAGGGAGAGGGACTGCGACGGGCTTTCGGTGCGGCTGCGGTTCATCAGTGACCACAGCGCGCCCCACCCTTGGGACACCTGGATCTGCCCGGGCTCCCCCGCGTGGAGGGCAGTGCCAATGGTCAGCTCTGCCTGCAGGGCACGGGTGCGGGTGGTAGATGTGCCGCTGCCGATGCTCAGCGTGCTGGGCAGGCGGTGCTTGACGTTCAGCCCCTCGTCGACGATGTCGACGACTTTCAGGCCACGCGGCCGTACCTCGAGGAGGAGCGCCGCTTCGTGGCGGAACGCGCGGTCGCGGAAGAACAGCATGTCCACGGCGCGGCCGCCCTGAGCCGCGGCGTCGAACTGCGATTCCAGCTGACCGGTGGCGAACAGCAGATCGATGTGCTGGTACTCCTGCGTGCCGCGGGTGGCCAGGGTGGTCGCCAGGCCCTTGGACAGCCGCCCGAGCACGTCTCGTGAGAGGTCCGCGACATGGAATCCGTGTCCGACCCGCGCCTGGGCGTGGAAGACGTCCTGCCAGTCCTGGTGGAACCGCTGCCTGGTCAGTGCCTGAGCTTCCGCGGGGGACAACAGCGCCTCCGCGTGTCCCGGGGGCACCCAGAGCGCGCCGGTGACGGAGCCGGACGTCTGCTGTGCGGCGTCGTCCGGCGTGGGGACGAGGTCGGGTACGCGGTGCGGCAGCCGCACGTTCGACGGCATCAGGGCGTCGGGATGCCATACGTACACCCGGCCCTCGATGACGAGCCTGCCGTCCGACCCGTCACCGAGGTTGACCTTGCGCGACTTCTGGCCGAAGGCGTTGCCGGTGAGCAGGCGTACCCACTTCCTGGGCACCACATGGTGGGACGCCTCGACCGTGAACCGGGCGTCATAGGAGTAGACGTGGGTACGCGGGCCGGCTGCCAGGGCATGCTCACTGCCTGTCGCCACACCGGTCTCGGTCTTCCGCGTGTGCGTTGTGCCGAGCGCGCCGGTGACGCCGCCCATGACCACGTTGGGGGCGACGACCCGGTTGATGCCGGCCTGGGCCCCGAGGCTCGCCTGCCAGCCTTGCTGCACTTCGGTGCCGGTGGCGACGTCGCGGCCGCCGGACAGCCCGCCGCCGGTCGCGGTGGTCTTGCGCAGCCCCTCGTACCTTCGGTCGGAGAGTTCCAGGCGGGTGATGACCGGGACCTCGCCACGGCGGAACCCGAGCGTGCGGCTGAGCACCACGGTCGTACCGGTGGCCTGCTCGACGACCGTGTCACCGTGCACCTGGCCGGAGCCGGTGATGAGCTTGGTGAACTGGGTCTCCAGCCGGGTGGAGGACTGGTGGACCTCCAGGCGCTTCCTGTTGCGCAGGATCCGGCGCTCAGAGGCGACGGGGGTGGGTTGCCGCGGCGGCGACGCCTCGAATCCGGCCGCCCGCTGTATGCGGTACACGGCCTTGCTGACGGAGTACGCCACGTTGTGCCGCACCCGGCGGAACCTCGAAGCCCTGGCGTCGACCATGGCTTTCACGGCGAAGTCGGGGTGGTTGGTCAGCGCCTCGACAGTGTTGTCGAAGATCTGGTGGGGCACCGGCCGGGCGTCGGCCGACCGGCTGACAGTGAGCGGCAATCCGGCCAGCTCGTCAGCGAACCGGACCTGGAGAGCGGTCGGCGACGTCGGCAGCGACAACGCCCCGGTCGGCTGCTCCTGCGGCTCTGGCGACGGCGAGTCCGAGGCTCGGGAGAACTCGCCCGTTTCCGTCATCGTCCGCCGGATGCTCGGCCTTGGCCTGACGTAGCCCTTCCCACGGCTCAGCACCGTATTGCGCGCAGACGTGCTGGATGTACGGTGCTCCGCGCCACCGGAGGCGCGGTGACGGAACACCTGCAATGCCCGCTGGGACAAGCTCCGGGGCACCCGTGGCTTGGGTGTGCCGCTGGTGACCACGGCCGACGCGTAGCTCACGTTGTGCAGCGCCGTGATCACCGGGACGTCGCCGAGCAGTTCGCGCGGCACGTGCGGCTCGACGAACTCCGGTGTCAACGCCTGCCCGCCGCCCAACTGCCGCGCGCCCGGCGCGGCGGAGGCGTCCTGCTGGCTCAGCTTGTACCCCGGATCCCAGCCGGCCCACTGTCGCGCGTCGTCGCGGGGAACGCGCAGCGACACCTCCGCGGGGAATTCCTGATTCAGCGCGGCCTGCGTGTCCTTGAGTTCGTTCGGCGGCTCGAACCCGGCGAGCCGGTAGCCCGGCCGGAACTCGACCTGGATCTTCAGCGGCACGTCGTACAGCCCCTGGGGAGCCTTGTTCGACAGGCCGTACTGCGCCTGGCCCGTGTCAGTGACCGCGGTGGAGTCGGTGCGTCCGGTACTGATCTGGGCGGTGCCGCCGAGCTGCCCGCGGACGGCAAAGTTCACTGCGGGGCCGCCGGAGACGGCGAGCGAGATCTGCTTGTTCAGCGCCCTGCTGCGGTCCAAGCCGATCGCGGTGTTCTTCTGGACCTTGATCTCGCTGTCGTGGATCGTCCGGATCAGGGTCGCGGGGCTGTTGTGATCGATCGTGACGCGGTAGACGAACGAGCCGATGATGTTGTTGTGCGCGTCCAGTACGTCCTCCACGCGGACCGAGCCGCGCATGGTGGACACCAGACGTTCCTGCATGGCGTGGTGGGAGAAGAAGTGCGTGATCTGGTCGAGCGCCGGCATGTCCGGAGTGAGCCCGCCGTGTTCACCGGCCACCCTCAGCGCCCAGGTCATCAGATCGCGGGGCAGCGCGAGGCGGTCGGTGGTCACCAGGTCCGGGTACTCGCCCCGCGGCATGGTGAACGTCTTCGGGAGCCCGGAGGGGACCGGCGACTCCCTCTGCGTCATTCCGTCGGGGACCCGCCACTGGAAACCGCCGCGCACGGCGAACTGCACCGCCTCGCCCGGCCCGCCGGACACCAGCCGACCGCGCTCGTCCAGCCGGTAGGTCCGCACGTCGTAGAGGACGTCGTTGACGTACGTGTGGGAGTCGCCGGAGGCGGAGACGCTGCGGGTCTCCTGTGACGTGTAGGAGTGGGTGGTGGTGTGGGTGGCCTGGTTCCAGCTGCCGGAAGCCGAGGCGCTGAACACGCCGCTCACTCCGGAGCCTGGCGCGAAGCCCGAACTCACGCCGAGCTGCCCGTTCGAGGACTCGACGAACGATATGGCGCTCCTCTCGCCGCTGCGCTGGCTCTGCTTGACCTTGAGCGAGTCCTCGTAGCGGGAGTACGGGCCGAAGTTGAGGGCTCGGAGCGCGGCCACCTGCACCGTGCCGTCCGCGCCCTTGAAGCCGAGGTACTCGCCGTCGCCCAGCGCCGGGCCGCCCCCGTCGGCGGCACGGGACGACTGCGCGAGCAGCGCGTCCGGGCGGTTGGTCATCAGGTTCACGATCGCGTCGTGCAGGCGTCCATGGTCGGAAGGGTGGACCCTCAGACCGTTGGCAATGACGCGGGCGGCGTGGTCATGCCCGCGCAGGGTCACGTGCGTGCCGCCGGTGGCCTTCGCGTGGCGCTCCAGGGTGCTGCCGTCGTCGAAGGTGTCCTTCGCGCCGCGCTGGTACGTGGTCTCGAAGCTGTCCGGCGCATGGTCCAGCAGGACGGGCCGGTCGGTGTCGAGATGGCTGATGTCCAGCGTCAGCTTGTTGTCGGCCACCGACTGCGGCGGCGCGCCGTTCTCCCCGCGGTCGGCGAGCACGACATCGCGCTGAAGCGTGTGCAGATAGGCGAGGCTGCGGTCGACGGCCGCCTTCTCCCATGCCCTGCGGTCGCCCACCGGCTCGCCCAGCAGCTCCTTTTCGAGGCTGTGCTCCTGCCATTCGCGTTCGACGACGTACTCCAGCCACTGCCGCTGCTCCTCAGCAGTGAGCGGGCGCGGCTTGCTCTGCGCGGCTGACTGGGGGGTGGAGACGTCCTTGGAGGTGCCCTCGGGGGTTTGTGTGGCGGAGTCGTTGGCGCCGGTGGGCTCGGTGGTGGTGGCGGCCGTCGGTTCCTTCGCGGGCAGCGTCGGGTACCAACTGCCGACCATCGGTTGCGGGTCGGGGCGGCCGTGCGCCCGCCACAGATGGGTGCGCTCGCTCTCCAGCGCCTGGACCGCACGCAGGATGCGCCGGATCCGGCTGATCGACGCGCTCTGGAACTGCCCGTCGGCGTACCGGACCGTCACCTCGGGGGCCCAGACATCGCCCGCGCTCTCGTGGCTGCCGTCCTTGTGGACCACGGTCAGCCGGAGGTCCAGGGCCTCGGCCGCTGCCTTGGCGGCCAGCGTGGCCATAGCGCCGTCCCAGTCCGTACCGGAACGCAGGGCCGTACGGACCAGGGCCCGGCGCTGCTCGGCGTCGAGCGCCTGCGGGGTCCTGCCCTGCTCCTCGAACCGGCTGCGGGCCTGTTCGTCGAGATTGATGCCAGCCGCGGTCAACTCCGCGTCGATTACCGGCCTTTCGGGGAGTGTGACGGTGTCCAGGAGAGCGTCGGACGCGGCATCGGCGATGGTGTCGTGCAGCGTCGGCACCTTGCCGTCGTTTCGGGCCGCGGGCGCCTTGAGCCACTGCTTGGGCACGGACTCCAGCGCCTGGCCAAGCGCCTGATGGAAGCCGGCGCTTCCGTTCCCGGTGCTCTCGCCGAGCGCGTGGGACTCACCGTCCGGGCCGGTCAGCGACGTGCCGTCACCACGGAGGACGTACTGCTGCCGGGTGCTGCGGAGCGTCTGCTGCTGCGCGGACTGCCCGTCCCGTGCGGCGTGTTCGCCCCCGGTCCGCTGTTCCCGTACGGCTGTGGTGCGCTCGTTCCCCGCCCCGTCGGCGGACGTGACCGAATTGGACACCCGTTGACGGTCCGAACCCGGCGGCGGGATCTCCTCGTCGGGGTGCAGCTCGCGCGATCGGGCCTCGTGCTGCGGATCCCCTTGGAGGCCGGAGTTGTCGGTCTCCCGTCGCAGGGCCGCCAGTCGCTGGCCCAGCTCGTCCACGACGCCGTCGTCACGCACAGTCTCGGAGGCATCGTCGTGGAGGTCCGAGGAGACGCCCCCTTCATGGTCTTCCGGCGGCTCGTGCGGGGACTCCGGGCTCGTCGGCATCGCATCCGTGTCGTTGCCGTCGGGGGTCATTGCCCCGGCCTGCTCCGCCGATGACGACTCGGTGTCGAACCGGCCGCCGTGCTCCTGCTCATGCCGCAGCCAGCGCTCGGCGTCGGTGCCCTCGGGCCCCCACAGGTCCCGGTACGTCCGGAACCACTCCTCACGCGTATGCGACCCGATGCGGGTCAGGTCGTCCTTGCTCACCCCGCGTCCGGCCACGGCGTCGCGGAAGCCGTCTGCCCACTTGCCCAGCCCGTTCGTGGCGCCGAGCTCGAAGTTCAGGTGCAGCGGCAGCTCCTCGCTGAGTTGCGCCCGGCGGACGCTCCACTGCTCGACCAGTGGGTCGAGAGCCGACGCGGGCTCTTCCGACGCGGGCTCTTCCGGTACGGCCTCCTCCGACGCGGACTCCTCCGCTACGGCCTCCTCCGACGCGGACTCCTCCGCTACGGCCTCCTCCGACGCGGACTCCTCCGCTACGGCCTCCTCCGACGCGGACTCCTCCGATTCGGACTTCTCCGACGCGGTACCGTCCGACACGACGCCGTCCACTGCGGCACCGGCAGAATCGTCTCCCTGGGCGGGAGGCTTGTCGAACAGCTCGTCGAACAGGGCCGTGGCCCGCTCGGCGTGCTCCTGCACGAACCGTTCGCGCGCATCCTCCGGCGCGAACTCCGCCTTGTGAGCGGCCAGTTGCTCGTACGCTTCCGCCTTGGCCGCGTTCTCCACCGCCGCACGGGCCACCGCGATGGCGACCTTGCGCTGCACCGCCTCGGAGCCGGTGTACTCCTCGATGATGCGTTCGACCTCGGCCGTGTTCCGGTTCTCGCTGCGCGCCCATTCGTCCAGCCTGCGGTGTATCTCGCTGCCGAGCGAGAAAGCCGCGGTGCGCTGCGCGGGCATGGTGGCCTCGCGCGCGTTCAGTTCGTCCCCCGCCTGGAGTCCGAACTTCTCCCTGAAGGCCGTGCCGAGGCCGTCCAGCGCCTGCTTCCAGGTACCGTTCGCCACCTCCTTCACGGCGTCGACGGCCTCGCGTGCTGCGCCTTCCTTCGCCATATGGAGCTCGACGTGGCCGGGCAGCTCGCGCTCTCGGGTGCTGTGGCGCTCCTCCCACTGGCGCCCGGCCTCGGACGGATCGCCGTGCCGCCGCGCGGCGCTGCCGGGCTCGCCGAAGATCTCCCGGTAGTCCCGGTCGAACCCCTCCAGCCACTGACGCCGCAGCCGCGCCCGGCCGCCGGCGGACAGCCGGGATTCCTGGTCGTCCCTCAGGACCAGCGCGCCGTCGTGCTCGGTCCGGTCGCCGCGCGAACCGTAGCTGCCGATGGAAAGCTGGTCGGCGGTGGCCTCGAAGTGTTGCAGCGCCTGCTCGCGGCGCGTGGTGTCCAAGACCGTATGGTCGAAGATCTCGTGCAGCTCGGGCAGCGTCGTACGCAGCGCGACCACCAGGTCGCGGGCCTGCGCGTCGGCCTGCCGGGCCCCCGGGTCGGCGGAACCGAGTGCGCCGTCCGTACGCGCTCGCCCGAACACCTCGTGCAGGCCGAAGATCTCGGCGTCCACGGTCAGGGCTGTCGCGTCGATCAGGCGCTGCGGCCCGCCCCGCAATGCGTCGGGGTGGGCGTGCAGGAGGTCTTCCAAGGCGACGCGTGCCCGGCGGTCGAACGCGTGCTGGGCCTGCTCCAACGCCTGCTGGGCACGGGTGGGCGGTTGCTGGCGCGATCCGCTTTCCCGCATCCCGTCCCCGTCGGTACGGTCCGAGCGCCCGCCCAAGGGCTCGGGCTGGGTCTCGTCCAGCCAGGCGCGCCGTTCCGGGCTCAGGCTGCCCTTCCAGCGCTCGAAGGCCGCGCCCACCCAGCGGTCGACCTGTTCCAGAGCGTTCTCGATGACCCACTGCCGGTCCAGGAACTCGTCCATCCCCTCACGGGTGCCGAGCCGGTCCGATCCGTTGAAGTCCTCCACACTGCGCTTGACCTGGGTGAGTGCCGCCTCATGCAGCCGGGAGACGACCCGGTTGTGCAGGCCGCCGCCGTCGTCCAGGAGCCGATGCTGGGCCCAGTTGCTCAGGGCCCGCGCCTCCTCCTCGCTGGGGCCGTTGTTCTCGGCCCAGTCGAGCACGTCGTGCACCTCGTCCTCGGACCGCGTCCGGGCTTCGTCCGTCAGGCGACGCTCGCCCCACTGGTCGAAGTGCTCCTCGAAGCCCCGCTGCCGGTCCGCGTCGCGCTGCGCCTCGGCGAGTTCGGCGTCCCGCTCGTTCGCCATACGGGCCTGCTCACCGTGCCACTGGGCAGCCTTCGCCTCGTCCGCACCGGCCGACGGCGGGGGCGGCGCGAAGTACTGTTCCGCATCCGGCGACACGGCGAACAGCGGGGTCAGGTCCTGGTGCAGGTCGTGGAGGAAAGTTTCGGCCTCGCTACGGATGCCCGCCTCGTCGATCTTTGGCTCGGGCAGCGAGTCGTTCGTGTCGCCGGCCTCCGCGGCCAGCCGTGCGCGTTCGGTGGCGCGGGCGTCCAACACCTGCTGCTGGACCCACTCCTGGCGCTCGCGCTGGGTCATCGGGCGCAGTGGTACGTCGTCCTGGTGGTGTGCCGAGTGCTCCTGGTCGGCGGTCTGCTCACCGCGGCCCTGCTCGCCGCCGTCCGTGGACCGCTCGTCCCGTGCCCGCACCATTCGCTCGACCAGCTCGGACGGGGAGGGGGGCGCCTGGTCGGCGTCGCGCGCGGTGGGGCTCTGGGAATCGTGCGGGGAGTCACCGTTGCCGTCCGGGGATCCCCCTTCGAAACCGTGCTCGCCCGAATCAGTGCCGACCGGGGAAGCGTCCTCGGAACCGTGCGGTACGGGGTCGCCGCCTAGCGGGGAAAAGTCGTCGGAGCTGCTGACCGTGACCGCCTGGTCGGGCCGCGGGGCAGGCGGCGGGACGTCCTGCGACGTCACCGGCGCTTCCCCAGTATGGGTGACGGTCTCCATGTCGCCGGATGTGGTGGTCGCGGCCGTGGCCGGCTCCTGGGGAGGCGGGTTGCCGCTTTCCGTGAGGTGCTCTGGCTTCTTCGCGTTGTTGCCGCCGGCGGAGTCCGGTGTCGCCCGCTGCTGCACGCTCTCCGTGACGATCTTCGTCGGCGCGGGCGGCGGGGCCACCGGCCCCTTGGCGGACGAGGTAGCGCCGGTCGTCGCCGTGTCCCGCTGAGCGGGCGCACTGCCGGCGGTGGCGGACGGTGTCTGGACATGGGTCCCAGCCCCGGACCCCGTTCCGGCCGCGGACCCCGTCGCCGTGTCCGTAGCGCTCGTCGTCTGCACGACCGGCGCCGTCGGGGTGGTAGGCGACCCGGAGGTCGACCCCACCGCCGTGGGCCCGTCCGACACCAGGCTCGCGGAATTGTTCGTGGTGGTGTCGACCGGGGGCGGGGTTTTGAAGTTCTTCAGGGCCGAGGTGACACTGTCGACCGCCGGGGTGACGAGGTACTTCTGCGCTGCGGGCATGGCGAACTCGCCCAGGCCGCGGCCGGCCGCGCCCATGGCCATGCCGCCCGCGAACGCCTGCAGGTCGAACTCGAACGGCTTCCCCTCGTAAATCGTGGTGACGACGCCGGCGGAGAGGGAGTTGTTGACGCCATCCAGCACGACGCCGGTACCGAACTGGGACAGCCGGTAGCCCAGGCTGCCCCCCAGGTGATCGCGCATCGCGGCGTTCAGCGCGTCGGGAACGTCGTGCGCGAACAGCTTCACGCCCTGCGCGCCGAGCTGGCTCTCGTACTTGCTGACGATGGGCTGCAGGGCCTCTTTTACCCCGATGCGCTCGATGTCGCTGGCCGACCACTTCGCGACGACGGCGCCGGCCCACTCCTTGCCGAACTGGGACGCCTCCCCCTTGGCCAGCGTCTCTCCCAGGTGCTTCTCGAACAGCTGGCCCGTCTTCTCGGTGAAGGCATGCGCGATGCTGCCCTTGCCTGCGCCCTGGCCGAAGCCTTCGAGGAACTGCGCCTGCGTATTGCCCAGCAGGGAGCCGAAGTCCTTGGCGAACGCCTCCTGCTGAACGCGGGTCAGGGACGACAGCGGACTGGAGCTCTCGGTGACGATTCCCTTCCCCGCCCCCGCGCCAACGTCCTTACCCACGCCCGCACCAACGCCCGCGCCAACGTCCTTACCCACGCCCGCACCAACGCCCGCACCAACCTCCTTGCCCACGCCCGCACCAACGCCCGCGCCAACGTCCTTACCCACGCCCGCACCAACGCCCGCGCCAACCTCCTTGCCCACGCCCGCACCAACGCCCGCACCAACCTCCTTGCCCACGCCCGCGCCGAGGTCCTTCCCCAAGACCCGACCCGCGTCCCCGGTGAACAGCTTGGTGAGGTCTGCGGTGACGGCTCCCTTGACCGAAATGCCGAGGCGGTTGCCGATCCACTTGCCGAAGCCGAGGCCGATCAGGTCGAAGGGAGCAGCGATGGCGCCTCCGATGGCACCTGCCACCGTGGCCTGGCTCAGCAGCTTGGTGTCGATCCCGCTGCGGTGTCCCTGGTCGATCTGGACCTTCTGGACGATCGCGTCCATCGCCGCGCCCACGCCCGCGCCGATGGCGGTTTGCATCGCGATGGACCTGAGGAGCGCGATGAGGAGGTTTTTAATGAATTCGCGGACCAGCGCGTATTCGAAGCTCATACCGAACATGGCGGCCGGGCCGAAGAAGAAGCCGAGGAATGCGGTGATGGCCAACTGGGCGATGAGGGCCACGGCCTGGGCGATGATCGACCACTTGGTGTGCTCGACATCTGTGGCGGTATTGTTCGCATTCTCGGCCAATTTGTCCGCCTGGGCCGCCCCCGCGCTCAGAAAGGACTCGTCGCCCGAGCAGATCGTGTTCACCCGCCAGAGGAACGCATCGGCTGCCTCTCCGCTGAATTCCTCACTGATCCGCCGGGCCACCAGGATGAACTGCTCCTGGAGCTCCTCGAATTCACGCGCCGCCTTGCCGTAGTGGGCCGCGGCCTCCCGCAATTCGTCCTCATTCGCCTGGGGCCACTTCATGCCCAAGTTCTTGAGGACGTTGATCACGTCCTGGCTGGGCATGAGGGCCATGGCTGGTCCCTTCCTTACTGTGCGGCACGACAGGCTTGAAATGAACGGAGGAGAACCACTGAATAGCGGAAAGGAGGGGCGACGAATGCCAAAGAACGGGTGAATGAGTACTCATTCACCCGGAACGAACTACTTCACCCCTAGGCGGGATGTTCTCGATCCACCACTTATTCCTTCTCTTTCCCCCGCATCTCGCCCCAATCGGCCGCGATCTTCTTGGCGTCCTCCTCGGTCGCCTGGAAGAGCTTCATCACGTCCTGGCCGCTTTCGCCGGTGGAGGCCGTGACGTCCTTCAGCAGCTTGACGATGTCGTTCAAGGTCTGTGTCCCGATCTTCGCGACACCGTTGTACTGCTCGGCGACCTCGTCGTCGTGGCCGCCGGCGGTCAGATTCAGTTTGTTGATGACCTCGAAGTCCCCACTGAGCTGCCCGATCACATCGGCGATCTGCGGATACTCGCCGAACAGCCGCTTGAGGTCGTCCGTCGTCTTGATCTCGTCAGTCATCGCCCTCGTCCTCACCCGCGGTGCGCCGACCGTGGCCCGCGCCCGGCCCGCCCTGCGGCCACATCTTCTGCCGCACCTCGTTCATCATCCGGTGCTGATCGGTGCCACCGATCAGCGAGCCCCGCAGCTCCTCGCCGAAACCCGCCATCGGGGCGACGGCCGCGTTGACCTTCTCGGCGGCCTCCGCCCTGGCCCGTTCGAGCAGCTCCACCAGCACCCGGCCCAGCTCCGCGGGGGCCTTGGAGCGGTAGGTGTCGTCGTGGAACTTGATCTCGCGCACATTGGCCTGGGTGCCCATGACGACCGTTATCGAGCGGTCCTTGGAGGTGACCTTCACTGTCTCCTTCGCGAGGCGCTGCTGGGTCTCCAGCAGCCGGTTACTGTGCTCGGCGAGCTGTCCCATGATCTGGTCGAGCTGCTCCTGGTATCCGGAGCTCATCGAGCGCCGCCTCCTTCATCTACGTTGCCCGCACCCTTGCCGGTGCTCTCACGCCTGCCACCGCTCGCGTAGGGAGCCGCCCGTACGCTCATCGGCCGATCACTCCCGGGGCCGTCCCCTCGTCGGTGCCCCAAACCCCTTCGTCCTCGTCCAGCCAGGTCTGCCGCTGCCTGTCACCGCCGCCGCCCCCCTGGGCACCGCCCATACCTCCGCCGGACATGGGCGGAACCATCGGTGTACCGCCGGCGTTGGTGCGCCCCATCACGGGAGCCTCTCCCGGCGGCAGCGACCCGCCCGCCTTCAGGGACCGCGCGCTCATGCCGGTCTGCGTCTGTACGAGTTCGCCGTTGCTGTTCCTGGCCATGTTGCGGAGGGCGTTGCGCTCGCTGAGCACGCCGCCACCGATCTCCGTCGGTCCGCTGGACGTGGAAATCTTCTTCGGCATGGAGGGCGCGAACCCGCCGCCCCCTGCCCCGCCGCCGACCTTGCTGGACGACGGCAACTTGAAGTCGCTGGGGAGCTTTTGCGACAGCCGGTTGGGTGGCTGCGTGCCGCCGCCGGTCGGTTCGGTCAACGAGCTGAGGCGGGCGCCGCGCGGCACGCTGAGCAGCTTGCCGTTGGGACCCTTGAGCAGCTTGCCGTCCGGGCCGGTCACGGTGCCGTTCGAATTGATCTTCGCGCCCGGCGGGACCATGAGCGGCATGTTGTTGGGGCCGGTGAGCGTCTCGCCGTTCGGACCGACGATCTTCTCCGAGCCGCCCGAAGGCCCCTGTGACTGGTGGGTGCTGGGCAGACCGGCGACCATCGCCTTGTTGAGGCTGCCGCCTCCAGACTCGCCGCCGATCGGCCCGAGACGGGGCACAGGTCCCGCGCCCTCGACGCCGCGCCCGGACGTCCCGTCGCCCAGGTCGCCGCCACCGTTCTGCTGGCCCGACAGGGACCGCTTGAGGCCGTTGATATCGGGCGACGTCTTGATTTCTGTCTGCCCGGTCCCCGGCGGAAGCTTCGGGCCTGGCGGGGTGGGCATCCGCAGATGGAACTGCGACAGGGACTGTGGAATCGCGCTCGTCGCGCTGCTGTACGCGCCTTCCAGGACGCCCATCTCTAGACCGGCCGGCTTGTCCAGGTTTTCCGAGACGTTGTTTTTCCACATCTCCTTGGCCCTCTGCTGGACCGCGTCCCAGAATTCCTGCGTTTTCGGATCGCCGTGGGCCGTGTTGACCACAGGATACAAGTCAGCGTCCTGTCCAATTTCAGCGCCTTGCAAATACTCCATTACGGCGTCGTGGGTGGCGCTGACCGGAGCGGCCATCCTGTCGTTGAGCCAATTCGTATGGATCCCGCGCAGGGCATCCAGCGAAGTCTTCAGCTGGAAGCGGACATGGTCGATGTCAGCGGTGAAGTCGCGGGGGTTGATCATTTCCAGCCGCAGCCGTTCCAGCGCGTTGCTCACGCCCTTGAGGGTCGCCCGGAAGACCCCCGCCGCGCTTCCCTGCCAGTTGGAATCCGGGACATCGATCCCTTTGGCCCAGCGATCGATCTCCTCCATCGCCGCCTGGATCCGCCACTCCATCCCGCGGGCCATGTTGGAGGCGGCGTCGAAACTCCCCAGACTGGTGGTGTCATTGCCTTTGACTGTGCCGGCGACGGGGACGAGGATCTGCTCTACCTCATGAATGAATCGGTACAGCGCTCCCCCTACCGCATCGACCACGCCATAGTCCATGTTGACGCCGACGACATATTGGTAGGACGTACGGAAGGCGGGCCCAGCGCTCCACTGGTAATTGAACGACCACCAGACGTCGTATATGGAGCCGAAGTCCGCTTCGGGGGAAGCGTCCTTATGGATCCCGAACCCGCTGAACCAATTGGTCGACAGGACCTCGGAGCTCTCCGTCACCTTCTGACCGCTGCCGGCGAAGGTCTTGAGCACATTGCTCCAAGTCCAGTCCGTACCCATCCCTGTGGCCTCTCTCTGTCCACTGCCGTCGCTCTTCCGGGCGTGCTCCGGCCCGCCCCCACAGCCGACGGGCGGCCGTCCGGAGGGTCCACGGGGTGCGGCGGCCGGCCACCCGCCGGCGGCCTGGCGTTCAGCGCGTTACCTACGGCTTGGTCGTCGACGGAGAACCGCCGCTCAACCCGTTCAGAATGTCTGTCAGGTCCTGCATCATTTCCGAAGCCGTCAACTCGGCTTCCTGCTCGCCCTTGTCCAGGATCTGGTTGACGCTCAGCAGGTCATTCGAGAGATCACCCATGGTCTTGGAGAATGCGTCGATCTGCTGCTTCAGGCTCGTGCACAACCCGTGGTATTTCTTCTGCAGGGCTTCCGCAGGGGCCCAGCTTTTGCCGCCGGCCAGGATTTTGCCGTGCCCCCCGGGACCAATGGGCCCGTCGGCAAATCCTGAAAGATTGCGGTAGTCGTCGTTATCCCACAGTTCCTTGAGGAATGTGTTGATGACGTTCCGGGCAAAGTTCTCGAGGTACCCCTCGGTCACCTTGAGTTTGCCAGTACCGGATTCGTTGTCGTTGCCACTCATGCGGTGACTCCCGTGTCAGCGTCCGACGACCGATCCTCGTCAGAACCCCTTGGCGCCCTGGAGGTCGTGGTGGAGCAGGCGCTCGACCATCTCGTTGAGGGCTGCGACCCCCTGCTTGTGGGAGGTGTTCATCTCCGCGATGGTGGTGTTGACCGTCGTCTGAACCTCCTGCCACGCCGAGCTGGACGCACCCTTGAAGCTCCCGGCGATCGGCTGCAGTTGCTGGACCATGTCATCCAGCGCCTGCATCATCTGGGAATTCGCCTGGTTCAGGTTGTCCACGTCGTGACGTGTGTCATTGATCAGCATGTCGATATCGGCCATGTCGGCTCCTTGGTGTCTGCGTCGGCCTGCGCTTGTCCGCGCGTTTCGTCGAACGGAAGGGGGAAGCGTATGGCCCGTCCGGGCGGGGGGGCGAGCCGCCCGGACAGGCCGGTCAGGAGGCGGAGGAACCGCCGGCGAGCGTGCTTTGGATCCCGTCGAGGTCCGTGCCCTGCCAGTTGCTCGCGTGCTGAATCGCCTCGTCCTCACCGACGTTCAGCTGCTGGTTGGCCGACTGGAGGCTCGCGTGCAGGTCGTTGACCTTCCGCGAGACCCTGTTGTAGGCGTCGATCCAGCCCCGCATCCGGTCCTGGAAGACGCGGCTGGACTGCGCCTTGTAGTGCCCGTTGACGTCCTGGAGGATGCCCTCCACGGTGTGCTCCGCGGTGCGCATCTTCTCCATCTGGCCCTCGAGGATCACCAGCGCATTGCGGATATCCTGATCCTGTTTGCTGAGGGCGTGGCCACCGGACATGGAATTTCCTCTCGACGAAGGCTGACAGACCTCGTTGGAAGCGGCGCTGCCACTTTGCGTCTGTCGCCTGGGAGCCGTGTCAAAACGGAGGGGGATCGTGCCGCGCACGAATATCAAGCCTGAGCGGTGGGAGTTCGCGGACCAGGACGTGTGAGTCCTGATCGGGAACCGGTTCCGAGGGCTCGATCAGTTGCACTGTATTGAAGCCCGTGCGGCCTGTAGTCATACCAAAGGCTGATGTTCTCACTCGCCTTGCCCGTCAGGAATTCGAGCCCGAACCGGGGCAGGGGGTGGACGACTTGGCGGCCTGGACCACTCCGCCGCGCGCGAGACTGGCCGGGTCCAGGCTCGGCCCCGTCGGCAGGAGCTGGATCCACTGCGCGGGAACCGCCACGGACTGCGCCCTCTCGTACCCCAACTGCTTGACCGCGTCGGGGAACAGCGGATGGACCACGCCCGCGTCGGTGACCAGGTACTGCGAGGAGCCCGAACCCGACGAGGACAGCGCCCGCACCAGTACGCCGCTGCCGGGCCGCACCCAGATCCGGTCCGACTGCAGACAGCTGGCCTGGACGCCGGGCTGGTTGTCGGGTGCGCCCGCCGGGACCTCCGCCGAGTCCACCACGGTGACGCTGGTGGAGGGAGTGCTGCCGTGCGGGGTGACCTTCGCGCAGACTTCCTGGTCCTCACGGGGCGCGACCAGTTGCGGCGGCATGCTCGGCAGCCCCTCCGCCAGGGCGAACTCCACCTGCTTGGACGCCTGGTGGGCGGCGAGCTCGGCGGGGCCGATGGACCGCACCTTAACGATTCCGCCGCCATACGCCTTGTCCTGCGTCCGCGGATCGCCGCGCAGCAGGTCGAAGAGCAGGGGCGTCAGCGGTACGAGGCCGTCCTTGCGCAGCAGGTAGTGCTGCCCGGCCGGGCCCTCGAACAGCTGGCCATAGGCCGTCTCGCCGCTGGCCAACTCCGGACCGGGCTCGCCTCGACCCGCTACGTCCGGGGAGGTGACATCGGTGCCGGCCGTCAGGGTGTTGAGGAAGGCATCGCTGACGGGCATGGGTGAGGAGCCCGCCCAGCCGAGCGCGGAGTGGGCGCCGTTCGCGGTGTCCAGGCGGTGCCGCATCCCCTTCCACAGCAGCTGCACGCCACCGGAGGGCGCGGAGACCAGGATGCCGTCCCCGTCGCTCAGCTCCCGCCCGACCTCGGGCCGGCCGACGGAGACGCTGAGCACTTCACGCTTGCCGCCGTGACCGTCGGAGGCGCGTCCGCCGCACGCCAGCCAGGCACCGGAGTCCAGCGACGCAGCGCCGGGCACCGAGTCGGGCGCGCCGACGATACCGATCGGCGAGCCGTGCGGTGTGGATCCGAGCGAGGCGGCGGTGACGGTCTCCACCCGCATCTGGCTGCCTGCGATCAGCTTGGCCGACGCCTCGTTGAGCACGGGGTGCAGGACGCCGTTCGCGTACAGGTAGCGGCTGGTGGAGTCGCGGACCAGCACGAGCGTTCCCGGGGTGCGCCAAGCGGTGGCGCCGCCCGGTGAGATCACCCCGTACACGGCGGTGCCGATGGCGATGAGCACTGCAATGAGGGCGCCGCCGATCAGACCTCGCCGGGTCCTGGCCAGCGGTGCGTCGGGGGTGTCGGGGTCGGCCCGCAGCATCCCCGACGACAGCCGGCTCATCACGAACAGTTGGGCCTGGACCTGGTCCCGCCTGGATTGCATGGAACTCCCCTTCCTCGGCCGAGGCTACGGCCAGTTGCGGCTGCGCGGTGCGCGTCAGCCCTTGATGGCACGCAACTGCTGGTAAACACCGGCGACGAGGATCGCCAGGGGCACGAGGACGATCGCGGTGGCGGTGTGCACGAGGTCGCCGATCCGCGCCCAGTACGGCACCAGGCGGCGTCCAGGCACGGTCCAGGTGGCGATCGCCGCGACGGCCGCCGCGGCCATCAGCACGGCGACCAGGCCCAGCCGGGCCGACAGCGGCAGGCCCGCGGCGGTCACGCACGCCAGCAGCGTGAGCCCGTACGCGCCGGGCAGCACCATGGCGAGCCGGTGCCAGAGGCTGCCGAGGTTCCGAGCGTGCAGCAGCAGGAGCACGCTGAGCACGGCCGCGCACACGGCCGGCGGCCAGCCGTCCGTCTCCGGCGCGGCGACCAGCGCGGTGATGCAGCCGACGCTCACCAGGCCGAGCGCGGTGAACAGGCCGGTCATGTACGAGTCGGCGAGCACGGCGCGGGTCCTGACCTGGTCGGCGGGGTGCGGGGCGATGCCTTCCTGGAGCTGATCGGAGTTGGCAGGCAGCACGGGCAGCCGCAGCCCGGCGAGCCGGAACCCGAGGCCCGGCACGAATCCGCCGCACACCAGGGCGCAGATGACGACGACGCCCGCGACATGGCCGAGCGGTGGTCCGGCCACCGCGACGGCGCCGCCCGCGGCGACGAAGAGTGCCACTGTCAGGGCCCCGAGGAACAGCGGAGCCCAGGCCGCGACGGCTCCCAGGGCCAGCACGGCGGCGCCCGCCCCGGCGGCGCCCGCAGCCAGGAGCCGCGCCCCGAGCAGCACATCACCGCTGCCCGCCGACGGGACCAGGGCGCCGGCCAGCGCCATGAAGGGTACGGAAACGATGCCGAGCACCGCGCCGCCCGCAGCGTCGCCGACCGCCCGGGAGGCGGCGGCAGCGCAGGCGATGAGCAGCAGGGCCAAACCGGCGGCAACCACGGCCCGCAGCACGGCCGGACCGGGCAGGGCGAGGACGACGAGCCCCGCGGTCAGCGCGGTCGCGGTGAAGCCGAGCAACAGTCGGCGGGTGAGCTGGGGGCGCCAGGAGTCCGGCCGGTCGCGCAGCACTTCCCCGATGCCGCTCACCACGTCGTCGAACGCGACCTCGGGCAGGGCTTCTTGACAGGTTCTCAGATGCAGTGTCTCGCCGTCACGCAGCTCCAGCGAGCGCGGGGTGCCTTCCTCGTCGAGGGGCGGCTCGCCGAGCCGCTGCACGGTCCAGCCGCCTTGTTCCAGTCCCCGTTCGTGCAGGTCGCCACCTGCGTAGTCGACGAGGACGGGCAGTAGGTCGGCGACCGGCACGTCGACGGGTACGCCGATTTCGAAGCTGCGGTCGGGGCATCGGACGGTTAGTCGGCACAGGCCGACGGTGTCACTCACGACGGCTCGCTCTCTTCGATCCGAAATAGGTCCGGGTCGACGGGAATTGAGGGGAACACTATCCTGCTTGCTTATCAGTAATCTTGGCTGCAGATCGTACCCCCGTCAGCTAAAGGTGTCCCACCGGCAGCTTGCTCATGGAGCAGCAAACCCCCATTCATGGCTCGCTTTTGCAAAGAATCGGCCGACCGCCCGGTGAAGGAAGATCCGTCTTGAGCACAGTCACATTCCGCCGTCCACCACGCCGCCCGGGGCCACAGATGCCCGACGGCGAGCTGAGCCTGCAGGAGCCGCCGGCCCTGCCGGAGCCGCAGGGTGCGCTGTCCGGCGTGATCACGTATCTCCCCATGGCCCTCAGCTCGATGGGCATGATGCTGGTCTTTCTCAGACCGGGAGGCGGCGGCGGGGCTCTCCAGTACGTCGCGATCGGCCTCATGGCCGTCTCCGCGGTCGGCATGCTGGTGTCCCAGTTCATGCGCAGCGCCCAGGACCGCAAGCAAAAGCTGCGCGGTGAACGCAGGGACTACCTGCGGTACTTGAGCACCAGTCGGAACCGGATCCGCAAGGTGGTCACCCAGCAGCGGCAGGCACAGGCGTGGCAGCACCCCGATCCGGCGGCGCTGTGGTCGCTGGCCCGCACCAGCCGGCTGTGGGAGCGCCGACTGACTGATGAGGACTTCTCCGAGGTTCGGATCGCCCGCGGCCCCCAGCAGCTCGCCCTGAAGCTGACCCCGCTGTCCACCAAGCCGGTGGAGGACCTCGAACCGTTGTGCGCCCATGCGCTGCGGCGGTTCATCCGCGCCTGGGGAACGGTGCCTGACCAGCCGGTCGCCGTGCGCCTGCGTTCGTACGGCCGCATTCTGCTGCGCGGCGACCAGGCCGCGGCCAGGGCGGCCGTACGGGCGCTGCTGGCGCAGCTCGCGGTGCTGCACGCGCCGGGCGACCTGGACATCGTCCTTGTCACCGACGATGACGCGCGCGCGGAGTGGGAGTGGACGAAATGGCTGCCGCACGCCCAGCACCCGGTGGAGACCGACGGGGCGGGCGCGGTGCGCCTGGTGACCGACACGGTCTCGGACCTGGAGCAGCTGCTCGGCGCGGAGTTCGCGCAGCGGCCCACGTTCGTCCCCGAGGGCGAACCGAGCCGCAGCGAGCCGTACACCGTCATCGTGCTGGACACCGCGAACGTACCGGCCGGGGCGCGGCTGGCAAGCGGCGGTTACCGCAACGCGGTCGTGCTCGACGTACGCGGCGTCCTGGAGTGGAAGGTCTCCCGTACGGTGCTGCGGCTGCGTGTGGACGCCGACGAGCTGCGGATGGTGGGGGCCGACCGCAACGGCAAGGAAACGGAGACCGTGGTCGGGTGCCCGGAGCGGCTGGGCACGGCCGCGGCGCGGGTACTGGCCGCCACGCTGGCGCCCTACCGCCCCGGCACCAGTATCCAGTCGGAACAGCCGCTGCAGACGGACATGGAGCTGACCGGGCTGCTGGGCATCCTCGATCTGCGGACCGCGGCCGTGGACCGGCTCCAGACGCGGGCCGAGGGCGAGCGACTGCGGGTGCCGATCGGCCTGTCGGCGGACGGCTCGCCGGTGGAGCTGGACATCAAGGAGTCTGCGCAGGGCGGTATGGGCCCGCACGGCATGCTCATCGGGGCGACCGGCTCGGGCAAGTCCGAGCTGCTGCGCACCCTGGTCCTGGGGCTGGCCCTCACCCACTCCTCGGAGACGCTGAACTTCATCCTGGTGGACTTCAAGGGCGGTGCGACGTTCCTCGGTCTCGACCGGCTGCCGCACACTTCCGCGGTGATCACCAACCTCGCGGACGAGACGGCGCTGGTGGCGCGTATGCAGGACGCGCTCCACGGCGAGCTGGTCCGCCGCCAGGAGCTGCTGCGGCGGGCGGGCAACTACGCCTCGGCGCTGGAGTATGAGCGGGCCCGCGAGGCGGGCACGGACCTGGCGCCGCTGCCGACGCTGTTCATCGTGGTCGACGAGTTCAGCGAACTGCTCAGCGCACACCGCGACTTCATGGAGCTGTTCGTGATGATCGGCCGGCTCGGGCGCAGCCTCGGTGTGCACCTGCTGCTCGCCTCGCAGCGGCTGGACGAGGGTCGGATGCACCAGTTGGAGTCCCACCTGTCGTACCGCATCGGTCTGCGGACGTTCTCCGCCATGGAGAGCCGCGGTGTGCTCGGTGTGCCGGACGCCTACAATCTGCCCTCGCAGCCGGGCAGCGGTCTGCTGAAGAACGATGTCGGCACGCTCACCCGCTTCAAGGCCGCGTACGTCTCGGGCCCCTACCGGCAGGTCCGGCGCAGCACGCCGCAAGCGGTCGTGGCGGGTCAAGTGGTGCCGTTCAGCACGGCGTGGGTGCCGCCGCGGCAGCTGCCGCAGGCGGATCCCGAACCGGTCGCGGTGCCGGACGACGAGGAGGCGCCGAGCCTGCTGAGCGTGGCGGTGGACCGGCTGCGCGAGTCGGGTGCGGCGGCGGCGCATCAGGTGTGGCTGCCGCCGCTGGACGACGCGCCGGCCCTGGACGCGCTGCTGCCGCCACTGGCGTCGGTCCCCGGGCGGGGGTTGTCCCCCGCGGACCCGCGCCAGGCGGGCACGCTCATCGTGCCCGTCGGTATCGTCGACCGGCCCTTCGACCAGCGGCGCGATCCGCTGCTGGCTGACCTGTCCGGGGCGGGCGGCCATGTCGGCATCGCGGGCGGGCCGCAAAGCGGCAAGAGCAATCTCGTACGGACCCTGATCGGCGCGCTCGCACTCACCCATACGCCGCAAGAAGTGCAGTTCTACTGCCTGGACTTCGGTGGCGGTTCGCTCTCCGTGCTCTCCGGACTGCCTCACGTCGGCGGAGTCACGGGGCGGCTGGATCCCGAGCGGGTGGTGCGTACGGTCGCGGAGGTGACGGGGATCATCGCGCAGCGCGAGCGGCGGTTCGCGGAGCTGGGCATCGAGTCGATGGCGGACTTCCGGCGTCGGCGTTCGGCCGGTGAGCTCGCCGATGAGCGGTGGGGCGATGTGTTCCTCGTCGTGGACGGCTGGAGCACGGTGCGCCAGGACTTCATGGACCTGGTGCCGACCTTCAACCTGATCTCCTCGCGGGGTCTGAGCTTCGGTGTGCATCTGATCGTCGCGTCGACACGGTGGAGCGAGATCAGCAGCGGCCTGCGCGACCAGTTGGGCACCCGCTTCGAGCTGCGGCTGGGCGACGCCGTCGACTCCATGATCAACATGCGTGCGGCCGAGACCGTTCCGAAGGCGCCGGGGCGCGGCCTGACCGAGGATCGGCTGCACTTCCTCACCGGGCTGCCGTGCCTGGACGGCGATCCGCAGGTCTCCTCACTCAGCGAGGGCGTTGCGGCCCTGGTGAACGCCGTAGCGCAGAGCTGGGACGGACCGAAGGCGCCGCCGGTACGAATGCTGCCGCTGGAGCTGGACGCGGCGACGCTGCCGCCTGCCGAGGGCGATCTGCGCGTTCCGCTGGGCCTGGAGGACCAGCGGCTGGAGCCGATGTGGCACGACTTCGAGGCCAGCCCGCACCTGATCGTGGTGGGCGACGCCGAGACGGGCAAGACCAACCTGCTGTCTCTGATCTGCCGGGCCATCGTCAACCGGTACACCCCGGACCAGGGGCGCGTGATGCTGGTGGACTTCCGGCGTACGCTTGCCGCCGCCGTACCGCAGGAGAACCGCCTGGGGTACGCGGTGGCCACCGACAAGCTGCGGCAGATGATCGACGGTGTGGCTCGCGCTATGCGCGACCGGGTGCCGGGGCCGGACATCTCGCCGGAGCGGCTGAGCAAGCGCGACTGGTGGACGGGGCCGCAGCTGTTCCTGGTCGTGGACGACTTCGAGATGGTCGGCGGGGGCCCCCTGTCGGGTGCCAGCCCGTTCACGCCGCTGCTGGAGTTCCTGGCCCAGGGCAACGAGCTGGGACTGCACGTGGTCGTAGCACGCAGCGCCAACGGCGCCTCGCGCGGCATGGGCGACCCGCTGCTGCGGCAGTTGCTGGAGGTCAACACGCCCGCGCTGATGCTGTCCTGCCCGCCGTCGGAGGGCATGTTCCTGCCTGGCGTGAAGCCGCGGGTCATGCCGACGGGACGCGGCCTGTACGTCACCCGCCGGGGCAGTACGCAGCTGCAGACCGGCTTCGCGGCGACGCCGCCGACTCCGTAACGGTACGGGCCCTCGGAACGTAGTGCCGCCCCGGTCGCGATCCGCGACCGGGGCGGTCTTCGTGGAGCAAGTCCGGGTGGGTCCGTTACCCGTGGAATCCGGTGACCCAACCGTTCGCAGTTGCACACCAAGGGGCGTCGAATTCTCAATATCGATACAGGTTCGAAAAATCCGGATAACAAAAGGAAGGGACGTCCACCACCCCCACTTGGAGGGTTTTGGCACCCCTTCTGAATCCCCGTACGGGATTTTTTTCCGGAAAATGGGACGGCGGGTACTGCAGGCGAAAGCGGATAAGGGCGGAGACACCGGGATGCGCGCTCAGGAGGTGGCGGGGCCACTGCTCGCAGGAACGCCACCATCCGTGGACACCTCACCGAGCACGCCGGGACGCCAGCTGCGGCGGCGCCCGCGCGGCACCACGACGGCGACCAGGGCCACCAGCAAGACGACCCCTGCGGCGCCGCCCACGACCGCCCATGCGCGGTGCTCGGCGGAGTCCGATGCGGGGGCGGCCAGCCGGAACGGCTGCTGCGCACCTGCGCCGTCGCCGTGGCTGCTGTTGGGCAGCGCGGCGGTGACCGCCGCGGCCGGGTCGACCACGCCCCATCCCACCAGCGGGCTGGGCCCGGCCACCGCGGCATGATAGGCCGTACGCTCCAGCCTGGCGACGACCTGCGATACCGTCAGGTCGGGTCGGTAGGAGCGGGTCAGCGCCGCCGTACCGGCCACCAGCGCCGATGCGAACTCCGCACCACTGCCGGTGAAATAGCCGGATCCGCCCGGTCCGATGCTCATCACACTCTCCCCCGGCGCCGCAAGATCCGGCGCGGTGCCCGGTGCCTGCGCGCTGACGACCGAGCCGTCAGGCGGTGCGAGCGAGGCGACCGCCAGCACGCCGGGCAGCGCCGCGGGGTAGGCGGCGGGCGCCTTGGTCTCGGTGTCCTGCTGCTCGGCGTATGCCGGGGCGACGATGAGCACGTCCTGCTGCTGGGCGGTCTGCACGGCCGCCCTCAGCGCCGCGCTGTCTTTCGGCAGCGCGATCGGTACGTTCACCACCCGCGCACCGCCCTTCACGGCGGCCTCGATCCCTGCGGCGACGTGCTCGGGCGTGGTGCTGCCGTCGCGCGCGGTGACGCGTACGGCCAGGATGCGGGTCTCCGGGGCGACCCCGGCGAAGCGCGCATCGTCGGATTTCCCCGCGGCGATCAGCCCCGCGACGAACGTGCCGTGACCGACGCAGTCCGTACCAGCCGATCCGCCGGAGACCACATCCGGCCCCTCGGTGACCCGTCCGGCGAGCGCGGGCGAGCCCTTTGCGTCCACGCCGGTGTCCACCACGGCGACCGTGACCCCCGAGCCTTCGGTGAGGTCCCAGGCCCCCGACGGGTTGAGGACCACCTGCTGCCACGGCGGCGCGGCGGGCCGCTTGGTCGAGGGTTTGGTGCACTTGGCGCCCTGGAGGACGGTGGGGATCTGCGGGAGGGTGGTCCCCTCGTCGGTCCCCGCCGCGGCGGCGCCGGGTACCCCGCCGGCCGTCCCGGCCAGCACCAGCCCCGCGACCACGGCCGCTCGCACGCGGTGCCGGCCTCGGGTGTATCGCGTGACCTCCGCTTGAGGCGCCGCGACCTCCACTGCCGTCTCCGGTGCACCCGCTGTGCCGGTCGCCCTGCCCTCCGTCGGCCGCGCCGTACTACGAACTCCGTCCCGCCCCATCATCTCTCCCGCCCGTCCCGATGATCTCGCGCGCTCGCTCCGACGGAACGAGGCGTCCTCCCATACATACAAGTTTGCTCGGCGCGCACCACCTACAGATGGGGGGTTTGGCGCGAGTGGTGCGGCCAGTGGCGAGGGGCGGCATCCCCCAGATGAAGATCACGCCGCCGGGTGCTGGAGAGGTCCTGGTGCACCTCGTCGGATCCGGGGCATGCCACACCGACCTCGGAGTGTGGCCACGATCACCGCTGTGGACCCACTGCCCGACCAACTGGCGTTCTCCGCGGAGCCGGGGCCACCCATGTCATCGACCCGCCCGGGACCGACTCGGTCGCAGCGGTCCTCGACATCGCCCGCGCCGGTGCCCAGTACTCCGTCGACTGCATCGGCCTGCCCGTGACCGCCCGTCAGGTCCCGGAGTGCCTGCAGTCTTCCGGCGTGTACGCCAGCGTGGGCTTCCAGGACCCGGACAACGAGATCACGATCGACCAGGGGCATCTGCCGTTCGGCCGGTCGCTGGTGGGCGTGATGGAGGAGAACACGATGCCCGGCAAGTTCATCCCGTGGCCGGCCGATCTCCACCAGGAGGGGAGGTTCCCGCTGAGCCGGCTGATCAGCACCTTCCCGTTCAGGCGGATCAACGAGGCCATCACGGCAGCGCACGGCAGGGACGGTGGTCGAAGCGGTTCCCACCTTCGACGAGTGAGAAGTACGCGACAGCAGGACGGGCCGCCCGGAGCGCCGGATGCGCACCGGGCGGCCCGCTGTCACAGCCGGTCGGTGGCCAGGTCCTCCGGCAGCAGCCGACGCAGGTCCGTCACCCCGGCCTCGGGCATCCGGCTCAGCCGCCCCGCCTGCCGGGTCACCATCGACTCCATGACCTTCCTGGCGAAGCGCGCATTGCCGAAGTCGGCGCCGCGCGGCGTGGTTGTGAAGAGATGCCGCAGCCCGTCCACCGTCTCCGGTACGCACTCGTACCCGTCCCTGGTGCACTGACCCAGCACGATGGAGACCAGCTCGTCGGCTGTGTAGTCGTCGAAGTGCACGGTGCGCGAGAAGCGCGAGGCCAGGCCCGGGTTGGAGGCCAGGAACCGCTCCATCTCACCGGAGTAGCCCGCCACCACCACCGCGACATCCTCGCGGTGGTCCTCCATCAGCTTGACGAGGGTGTCCACCGCCTCCTGTCCGAAGTCGTTGGCCGAGCCTCCGGCCGGAGTGAGGGTGTACGCCTCGTCGATGAACAGCACGCCGCCGCGTGCCCGCGCGAACATGTCCCTGGTCAGCTGCGCGGTGTGCCCGACGTAGCGGCCCACCAGATCGGCCCTGGCGACCTCGACGAGCTGCCCGCGCGGCAGTACGCCGAGCGCGCCGAGCAGCTCCCCGTACAGGCGGGCGACGGTGGTCTTGCCCGTGCCGGGCGGCCCGGCGAAGACCAGGTGGTGGCCCACCGACGTGGCGGGCAGCCCGGCCGCCTGCCGGCGCCGGGCCGTCCCCAGCAGGTTGACCATGGCCTCCACCTCGGACTTGACGGCGGCCAGGCCGATCATGCCGTTCAGCCTCTCCATGAGGGCGTCCAGCGCTCCGTTGTCCTGCTGGACGGCGGCGGCGCCGACCGCAGCGGCAGCCTGGTCGCCGACGTCCAGCGGCATGAACGTCGTCAGGTCCGTCTGCGACACCTCGACCATCGAGGCGAGCCGGAACGCCTGCCGGTCGACCATCTCCTCGAAGACCTTGCGGGCCGCGCGGGCGTTGCCGAACGCTTCATTGCGATGCATCCGTTCGAAGTGCGCGGCAAGCGCCTTCTCGGTGTCCTCCTGGAGGGTGTAACGGTGCGCGTCGCACTGCCGCCGGACGATGGTGACCAGCTCCGGGACGCTGTAGTTCTCGAACTCGATGGTGCGGCTGAAGCGGGAAGCGAGGCCGGGGTTGGACGCCAGGAAGCTGCTCATCTGGGCGGTGTAGCCCGCGGCGACGACCACGATGTCGTCGCGGTGGTCCTCCATGAGCTTGACGAGAGTGTCCACCGCCTCCTGACCGAAGTCCGGTCCCCCGCCGCCCTCTTGGGCGGTGAGGGTGTATGCCTCGTCGATGAACAGCACACCGCCCAGCGCCTTCTCGAAGACCTCGGTGGTCTGGATGGCCGTACCGCCGACGATCTTGGCGACCAGGTCGGCGCGGGAAACCTCCACAATGTGGCCCGAGCGCAGCACGCCGAGGGTCGCGAGGATGCTGCCGTACAGGCGGGCGACGGTGGTCTTGCCGGTGCCGGGCGGCCCGGCGAAGATCACATGCCGCGCGTTGGTCGGCACCGGCAGCCCGGCCTCGCGGCGTCGCTTGGAGAGCCGGTTGAGATTGACGAGCGTGTTGACCTGCTCCTTGACCGCTTGCAGCCCGACAAGAGCGTTCAGCTGCGCGAGGCCCCCTTGGGGGTCGTCCGCGGCATCTCCGCCACCGGAGCCCTTTCCGTCCCGCCATACGTCAGGATCCTGGTTGCCCGAGCTGGTCAGATCCTCGACGGTGGTCTCGCCGTCGGGCGCGGTCTGCCGTACTCCGGCGCCCTGGTTGTCCGTGGTGGTGCAGCCGATCACCTGGACGGGCCGGCTGCCCTCCAACCGCAGTCCGTCCCCAGCGTTGCCGGTCAGCTCACAGCCGTTCAGCGCACCCTGTGCCTGACGCCCTATCAGGACTCCGTTGGCGCGCCCGCCGCGCACCCGGGTGCGTACGGCGGTGAGCTCCGCGTCCTTCTCCAGCGCGACACCGTCGCCGCCACTGCCAACCACCTCACAATCGAGCAGCGTGACGGCGCCGCGCCGCCCGACGAGCACTCCGGCCCGCGCCGCGTCCCGCACGGTGGTGCCCTGGAGGGTGGGGTGCGATCCTTCGGTGATGTGCACGCCAGCTTGCCCGGCCCCGATGACCTGACAGTCCTCGAACTGGCCCCGGCCGCCGTCGCGTACGACCACGGCATGCCCGGTGGCCTCTGTGACGCTCACATGGCGCAGCACCGGGTCGGCGCCTTCGGCCACCACGATCCCGGGGCCACCGGCGCCCACGACCTCGACGCGGTTCAGGCGGGCGGACGCGCTGCCGCTGATCGCGATGCCCTGGCCCGCCGGGCTACGAACCGTGAGCCGGTTCAGCGTGGGCGCCGCAGCCTCCTCGATGACCACGCCGGAGGTACGGGACCGGTCGACCGTGCAGTCGGTGAAGGTACCGCGGGCATGCCCGGCCACGACGATGCCGTGGCTGCCGGAGCGCTCCACGACCATCCGCTGCAGGACGGGGTCGCTGTCACCGGCGAGCGTGATGCCGTGGCCGGAGGTCTCGCGCGCGGTGCAGTCCGCCAGTTCCACCCGGGAGGTGGTATTGATGTGGAAGCCAATGAAGGAGTCGCGGACCTGGCAGCGCAGAATTTTGGTGGCGGTGTCCTGTTCCAGGGCGACAGCGGGTTTGCCGGTGCCGGAGATCACGCAGTCCTCGACGGTGCCGCGGGAACGGCCGTTGCTGAGGACTCCGTTGCCGCGGGCGTCGCGCACGGTGCAGCCGCGCACTACTAGAGCAGCGTCCTCACCGATCACCAACGCGGACGTACCGAGCCGTTCGAACACGCAGTTCTCGACGACACTGGGGGAGCTCGAAACGTCGACGACGCCCGCGCCCGCGCGGTTGGTCACCCGGCAGTCGCGCATCGCCAAGGAGCCCTCCTCACGGGAGAGCAGCGCCGTCCAGGCGGAGCCGATGATCTCGCAGTCGTCCATGGCGGCCTGGCCGCGGGGCACGTCGACGACGGGGACCTCGTCGTCCTCGCTGCGCAGCCGCAGGCCCGAGAGCTTGATGGCCTCGGCCAGCACCTGGACGGCGCTGCCCGTGCGCGGGGCTATGTCCACGACGGAACCCGGTTCGTGGGCGACGACGGTGACCGTCTTGGTCACCACGAGGTTCTCCTCGTAGCGGCCGGGCCGCACACTGATCATGGCGCCGCTGCGGGCCGACTGGATTGCTTCTCCGATGGTGCGGTGGCCGTCGACCCCGTCCGGGTCCACGATCATCAGCTGGCGCGCCAACGCCGTTCCCCCTTCATGTCGATCGGATCGGCGCCCGTGCGTCGGGCGCCAGCGTCGGGAAACCGGTGAGGAAGTGCGACCCGTCCCGTCGGGTCGGCACGGTGAGGAGGGGAGTGTGGCCCGGTCGACCGCATTGGTGTCTGCGCGCCGACTGGTCGCGCGGGCGTGGAAAGGACGCTACAAGCCGACAGCAGATGGGCGAATGACGCCATCCGCCACCGCTGCTGTGGGTGACGGATGGCAGCCGTCGCGGGCAGTGTACGTCGAAACCGTTCGTGTGGACGCGAGTTGATCGTTTCCGTAACCTCCCGCAGCGGTCGCACCGGTCCGCCCGCCGCCCTATTCACGCCGCTCCCCGAGATCTTCCGGCTGTCGTACGGGCTGGTCGTGAGAGGCAGGTACGACGGCAGGGAGGGTGACGCAGGCGACGGTGCCGCCGTCGAGCGACCCGCTCTCGATCACGAGTCGGCCGCCCATGCCTTCCACCAGCCCCTTGGTCACATGCAGCCCCAGGCCTGAGCCGGCGATCTTCGTGCGTTCTGCGCCCAGCCGGTCGAACGGCACGAACAGCCGGTGCTGAAGGTGCTTGGGTATGCCGGGTCCGTCGTCAGCCACCACGATGCGCACCTGTCGTGCCGAGGGCTGCTCCGCCCGCAGCACCACGCGTCCGCCCGCACGGTTGTACTTGATCGCGTTGGTGGCCAGGTTAAGCACAACCTGTCGGATGCGCCGTTCGTCGCAGTTGGCGGCGGGGCTGCCGTCGGGCAGCTCGATCTCCACCGTGACGTCCGCGTCCCGTGCGGTCGTCGACACCAGACCGTGCACATCGGTCAGCAGCGGTCCGATCGACACCGGCCGCGGGCGCAGGTGCAGTGCCTTGGCCTCGATCGCCGCGACGTCGCTGAGGTCCTCGACGAGGGCGACAATGTGTTTGGCGGCACCGGCCATCCGGTCCAGCGCCTCAACGCTGCGCTCGGGCGAGAGGGTGCCCGACCGAAGCATCTCCCCGAAGCCGACCACCGCGTGCAGCGGGGTTCGGATCTCGTGCGCGAGGGCCGTCAGGAACTGTGACTTTGCCTGGCTGGCCTTTTCGGCGGTCCACCGACTGGCGACCGCAGCGGCCCGCGCCTGGCGATCTTGCTCAGCGGCCTTCCGGTCGGTCTCGTCGACCACGTTGACGTACCACAACACGATGGCGCCGCTTGAGTCATGCACGGCGGAATAGGTGGTGGACGTGATGAGCGGGGCGCTGCCCGCCATGTTGAAGCGCAGCTCGACATGGCAGGCGTCGCCGCGCGCCACGCCCAGCTGGGGCAGCGTCGCGCGGTCGTCGCGGTGGACGAGTTCGCCGAAGGACCGGCCGACCAGCTGGTATGCCGGTACGCGCAGCATCCGGCACAGGGCGGGGTTGACGCGGCGCAGTTGGCCATCGAGGTCGAGCAGGGCCATGCCTGCGGCGTTGTCGTCGAAGACTCGGCAGAAGCGCTCCTCGCTCTGGACGAGGCTGCCAAAGATTCTGGAGTGGTCAAGGGCGATAGCGCACAGGTGCGTGAACCGCTCGACCAACTGCCGTTCGCGCTCGGTGGGGACGTGCGGGGCCTGATGATAGACCGAGATCGTCCCCAGAACCACGCCTTCCTGGTCGATGATGGGGGTCGACCAGCACGCCTGTACACCTGCCATCTGGGCCATGGGCCGGAAGTCGTTCCACAGGTCGCTGCGGTCGATGTCGGAGACGACGACCGGTGCGGCATGGTAGGCCGCGGTGCCGCACGAGCCGGCGCAGGGGCCGATGTCCATGCCGTCGACGGCCTCGACGTAGGCGGCGGGGAGGCTCGGGGCCGCGCCGTGATGCAACCGCTTCGTGCGTTCGTCCAGGAGCAGCACCGAGCACCTGGCTTCCGGGAGCAGTTCCTCCAGCGTGCTCGTCACCGCGTTCAGCGCCTTGGAGAGATCGGCCCGCATCTCGGCCTGCCGTGCCAGCAGGCGTGGGCCGTCGTCGGGCGGGGTCATCGTCTCGGGAAGTCGGCATGTCCGGGCAGAGGGAATGTGTGGGGGCAGCCATATCACGGCTCGAACTTGTATCCGACACCTCGCACGGTGCGCAACCATCTTGGCTTGTATGGGTCTTGCTCGAGCTTGCGGCGCAGCCGGTGGACGTGCTGTGTGACGGTGGCCGGCTCTTGCCAGTCGCTGGAGGAGTGCCAGACGTGTTCCAGGAGCTGCGCGCGGGTGAAGACGCGGCGCGGCGCGTCGGCGAGGAAGGCAAGGAGGTCGAACTCGCGGGCCGCGAGGTCCACGAACCGGCCGCGTGCCGTGACGGTCCTGGTCAACCTGTCGACCACCAGCTCCCGTATCTCGCGCTCCGGCGGCTGTCCCGGGGCCTGCGGCGCCTGCTCCGCATCGCCCTCCGAGCCGTCCTGCCGCCCGCTGCGGCGCAGCACCGACCTTACCCGCGCGGCGAGTTCGGCCGGGGAGAAGGGTTTCATCACGTAGTCGTCGGCGCCCAGGTCCAGGCCAATGATACGGTCGGTTTCGCCGGTACGGCCGGAGACCACGATCACCGGGAGGTTCCCCGACCGCCGGATGTGCGTGAGCACGTCAAGGCCCGCCAAGAGTGGCAGAGTCAGGTCCAGCAGCACCAGATCGGGCCGGTCCCGCTCGACGGCCGCGAGGGCGGCGTGCCCGTCGGACACCGCCGTGACCCTGAACCCCTCCGCCTCCAACTGCCAGCCCGCGAGTGTGCGCACGTCTTCGTCGTCGTCCACCACAAGGACATGAGAAGTAGCCGTTGTCGGCATCAGTCCCTCTCCGTTTCTGCGCTCAACGCGCCTGCGCGAGAGCCCCACGGCGACTTGATGCATATGTCTCGTCACTGAAGGATCTACTGGCGGGCGCGGCCGGTAACTTCACACATCGGCATGGAGATCGATAACCGGCTCGCGACGGCATCGAAATCTCACGATGCGGACGCCGGATCAAGATCCGACTCTACTTCGAACCCCGTCAATTCGAGCGTTCGATTTTCACTCTTTCGAGTGACGCGCGCAGGTCGAGCCCAGCCTGGTGAGGGGCCAAAAGAGACGGCTGGGCGCCCGCCCGGTACCGCCCGGCCTGGGGTGAACAGCTTCGGCAGGACCGACTGTCACAGCAACTCCGTACGCATGGGGATTCCCCGAATATGACGTGTGTGAGAAGGGCCCGGGCCCGGCCGTGCCGCTGACACTCGCAACTCTCCAGCCCACCGCTCACGTCCTGCTGACGTTCCGCTGACGTTTTGCTGATGTCCATATGAGCCCTAAGCAAGTCCGTGAACGAGCAAACAGGCACTGGGGGTTGCTTCGCCGGTCGGCGGCAGACCACTGAGACGCTCGATGTCCACCACGATGGCCGTAAAGACGTGTTTGCAGGTGGGCCTTGGGTAGCGGCAGCGGCGCGGTCTCTCACCCACATCGCCGTCGTACTGCCCGGATTGCTCGCCCGCGCGATCCGCACAGTCAGAGACGGGACCTGCTCACCGGAACGGGGACAAAGGGACAACGGACACCTCAACAACTGCATCGGCCTTTGGAAACAGCCCTGAGCATGCCCCCTAGGGTTCTCGTCCTGGCTGACCGGGCGTATCGCGGAGCCGGCGCGACCGGAGTGTGAATGCCCTCCTGTGGGCTCTCGGCGAGCATGCCTTCGCACACCCGAAGCAGTGGCAGATCTTCAGCAGAGCCCGGTGCAGCACGAGTCATTGAGAAACACTCACTTTGGCATCCACCGACTCCTCGTTAAGCAACTCTTGATGATCCGTTACGAGAGGTGTGAGGAGCGAGGTCGATGGTTCCACTGTGAAATCGAGAGCTGCTGCCACCGTTGGCGCCGCGCTGGCCGACGGCGCCGCGCTCCAGGGCGACAAAGCCTTCCTCGTGATGACGGCCGCGTCAGGCGAGCTACGAAGCATCGGCTGGGCGGAGATGGACGCACGAGCCACTCGCACGGCCCGTCTGCTGCGCTCGCTGGGGCTGCGGGTCGGCGACCGCTTCAACGTGCACACCACCAACTGCCCGGAGTTCTTCGACCTGTGGTTCGGCGCCGCCCGGCTCGGCGCGGTACTCGTCCCCACCGACCCCCGGTGCACCTCCGACGAACTGGCCTACGTGCTTGGGCGCTCCCGTTGCCATCTCACAGTCACCCGGCCTGAGTTGCAGGAGGTGGTCGCCCGTGCGCAGGTCCAAGCCCCCGACTGCGGGCATCTGCTCGTGATCGGGGACAGCGGTGACGAAACCTTCACCGCGGCGCGCGATGCACAGGCCGACGCCCCGTGGGATCCGCTGCAGAACCCCGAACCCCGGCCAGAAGACGTACTGGGCGCGCTGTGCATCGCAGAACCGGGGCAACAGCCGAAGAACGTGCTCGTCACTCATGCCACGTACCTCGACGTCGGTCGCACTGCAGCCGCGCACCTGCGCATGGGCCCGAACGACCGGCAGTTCATCGCACTGCCGCTGTCGGACCACGACACGCAGTGCCATGCATCGATGTCGGCACTGGTCAGCGGCGGGTCCATCGCGCTGGTCCCGCGCTTTTCGGTCGCGCGCTGGTCCGCCCAGGCCGGTGCGATGGGAGCGACCTTAGCGTGCTTGGTCGCGGAACCAGTCCGCCAACTGTGTACGCGGGGTGTGCGCCCGGCCGACAGCGCGCACACCCTGCGGGCGGTGACCGTCACCCAGCCCGGCGCCGAGGAGTATGTCGCGCGCTTCGAGGAGCAGTTCAGCGTGCCTGTCGTCAGGGGCCATGAGCGACCCGCCCGTCAACACCGGAGCACGACCCGCACGACCCGTACGTCCTGACCCCCCCGCCCGCCCGCACTTCACCGGAGAACCCGATGGCCACGCGATTTCAGCCAACCACCGACACCGCATCCGAGCCCACCGCCGGCACCGAGTTGGCGTTCCCCTTCCGCCCGCCGTTCCGCCGGACGGAGCCCCTGGCGGCGCAGCAGGTCCTCGAAGCGGTCCGGCAGCAGTGCCATCATGGCAACGCGGCCCTGGTCCACGCTGCGGTCTTCGCGGCACACGATCGGGCACCGTGGTGATCGACTGCGGAATCGGCGCCGCCCGGCTGTGGGTCACCCTGGCCGACGAGCTGGCATTGGACGACGAGGAGGCCGCGACTCGCCTGGCCTTGCGCGTGAACACCGGGAACGACGTACGGGCCCATGGGGTCCGTGTCTGCCCGGACCTCGACACCGCGCTGTTCGCGCTCAGCGGCGACCGGGCCGATGCCGCAACGGCGTTGGGTCCGCAGGCACTGATCGCCCAGAAGCTCCCGGTCGGCGGCTGTGCTCCGGTCGCGCTGGCCGGTGTCGTACTCGGCATCGCCGCCCCGCAGCCGGTCGCTGCTGGGCCGGACAGAGGTGTACGTGTATGAGCGTCATCGAAAGCGGCCCGGCAACCCTTCCTGGAGAGAACCCGGTGGTCACCGACCGCACCACCGTCTTACACCAGCAGACAGCGCCGCGTACGGTGCCCACACCGGCGGCGACCGCAACGCAGCCCAGTTCTCTGGGCGTGCGCGGCGCCGCCAGCCTGCAGGTAGGCCTGAAGGACGGCCGCAGGGCAGTCAGTACCGTCTTCACGTTCTCCGGGCTCTCCGACCGGGGCGAGCATCTGGCTCTGTCCTTCGGCGATGCCGCGCAGCCCAGCAACGACCGCGCTCCCTTGGTGGGAGTGCATATGCAGTGCCTGAACGGCGAGGCGCTGGGCTCGCTTCACTGCGACTGCGGCGACCGGCTCCAGGACCTGATGCAGGACGTGTGCGATGCCGACGGTCTGCTGCTGTATCTGCGGCACACAGGCCGGGGCACCGGATGCTACGGCGAATCGGACGTCTGCCCGCGGCGCGCCGGGAAGCCAGTCACCTATGACTCCGGTCGGCCGCCAGGTCGATCGGAGGCGGACGCGGACTGCACACTCGCCGCGGAGATGCTGGCCACACTCGGGCTGCCGCGGATCCGGCTGAGGACCGACGACCCGCGCTTGGTCCGTGGTCTGGTGCGGCTGGGGATCACCGTCGGCCAGACGGTGCGGCCGGGCGCACCGACACCCCGGCGGAAGCTCAACTGTTCGCAGGAGCAGGGGGATTCGGCTTCCCTCGACACGCTCGTGACGCCGCGCGAGTACGACGTGCTGCGGCGGGTGGCGCTCGGCCAGAGCAACCCGGAGATCGCCGCTGCGCTGTTCATCTCCCGTAACACGGTCAAAGGCTATCTGCAGAACGCCCTGCAGAAGCTCAACGCGCGCAACCGGGTGGAAGCCATCGCCAAAGCACGCGAACTCGGCATCCTGCTGTGAGCCAGGAGCATCCTGCCCGAGTCGTCCGGACACCACCCACAGGCCCTCGATCTTGGCCTGTACTCGGCCGACGGCACCACCGAGATTTCCCGGGGATACACATGACGGAAGACTTCGGTACCCAGATTCGTACAAGTGAGAGCGTACCTGCCGGCGCGCAGCCGCTGTACGAACAGGAAGAACACTTGGCGGGGCTGCACCGGGTCCTCGCCGAATGCCTCACCGGGACGACCCGTTTCGCGGTCGTCTCGGGCCCGGCCGGCTGTGGAAAGACCAGGCTGCTGCGGACGTTCGCCGCCCAGGTCGTCGCCTCCGGCGCCGTCTACCTGGGCGCCACGGCGTCCCGGGCCGAGCACCTGGTGCCCTTCGGCGTGCTCTCCCAGCTCTTCCGCGACGCCAAGAGCGCCTTCCCGTCCGCAGGACCCGGCATTCCACGCCTGGCGGACGGGGGCACCCTGGGCGGCGAGGATGTACAGACCGAGGCCTCCCCACTGTCGGCCGGTGTCGTCAACGGCGTCTGCCTGCCGATGGTCGACCTCGTCGAACACAGCCGTCGGCCGGTGGTGATAGGGATCGAAGACTTCCAGCACGCCGACGCCGTGTCCTTGCAGTGTCTGGCCGCTGTGGTGCGCCGGCTGGCCCGTACGCCGCTGCTGATCGTGCTCAGTGAGTCCTCCGACCGCTCCTCGGCCGACACCGTCCTACAGGCCGGACTTCCGCCGGACGCGTACGCCCGCCGGATCCGTCTGCGGCCGCTGTCGCAGGACGGCGTGGTCACCCTGCTCGCCCGGCACCTGGGTCCGCACCCCGCGCGGCGCCTTGCAGCGGAGGCGTACGCGATCACTGGCGGGAATCCGCTAATCCTGCGAGGCCTGATCGCCGACCAGCACAGGACTGAAGCGGCGTCCCCCAGCCTCATCGTGGACCATGGCTTCAACGAGGCACTGCTCGCCTGCCTTTACCGCTGCGGCGCCCAAGCCCTCGCGCTGGCCAGGTGCACGGCGCTGATGGACGACTCGGCAACCCCGCGCCTCCTCGGCCAGCTGACCGGCATCGAAACCGAGTCCGTCATCCGCACCATCAGCGCCCTGAATTCGGCTGGCATCCTGGCCGCTGGCACGTTCCGTCATCCGCAGGCCCGCGCGGCGGTCGTCAATAGCATGGCGGCCGAGAAACATGCGGAGCTGCGCGCGCTGATCGCCGACTCCCTCTACCAGGCCGGAGCGCCGCCGACCGCCGTCGCCCGGCAGTTGCTCGCCGTCGGCCGCGTGAGCGCCGACTGGGCCGTACCGGTCCTGGTCGAGGCAGCCACGCAGGCGCTGCACGACGGCGAACCGGACCTGGCGCGCGACTGCCTGCTGCTGGCCCGGGAGGCCGATACCGACGACGAGGCGCTCAAGGCTGCCCTGATGGCCACACTGTTCCAGACGGAATGGCGGATGGATCCGTCTGCGGCCGTCCGGCGGCTGCCCCCGCTCGCCGACACGGCGCGATCGGGGCTCCTGACCGGTGCGCACAACTCGATCCCGGTCCATTCACCGCTGTGGTTCGGCGATGTCGGCTCGGCCGTCAGCTCTCTGACGGACATCTCCGCGTCGCCGCAGGCCCAGGCCCGGGTCCCGGAGACACTTGCCCTCATCCACTGCTCGCGTCTGTGGATGAGGGTCACCTACCCCGCGGTGCCCGCCGGGGTTGAGTCGCCCGCCGATACGATCGGCCAGGTGCCGGAGGGGACACCGGACGCGCTGGCCTCGCAGCTGCGCGGGGCGGTGCTGCTGAACGACGTCTTCACCCGCGGCCCCGACGCGGCGGCGGCCGACGAGGCCGAACGGCTGCTGCGCAGGTACCGCCTGGGTGAGCGAACCGCCGCCGCGCTGGTGGCGTCCGTCCTGGTCCTGATCTTCGCGGACCGGCTCACGGAAGCCGAGCGGTCGTGTCAGCGTCTGATCGCCGAGGCGACGGACCTCTCAGCCCCGACCTGGCGCGCGCTGTTCACCTCGTTGCTGAGCGAAGTCGCGCTGCAGCAAGGAGAGTTCGCCGATGCGACCGAGCACGCGCGGACGGCTCTGACGATGTTGTCGCGCAAGGGCTGGGGAGTGGCGATCGGCGCCCCTCTGAGCGTGCTCCTGAACGCCCACACCGCGCTGGGAGAGTACGACGCCGCTCTGGACACGCTGGAGATTCCCGTGCCCGACGCGATGTTCCAGACCCCGGTCGGCCTGTTCTACATGCTCGCCCGCGGGAGCTACCACCTCGCCACCAGCCAGCTCTCCGCCGCACTGGACGCTTTCCTCACTGTCGGCACGCTGACGCGGAAGTGGCAGATGGACTTCCCCGCACTGCTGCCGTGGCGCGGCGGAGCGGCGGAGGTGTACCTGCGGCTGGGACGCGCCCAGCAAGCCCGAGATCTGGCGCATGAGCAGCTGGATCGGTGCGGGCCACGACACGGCCAGGCGCGGAGGGCCGCGCTGGAGGTGCTCGCCGCGGCGCGCAACACACCCAGCACCGTGTACGGGGAGACGGCGAACCGGCGGGCGCAGATGCTGCCGCTGGGCGGAGCGGGCCTGCGTGACCGTAAAGGCGGAGAGGCCGAGTCGCTGCCGCTCCTCAGCAGTGCCGAAAGCCGGGTGGCGGCGCTCGCCGCGCGTGGGCACAGCAACCGCCAGATCGCCCGTCGGCTCTGTATCACCATCAGTACGGTCGAACAACATCTGACCCGGGTGTACCGCAAGCTCAATGTGAAGCGGCGCACGGACCTCCCCTCCGATCTCTGCCTCATCGGCTCTCCGCCCACAGGCGGGCCGCCGGACCTCGAACCGTCGGCTTACCGACACCGGATCGCCTGACATGCGCACGGCTGTGTACCGTCGGAGTCGGGTTCCCGACTGCTCCTGTCGAGGTGTCTGCGCGCCCGCGCGTAAGGTCACGAATCCGTCTGGCCCCCACGTTCCTCGCCCGGTTCGCAGACGAAGCCATGCCGGCGGCCGGGGCGCTGCTGGCGACGTATCGCACCGGCAGGGCATTCAGGTGCTGAACCCGTGGCTGGCGTCGCATGGGCCGACCGCACCATGTGACGGCAGCCTGGCCGGACGGGGTGCGGCGGCCACGACTCTTCCACGCGGAGGCCTGGGGTGCTTCGGCTTCGGTCTCTGAGGGGTGAACACCACCACGTGGAAAGGGTGGTTCTTGAGACTCCACTCCCACAACCACAACCCGCCCATCCGGACCTGGATCAGCTCACGCATCTGGTCCTTGACCTACCACCACATCCACGCGACCCAGCCCGGGCCAGAGGCACCAGTCTCAACAGGGCGATCCCCACCGCGGCAAGCTGCACGATGGGCGTAGCTCGCCGTCCAGCGGAGCCCCGCCGACGAACCACCCGAAGACCACGGCTCCCTGCTCCAGGCCGCCTTCGAGCTGATTATCGGACTTAATCTGCGCCACGCTCATTACCGCTTTGGTGGCCCCGCAATGGGGCGCCCGGCCTCTGGGGTTGGCATGTCTTCCTCCTTGTCGATCGCATGTCTTGGGGGGGCACCGCCTCGGCAGATCGCTGATCAGGGGCCTGGCCACCGGCCTTTCCGTAGGCCGGGGGGCTCTTCGTGATGTGGATGCAATGATCGGTGCCGCGGGGCGGCTGGGCGAGGACGACCGGGGGAAGCACGCGATCGACGTCAGCGATATCGGCGCCTTCCTCGGTCTGGGCGAGGCGATTCCAGACGGCGTCCTGCTGAGCGCGAGCGAGTTCACCGTCGGTCGACAATGGGCGGTGCATGCACATATCGGTGCGCATGATGTTCGCCAGGACCAGAGCATCGCCGGGGTCGGACTTCTTGCGGGAGACACTGTGGCGGTCGCGGTAGCGGACCGCGATGAGCGAGCCATCCACGAACCCCAGCCCGCCCCATTGCCTTGGCTAAACCCATAGGGCACCCTCCCTCCCCTTCGCTCCGCGTGACACTGCTGGGTACCCCGGGTACCCCGGGTACCCGCCACCTCTCCACTCCCCCGTACCACGCTGCTGCCGGGTACCCGGGGTACCCACCACCGTCGGCCGCGGCCCGGTACTGGGTACCCGGGGTACCCGGACCTCACACCGCCCTCCTGCCGGGTACCCGGGGTACCCGCCGCCGTCTAAATCTGACGCCGGGTACCCGGGGTACCCGCCGCTGTCGAGATCTGGCGCCGGGTACCCGGGGTACCCGCCGCTGTCGAGATCTGGC
>NZ_JBIURS010000034.1:0-22861 GCF_044740965.1 Streptomyces sp. NPDC088252 | reverse complement strand
TGCCGGGTACCCGGGGTACCCGCCACCTCTCCACTCCCCCGCACCACGCTGCTGCCGGGTACCCGGGGTACCCACCACCGTCGGCCGCGGCCCGGCACCGGGTACCCGGGGTACCCGGACCTCACACCGCCCTCCTGCCGGGTACCCGGGGTACCCGCCGCCGTCTAAATCTGACGCCGGGTACCCCGGGTACCCGCCGCTGTCGAGATCTGGCGCCGGGTACCCGGGGTACCCGCCACCTCTCCACTCCCCCGCACCACGCTGCTGCCGGGTACCCGGGGTACCCACCACCGTCGGCCGCGGCCCGGCGCTGGGTACCCGGGGTACCCGCCGCCGTCTGAATCTGACGCCGGGTACCCGGGGTACCCGGCACCCAACGCATTAGATGTGGCCCGCCAAGGCGCACTGGGTATGACAGAGGCCCGACGCTCCACTCAAGCGTCGGGCCTCTATCCTCTTCGCCTTGATTCTCAGCCTGTGGCAGTCTCGGCCATGTCGATCCCGAACTCGGCGCACAGCTCGCGCGCTACCTTCATGAACTCTATGGCTGCTTCCCTCGCCTTCGCCTCGTCAGTCGCCCACAGCGAGACAATCGCTTGCTTTGCCTGAATCACCCGGTCGCTCTCGGCTTCGTTGGCCGCAGCAGCAGCAGGCTGCGCCACGACTTTGGCCTTCTGCTCAACGGGCTCAGCGAAGCCGAGGAAGGCCGCAGCCTCCTGGAGGTTCTTCTGCGTGATCTTCTTGCGAGATGCCTCCGACCACACTTGTCTCACCGCATCGGCGCCGAAGGACTCATAGACCGGACACAGCGGGCGGAGGTGTTTCTCTACGAGTTCCATCGAAGTCACGGACTCGAGGGCCATTACCACTGGCACCGCTCGAATGATCTTGTTCGCGTAGTTCTTTCCGAACCCGAAGCGTGCCTTCATCAGCGCATCGAAGTCTGGGAGGCCAACGGTCTTCCAGAGCGACTCCTCCTTGATGGCGAGGAAGTTCTGCCCCTGAACGATGATCTTCTGCTGTTTGACGCGCTGCTCGTTCGCGCGGGCCGCCATCTCTGCTTGGGCAATGCCCCTCGCGTAGTGAGCCAGGCGCTCTTTCGGATCCTCGCTCTCCGGGCGCGTGAAGGGATGGATCTCAACATAGCCATTCCGGTCACGATTGGCCGGTAGGTGTACCAGACCGTCGCCATCGTCACCAGTCAACAGCAGTTCCGTCGGCCCCTCGCTGGCCTCCGCGTCAAGAGCGGAGGCCAGCGTGGCAGCCGTTGGTGCCGCGGTCTCCACGGCCTCCGTAGCTGCACTCGGCGCTCGAACTCCCGCCGATGCCTCTGAACTTGCGCCACCTTCCTCGATTGCTGCTCCCTCGCGAGCAGCCTTCTGGGTGGCCTCCCACTCCGCACGAATCTCTTCGCGTGTACGCACTGGTGGAACGGCGCCGCCTTCGGGCCGGCCTGCCGTGCTGCCCTTCGGCAGGGATTTGGGACGGTACTTGCTCATGCCGCCAGCTCCTTGGCGAGTTTCCTCATGGTTTCAGCTTGCGGGCAGTCAGGCGCAAACTGGAACAGCGGGATCTCATAGTCCGACGACTCACGCCCCTCGATGCTGTCCCTGAGTTCCGCCAGCACGATGGGGGAGTCGAGGGTGTTCCACTCGTCGTAGAACCCGCGGGTCACAGTGCCCTTACGTGCGTCGTACGCGTTAATGATGAAGCCGAGTTGGTCGACTTCGATCATCATGTTCTTGCACGTCGTCTCGATCTGTCCCTTGAGCAGGTTGTACGCGCGGAAGGACGACCTGTCGGACCAGACCGGGATCAGGATCCCTGAGTGATCCGTGAGCTCTCCGGAACGACGGTGGACGTAGTCGATGGCGAGCTCCATGCCCAGCCCCAGGTTCGGAGGGCCGTCGAGCACCACCACGTCGTAGTCGGCCTCGACCGGCTCAAGGGCACGCCGGAGGCAGGTGTCGCGCCCGGCTGGCATCGTCGCGAGTGCGGCGTCCATGAGGAAGGCGTCCTCAAATGCCGGCAGTATGTGCAGGCGCCCGTCGAACATCGGACCCGGGTTGATCTCGCACCCCTCCATCGGGACTTCCTCAAGCGCGATGATCGAACGACGCAAGTGCTGGGTTGCCTTCCCAATCATGTGCTGAAGAAGGCTGTCGCCGCCCGTAGGCAGCTCGGCAACCTGCAGGCGCGCAGACAGATGTCCCTGCGGGTCGTAGTCGACGAGCAGCACCTTGAGGCCGAGTTCGGCGAGGGCTTGGGCAAGCGCAGCTGCAATGAACGTCTTGCCCACGCCTCCCTTCTGGTTGCCCACGAGGATTCGCTTGACGGGCTGGCGAACCACCCGTTCGACGGGAGAGCGGTGGCGGAGAAGCCAGAGGGTGATGGCCTGGGCGATGCCCTGAACCTTGGTCACCTTTCGAGCCTCACACTCGTGCTCGAATCGCTCGACACCGCCGGCAGGGACGTACGAGGCCCAGGACTTGGCGCCCTTCACCTCAACCTTCTCGGCGCTTGGCGTCTCGTACCAAAGGTGTAGCGCTCGGACGATCGCGTCGGACACGTTCAGGCCGTGCTCGGCAGCCCGAATCTTGAGGTCGCGCCGCATCTCTGGCATGACATTCGCGATGAGCTTTTCAGTGCCTGAATCGCTGTTAGAGATGGTCATAGCGGGCAACTTATCAGTCACCGATATGTCAGTGGGGAAAGATGCGGCGTGTACCCAAGATGATCATGTTTCCGCCGAGGCAGTTGCTCCGGACGGGCGACTGGCGGCGGGACTACTGAAGTTCTCGCATTGTCGTCGCGCGGTGACTGATGGTGATCCCTGCGGTAGGCCGACACGATGCGGTATACGGAGGGTGAGGGCCTGACTGCTGACCGACGGCGTTTCGTGAACCGGTGCGGCTAGGAGCTGACGGGCGGTTCGCGGCGGGTGAGAAGACCGCGCTGATCGCGAAGGAGTTGCGGGTGAGTGAGCGTTCGGTGGAACGCTGGCGTCGAGCTTGGCGGGAGGGGGGCCGGAGGCCCTGCGTTCCGCTGGGCCGACGAGGGTGCCAAGGATCTCGGATGCCCAATTTGCGGTGCTGGAGGAGGAACTGGGCAAGGGCCCGGCCACCCATGGCTTCGAAGATCAGCGGAGGACCTGGGCCAGGTTCAGGCTGTAATCGCCCGCCGTTTCCGGGTGAGTGTGTCGGCGGCGACTTGTGGCGGCCGCTGAAAAAGTATGGCTGGTCACGGCAGGCGCCGGCTCGCAGGGCTATGGAACAGGACGAACATGCGATGGAGTTGTGGCCGCGGGTAAAGGCACCGCGGCGGCGCCCGACGCCTGGATCCTCTTCGAGGACGAGGCCGGGTTTGCGATAACGCCGTCCCGTGCACACACCTGGGGCTGCCGTGGCCACACTCCTCTCGTCAGGGTCCGCGGCGGATCCCCCCGCCGGATCTCCGTTGCCGCCCTGTGCTGCTGCAAGCCGGGCGAGAAGAGCGGCCTGATCTACCGGCCCCGATTCCACCTGCCGTCCAAAGGCGCCCGCAAAGGCTTTGCCTGGACCGACCGCTGCGACCTGCTGGTCCGCGCGCACATCCAGCTCGGCGGATCGTGGTGGTCCGGGACAACCTCAATACCCATCGCACAGCCGGCATGAAGAAGTACGTGTCCGAACACAATTGGCTCACCGTCTTCCGGCTGCCCTCGTATGCTCCCGACCTCAACCCGTCGAGAGCGTCTGGTCACTTCTTCGACGCGGCCCGACGGCGAACACCGCCTTCGAGGACCCGAACCACCTCACCCGAACGCTCCGCCAAGGCCTGAGGCACATCCAACTCCAGCATCACCTCATCAACGGATGCCTGGCAGGGGCCGGACTGACGCTCACAACACCGACCCCACCCTGAAAACCTCAGTAACTGCACGCATTACAGGGTGTGCACCTTGATGTGGCTTGCGGGCAGCGGGGTTTGGGAACCGGCATACCGGCGAGCGCCTTACCCTTCGGCACCGCCTGGTGAGGTTCCGTGCCGTCGTCAAGGCCATGCGTGGGCTCCCGGAGGTTCTGAGCACGGCGAGGCCACGCCACTGAGTGTCTTCGCAGCCAAAAATGCGCGTCGAATTGAACAACAGAATTTCATCAGGAAACTCAAAAGTGAGCCCAGATTGCCTACTTATTTTGGCGGCGAGTCTGCACATCGAATCTCGATTTTGCACGACAGTTTCGCCGACTAAATGAGCAATTCAGAGACAGATTTCGGGCCCCTCTCGGGTGCGCTCAATAGGCACCACGCCTGCCCTTCAAACCCCAGCGCCGCAGGTCAGGGAGAGTGTAAGGTGGCGATCAGCTATTCAGATCTCGAGATTCCAGAATTCCGAAACGCACCACAGAAATGACTCGGGGCGGTCTCGTTATTCAGCTCAAACATCTCGCCCTGATTGATCGTCACAAGTGCGGCGGAACATCCGCCTGAACCTGGCTGAGGAGGAGCTATGCGTGCACTGGCTTCCTCCGCGCTGCGAGAAGCCACGCTTGAGACGGCAATCAGAGCAACGCGCTCCACCTGCTTCTTCCCACCACCAACCAGCCGTCACAAGAGGCACCGGCCGGACTTCATCCACAGGTCGACTCCTGCAGGGTGGCCCGGAACGCGAACAGGCTCGGGATCTGCGGTCCCGAGCCGTCCGCACTGCGTGAAGGGGGTGTTGGTCAGCCAGATCGCCAGCTGAATGCCAGTGTCGCCCGGGTCCGTCTCTCGTGCTTGCCGTAGCCAGTCGGACCGCGGCGACAGTGCCCCTTCCCTCCTCGATTATGGAGCAGATCATCGCTGTCCGTACGAGGGCTGGCTCAGTCATGCCGAAAACGGCTGATCGAGTGGCTCGTTCCAAGCATTCTGGTTCGTCCTGGCGTCGTGACGCGGGCGCGGGCGACGTTGTTGAGTTAGCGGGTCCGGTTCCCGAATCGGGTCCTGGTGACCCGCTGGTGTTGAACCGGGCGATGCAGGCCCGGCTGTATGCCGCGGTGCGGTGCCTCCTGGCCGACAAGTCCCTTGAGGGCGTGCCGGATTCGGTGCGTCTGGCGGCGGTAGTGTTGTTGGCGAAGGCGCCGGCGCGCAGCGCGGTGTTGCGTCTTCGGGCGCGGGAGATGGGGCGGTGGCTCGGGTTCTCCGAGTCGTACGTCGACCACAAGGTGCTGCCCGCGATGCGCGAGGCCGGCGTGGTGGAGACCGACGCGCTGACCGATGAGTCCGGTCGGGTGACGGGGCTGGAGTGGAAGCTTCTTCCGTTGCTCGCCGCGCGCGAGAGCGGTGACCCGAAACACCCGCTCGCCCTGGCCCGCAAGGACTTGGCGACGCTTCTTCGGTTCTGCGAAGCGTTGTTCGCCCCGGGCTGGGCGCCGGTCGACGGTCCGGTGACGCCGCCGGGACTGCTCGCGGCCCGGCGAGGGAGGGGCGCGGCAACGGACCGGCTCGCTCTGCTGCTCCTGGCGCTACAGACCCGGACGGACGGGCGTGTTCGCCTGGTCGGCGGCTCGGTGAAGGACGGCCGGGGGCGCGCGGACGCCACGGTGGCGAAGGCGCTGGGGTGTTCCGTCTCCGGCGGCAGCAAGGTTGTCAATCGCCTGGAGCGCTGGGAGCTGGTGGAGGTGGTCCGCGGGACGACGGAGACGGGGCAATTCGGCAAGGGCCGGCTAATGGTTCCGGCCATCGCGTCCGCGTATGGGCGCGGCAGGGCGCCACTCGCCGTCGTCGCGGAGCCAGAGGGCCCCGAGGCGTGTCCGTCGTGTGCGCAGGGTTCAGTTCACGGTGAGGACGGGGTGCCCGGCGAGGGCCTGGTGCTGTCGGGGGAGGGTTGGGAGCAGGAGTCGTTCGACGATGTCGAGGTTTTCCAGCGCCCCGTTGCTGCACCCGGGGATCTTGACTCGGAGCGGGAGGCGGAAGGGCCGGGAGTCAACGGGGGACAGGCCCCTGCGAAGGAGCCGGAGTCCGATGTGGTGGAGCGCCCCGCTGGTGCATGCCTCCACGCCCACCACTCGCCGGTGGTTTCTCTCTCTGGTTCTCTCTCGCTCTCTGGTGGGTTTTCCGGCGAAGCCGATCCTGGGTGTGGTGGTGTGCTGAAGCGCGCGAGCGCCCGCGAGGACGAGTGGGACCACACCGATGCAACCACGGCTGCGGCCGATCGGGGGCTGAGCGGCCCGCTTCGCGGGGAACAGCAGCAGGAAGCCGCTGCTGAGTCTGGCCAGTCGGCCGAGCCGCGCTCGTTGAAGGGCTCGGCAGAGCCGACAGGAGCGGTGGTGTTCGTGCGGCCGACACCGTTGCCGACGGGTCTGGAGTCGGTGCTCGCGCCGGTGCGGTCGGTGTGGGAGCGCATTGGCCGGTCTGCTGCCCGGCGCCATGTCGCCGCAGCGGTGCGGGTCCAGCTAGGCGTGCTGCGGGGGATCGTCGGCCCGCAGGAGGCCTCGCAGGTACTTGCCGAGCGGCTCGAGCGGCGGCTCGATCAGCAGATGGGCCGCCTGATCACCGATCCGGTGGGCTGGATTTTGGGCCGCGGCCTGGTCCAGCGGGCGTGGTGCTGGTCGCAGCTGTGCGACGAGGGTCGGCGGATGGACACCGGCGCCGACTGCCCCAGCTGCCGGGTCCTGATCGGTGACCGGCGTGGGCTGCGTGCGAGGATCGCCACCGAGACTGCCCGCGAACTGGCCGGGGCGGCACCGAAGGTGTTGCAGGCCGAGATGGAGAAGCGGCTGAACGCCGCGGTGACGTACGAGGCCGCGGCCCAGGCGGTGCGCCAGAAGCGGGCGCTCGCCGAGCAGCAGGTCCGTGCCAAGGTCGTCGAGCAGCGGCGCGCGGAGTACGCCGCTGCCGAGCAGGAGCGCCTCGCGCAGCCGTGCGCTGACTGCGGCATCCCGGACGCGAGCGGCCGGTGCCTGCTGTGCACCGAACGCCGGGCGGTGGAGCGGGCGTTGGCCGAGGCAGTCGACTTCGCGGTCATGGCCCGTGCCGACCTCGCCGACGCGGCCGCGGTCGCTGAGGCCACCCGTCGGTGCACGGCGGATACCCGAGCGCTGCTGGAGCAGCACCTGGACCGGCTGCATGCCGACGACCTCGAGGAGGGCAAGCTGTTGCTTGCCGCGCGAGAGACGGCCGAGACGCTCCGCGACCGGCGCCGCGAGAGCCTGTACGGCAGGCTGATGCGCTCGGCGGAGGCGGAGGCGGAGGCGGACAAGGCGTACGGCGCCAAGCTCTGTGCACAGCACCGGTATCCGACCCGGGCGATGGCCGAGGCGGCCGCCGAGCGTGCCGCGGACGAGGCCCTGCTGCGGGCGGTGGAGTTCTTGTTCGCCGACCGGGCCCGGCAGCTGCGGATCGCCCGGGGCGACCAGCTGGCCCGGCCTGCGGCCACCGACTGGGCAAGCCGCTGCGCCGAGCTCGCCGGCCAGGAGCTCCCCGAGGACCGAACCGTGCCGACCGGGACGCCGGTGCTGGAGGCGGTGAGTGCGGCGTGAACTTCACCGTCATCGTCCCTTGGCCGCCGTACACCGGATGGCTCTCACCGCCCGGTCCTCACCGATCGATCCAGTAGGCCGGGATGTGGTGTCCCTCCTACGACCTGGGGAAATGCCATGAGCACCAGGACACTTCCGCACCCCTGGCGCGCGCCGGGGGTGCCGGGGGTGCGGCGCCCGCTCAGCACCCGGTCGCGGCGTCTGCTTCTGGCGGACGACGTCGAGGGCCGGTACGCGGAACGGGACGATCCCGACTCCGGCTACCGGATCACCATGGCGCTCACGCTCGCGTGCTCGCAGCCTGGACGTGGAGTGGACGTCAGCCGACTTCCACCAGGCGCTGATCTACATTTCGACCTGCGGCGGCTGGTGGGCGCGCAAGCTGCGCGAGCGCAAGGGCACGCAGTACGCGGAGAACAAGCTGACCGCGATGCTGGACACAAGGCCCGCGAGTTCGCCGCCCGCCACAGCGCAATCACCGGCCTGCCCGACGCCCTGGAGAAGATCGCCGAGGTCCGCCATGCCGTGGAGAGCATCACCTGAAGTTTCCCCGTGATCTCGGACACTCGCTCTCTATGTCGCCAAGGCGTGTTCATGTAGTTGTCGGGTTTCGGCTGGGGTGGGGTAGCCGTGGACCTTGTGTTTGCGTAGACGATGGCGGTTGTAGAAGGTCTCGATGAACGCGAAGACCTCGGCGCGGGCGGTGGCCCGGTCTGGCCAGATGCGGGTGCCGATCTCTTCTTTGAGTAAAGCCCAGAAACTCTCCGCGGCGGCGTTGTCGAGGCGTGATCGGATGAGGCCGCAGCTCTGCCTCATTCCCAACTCACGTATCACGGCTGAAGCCGGCCGATCAGTGCGGTGGTCTCCGGAACCTCACTGCTCACGGTCACTTTGCCGACTTGAGCCGCGATCGGGCGGGACTGATGGAGCAGACAAACCTCTTGTTGCGCCGATTGTCCCACCTCGGCGTTCCGCCCGAGGCGGCAGGTGTCTGACGCCGGAGCGCAACGCTGTCTCCGCATAGGCTGACCCACTGGTGCCCCCGGCCAACTGATCCCTGGTCGAGGGCCTCGTGGTCCTCACTGCTCGGTTGGCCAGCCCTTCACCCGCTGGTCGATCCGCAAACTCGCCGCCTACCTGCGGAAAGCGCACGGACGTGTCATCCGCATCGGCCGTGAAGCCTTACGGTGCCTGCTCCGGCGCCGCGGCATCACCTTCCGGCGCACCAAGACCTGGAAGGAGTCACCCGACCCTGATCGCGATGCCAAGCTCGACCGGATCGAGCAGGTGCTGGACCGCTTCCCGGACCGGGTCTTCGCCCCGACGAGTTCGGGCCCCTGGGGATCCGGCCCATCGCGGGCTCCTGCTGGGCGAAGCAGGGCAAGCCCAACCGGCTGCCGGCAACCTACCGTCGCACCCACGGCGTCACCTACTTCCACGGCTGCTACTCCGTGGGCGACGACCGCCTGTGGGGCGTCAACCGCCGCCGCAAGGGCACCGCCAACACCCTGGCCACGCTCAAGTCGATCCGCGCCGCCCGACCCGACGACGCGCTCTACATCATCCTGGACAACCTCTCCTCCCACGCCGGCGCGGACATCCGCCGCTGGGCGAAGAAGAACAAGGTCGAGCTGTGCTTCACCCGGACCTACGCTTCCTGGGCCAACCCGATTGAGGCCCACTTCGGCCCGCTGCGGCAGTTCACCCTGGCCAACTCCCACCACTGCAGCCACCCCGCGCAAACCCAGGCACTGCACCGCTACCTGCGCTGGCGCACCACCAACGCCCGCCACCCCGACGTACTCGCCGCCCAACGCAAGGAACGTGCCCGCATCCGCAGCGAAAAGGGCATCCGCTGGGGCGGACGCCCCCTCAGCACCGCAGCCTGACCAACTGCGAACCGCAGCCCCCGAGCGCCGAAGGGGGCGAGTTCAGGAGAAGGACAGCGACAGAAGGATGACTCAGGAGGCGGACGGCTCGATCTCCCCCGCAAAGACGATGACCTGGTCGATGAGGCTCCGCCGCAGATGGACGACGTCCGTTCCCGCCAGGCGGGGGCCTCCATCCGGCGTGGTGAAGACCCACTGGTACCGGGCCCACTCGCCAGGCATGTCCACCGCTGAGCAGCGCACCATCGTGCCGGTCCCCGCCGGGTGGCGCCGGATGTCCAGCACGAACCGCTCGACCGCCGCGATTCCTTCGCTGCGGCCCAACGGCCCCCAGAAGACCACGTCTGAGGTCAGGGCCTGGGAGAGCAGGGCAGTCACATAGCTGTCGTCCGAGGCGTTGAACGCGGAGATGAACGTGTCGATCGCGGAGCGTGCGGTCTCTTCCTGCATGCCCCAGTAATACCAGCCGTTTCGCGTGTGCTCGTCCCGCGAGCCGCCTTCCGATCACGGTGAACCATCCCGGTCACAGCACTAGCACAGTGATCCGGTCCGGTGCTGGGGTTCAGGGAAAGATCCTCGATCCTGGGTGGGGCCTGGCTACGGTCCGGGCGTGGCGGTCGAATTCTTATCTGATGAGCAGGCTGAGGCGTAAGGAAAGTTCGCTGAGGAGCCGACGAAGCCTGAGCTGGAGCGGTTCTTCTTCCTGGATGACAAGGACCGAAAGCTGATCGCGAAGCGGCGCGGGGATCACCATCGCCTTGGCTTCGCCCTCCAGATCTGCATGGTCCGGTACATCGGGCTGTTCCTGGAGGACCCTCTGGATGTGCCGTGGCCGGTGGTGGAGCACTTGGCCGAGCAGCTGGGGATCGAGGATGTCTCCTGCGTCAAGGAGTGCACCGAGCGGCTGAAGACGGCGTACGAGCATGCGTGGGAGATCCGCGACGCGTACGGCTACCACCCGTTCGAGGACCATGCGATGGGCCGGAAGTTCCGGGCGTTCCTGCACGGGCGGGCGTGGACGGCGCAGGCGGAGGGGCCGAAGCTGGAGCGGACGTCGGAGCCGAAGCGCACGGCGATGCTCACCGCGGTGATGCGCCACCTGGAGGCGAAGGCGATCGACGACGCGCTAGACCTGTTCGAGTTGCTGATGGCGACGAGGCTGATCAACCGGGCGAAGCTGGCCACGGACAAGGAACGGCTCGACGCTGCCGCAGCTGGAGAGAGCGGCTCGGATCACGGCCAGGGTCTCGAAGGTGTTCATCGAGGAGTTGGAGCTGCTGGAGGAGACCGGCTGCGATCCGGATGTGGCCGCGCTGTGGCGGGCGCTGGAGGAGATCGCGCCCCGCGCCGAGCTGTCCAGCGCGGCGGCCACGGTGGTGAGCCTGGTGCCGGAGGACGACGACTCCGCGGAGAGCGCCATGCGTAGCGCGCTGGCGCTGCGCGACAACACAGTAAGGCCGTTCCTGTCGCTGCTGGGCGAAAACTCCATGCTCGGGGCGGCGACCGGTGGCAGGCGCGTGCTGACCGGGGTGCAGCGGCTCCCGGCTCTGGCCCGCCGGAGGGTGAGCGAGAAGCCGCTGCTCCCGCGGGAGATTGACGACAAGCTGGTGCCGCCCGCGTGGCGTAAGGCGGTGTATGCGAACGCGGAGCTGCCGGAGGGAGCAGTGGACCGGGACGCGTACGTGGTGTGCGTGCTGGAGCAGCTCTTCCGGGCGCTCAAGCGCCGCGACGTCTACGCCTCCCCCTCGCACCGCTGGTCCGACCCGCGTGCCCGCCTCTTCAGGGCAAGGAGTGGGAGGCGGTGCGTGAGGATGTCCTGGCGGGCCTGAGCCTGGATGAGGACGCCGAGCAGCATCTCAAGGACTTGGTCGAGGTGTTGGACGCAGCGTGGAAGCAGATGGCCGAGCGGCTGGAGGAGGCCGGCGCCGACGCGAAGATCAGCGTCGAGGTGCAGCCCAATGGGCAGGCGAAGCTGAACGTGGAGAAGCTCCACGCGCTGGGTGAGCCGAAGTCGCTGAACTGGCTGCGCAAACGGGTCGAGAAGATGCTCCCGGAGATCGATCTGCCGGACCTGCTGTTCGAGGTGCATGCCTGGACCGGGTTCCTCGACGCCTTTGTGCACCTGGGCGACGGCAAGACCCGCATGAAGGACCTCACCACCTCCGTGGTGGCGCTGCTGGTGAGCGAGGCGTGCAACATCGGGATGACCCCGGTCATCAACCCGAACTCCGAGGCGTTGACCCGCTCCCGTCTGGTCCACGTCGACCAGTACTACCTGCGAGCCGACACCATCGCCGCGGCGAACGCCGCCCTGATCGAGGCCCAGGCGAAGGTGCCGGTGGTCAAGTTCTGGGGCAAGGGGCTGCTCGCCTCCGTCGACGGCCTGCGCTTCGTCGTCCCCGTCCGCACGATCAACGCATCTCCGAGCCCCAAGTACTTCGCGAAGAAGAAGGGCATCACCTGGCTGAACGCGATCAATGACCAGGTCATCGGGATCGGGCAGATGGTGGTGCCCGGTACCCCGCGCGACTCGCTGTTCATCCTGGACGCTTTGCTGAACCCGGACGGTGGGGTGAACCCGGAGATGGTTGCCACTGACAACGCATCCTACTCGGACATGGTGTTCGGCATCTTCAAGATGCTCGGCTACCGCTTCTCCCCGCGTTTCAAGGACCTTCAGGACCAGCGGTTCTGGAAGGCCCAGATGCCCGGCCGGCGCCGAGACGGTGGGCGGGCACGGGCCGCTGGAGGCCGTCGCGCGCGACAAGGTGAACGTGAAGAAGGTGCTCACCGCGTGGCCGGACATGCTGCGGGTGGCCGGCTCTCTGGTCACCAACCAGGTCCGTGCCCATGACCTGCTGCGGATGTTCGGCCGCGAGGGCCACCCGACCCCGCTGGGGCAGGCGTTCGCCGAGTACGGGCACATCGCCAAGACCTTGCACCTGCTCGCCGTCGTCGACCCGGTCGACGACACCCATCGCCGCCAGATGCACAAGCAGCTCACCGTCCAGGAGTCCCGCCACAAGCTCGCCCGCGACATCTGCCACGGCAAGAAGGGCACCATCCACCAGGCTCACCGGGACGGAATGGAAGATCAACTAGGGTCACTGGGACTGGTCTTGAACGCGGTAGTCCTGTGGACGACACGCTACATCGACGCCGCCGTCGCCCAGCTGCGCGCCGAGGGCCACGACATCAGGGACGAGGGCATCGCCCGGCTGTCCCCGCTCAAGCACAAGAATCTGAACTGCCTGGGCCGCTACAGCTTCTCCGCCTCCCGGCCCGTCGATGGCTGCGGCCCCTGCGCGACCCGGACGCCGTCGACCTCGGCGATGACGACGGAGAGGAGGAGTGAGCCGGGTGCCGTCCGCACCCGCAGCGACACCGAGGACCTCGGCGCAGGGGTTCGCTGGTGAGGCTGGGGCCTTGTCGCCGGATTCGGGTCCGGCCCTCCATGGAATGCGGAACAGGAATCACGCCAGGAGGGAGCCAGGGTGTGTCCCGTAGATCAAGGTGAGGTTGACGGTGCCCTGGTAGATACGTTCTCGCTTGCGTCTGCCGACACACTGCGGGATAGGCCGGATCGCTTGCTGAGGAGCGTCAACGCGGTGATCAAGGCGAGAGCGGCGAATACGCCAGCTGCCCCAAACGCGGCGTGCTGCCCGGTGGTGAGTGCGAGCGGTGTCGGACCACCGATCGCGGACGTGCGGGCGGCGGCGACGCTGGTGCAGATGGCAGTGCCGACGGCGGTGCCGACGGCGAAGGAGGTGTCGGCGAGGCCGGCGGCCAGGCCTGAGTCCTTTTCGGTGACGCCGGTCAGCGCGGCGATCTGTGCGCATACCGTGACGGCGCCCATTCCCGCCCCGAACAAGAACAGGGCCGCCGGCAGAAGACTCATCGGGCCACCGGCCGGTATGCGGGTGAGCAGCAGGCAGCCACAACCGAGCAGGACGGTCCCGGCGGCAGCTACCCGCCCCAGGCTGAGCCTGGGCACGATCCGTTGGCTCAGCAGTGCGCCTGCGGCCGCGGTGACGGTCATCATCGCGGCCGCCAGCCCGAACTGCGCCGCCGGCCAGCCGAGCACCTGCTGCACGAAAGAGGTGAGGGTGACGAGCATGCCGTCGACGGTCATGCCGGCGATGAGCAGGAGGAGGTTGCCGCCGATGAGCATGCGCGAGCGCAGCGACTGGAAGGAAACGAGCGGGGCCACCGATCGCTTCTCTATCAGGATGAACATCCAGACCAGCACGGCCACGGCGGCCAGTAGCCCGATGCTCTGTCCATTCGCCCACCCGGATGCCGGCGCCCGGGTGATCACGTATACGAGCAGAACGAGTGCTGGGGCGATGGTCAGCGCACCAGGGATATCGAAGGAACGGGAGCGTGCCCGGTCCCGGCTTTCGCGCAGCATGGCGGGGGCGAGCACCAGCACGAGGGTCCCGACCGGGACGTTGACCCAGAACACCCACTGCCAGCCGAAGATATCGGTGATGATGCCGCCCAGTAGTAGACCGGCGGTGGCGCCGAGCCCGCCGAGGCCGCCCCAGATACCGAGCGCCTTGTTCCGCTCGATCCCTTCGGGGAAAGTGTTCATGACCATCGACAACGCGGCCGGAGCGATGATCGCGGCCGAGACGCCCTGCACCGCCCGGGCGGCCACCAGGGCCTGGATGGATGGAGCGAGCCCGCACGCCAGCGAGGCCACGACCCGCAGCACCATCCCGGCGATGAACACACGCCGACGGCCCAGCAGATCCGCAGCGCGGCCGCATAACAACAGCAGCCCGCTGAAGGCCAGCGCGTAGGCCGTCACGGTCCATTGGATGGCAGGACCGTGCAGGCGAAGGTGGCCTTCGATCGCGGGCAGAGCGGCGAGCAGGCTGGTGCCGTCCAGAATCGTCATGAAGAACGCCGTGCCCAGCAGCGCCAGCACCTGCCAACGGCGAGTCTGCGAAAGGTTGCTCGTGGTCATCACTGTTGCCCGACGCTTCGCAGCAGTTCGGCGGCGAGCGCGTCAAGCCACTTGCCGGTGCCCTGCTCCCGCCAGCTTGGTTCTTCGCGGCCGTCGAGGAAGGTGCTCTGCTCGGTGAGTAGCAGCCGGGTGCCACCACCCTCAGGGAGGAACTCCACCGTCGTCAGCGACACTGTCGCAAGGTCTTGCCCCTCGGACAGAGTGGAGGTGTAGACGATCCGCTCGTCCTGGACGATGTCGCGGTACCAGGACTCGAAAGTCAGCACCGGCCCATCGCCAGAACGGCCGCGGTTGACCTCCCGCCCACCGACGCGGAAATCAAGCTCGTGCTCGGCGTCGAGGCCGGCGAACCAGCGGGCCTTTGCTTCGGGGACGGCCCACGCGGCGAACACTGTGGCCGGTGAGGCCGCGTAGAGGCGTTCGAGGGTGAACGTGGCATGCCTGACCACGTGATCGGTCATTGTGTGCTCCCTTGATCTGGGCTGTCGCAGTGTTCGGTCAGGTAGTCGCCGAGGCGATCGAGGCGGTGTTCCCAGGCAGTGCGCTGCGCAGCGATCCAGTCCTCGGCCATTCGCAGCACACCCGGCTCGATGTGGCAGGTGCGTACCCTTCCGGCTTTCTCAGACCGGACCAGTCCGCACGCCTCCAGTACCTGTAGGTGCTGCATCACCGCTGGCAGCGACATGGCCAGCGGCCGGGCCAGCTCACTGACCGAGGCAGGCCCGCGGATCAACCGCTCAACGATGTCCCGGCGAGTCGCGTCCGCCAGCGCTTGGAACACCCGGTCCAACGAACCAGCTTGGTTAAGCATGTGCCTAACTATTCGATGCCGGCAGCGAATAGTCAAGCATTTGGTTTCGCATCCGGTGCAGCCGTCCTCGCCGTGGATATGGCCGGCCATCCAGGCGTTGACTGCCACGTTGATGATGACCGCATACAGGTCGCCGCCGGTCTGGGCCAGGGAGTCCGGCACACCAGCAAGGACCAGCGCGAGTTCGGGGTTGTCGAGCGGCGGCATCGGCGCCTCTCCCACCCCTTTCTCGGAGCTGCAGCATCGTTGGACAGGGCATCGCGTGCATGAACATCCGCCCCCCGCGGATACGCGAGCGGGCCCCGGACCACATGGTCCGGGGCCCGCGGGCTGTTCGTGGCGTGGCCTCTACAGGTCGAACTCCAGGTGCTCGATGTCCGTGAAGCGGACCTCCTCCAGGGAGCCGGCGCGGCGGCCGCCATCCTGGAAGTACACCTCCTTGAGCGCTTCGGCGGCGATCTCCCGCAGCTGCTGGTCGGTGGCGCCCTGCTCCTGGGCGTCGAAGAGGCGGGCGGCGTACTGCGGCGGCAGCGCCACCGTGAGGTGCCGGATCCGGTCCTGGTCCGTCGACCCGATCGGGGCGGTGTAGCCGAGTCGGGCACGGGTGTCGATGACGATGCCGCCGGTGCTTGCCGCTTGCTCGCGGGCCTTCGCCCGGATCTGCGGCTGCCAGCGGGCCTTCACCTCGCGCTCTATGCGGGCGGCGAGGTCGGGGCGGGGCTTCTTGATCTGGTCCTTCACGTACCGCTCGACGGTGCGCTGGGAGACCCGCAGCATCTGGGCGACCGCCTTGGTGCCCTTGAGCTGCTTGACCAGGTACCGCATCTGCGCGCCGGCCGACTTCGGGATGGGGCGGGTGAACGCCTTCTGCACCGCCTGGTCCAGGCCGTCCCCGAACATGCTCATCGCGGTCTACCTACTCTCCGTTGTCCTTGTCGGTGACGGTGCCGTCCTTGATGTACCGGGCGAGGTTGAGCTCCGGGGCGTTGAACTGCTCGCGGACGCCCTCGCCCCACAGCACGCTCTGCGTGCCCTCCCACTTGACCAGGCCGGGGTTGACCCCGAGCTTGAAGCCGCCGGGCAGCGGCTTGCCCTCCCGGTAGGGCAGGAAGTCCAGCGGTGATTCCCCGTCGGCTGCGTAGACGGCGCAGTCGGAAAGGATGGCGACCGGGTACTGCCCGGTGAACGCGGCGTGCTTGACGATCTTGCGGTGCATGTTGATCCGCGTGCGGGAGATGATCGCGGCGCGGATGTCCGGCCGCCACGTCGGGCGGGACAGCGCACGCCACGGCTCGCCGGGCCGCCACCCCTCGCCCCGGGGCCGCTCGCGCAGCTTCCCCAGGCCGCCCTTCACCGTCGCCTTGATCGCGGACACCACGATCGCCAGCTCCGGGTCACGCTGCCGGTAGCCGTCCATCGCCGCCAGGAAGTCGGCCGGTGACAGGTCCGCGTCGACGCCGAGGTCGGCCATCGTGGCGAGGTAGGCGTCGCGCAGCCGGTTGTACCAGCCGTCCAGGTAGCGGCCGTTGTCGTACCGGACGTACGCCTCGATCGGCGCGACGTCGTAGCCGAGCTCCACCGCGTAGGCGACGGTCGGCGTCGCGTACCAGGCCGGCCCCTCCGGGCGCTCACCCTTCGGCGTGAACGGGCTCGGCAACAGGCTGGCGTCCAGCTCCACCCACTCCTTGCCGAGCTTCACCCGCGACAGGTCGACATGGGAAAGGTCGACCAGCCAGGAGCCGGGCAGCTTCGGGTCGAAGACCGGCCGCTTGACGTGCGTCGGCGCGCCGAGGCCGACGATCAGCCCGTTCGTTCCGGCGGCGAAGGCCATGTTCACGTCGATGCCCACCAGGTTGCGGCGCAGGCATTCGTCGTCGGTGAGGGGCCGCGCCCAGTCGTACGCCTCCTCGAACAGCTTCTCCGCCGGGCCGCGGACGTGGAAGCGCGGCAGGTCCTTGAGGAGCGGGTGCCCGTCCGGGGCCTCGCACGGCGCGCAGTCGACCGGGTCCTTCCCCAGTGAGCCGGGGTTGTGCTCGGAGTGCCGCTTGCCGTCGGCGTCCGGCTCGGAGGCCCGGGTCGCCGGGTGCAGCGCGGTCATCAACTCCAGGCCGGTCACGGCGGTGGAGCCGCGCGGCGTCATCACCCGGGACGCGTACACGCCCAGGACCCGGGCGAGTTCCGGCGGCGGAAGCTGCCCGGCCTCGCCCCAGTGCCGGGTGTCCAGCGCCTGCCAGGACGGGATGCACAGCTGCACGCAGGCCCGCTCCGAGCCGGTGGCGGGGCGGTAGATCCGCGCCCACGGCCCGAATCCGCGCTTCGTCAGCTTCCACTCCGCGCGGGCCAGTTGCTTGATGACCTTGTGGCCCTCCGGGAGCCGCCCGGCGAGCCGCTCCTCCTCCGTGAGGGCGACGGGGAGGCCGTAGCGCTCCAGCGCGGCCTCGGTGAGCACGAGCAGCGGGTCCGCCGGCTTGCCCGGACCGGACAGCTTCGGCGCCCCGAGCTTCGCCTCCTTGAGCGTCCAGTCCACCAGGGACGGCAGGGACTTGGCGGGCACGTCCAGGACCAGGCCGCCGGTGCAATACGCCAGCACCTGCCCGTCCTCGACGTCGACGACCGCCAGCGGGCCGTTCTCGAACCGCGGGTCGGTGTCGCCCGCCGGGGTGCCGGCCGGAGCCGCCTTCCTCGCGCCCGGACGGCGCGACGTCGACGACGGCCTGGTGGTGCGCGCCGGACGCGGCGCGGCCGCCGGAACAGCGGCGACGGGAGCGGGGGCAGGGGTCTGGGTGTTCTCGGTTGCAGTCATATCCGCAGCCTCGGACGCTCGACCTGTGGACAGAGTCCCCGCTTCCGGAGTCGGGGCGGGCGCGGCGGTGAACGTGGCCGACACCGCAGCGTCCTGGACGGGCGCAGCCACGTCGGTCGGGGCGGGGTAGAGCTCCGCGAGCTTGTCCAGCAGCCGGGCGTACGCGTCCCGCTCCGGCGGCCGGGGCTCGGTCTTGCCGGACTCCCACCCGCTGACCGTGGCCCGGCGCACCTTCAGCGCGCCTGCCACCTCGTCAATCGTCAGGCCGTGCGCGGCACGCAGCCGCTTGCGCTCCGCCGGTGGCGGCAGCGTGGCGCGGGACGCAAGCAGTGCGTCGACCGCGTCGAACAACTCAGACATGGAAGACCTCCAGACCAACACTCTAGCCCATGAACCGTACAATTAGCGTACGTACGCCGTACTAATGACGTTCTTTTTGCGTACGGATGCTATGTTGACCTTGATCTGTCAACAGCTAGAGCCGTCCGGGGGTGCCTCTATGTCTTTCGTCAAGCGAGGCGTGGGGTTCTGGGTTCGTAGAAGGTTCCGTCGCGGAGCATGGAGAACAGGACGCTGATGCGATGGCGGGCGAGGCGGAGGAGAGCTTGGGTGTGGGTCTTGCCCCGGGCCCGGCAGCGGTCGTAGTAGCCGCAGGAGGCGGGGTCGTGCAGGGCGGCGAACGCTGACAGGAACATTGCACGTTTGAGCGCCAAGAGTCGTGATCACAGCTCCGACGAGGGCGACCTTGCCGCCTTCACTCAGCCCCACGAACCAATCCCGGGCGCGGCGCAGGACTGACCGTCGAGACGGTGGGGTGGTGGCTGTGGGGCCGGAGCCCGGGTTGGGCGTCGGGCTCGGATTGTTGTTGTGAGAAGGCGACGCCGAGGCCCGTGGGTTCACGCAAACTGAAGGGTTTTGGGTCGGAACTCAAGGGTCCGTCGTCGTGCCTCACGGTGCTGGTTCCGCGAGTTCGATGCCGACCCGCGACCACACGGATTCCTGGCTCTCTCAACGTGTAAGACCGTGAGCGGGCTAACCAAGAGGGCGGCTGTAACGCAGCTTGTTGAAAGAGGCCCCGCCGGTGGTGTCCACCACGGCCGCGCCATCTGGGCGCCAACCGGCTGCCTCGTAGAAGCGCCGGGCGCGTTCATTGTCTTCCAGTACCCACAGGGCAGCCTGTGGGTAGTCGGCCTGTTTGAGAGTCGCCAACGTGGCCAGCATCAACTGCTTGCCGATCCCCGTGCCCCAGACCTCGGGCAGCGTGTAGAGCGTGCCGATTTCCGCGATGCCAGGGGCCTCTTCAGACGGGCCGAAACTTGCGAACCCGACGATCCCCGTCTCGGATTCGGTTACCAACACTCCCGACGACGGCCACCGTGTCTCTGCGATACGTGACTTCCAACCGGGCTCATCGCGGCTTGCGTCCATGGCGTCGAGGTAGCGCTGTGGAACAAGACCGGCAAAGGCCACCTGCCACGATCGCACGTAGACACCAGCGACGGCCGAGGCGTCATCAAGCCCTGCCTGTCGAATCTGCATGGCCGTCATTCTTCAAGGCTCCACGAGCCGGGCCAAGTTCTTTTGTTGAGCGGGATGTTGAGTGCTCGGCTGTCTGTGCCAGCAGTGCGCGTGCCGAGTTCGCGTAGCGGATCGTGGTCTTCTCGTCCAGGCCGAAGACCTCGGCAAGGTGGAGTGGGTCGGGGCCGTGGACGAGGGCTTCTTCGAGGTGGCGGTCGACACGGAGCCGATCCAGTGTGGCGGTCTGGCCGCGAAGCGCCGCGGAGACGGAGACGCCGCTGATGGGCCCGGTCTCCAGCGCGGTCTGCTTGTTGATCAGAAGGTGCAGGTTGGCGGTGTCGGGCCAGCGGCGCCGCCGGTGGTCCAGCCAGGCGAGGGCGAGCTGCAGCGTCAGCTCGTCCAGGGGCCGGACGCGGCCGTCGATGAGCAGTCGGCGGTTGCCGATGTCGAGGTCGTCGAGGTGGAGGCGGCGGATCACGCCGGGGCGGGCGGCGTGGACGGCCGCGAGGGCGAGGACCAGCCGGTCCGCCGGCCGGGCCACCACGGCGATCGAGGACTGGACGTGCCCGGGGTCCAGTGGCTGGATGACGCCGTGCTCCTGCTGGCCGACCCGGATGCGACTGGTGGGGTTCTTGAAGATCGTGCCGTTGTTCTTCGCCCGGGTGAACAGCGACCGCAGGGCGACCAGGGTGTGCTTGCGCTGCGAGCCGTGAACGGTGCTCAGGTGGCTGAGGATGTCGTCGCGGGCGACCTCGCGCAGGTGGTCGTAGCGGCTGGACCATTCCAGCAGCACGGGCCGGATTCGGTTGAGGTAGCCCCAGACCGTGTGCACGTCCCGGGGGTGCGAGCGGGGACCGCCGTCGTGCAGGAGCCGGGCCCACGCCTCGACGTCGTGGCGGATACCGGCCGCGAGGCCGTCGAGCTTGCGCTCCAGCCACTGGTCCAACGACGAGGGCCGGTCGTCGTGGAAGATGCCGACGTCGACGTCGACTTCACCCCGCTTCGCGAGCTGGACCTGACCGCCGCCGGCCTCGACCAGGCCGCCTGAACCGTGAGGTGCCTAGCTGGTGACGCCCCTTCAGGGGGCCGGGCCGGTATACGCCAGAATCCTGCCGCTAGGGTCAGCCTCCAACACCGTGGCCTGGGCAGGTGATCCGATAGCGCTGCCGTGGGAACGGGGTATTTGACGGTTCTTGTGAGCCATCGCCGCATTTCAGAGGGACATCCGCGCTGTTCTGCCAGCGGTGAACCCCGGCCCGACCCGGCTCGACGATCACTAAAGTCCAGTCTCATGACGACGATTACAACGCGCACGGTCGAGTACCCGGCCGACGGTCTGACGATGATCGGGCACCTCGCACTCCCGGCCGGCGTCGACCGCCGACCCGCGGTGCTGGTCGGGCCAGAGGGGACGGGGCTCAGCGACGTCGAGCGCCGCCGGGCCGATGCTCTCGCCGAGCTGGGATACGTAGCGCTGGCCTTCGACCTTCACGGCGGGCGCTATTTGGGTGACCCCGAGGAGATGCTGGCCCGTTGCATGCCGCTGCTCGCCAACCCCGACCGGATGCGGGGCATCGGTCATGCGGCGCTCGACGTGTTGCGCGCCGAACCGCGGACCGACCCCGACCGGATCGCCGCCATCGGCTACGGCACCGGGGGCGCCGTCGGGCTGGAACTCGGGCGCGACGGCGTCAACCTGCGCGCGATCGGGACAGTCAACGCGCTGACCACGGGCCGACCGGGTGAGGCGGCGCGCATTCGCTGCCCGGTGTGGGCCGGGGTCGGGTCGGAAGACCCGATCATGCCGCCCGCGCAACGGGGCGCGTTCACCGCTGAGATGCAGGCCGCGGGCGTCGACTGGCGCCTCGTGGTCTACGGCGGCGCTTTGCACGCCTTCCACCACCCACCGGTCGACCACACCGTGCGTCCCGGCGTCGGCTACCACCGACGGCACGCGCAGCGAGCCTGGCGCGACGTCGTCGACCTGCTCTCCGAGTGCCTGCCCGTGACGGAGGATCTGGTCAGTCCAAGCTCGGCCACCTGCTGACCAGCGCTTACCGGTCACTACGGCACATTTCTGGCGCGTTCCGGTCCCGTCCCTTCCTTCAATGCCGCAGGACGCCGACGACGCGCTCTCTGCCCAAGTTCGGGGCCTCCACGCAACCTTCAAGGTGACGAGGTGGTGCCGACCCACTTGGCAGGAGCTCGGGAACGTCGCAAGCCCGCAGATGAGTCGCCGCCGTGATCAGTTCAACAACGGAAGGCATCCTCGGTTCCACCGACAGGCCAGACATCGGTGTTTCATAGGTGGTCACTCATGAAACACCCGGCCGGGCGGTCGTCCACCTGCGGCGATCATGTTTCATGAGTTGTTGCAAGCAACTGGACACCTGAAACACCCTCATGAAACAGTCCGGGGTCGTGAGCGACGACTTCAAGCGTGTGGAATCGCACGACTGCCCGATGTCCACCTGCGCCGCCCCGGCGGGCTCCCCGTGCCGGACCGGGAAGGGCAGGGTGGCGATCCAGTACCACACCACCCGCTTCCGCCTCGTGCCCCGACTCGCCAAGGCCCTGAGCGTGCCGACTCCCACCGTACGCAAGCCGGGCTCGGCGTGGACCGAACTACCCCGGCCCGTGCGCGCCGGCGCCGAACCGGTCGGACACGTCCGCCTCGGCTACGCCCGCGCCTCGACCGCCCGGCAGTCCCTGGACGCACAGCTTGACTCGCTCGGCGAGGCCGGGGTCACCCGGGTCTTCTCGGAGGAGATCTCCACCCGCGCCACCAAGCGCCCCGAGTTGGAGGCCGCCGTGAAGCTCGCCGGGGAGATCCGCTCCTCCGGTGTCGCCGTCACCCTCGTCGTGCACGAGCACAAGCGGCTCGGCCGCGGCATCGAACTCGCCATGCTCGCCGAGGAGCTGAAGGCGAGCGACGTCGGCCTGGAGTTCCTCACCGGAGAACTGAAGGGCTCACACGACCCGTCGGGCATCGTGTTCACCGTGCTCGCGGCCATGTCCGGCATGGAGCGCGAGTACATCCGCGACCGCACCCTCGAAGGCCACGAGTCCGCGCGGAAGCGTGGCAAGACCATCGGCGGCGCCGGGGTCACCGACGACGACATGCTGTCCATGGCGCTGCACCTGCGCGACCAGGAGATGAGCCTGCGCGACATCGCTAAGCGCCTCGTCATCACCACCGGCGCGAAGAAGGGGCAGCACCCCTCGCCCGCCACCGTCATGAGGATGCTGCGCAAGCACGACGAGCAGACGACCCCGGCCGTGACGGCCCGTTCGGCCGCTGGGACGACGATGCCCAGCTGTCCGGGGCGGACGGGGCCGACGCGGATGACCATGTCCCGCACGCCC
>NZ_JBIURS010000033.1:0-79023 GCF_044740965.1 Streptomyces sp. NPDC088252 | reverse complement strand
GGCCTGCCCGGAGCTCTTCGCCACCGGGCCGTGGCAGGAGGGTTCGGGTTCGCAGACTGCGCCCGACCCAGGCCTTGGTTCGGCCCGTTACCAGCTGCTCGATCAGTTCCTGAGGAACTTCCTCCAGCACGACCTGGCGGCGCTGCTCGGCGAGCCCGTGTGGGCCGGGGTGATGAACCGTCTCGTCGTGGAGATGGCGAAGCTGCCCGGGTCGCTGCGCAGCGACCCGCGCGCACTTCAAGACCTCAGCAGGCGCCTCGTCGCGGAGGCAGTGGCCGGCAACGCGCAGCCGGGGCTCCGTGAAGGGGTGGATCGGAGGGACGGACGCACCGTACTGCGCTGGTTGCGCTACGAACTCGCGGGCCGGCCGTTGGGGCCGGTGGTGCGCGCATGGGCGCAGGCGCATGCCGATCGTCACGGTGTCCCTGATGACTCCGGGCCGAACACGCACATCGCGCCCCACGTACGGGCCGCGCTGGACGAGACACCGACTGACTACTCCGAACAGGACGCCGAGGCCGGGCCGCTCCCGGCCCAGGCGTCGATGCAGCCTGCACCGCTGTCGGAGTCGGAACCGAGCGGTCCACCGCAGGTCCTGGGCACCCCGGTCTACGATTCGGGCTCGTCCGTCGACGCCGAGGAGATCTGGGAGAACGCTGACCGCCTCGGCATGGACCACGCAGTGGCGCGGGTCTTCGCCCGGCACTCGTTGCCGGACGGTGTGGACGTCACCAACGTGATGGAGTTGGCGCACCACTGGGGGCTCGATGCGGATCAGGCCGCGATGCTGATGGCGCACGTTCGGACGCTGGGGCGCTTCCCCGAAGCGGTCGTCGGCCTGACCCGGGCGTTTGGTGTTGGCCCCAACCAGGTCTTCGAGCTGGCGGGACAGCTGGATGTGCCGCCGGAGCATCTGGTGGCGGTGTCGGGCGAGCTGCCGGGGCTGTACCGCTTCCGGCCGGAGGAGCAGGCAGCGAGCGGCGCAGACGCGCTGCGCCGGTACCTGGAGGCGGCGGGATTCGGCCCGCAGGACCTTCGTTGGTTCGCGGGATCCGGGTTGCAGCTGCGCCCGCAGGACCTTGTCGATTTCCATCGTTTCGTGCTGAAGCGCAAGTTCGTGTTGGATAATCTGCGGTCCGGTGCGCAGGATGCCGATGTGCTGGTCTGGGAGTGGCGGACGGCACGGAGAAGGGCAGACGCGGCGGCGGATGTGGCGTTCGGGAAGCACCGGGCGCGGGCTGAGGCCTTGTTGTCCGACGCGCTCAGGAGGCCGACGCTGGAGGCGGCCGCGCGGCGGCTGTGGAACGTCTCGGATGATCTGTTGATCCAGCACGACTCGGACCTGGGGCCGTTGTTCCTGGAGGACTCGGACCGGGCGCTGTTTTTCCCGCAGGCCTCGGACCTGGCGCTGTTGTTCCCGCAGGACATTGCCGCGCTGCATCAGTATGTGGAGCGCCGTGGGGCTCTGGACGAAGAGGGGTGGGAGCGCTGGGTCAAGTTCATGAGGTCGCAGTTCGATGCGCTCGGGCTGCGTACCGCTGAGGACTGGGCGGCTTTCGGCCGCCTGATCCAGGCATGCCCGGAGCTCTTCGCCTTCAGGCCGGGGCAGGAGGCTTCGGGTTCGCAGACTGTGTCCGATCCGGGCCTTGGTTCGGCCCGTTACCTGCCGCTCAATCGGTTCCTGGGGGGCTTCCGGCTCGACCTGGCGGCGCTGCGCGACTGGCCCGTGTGGGCCGGGGTGATGAACCGTCTCGTCGTGGAGGTGGCGAAGCTGCCCGATTCGCTGCGCAGCGACCCGAACGCACTCCGAGACCTTGCCGACCACCTCACCGCCAAGGTGCACGCAAACGTGCCGTCGGAGCGCCGTGAATGGGTGATTCGCCAAAACGCACGCACCCAATGGCGCTGGTTGGGCTGTGAGTTCGCGGTCCGGCCGTGGGGGCCGGTGGTGCGCGAGTGGGCGCTGGCGTATGCCGAGCGCCAGGGTGCCCCTGACGACTCCGAGCCGTACGACATCGCGCCCCGTGTACGGGCCGCGCTGGATGCGAGGCTGCCGGACTACGTGGCGCCGCCGGAGTACTCGGATCAGGACGCCGTGGCCGGGCTGCTCCCGGCCCAGGCGTCGGTGCAGCCTGCACCACTGTCGGAGTCGGGGTCGGAGTCGGAGCTGAGTGGTCCGCCGCCGGCTTACGGGGCGCGCGGTCATGTTCCTGCTCCGGCGGCGGTGCGGGACTGGGCGGTTCGTATGTGGGGGGTTGAGGGGGCGCAGGTCGGAAGGTTCAGTGCCGACGGGATCGGGGCCCTGGAGGCGTTGCGGCAGCGGCTGGGCGTTCGGCAGATGAAGGACCTGCTGAGTGTGGTGGCGGGGATGGGGGAGGTGCCGTCGGTCGCCGCGCTGGAGGGGGCCGCGCGCGTCCTGGGGCTCAGGGACGTCATGGACCTGTACCGGGTGCTCAGGCGTTTTCCGGTCCGGCTGGACGAGCTGCACCGGCTGGCCTGGCAGCGTGAGCTGGCCGATGTGTTCCGGCCGCTCAACCACGCGTGGGCGCTGGGGCGTAACCGTGTGGTCGAGCAGGTTGCGAACCATTTGCGTGACCTGGTGCAGAACACCGAGGTGGCCATGGACCTGCTCCTGCTGGACGTGGAGCACTGGTCGCGACGCTCCGACTTGCTGGGCAACGAGAGTGGGGCGGTGGAAGCGTTCCGTGCTGCCTTTGACCTGCCGGACGACGAGGTCACTGGGGCGCTGTTGCGGGATGTGGCCCGGATGGCGGGTGCGGACACGCCTGAGGATCGTGCCTGGTTCTTCCGTTTTGCTTCCGACCCGGCTGTTGCGGGGCCTGCTGATCTGCGTGAGCAGTTGCCGACGGGGACCTGGCTGGCTCCGGCGCAGCTTCTCGTGGTGCTGCAATATGCCAACTTCCGTGGCAGGCACAGCGTGTCGGACCTGCGCCAGATGAGCTTCGTGGACGCGCATGGTGCTGTGGAGGACTTGGCCGGGGAGTTCCGGCACATGACGGGAAGGACCGTGCATGAGGACCTTCCGGTCGGCCCCGGCGCCGCGGACACGGTGGAGGGCTTCCACGACTTCTTCGAGCGTGTGAGCAGCGAACGCTTCCGGACGCTCTTCGCTGTGCCGGAGGGCCGGCCCGTTGAGGATGTGTTCGCTGATGCGGCCGCTGTCGCGGGTGCGCTGACCCCGGGCGGGCGCGATTGGCTGTACCGCATGGCGGTTGCGTTCGGTGAGCGCGGCTTCGCCGGTCCTGGGCCGCACGCGCCCTGGCTGGCGCCTGCCCGGCTGATCCAGCTCTTGCACTGGGCTGACACCCGGGCTGGGGGGCCGATCGGGAGCGGGCGGACGCTGTCGCATCTGCGTGGCCTGGAGCCCGACGCCGCCGTCAGGCATCTGACCGACCTTGCCGGGCGGTTCGAGCAGGACGAGCAGTTCGCACAACAGGGCCGAACGGTCTGGTCGGAGCCGGGGCAGCGCCCTGACCCGTCCAGGGTGCTGGACGACCTCCAAAGGTGGGTGCTCGAAGACCTGATGGCTCTCGGCGACGAGGCATACTATGTGCTTCCTCTCTATGATGTGACGCCGCTTGAGATGATGGGTTACCTGCGCGCCGTCAGCATGGAGCCCGTGGACCTCCATGTCCCGGGGCTCGGCTCCGACGGTGTGCCGCTCCACCGGGTCGGGACCGGCGACCTGGTAGATCTGGCCAACCTCGTCATGGTCCTGCGACGCCTGCCCGAGGACGAGATGCGGGCGGCGGCAGAGGCGGCCGGGCTTGGGCCGTCCATGGGACCGTTCCTGCGCCGGCTGGCCAACACCCTGGGGCTGGAACAGGAGCAGTTCCACCTCCTGGGTGTGGTGCGCGGGCCCTTGCTGAACAGCCTGCGCCGTGGGCACGGGCCGCAGACCTGGCGGGAAGACGGCTTCCAGCCGTTCCTGGAGGACCAGGGCATCGATACTGATGCCTTGCACGACGGATCCGAGTCCGAGGTGCGGTTCGTGCGGGGGCTGTTGGAGCGGCTGCACGGGCTGGGGCTGAACCTCGACGAACTGCCGGTCCTGGGCGAGCGTGTGCAGTCCGAGCTGGTGACGGCCGGTGTCGTCGAACCGGGCGCCTACGGCGATCTCATTCCGGGCCAGCGTCGTGTGGTGTGGGATTCCTTCGTTGACGGTGAGGCCCCTGTCGGCGAGTTCGTGCGCTCGTGGCGGGCCGAGCAGCTGGGGATGCCGCTGGATCGGTACGACGCGCTGGCGGGGCAGCCGTGGTTCGACGCGTACTGGCTCCGGGAGCTGGGAGAGCGCCTCGGGGTGGGCGAGGACCTGAGGGAGCTCGCCGAGCTTGCCGAACGGTTGCAGGCCATGCCGTGGGGTCTCGTGGAACTCGCCGGCACCTACACCGAGACGACACCACAAGACATGGTGCACACGGCGCTGCACGGGGCCGAGCAGGTGCAGCGCTGGTTGGGTTCCGGTGTGCTGCGGTGGCCGCCGGTCATCGGTATGGAAGAGGAGCCCAAGCGCCGCCGGGCACTCCACGCCCACGCCGCGGGCGAGGTGGGCCGGGCGATGTTTACTTCCGGACGCGATGCTGCCGAACGACTGGCTGCACGGCTGTCGCGGGAGGCCCGCCGCAATGGCGAGCATTGGATCGGCACGGAGGAACAGCGGCTGGCCCGCACGATGGGTGGCGCCGACCGGTTCCTGAATTCGGGGTCGGGCTCGGGATCTGGGTCGGGCTCGGGGTCGGGCTCGGGATCTGGGTCGGGCTCGGGGTCGGGCTCGGGCTCGGGGTCGGGCTCGGGGTCGGGCTCGGGCTCGGGGTCGGGCTCGGGGTCGGGCTCGGGGTCGGGCTCGGGCTCGGGGTCGGGCTCGGGGTCGGGCTCGGGCTCGGGGTCGGGCTCGGGATCTGCGTCGGGCTCGGGGTCGGGCTCGGGATCTGCGTCGGGCTCGTCCATCGGCGCCTATGAAACCCATCAGCACGCTGACCTCCTCGGCGTGGACTACGAAGTGGCGCGGGTCCTCGTCGAGCGCTCGTTGCCGGTCGGTGTGAACATCGCCGACGTGGTGGAGTTGGCGCAAGGCTGGCGGCTCGATGCGGATCAGGCCGCGATGCTGATGGCGCACGTTCATTCGCTGGGGCGCTTGCCCGAAGCGGTCGTCGGCCTGGCCCAGGGCTTGGATGTTGGCCCCAACCAGGTCTTCGAGCTGGCGGGACAGCTGGATGTGCCGCCGGAGCATCTGGTGCTGGTGTCGGACGAGCTGTCGGAGCTGCTGGACGGTGTCCCGTCGGCGGAGCAGGTAGCGAGCGGCGCAGACGCGCTGCGCCGGCGCCTGGCGGAGGCGGGATTCATCCCGGAGGACCTTGGATGGTTCGCGGGATCCGGGTTGCAGCTGCGCCCGCAGGACCTCCGCGATTTCCGGCGTTTCGTGCGGGAGCGCGAATTCGAGTTGGACGATCTGCGGTTCGGTGCGGTGGACGTGGAAGCCCGTGAGCTGGTCAGGGACTGGCTGGACGAACGGAGCGTAAACATCGTCGCAGTGATGGAGTTGGCGCACGGCTGGGGGCTCGATGCGGATCAGGCCGCGATGCTGATGGCGCACGTTCAGGAGCTGGGGCGCTTGCCCGAAGAGGTCGTCGGCCTGGCCCGGGCGTTGGGTGTTGGCCCCAACCAGGTCTTCGAGCTGGCGGGACAGCTGGATGTGCCGCCGGAGCATCTGGTGCTGGTGTCGGACGAGCTGTCGGAGCTGCTGGACGGTGTCCCGTCGGCGGAGCAGGTAGCGAGCGGCGCAGATGTGCTGCGCCGGCGCCTGGGGGAGGCGGGATTCGTCCCGCAGGACCTTGGTTGGTTCGCGGGATCCGGGTTGCAGCTGCGCCCGCAGGACCTCCGCGATTTCCGGCGTTTTGTGCTGGAGCGCGGGTCTGCGTTGGAGGGGCTGCGGTCCGGTGCGGCGGACACTGGTGGGCTGGTCAGGGGGTGGCTGGCCGATCGGAGCGAGGCAGAGGCGGCGGCGGGTGCGGCGTTCCGGGAGCACCAGCGGCGGGCTGAGGTCCTGATGTCCGACGCGCTCAGGAGGCCGACGCTGGAGGCGGCCGCGCGGCGGCTGTGGGACGTCTCGGATGATCTGTTGATCCAGTACGACTCGGACCTGGGGCCGTTGTTCCCGCAGGCCTCGGACCTGGCGCTGTTGTTCCCGCAGGACATTGCCGCGCTGCATCAGTATGTGGAGCGCCGTGGGGCTCTGGACGAAGAGGGGTGGGAGCGCTGGGTCAAGTTCATGAGGTCGCAGTTCGATGCGCTCGGGCTGCGTACCGCTGAGGACTGGGCGGCTTTCCCCCGCCTGATCCAGACATGCCCGGAGCTCTTCGCCCCCAGGCCGCGGCAGGAGGCTTCGGGTTCGCAGACTGCGCCCGATCCGGGCCTTGGCTCGGCCCGTTACCTGCCGCTCAATCGGTTCCTGAGGAACGTCTACCAGTTCAACCTGGCGTCGCTGCGCCACAAGCCCGTGTGGGCCGGGGTGATGAACCGTCTCGTCGTGGAGGTGGCGAAGCTGCCCGATTCGCTGCGCAGCGACCCGAACGCATTCCGAGACCTCAGGAGGCGCCTCATTGCGGCGGCGGTGGCCAGCAACGTGCAGCCGGGGCTCCGGTTGCGTAACCAGAACCGAAGCGCCATAAGCCGCTGGTTGGCTTATGAGCTCGCGGGCCGGCCGTTGGGGCCGGTGGTGCGTGAGTGGGCACAGGCGCATGCCGAGCGCCAGGGTGCCCCTGATGAATCCGAGTCGTATACGGACAGCGCGCCCCGTGTACGGGCCGCGCTGGACGGGTTGCCTGACTACTCGAAACATGATGCCGAGGCCGGGCCGTTCCCGGCCCAGGCGTCGGAACCGAGTGGTCCGCCGCCGGCTTACCGGGCGCGCGGTCATGTTCCTGCTCCGGCGGCGGTGCGGGACTGGGCGGTTCGTGTGTGGGGGGTTGAGGGGGCGGGGGTCGGAAGGTTCAGTGCCGAGGAGATCGGGGCCCTGGAGGCGTTGCGGCAGCGGCTGGGCGTTCGGCAGATGAAGGACCTGCTGAGTGTGGTGGCGGGGATGGGGGAGGTGCCGTCGGTCGCCGATCTGGTGGGGGCCGCGCATGTCCTGGGGCTCAGGGACGTCATGGACCTGTACCGGGTGCTCAGGCGTGTTCCGTTCCGGCTGGACGAGCTGTACTGGCTGGCCGGGCAGCGTGAGCTGGCCGATGCGTTCCGGCCGCTCAACGAGGCGGGGGCGCTGAGGCGTAACCGTGAGTTCGAGCAGGTCGCGGACCGTTTGCGTGACCTGGTGCAGAACCGGGAGGTCCAGCGCGTGCCGGACACCGTGGCTGCGGATCTGCTGGAGGAGGTCCACTGGTCGTTGCGTCCTGAAGTGCTGGGTGACGAGGGCGGGGCGGTGGAAGCCTTCCGTGCTGCCTTTGACCTGCCGGACGGCGAGCTCACTGGGGCGCTGTTGCGGGATGTGGCCCGGGTGGCGGGTGCGGAAACGCCTGCGGATCGTGCCTGGTTCTTCCGTTTCGCTTCCGACCCGGCTGTTGCGGGGCCTGCTGATCTGCGTGAGCAGTTGCCGACGGGGACCTGGCTGGCTCCGGCGCAGCTTCTCGTGGTGCTGCAATATGCCAACTTCCGTGGCAGGCACAGCGTGTCGGACCTGCGCGAGATGAGCTTCGTGGACGCGCATGGTGCTGTGGAGGACTTGGCCGGGGAGTTCCAGCTCATCACGGGAAGGGCCGTGCATGAGGACCTTCGGGTCGGCCCCGGCGCCGCGGGCACGGTGGAGGGCTTCCACCGCTTCTTCGAGCGTGTGAGCAGCGAACGCTTCCGGACGCTCTTCGCTGTGCCGGAGGACTTGCTCTTGGAGGATCTGTTCGCTGATGCGGCCGCTGTCGCGGGTGTGCTGACCCCGGGCGGGCTGGAATTGCTGTATCGCATGGCGGTTGTGTTCGGTGAGCGTGGCTTCGGCGGTCCCACGGGGCCGCACGCGCCCTGGCTGTCGCCTGCCCGGCTGATCCAGCTCTTGCACTGGGCCGATATCCGGGCTGGGGGGCCGATCGGGAGCGGGTGGACGCTGTCGGAGCTGCGTGGTCTGGAGCCCGAGGCCGCCGTCAGGCATCTGACCGACCTTGCCGGGCGGTTCGAGCAGGACCAGCAGTTCGCACAACAGGGCCGAACGGTCTGGTCGGAGCCGGGGCGGCGCCCTGACCCGTCCAGGGTGCTGGACGACCTCGAAGCGTGGGCGGCCGGCATGGTGGGCCTCGAAGTCGCTGATTACCGCAACGTTCGTGAAGATGTGACGCCAGCTCAGATGGTGGGTTACCTGCGCGGCGTCAGCACGGAGCCCGTGGGCCTCCATGTCCCGGGGCTCGGCTCCGACGGTGTGCCGCTCCACCAGGTCGGCACCCGCGACCTGGTGGATCTGGCCGACCTCGTAAGGGTCTGGCAAGGCCTGCCCGAGGACGAGATGCAGGCGGCGGCAGAGGGCGCCGGGCTTGCGCCGTCGATGGGACCGTTCCTGCTCCGGCTGGCCGACGTCCTGGGGCTGGAAGTGGAGCAGTTGCACCTCCTGCGGGTGGTGCGCGAGTCCTTGCTGAACAGCCTGCGCGGCGGGGAGAGTCCGCAGACCTGGCTGGAGGGCGGCTTCCAGCCGTTCCTGGAGGACCAGGGCATTGATCTCGATGCCTTGTACGAAGAATCCGAGTCTGAGGTGCGGTTCGTGCGGGGGCTGTTGGAGCGGCTGCACGGGCTGGGGCTGAACCTCGATGAACTGCCGGGCCTGGGCGAGCGTGTGCAGTCGCAGCTGGTGACGGACGGTGTCGTCGAGCCGGGCGCCTACGGCGATCTCATTCCGGGCCAGCGTCGTGTGGTGTGGGATTCCTTCGTTGACGGTGAGGCCCCTGTCGGCGAGTTCGTGCGCTCGTGGCGGGCCGAGCAGCTGGGGATGCCGCTGGATCGGTACGACGCGCTGGTGGGGCAGCCGTGGTTCGACGTGTACGGGCTCCGGGAGCTGAGTGCGAGCCTCGGGGTGGGCGAGGATCTGAGGGAGCTCGTCGGGCTTGCCGAACGGTTGCAGGCCATGCCGTGGGGTCTCGTGGAAATCGTCCGCACCTACGCCGAGATGACACCGCAGGAAATTGTGCGCAGGGCGCTGCACGGGGCCGAGCAGGTGCAGCGCTTGCTGGGTTCCGGTGTGCTGCGGTGGCCGCCGGTCATCGGTATGGAAGACGAGCCCTTCCGCCGCAGGGCACTCCATGCCCAGGCCGCGGGCGAGGTGGGCCGGGAGATGCTGACTTCCGGACGCGCGGCCGCCGGACGACTGGCCGCACGGCTGTCGGAGAGAGCCCGCGGAGTCGGTGAGCATTGGATCGGCACGGAGGAACAGCGGCTGGCTCGCACGATGGGTGGCGCCGACCGGTTCCTCAATTCGGGCTCGGGATCAGGATTTGCGTCGGGCTCGGCGTCGGGCTCGGCGTCGAGCTCGGGATCGGGATCCGCGGCCGGGGCGGGCTCCGCTTCCCACGACGCTGCGTCGACGACGAGCGATCTCACCGCGGAGGTCTGGCACGACGCCGCTTCGACGATGAGTGACGTTGACACTGCTTCGACGACGAGTGACGTTGATGCCGCTTCGACCACGGGTGACGTCACCGGGGAGGTCTGGGTGACCGCCGAGCTCCGGGGGATGGCCCGTGACGTGGCACGGGTCTTCGCCGAGCACCCGCTGCCGGACGGTGTGGACGTCGACGCAGTGATGAAGTTGGCGCACGATTGGCTGCTTGATGCGGGGCAGGCCGCGATGCTGGTGGAACACGTTCAGGAGCTGGGGCGCTTGCCCGAAGAGGTCGTCGGCCTGACCCAGGGCTTGGGTGTTGGCCCCAACCAGGTCTTCGAGCTGGCGGGACGGCTGGGTGTGCCGCCGGAGCATCTGGTGATGGTGTCGGGCGAGCTGTCGGGGGTGCTGGACGGTGTCCCGTCGGCGGAGCAGGTAGCGAGCGGCGCAGATGTGCTGCGCCGGCGCCTGGCGGAGGCGGGATTCATCCCGGAGGACCTTGGATGGTTCGCGGGATCCGGGTTGCAGCTGCGCCCGCAGGACCTTGTCGGTTTCCGGCGCTTCGTGCAGGAGAACGGGTCCGCGTTGGAGGAGCTGCGGTCCGGTGCGGCGGACGACGATGGGCTGGTCAGCCGGTGGCTGGACGAACGGAGCAGGGCAGACGAGGCGGAGAGTGCGGCGTTCGAGGAACAGCACGTTCTCCGGCCCCACCTGGGGACGCTGCGCCACGAGCCCGTCTGGGCCGAGGCGACCGACGACGTCCCCCAGGTTCCGCAGACCGAGGAGGAGCTGGCCGAGCGGCTCGGCGTCAGTCCCGAGGATGTGACCGAGCTGATCGTGCTCACCAGCGTTGGTGAGGACCTGAGTCCCCTGGCCTTCTTCGACCCGGCCCAGCTCGGCGACTTCGTCCGCCACTACGGCGCAGACGGCGCGCAGGAGCGGGCGTCCTCGCACGTACAGCAGCACGGTCTGCGGTCCGTCCGGGACATCTCCTGGTTCCGTGAGCTGGCGGCCCGCGTCGAGGAGGCGGGGCCGCAGGGCGAGAGGTTCAGGCGCTTCGTCGCGTCGGTCCGTGACGTCGGAGCGCCCTACCCGATCAATCCGGTCGACGAGCGGGAGACGTTCAGCCCGATCATGACCGGCTGGCAGCAGGGCCTTGAGCCGCCTTACACGCTGCCGAGTTCGGTGAACGTCGCCGGACTGATCGGGCAGGCGTACCGGTGGCGGTTGGACGCCGCGCAGACCGCTGCGCTGGTGAACCATGTGGCGGCGTCGGGACAGTTCCCCCATGCGGTCGTGGACCTGGTAGACGCCTGGCAGGTGGGACCGGCGGAGGTCCTCGGACTGTCGGATCGCCTGGGGGTGCTGCCCGAGCACCTGGCGACGGTGGTCGGCGAGCTGCCGTGGCTGGGGGATGTGCCCCTTGAGGAGCGGGTCGAGCTGGGTGCGTTCGCCCTGCGCAGCCGACTCGCCGCAGTGGGCTTCCAGCCGGAGGACCTGGGGTGGTTCGCGGGCCATGACGTCCGCCTGGGCCTGGGCGACCTGGCGGCCTTCCGGCGTCACGCGGAGGCACGCCCATCGTCGCTGGAGGCGCTGCGGGGCCTCGCCGAAGGCGACCAGCAGGACCGCGATGCCCTCGGCGCGTACGTCACCGAGTGGCTGGACCAGCGACCCGTCCCCGCCGAGGCGAACCGCGTGCTTGCCGGGACGCTGATGGCCGCTCCGTTCACCGGATCGACGCTGCGTCTGGCCGCGGACCGGCTGCGCGTGGACCTGGCGGACCTGGCGCGCCTGTTCCCGCGCGATGTGGCCCTACTGCACGAGTGGCGCACGGCGGCGAACCAGTTGGAATCCACGGACTGGACCGTGCCGGAGCGCTGGGTCGACCTCGTGCAGGCGCAGTGGCGCCGGCTCGGGCTGCATCGCCCCGCCGACTGGGCGGGCTTCGGTCGGCTCGTCGAGCAGTTCCCCGCAGCGTCCGACGCCGTCTGGGGCGCCGAGCCGGACGGGACCCCACACGAGCCCAGGCAGGTCCTCGGCTCGCTGCGCTACTTGCGTGCCGACCAGTTCCTGAGTGCCTTCGGCCTCTCCCTCGGGACGCTGCTCCACGAGCCGCCCGCGCGGACGGAACTCTTCCGAGAAATCTTCACCACTCTGGGTGCCCGGCCGGAGGTACGGACCGATACGCATGCGCTCGGCGCACTCGACCGACATCTTCGGGAGGAGGCCGATGCCCTGCGGAACGCGGTGGACCACGCAGGGGTGCGGCGCATCCTCTGGGATCTGCTGACGCCTCAGCACGCCAACCGGCTGGTGACCGCGTGGCTGTCCACGTACGAGGGCACGAAAGCGGGAACGCCGGACACGGAAGAAACGGCCGCCGCCCCCTACCAGCCCCCGCCGAGGTACGCGGACCTCGTCTCAGAGGTGCGCACGCGCGAGGGTGTGCAACCGCCGCCCTACAGCGGCCCGGGCGAGTCGGCCGCACCGCCGCTGCGCGGCTGGGCGGCCCGTGCCTGGAACGTACCGGAGGACCGGCTCGTGCGCCTGAGCGCCGACGAGATCTGGCATCTGGAGATGCTGCGCGAGCGGTTGGGCATCGCGGATCCGGAGACGCCAGGCGAGGGGTTGGGCCTGGAGCGCATGGGGGATCTGCTGAACCTCGTCGCGCTGACGGGTGAGGAATCGCCGGTCACCGCGTGGGAGTCCGCACGGGCCCTGGGGTTGACGGACATCGAAGACTTGTTCCGGGTGCTCGAGCTTGTCCCCGTCCGGCTGGACGTACTGCACCAGCTCGCCGGGCCGCAGGAACTGGTCCGCATCTTCCGGCCGCTCTCCGTGGGAGACGCCCCATCCTGGGCGGCCGACCAGGTCGCCGAACAGCTGCGCCGGCTGGTGGAGAGCGGTGACACCCAGGATTCCTCGGCCGTCCACTGGTCGTTGCGGCCGTCGTCGCTCGCGGACGAGGGCGCGGCGCTACGGCACTTCCTGACGACCTTCGACGTGCGCGGCGCCTGGGAGGCCGGGCGCCTGCTCGGGGACGCGGCATGGCTGCTGGGCGCGCGTACCTCGCAGGACCGTGCGTGGCTGTACCGGCTGGTGTCCGACCCCGTCTTCGCGGGGCCCGGCAGCGCGGCTTCACGGTCCTGGAACGGCCGTTGGTTGGCTCCCTCGCAGGTGTTCGCGCTGCTCCACTGGGGTGACTTCCGCCGTGGGGGCCGGGACCTGGACAGCCTCCGGCAGCTGGATTTCGTCGACGTACTGGAGGCGGTGGACCGCGCGGCAGAGGAGTACGAGCACGAGAGCGGCCAGGCCGTCCAGCAGACGGAGCCGGTCACGACCGGCGCAGGGGCCGTCATGGACGGTATCCGCGACTGGATCTCCCAGCGGCTGGACGTCGATCCCGCGCAGTACGTAGTGGTGACGGCCGGCGGTCCGACGCTCCAGCAACTGGCCGAGTTCGCGCACGAGATCTGGGCGGGAGACGACGCCGTACCGGACCTGTTCGATCTGAGCACCCTCACCGGGCAGCTGCCCGCCGCGGAGATCCGCGAGGTGGCGCGGCAACTGGACGTGCCGCCGGCCCTCGGCCCCTTCCTGTTCCGGCTGAGCGACATGCTCGGGCTGGGGCCGGCGGATTACCATTTGCTCGGCGGGTGGTTGCGCAGCAGCCTGCTGACCGCGCTGGGCGAGGGGACGAGCCCGCAGAGGTGGCAGGAGGACTGGCTGGAGCCCCAACTGGAGGCGGAGGCCGGTGTCGACATGAACAGTGTCCTCCTTGGCGATTCGACCGCCGTCGAACAACTTCGGACGTTTCTGACCTACTTCCACGACACCGGGCTGTCCGTCCATGATTTTGCGGACCTAGACGTACTGGGAGACGTGGAGCGCGACGACGTCCATCGGTGGCGGGCGAGGCAGATGGGTGTGCCGGTGGAACAGATCGAGAGGCTGACCGGCCACGCGTGGTTCGACATGTACGGGCTGCTGGGGCTGGCGAGCCGACTGGGCATGGAGGGCGCCCCCGCCGCGCTGATGGACATTGCCGAGCGGATTCAGGCCGTGCCGTGGGCCCTTGGAGAGCTTGCGGACCCATCCGGCCCGGCGCCGCGTGACCTGGCGGCACAGCTGGTGGAACACGACTTCACGGAGCTGCGCCGGCTGACATCAGGTGTGCTGCGGTGGCCACCCGTGAGCGAGACGGACCCGGATCCGGTGCACCGCCGGGAGGTAGAGACCGAGGCCGAACGCGCGGTGGGCCGAGCGCTGTTGACCGTCGGACGCGACGCCGCCGAACGACTCGCCGCACAGCTGTCGCAGGAAGCCCGCGACAACGGCGAGCACTGGATCGGCACGGAGGAACAGCGACTTGCGCGCCAGGTGGGAGCGGGTCCGTCCCCGGCGAGCCAGGACGTCGGGCTCCAGGAGAGCGGGGCGCATGCGCAGGCCGGGGCCTCCGGTTCGTCCGGTTCGTCGGGCGAGATGTCGTCGTCCGACGGCGATGCGTCGCACGGCGATGCGTCCGGTGGTGGGGCGGGCACGGTCCAGCGCCCCACGGACGTGGTGGAGGAGTAGTGGAGGAGTGTCGCGGCGACGTGGCAGGCGGGGCCGCCCCGGTGCCTTCCTCGGGAACTCTTTCGGCGTCTTTCGGGGCAGCCCTCCGAAACCGCTCTCGGGCTCGCCGTGGTCAACTCGCTCGCGGTCGGCCGGTTCGGCAACGGTCCGGCGTACGGAATCGGCTGACGGGACCCCGGATCCCCGGCGACCGCCGCGGGACTCCGCCGGCTGCCGGCCTGCACCGCCGGACGATGTACCCGCGGGCGGCGGGCTCGGCGGTCGCCCATGTGACTGATGGCGCGATCGACCTGAGTTTCGCGGTGACCGCCCGGCACGCGGCCCCAGGCGTTCGGCATCGCACGTACAATCAGTTGCGTGGCGTCATGGGGCCGTCCGCTTCGCCGTGCTGCCGATGGAGCACGCCGAGTCGTCGGTCGGTCCGCGTCCGCTGCTGTGTGCCGACGCCGACGACTCGGACATCGCCGAGCTCGCCCCTTGGCGGCTCGGCATCGAGCCGCAGTCGAAGATCCTGGCACCGGTGTCGGTCGACCTTGACGCGTGGCAGCCGATGAACTGGTCGGGGAGGAGTCGGCTGCGATACCGGGGGCGGCCTTGACGGTGGTGTCGGCGCTAAAGGGGATGCGCCAGGCCAGTACCCAGGCGGCGCTGGCCGATCCGAGCCCGTGCGCTCACCGACGGCATCCTCGACCGGGCGCCGACCCACACTCCTAGGGAGACCACACCTCAGCGGCACGCAAGTGTGTTCGCACACGCGCGGCAACACCCCCAGCAGCAACGAGGAACAAGAGGAGAGCAGACCATGGCGCCCAGGGAACCCGAAGAGTCCCGCGAAGGCGGTGGCGCGCGTCAGGAGGCGGCCGCCGGCGGGGCGGTGTCGGCGGAGTCGGCCGTCCCCGAACCGGGATCGCGTGAATCGGAGCAGAACGCACCGGAGCGGCCCGGGGCAGCGCCGCCGCCGATGACGAACACCTTGTCCACAGGTTCGGCTCCGGTGCCCGTCGTCTCCGGTGACCCGGCCGCGGCACCGGCTTCCGATACCGCAGCGGCTTCGGACGGTGCGCGGAAGGGCACGTCCGCCGCCGCGTCGGCAGCGACAGGGGCGAAGTCCGAAGCGAAGTCCGGCGCGAAAGCCGCAGCGCAGTCCGGGGCGGCGGCCTCGGCGTCGGCGGCCGCCGTGGCGTCGTCCGGCCCCAGGCAGGACGCCGCCACGGAGAAGGACGGCCCCGACGGTCCGACGGGCCGGGTGTCCAAGCCGATGGCGGCCGCGGCGGCACTCGCCGGGGTGCTGCTGCTTTGCTCGCCGTTCCTGATCGCGGGACTCGTGGGGCACCACTCGGACGACAACTCCCCCCGGGCCGGGGACGATTACACGGGGAAGCAGGGCGGCCCGGGGCTGGTGCCTGGCACGGACCAGGCACAGGGCGAGGCGTCCGGGGGCGGTCATGGCGGTGACTCCTCGTCCTCCGGCGGCGGGGCGGTGCCGCCGGATGGCGACCAGGCCAACGACCATCACTCCGCTTCTCCCGCGTACTACGCCGTGGCCGGGCCGTACTGCTCGGACAAGTCCACGGGCTACAAGGAACAGGGCAGGTATGCCGACGGCCAGTCGGGCTGGACGACGCAAGAAGGCAGCTACGCCGGGGGCGGCTGCGGCGGGCGCTTCACGTCCGTACCGATGTCCGGCCACAACGGCGACGACGGCAACTACGCGCTGTGGACGTTCCGCACCGCGCCGGTGAAATCCGGGTCGTGCGAAGTCAAGGTGTTCGTCCCGGGCGACGGCAACGTCGGCCACGTCGGCGGCCACCCGAGCCACTACTCCGTGTACAAGACCGTGGACGGATCGGGGAAGCAGCTCAGTGACTTCACGGTCGACCAGGTCCGCAACCGCGGCAAATGGGTGTCCGGCGGCTCGTTCGACAGCAGCAACGGCGCATTCTCCGTCAAGCTGCACACCCGCGGCGTCGATTACGGGTCCGGATACCAGAACGCCCACCACGCCGCCGCGGCCATCAGCCTCGAGTGCAGCGCCTGACCGGTCGCTCAGCCTGACAGCCCGCATCGTCCCGCTCCCCGCCACGGGGGCGGGACGACGGCCTTACGGCCTGGTGCACGAAAGAGAGTGGATCAGGCCGTAAGACGCCGCACGCTGCCCTCCGGCGCACCGCCCGCGACTACCAGCGGCCCCTGTCAGCCCTTGGCCTCAGCCTGGCAAAGACACATCTCGATCACGCAACGGCCCTGGGGGCGTGGCCAGTCGGTCTCCCCTCCCTTGTGGGGTCCGAGATAGGGGTTGTTAGGGGTTGAGCGGGCTTGAGTGGCCCGGTCGCCCTGCATAGCGTAAGAGGCAAGGAAAGTGGCTCTTCAGGGGAGGCGAAGAAGAACATGGATCCCTTGCCGAGGGGGTGCTGGGCGGCGCCGAACCAGAAGAGCTCGAAAGGCTCGAACTGCCGAGCGCGTACATGGTGGCCCATCTACGCGCCGAGGGCGAAGGAGGGCGGTTGCGCCACGCGCCACGACCGCCCGTACCAGGTCATCGGCCCGGACGCGGCTGGGGAAAACCGTCATCAAGTCGCCCGACCGCGCGGAATTTCTGGTCAACGCCCTGTTGTCCGCGCATGGTCGAAGGCGGGCTGCTGGGAAAGAAGTCGGGACGCGGATTCCAGGTCTACGCCTGGCGGGGCGGATACGAGTCGAGCGCGGCGACGGCCCGTACACCCGAAGTGAAGGCAGGAAAAGTGCTGTTGGAGTTTGAGGAGCCGTTGGTGCGATACGAAATTCTCGGGCCCTTGAGCGTGACCGATAACAACCGGATTTCCGCGATCACCGCGCCGAAAATGCAGATTCTGCTGGCCACCTTGCTCATCCGGGCGAATCATGTCGTCTCCCGTGAAGCGCTGGTCAACGAGCTCTGGGGCAGTACGCCACCGCGCCGGGCGACGGCGGCCCTGCACGTGTACGTATCGCAGCTGCGCAAGTTCCTGAGTGGGGCGGGGCACGACGGTGGATCCGGGCATGACCAGGGCCCGCTCATCACCAAGTTGCCTGGCTATCTCCTGCGGGTCGGCCCCGGAGAGTCGGACCTGCATCTCTTCCAGCGGCTGCTCCACGAGGGGCGGGTCAGTGTTCGGGCGAGGCGGTACGACAAGGCGGTCACCGTGCTGGGGTCCGCGTTCGCGCTCCCCCGGGGGACTACGCTCAGCGAGGTGTCGGACGGACCGGTCATCGGCGGATTCGTCAAGTGGCTGGACGAGGCTCGTATCGAATGCGCCGAGCTGTTCGTCGAGTCCAGCATGGCCCTTGGCCGCTATCAGGAGATGATCGGGCTGCTGCGGTCCCTCGTCGTCGACCATCCCTTGCACGAGACGTTCTATCAGCAGCTGATCCTGTGCATGTCCCGGTCCGGACGCCGGGCCGAGGCGCTCACGACGTACCGGGGCGTCCGCGAGACGATCCGTCGCGAGCTGGGGCTGGAGCCGTGCCGGGCGCTGCGCGAACTGCAGCAGACTATTCTGCGGGCGGAAGAGGAGGAGCCGGAGCCGGTGGGCGTGTGACTGGCGGCGTGGGACGCTTGGGGAGAGGGGCCCACGGGGGACGCCCGGGGTCTCTCTCATCACTGACCGCTGCCGCCTCCCAGGGCGGCAACGTTGCCCGCGTCGTGTCGGAGCCGGTGTCATCGGAGCCCAGCTCCGGCACCTGCGCGCCGGGCGAGGAGTGGATATGGCCGGCCTGCGGCGTCGGACCGCTCGCCGCTTCCGGTCGGGGCTCGTTCGTCGGTCCGGGGGTGGTGAGCGGTCGGAGCCGCGGGACGAACAACCGACTGTCGTCGGCACGAGGGTCGTGCAGGCTGGAATGGACGGGGCCCGGTGAACGACCCGCCGTGCGTTGCGGTGCAGGGGTATCTCCTTTGTCCGTGTCCCGCGGCCGATGTCACCCGGGACGTGCTTGCGACGTCAGGAAAGACGTGCGGCGTCACGCGTGCCGAACGCGCCGGACCGGTCCTGGCCGGCACGTACCAGCCCGGTCTCGTAGGCGAAGACCACCGCCTGGACGCGGTCCCGCAGCCCGAGCTTCGCCAGCATCCGACCGACGTGGGTCTTGACGGTGGCCTCGGTGACAACCAGGTGGTCCGCGATCTCCGCGTTCGACATGCCTTGTGTCAGCAGCAGGAGGACCTGGAGCTCACGGTCGGTGAGACGGTCCAGAACCGTCCCGTCGGCCGGCATCCACACGCTCCCGGCAGGCGTGGGCCACCAGCCGTTCCTCGGTTGGGACCCGCGCCGGACGGCCGCGGTCGTGGTACATCCCGACCGTGGCCACCGACAGCGGAAACAACCCCGCGATCACCCGCGCCTCACGCGGGGCTGTGCTTCTGCGGGGAGCGGACCAGCATGGACCGCGGCGGTGAGAGAGGCGCTGATGTCCCGGGCTACATCGGCGAGTTGGTCGGCCAGATAGAAGTGGCTGCCGGGGTACACCGACAGGGCGAAGGCGCCCGTCGAGTGGGCTCGCCACTGAGCCGCCTCGGCGACCGTCACCATCGGATCGTCGTCGCCGACGAGCACGGTCAGCGGGCAGCGCAGCGTTCGCCCCGTTTCGCACACGTACGTCTCGACCGCCCGGTAGTCAGCCCGGATGACGGGGAGGATCATGGCGCGCAGTCCCTCGTCGTCCAGCGCACCCGGCGCGGTGCCGCCCAACCTCTTGATGTCCGCCAGCACTTCGGCGTCGGTCCGCGGCGGCACGCGCTCGCGGCCGCCGGCTGAGGGCGCGCGGCGGGCGGAGGCGAAGACCTGGACCGGACCGTCCTGGCCGAGACGTTCGAACCGGTGGGCCACCTCGAACGCCAGCAGGGCGCCCATGCTGTGCCCGAAGAAGGAGTACGGAGGCCTCACGTGGGGCCGCAGCGCCTCGAAGGCGGCGTCCGCCATGTCGGAAAGGCTGGTAAGCAACGGCTCCTTGCGCCGATCCTGACGCCCTGGATACTGGATGGCCCAGGTCTCCACCGTGGGCGCGAGCTGCCGGGACAGCGGGAAGTAGTAGCTCGCGGCCCCTCCGGCGTGCGGAAAACACACGAGCCGCGCCCGACTCGGCGGCGGACCGCCGTACGGCGCGAACCGCCGGATCCACGGGCTGCTCACATCGGGAGACGCGGTCGGGTGTGCGGTCATTGGGGCTTCTCACAGGCCTGGGCGATGCGCATGCGGGGTTCCTTCCTGCCGTCGGCGGGCGGTCGCCGCGTGCGCCGGCTCCGGCTCCGCACGGAAGCGGAACCGGAGCCGGCACACGCGGCCCGGTCATCCGGGCAGGCTGGTGAAGGCGAGCGTCGCTTCACCGTCGCACCGGCCGCCCTCGGCATCGTGATAGCGGTACGCCGTGTCGGCGATCAGCAGGGGCGCGGCGCCGCCCGGCGATCTGTGCTGCACCGACCGGAACTCGATGGCGCCGGAGAAGGAGCGGGGGGTGACGGGCCGCCGGAACTTGCTGGCGAACCGGGCGATGAGGACGTCGGGAAGTTGACGCTTCCAGAAGTCGTCCATCGTCCAGTCTGCAAACGCCTCCAGGAGTCCCCACTGGATCGCGGCGGCGACCGTGTAATACATCATCTGGTTGTAACAGATGGTGATTTCGACCGCGTTGAGATGGCCGGTGTCGTCGATGTAGCACGACTCGGGGATCTCGAACGTGCAGTGCGCGGTGACGCCCGTGCCTCCGGTGCCCTCTGCGGTGACCCGCGCCGACTTCAGATACGTGGTGCGGTGTTCCTTGTACGGCTGGAGTACGCGCGCCAGGAGCCGCTCGTCAGTGGCGTGCTCGTGGATGCTGTGCGCGCCCGTGGCGTGTGCGCCCGTCACGGCTACGCCCCGGTCTCGTACAGCTTCCGGGTGTCGTGCACGGTGACCCGGTAGGAGACGGTGGGCTCGGGCGTGGTGGTGTGCCGGGCCCGATGGATCAGGCTGCGGTTGTCCCACACGAGCAGGTCACCCTTCTCGAACTCCTGCAGATGGATGTTCTCGTGGGCGAGGTCCTCGTCGAGCTGGCCGGTGGCCTCGAAGAGGCGCTTGAGCAGCTCGTCGTCCAGCGCGTTGCCGTCGGCGTCCTCGATGCCGACGGTGAACCCCTCGCTGATGTACAGCACCGTCTCGCCGGTCATCGGGTGGACGAAGGCCGTAGGATGGACCACCGGCGGCGTCTTCGTCTCGACCTCCTTGAGGATCTCCGAGATCGGCCGGTAGACGTCCTGCGGACGGATCTTGAAATATTTGCGGACGCTGTGCCGGCAGGACGTCCCCGACACCGCCTCCTTCAGCTCCTCGGGCAGCTTGCGGTATGCCTCGCCCATGTCGATGAAGCACGTCCCGCGGTTCCGCTCGGGGATGACCTGCGGGTAGATCAGGGTGATCCCGAACGGGTTGGGCATGAACTGGTAGTCCGCGTGCCAGAACTTGCCGGTCTTCGGTACGCCGATCTGCTTGCCGTTCTCCGGGACGTTGGAGGAGACGAAGACGTCGGGGTTGTCCGGGTGGCGGTACATCGGCTCGTAGTACGCCTCCGGCTGTCCCAGCCGCTTCCCGAGGTCGTGGAAGGCCGTCGGTGTGAGGTCCTGGTCCTTCAGTACCGCGATCTTGTGCTTGTAGACGGCCTGCTTGAGCGCTTCGATGTCCGCGTCTGACGCGGTGGTGTGGTCGAAGTCCGCCACCGTCACGCCCATGTGCCCGTCGGTCTGCGGTTTGATCTGCATCGTGTCAGTCCTCTTTCCCGGTCGAATGTCCCGGATGCGATTCGCCGGCCGGATCTTCTGGCCGGTTTGCCGGTTGATGGTGTTACGCGGTGGTCTGGTGTAGCGGCCCGTCGGCGGAGAGCTTGGACTCGATCAGCCGCACAGTCTCCGCGAGGGAGAGCTCCTGGGACAGCTCGTTGTCGGCGACCTCGACGCCCACCTCGCGTTCCAGCCGCAGCGAGATCTCGACCATCGTGAGTGAGTCGACACCGAGGTCGGCGTACGTCGCGTCCGGCGTCAGCTGCTCGGCCGGTGCGTCGTGCAGATATTGCAGGACAGCGACCAGTCGGTCGTACAGCTGCTCGTGCGTGGGGTTACTCATCGTCGGTCCTCTCCTTGGCTGATGTCGGGCCATCGCAGTACGCAGGAGCCCCAGGTCAGGCCCCCGCCGAAGCCGGTGAGCACTACCCGATGGCCGGGCTTGAGCGCGCTCTCGGTGTGGGCGTGGGCCAGCGCCAGCGGAATCGACGCGGCACCGGTGTTGCCCACGTCGACGAGATGGCTGGCGCAGCGGGACCGTTCGATCCCGAGGTCGTCGGCAACGGAGTGCAGGATGCGCACGTTGGCCTGGTGCGGGACGAAGTAGTCCACGTCGCCCGGCTTCCAGCCCGCGGCGGCGAGCGCGGCCCGGGCCGAGGCCGCTATGCGCGTGACGGCGTGCCGGTACACCTCTTTGCCGCGCATCGCGAAGTGCTGTTCGCCGCGGGTCGGTGGGCGGGATTCGGCCCACTGCCGGGAACCCCCGGCCGCCACCATGATCAGCTCTTCGGACGCGCCGTCGCTGCCCAGGTCGAAGTGGTCCAGTGCGCCTGGTTCGGCCGGGTTTCCGGCGCGCAGGACCACGGCGCCCGCACCGTCGCCGAAGATGATGGCGTTGGTGCGGTCGTCCGGGTCGACGATGGAGGAGTACACATCGGCGCCGATCACCAGGACCCGTCGGGAGACCCCGGTCGCGATCAGACCGGCCGCGGTCGCCAGGGCGTAGATGAACCCCGTGCAGACCGCCGAGACGTCGAAGGCGGCGGCCTCCCGCAGCCCGAGCCGGGCGGCGACCAGGGGAGCGGTGGCCGGGCACGGGCGGTCGGGTGTCGTGGTGGCGAGCAGGACGGTGTCCGGGGCCGGGCCGCCGGCCGAGCGCAGCGCCCGGCGGCCGGCTTCCACGGCGAGATCGGAGGTGGCCTGCCCGGGCTCGACGGCATGGCGCCGCTGGATCCCCGTCCGGGTGGTGATCCACTCGTCTGTGGTGTCGAGGCGCCCGGCGAGCTCTTCGTTGGTGACGACCCGCGGCGGGACCCAGCCACCGACACCGCACAGCACCGCGGCCCGCCCGGCTGGCACACCGAACGGATCGACGGGTATGGACGGCTCGAAACCGGGGGAATCGGGTGGTCTTCCGAAATCGCTCACGACGACACCTCTGTAAAAACAGGGAAAACGCTTGGGGGAATGCCATCCGCAGGACGCGCATAAAGCATTTCGTCCATACGCTGTCAGCGGTAGAGGCGCCTTCAACGAAAAAGCACAAAGACCGCGATGTCAATAATGGACGGGATCCCTGAAGCAGGTCTAAGGCCGTTCTAAAGCCTGGCCGCAGCATTCGTGGCCGGGTGGCGACTTCGCCGGACCTCCCTTTGGGAGACGCCTGTGAACTGCAGTTATGTGCTACGGAACTGCGGTTCTGGCGGCGCCGTACCGGCCGCGGAGGGGCGGCGCAGCAGACTTCGAGGGCTTGTGGGGCTTGCGGCCGGGACGGTGTGCGACGAGTATCAACCCTGACCTGCGGGCCAGCATTTTTTGGTCGGCAACGGAAATTCTGCCCGAGTTTCCCTGTGATTCGTTGGTTCTCTCCGCCGCCCAGTGGTGTGGGCGCTCCCGTGCACAGATATTTGAAGGTGCGATCTCATGAATTCTGCTTCGGCGCTCGCCCAGCGACTCGTCGGTCTCTCGGGCGGCGAACGGACCCATGTCCTGCTCCAGATGGTACGCGGCCAGGTGGCCGAATTGCTGGGATACCCCGGCCCGGAGGACGTGGCGGCCGACGCCACGTTCCTGGACCTGGGCGTGGACTCGCTCACCGCGGTCGACCTGCGCGACCGGCTCGACGGTCTCAGTGCCGCGAGCCTGCCGTCCACCATGGTCTTCGACCACCCGACGCCGACGCTGCTGGCCGAGTTCCTCGACACTCAACTCGCCGGCGAACCTGAGCCGGTGGCGTCTGCGGAACCCGAGCTGACGGCTACGGGGGCGAGCGAAGAGCCGATCGCGATCGTGGGGATGGCCTGCCGCTTCCCGGGCGGTGTGGAGTCCCCGGAGGATCTGTGGGAGCTGGTCTCCTCCGGCGCGGAGGGACACGGCCCCTTCCCTGACGATCGGGGCTGGGATCTTGAGGCGCTGTACGACCCCGACCCCGAGCGGCAGGGCACCAGTTACGTGCGGGAAGGCGGATTCCTCGACCACGCCCTGGAGTTCGACGCGGCGTTCTTCGGTATCTCGCCGCGGGAGGCGCTGGCGATGGATCCGCAGCAGCGGCTGCTGCTGGAGACGTCGTGGGAGGCGCTGGAGCGGGCCGGTATCGATCCCACGTCACTGAGGGGGTCACGGACCGCGGTGTACGCCGGGGTTGCCACCTTCGACTACCCGCTGATCGCCAAGTCCGTGCCCGAGAGCGATATGTACTACACGACCGGCACCCACAACAGTGTGGCCTCCGGCCGGGTGGCCTACGCCCTGGGCCTGGAAGGGGCCGCGCTGACCGTCGACACGGCGTGCTCGTCGTCGCTGGTGACGCTCCACCTGGCTGCGCAGGCGCTGCGCCAGGGCGAGTGCTCCATGGCGCTGGCCGGCGGTGCGACCATGTTCTCCGGCCCCAGCGTCTACCTGGGCTTCTGTAGGCAGCGCGCGCTGTCGACCGACGGCCGCTGCCGCCCCTTCGCCGCGAGCGCGGACGGCTTCGGCCCCGCCGAGGGTGTGGGGATGGTGGTGCTGGAGCGGTTGTCCGATGCGCGGCGGCTGGGGCATCGGGTGCTGGCGGTGGTGCGCGGCAGCGCGGTGAATCAGGATGGTGCGAGCAACGGCCTGACGGCTCCGAATGGTCCGTCGCAGCAGCGGGTGATCCGGCAAGCACTGGCGTCGGCCGGGCTGTTGGTGGGCGATGTGGATGTGGTGGAGGCGCACGGTACGGGGACGACCCTCGGTGATCCGATCGAGGCGCAGGCGCTGCTGGCGACGTACGGTCAACGGGCGCCGGAATCCGCACCGTTGTTGCTGGGATCGGTGAAGTCGAACATCGGTCATGCGCAGGCGGCGGCGGGTGTCGCGGGTGTGATCAAGTCGGTGCTGGCGCTGCAGCACGGTGTGGTGCCGGCGTCGCTGCACGTGGATGCGCCCTCCCCGCACGTGGACTGGTCGGCGGGCGCGGTGCAGTTGGTGACGGAGCAGGTGCCGTGGCCCGAGACCGGTCGGGCTCGCAGGGCCGGGATCTCCTCGTTCGGGATGAGCGGGACCAACGCCCATGTGATCGTGGAGCAGGCCCCGGAGGAGGGGGAGCCGGCCCGCAGGCATCCGGTCGGTGGGGAGCCGGTCCGCGGTGCGATGCTGTGGCCGGTTTCCGGCCGGTCGGAGGCGGCGCTGCGGGAGCAGGCGGGACGGCTGGCGGACTTCCTGCATACGGGACCGAACGGCGCGGGATTCGACGACACGGGCCCCGAAGTGACCGACGCGGGCATCGCGGCGGCGCTGGCCCGGCACCGTACGGCCTTCGAGCATCGCGGCGTGGTGGTGGCACGGGACCGGTCGGAGGTGGTGGCAGGCCTGGAAGCACTCGCGGACGGGACGGAGTCGTCCGGGGTGGTGACCGATCGCGTGGTGGCGTCGGGTCAGGGAGTGGTGCTGGTCTTCCCTGGTCAGGGGTCGCAGTGGGTGGGTATGGGCCGGGCGCTCCTGGATTCTTCCTCGGTGTTCGCGGAGTGGGTCGACCGGTGCGAGCGGGCCTTCGCCCCGTACATGGACTGGTCGTTGCGCGCGGTTTTGCGAGGGGAGGAGGGCACGGCCTCGCTCGATCAGGGCGACGACGTCGTGCAGCCCGCCCTGTTCACCGTGATGACGGGACTGGCCGAGCTGTGGCGTCACTACGGCGTGACGCCGGCGGCGGTGGTGGGGCACTCCCAGGGCGAGATCGCGGCGGCCTGCGTGGCAGGTGCGTTGTCGTTGGAGGATGCCGCACGGATCGTGGCACTGCGCAGCCAGTTGCTGAAGGAGCTGGCCGGGAAGGGCGGGATGGCCTCGGTCATGCTGGGCCGGGCCGTGGTCGAGGAGCGCCTGGCCGCCTGGGACGGCAGGTTGTCGGTCGCTGTTGCCAACTCGCCTGCGTCCACGGTGGTGTCGGGTGATGCCGACGCGCTCGACCAGCTGCTGGACGGCCTGGCGGCCGAGGGCATCTGGGCTCGCCGCGTCCCCATCGACTACGCGTCCCACTCGGCGCACGTCGAGGTGGTCGAGGAGCGTCTGAGGGAACTGCTGGCGGACATCGAGCCGCGGTCGGCATCCGATGTCGTTTTCTGCTCCACGGTGACCGGTGAAGTGATCGACACCGCTGGTCTGGACGCGGGGTACTGGTATCGGAATCTGCGGGAGCCGGTGCAGTTCCAGCGCGGGGTGGAGGCGCTGCTGGCGGCGGGTCACCGGGTGTTTGTGGAGGCCAGTGCGCATCCGGTGCTGACGGCCGCGGTGGAGCAGGTGCTGGAGGCATCGCCGTACGAGGGCGCGGTGCTGGAGTCGCTGCGGCGGGACCAGGGGGAGTTGGAGCAGTTCGTCACCGCGCTGGGACAGGCGTATGTGCGGGGGATCGGGCTCGACTGGGAAGCGGTTCTCGGGGCCGGCCCGGCCAGGGTGGCACTGCCGACGTATGCGTTCCAGCGGGAGCGGTTCTGGCCCGCATCCGTGGCGCCCGCCGCCGGTGATGCGGCGGGGCTCGGGCTGACGGCGGCCGGGCATCCGCTGCTGGGCGCGGCGGTGGAGTCGGCGGAGACCGGTGAGGTGCTGCTGACGGGCCGTCTGTCCCTGGAGTCTCATCCCTGGCTGGCCGATCACACGGTGGCCGGGTCGGTGCTGCTGCCGGGAACGGCATTCGTGGAGATGGCGCTGCGCGCCGGCGAGGAGGTGGGGTGCGACGAGCTGGCCGAGTTGGTGCTGGAGGCGCCGCTCGTGCTGCCGGAACAGGGCAATGTCCGCGTGCAGGTGACGGTCGGTGAGCCGAACGTGGACGGTCACCGGCCGGTCGGCATCCACTCCCGGGACGAGACAGCGGGCCCTGGAGACCCGTGGACCCGGCATGCGAGCGGTCTGGTCGCCGAAGCCGCGACGCCCGGTTCCGACGATGCGGTTTCGGATGACGTAGGGGGTGCCGACGCGTCGTGGCCGCCGGCCGGCGCACAGCCGGTGCCGGTCGAGGACTTCTACGCACGCACGACGCGGCGCGGCTACGACTACGGCCCGGTGTTCCAGGGACTGCACGCGGTGTGGCGCCGCGGCGAGGAACTGTTCGCCGAGGTGCGCCTGCCGCAGCCCCGCACCGGCGCACCGCGCGGGGGCGACCCGGCCGCCGGTGCATTCGGCCTGCACCCCGCCCTGCTGGACACCGCTCTCCACCCGATGCTGCTCAACGGCGGTCTCGACGACTCCGGCGAGGGGCCTTGGCTCCCGTTCTCCTGGAACGCCGTCCGGCTGCACGCCACGGGCGCCGATGGGCTACGGGTCCGGCTGCTGCCCCGGGGCACCGGCGCGGTGGCCGTCGAGCTGGCCGACCTCACGGGCCGGCCGGTGGCGTCGGCGCGTGAGCTGGTGACCCGGCCGGTCCCGGTCGAGCGGCTGCGCCAGGCCCGTGACGGCGCCGGGCAGGCGCTCTTCCGCCTGGCCTGGCAGCCGCTGCCCGAGGCGAAGGCCGATGCGGCCACGGACACATACGCGGTCATTGACGCCGGTACGGACCTGGGCGCGCGGGACGTCGCCGCCCGTGCCGGAACGGCCCTGCGAGCCGGCACCTACCCGGACCTGGCCGCCCTCCGCGACCGAGCGCCCGGCGTGGTACTGGCGCCGTATCCGGGCGTGGCCGCCGGCGTGGACGTACCGCAGTCGGCGGCGGCGGTCACGGCGGACGTGCTGGGGCTAGTACAGCAATGGCTCGCCGAAGACCGCTGGGCCGGCTCCCGGCTGGCTGTGCTCACCAGCAGCGCGGTGGCTACCGAGCCCGGCGCGGACGTCACCGGCCTGGCCTGCGCCCCGGTATGGGGGCTGGTGCGCTCGGCGGAGACCGAGAACCCCGGCCGGTTCCTGCTCGTGGACATGGATGACGACCCGTCGTCCTGGGCGGCGCTGCCCGCCGCACTCACGGCGGCGATCGCGGCCGAAGAGCCCCAGATCGCGCTGCGCGGCGGGCGGGCGCTCGTGCCCAGGCTGGCGCCCCACGTCCAGGACACCCCCGCGCTCGTACCAGACGTACCGGACCGGCCCGGCACCCTGCTCGTGACCGGCGGCACCGGCACCCTGGGCGGCCTGGTCGCGCGGCACCTGGTCCGTACGCACCGCTTCGCGCACGTGGTGCTGACCAGCCGCAGCGGCCGGCAGGCCCCCGGTACGGCGGAACTGGAAGCGGAGCTGACGGCGCTGGGCACCAAGGTGACCATCGCGGCGTGCGACGCCGCCGACCGAGCGGCACTGACCGGAGTCCTGGACGACATCCCCGGCGACCATCCGCTGACGGCCGTGGTCCACGCGGCGGGCATCCTGGACGACGGCGTCGTCCCCTCGCTGACCACCGAGCAGCTCGCCCGCGTCATGGCCCCGAAGGTACGGGCGGCCTGGAACCTTCATGAACTCACCCGCGGTCACGACCTGTCCCTGTTCGTGCTGTTCTCCTCCGTCGCCGGCATTCTCGGCACCGCCGGGCAGGCGAACTACGCCGCGGCGAACGCCTTCCTGGACGGCCTGGCCACACACCGCAGGGCGCAGGGCCTGGCTGCCACCTCACTGGCCTGGGGTTACTGGGACCAGGTCACGGGGATGACCCGGCACCTCGACCGGGACGGCATGCTGGCACGGCTCCGCCGGATCGGTGTGCTGCCGCTGGAGACCGAACAGGGCCTCGCCCTCTTCGACACCGCGACGGCCACCGCGGACCCCGTCCTGGTGACCACCCCACTGGACACCGTCGCCCTGCGGTCCGGCGCGGGTGCCGTGCCGCTGCTGCTGCGGGGGCTGGTCCGCGTGCCCCGGCGTCGCCGTGCGGCGGCGAGCGGTCCGGAGACCGCGGCCTCCGGACTCGTCCAGCGTCTGCTGGCCGCCGACACGGAGACCGAGCAGGACCGGATGCTGCGCGGCCTCGTACAGGCCGAGGTGGCCGCGGTGCTCGGTTCCGTGACTCCCGAAGGCGTACGGCCGGAACACCGCTTCATCGACCTCGGATTCGACTCGCTCACCACCGTCGAGCTGCGCAACCGACTTTCCCGGGCAACCGGGCAGCGGCTGCCCGCCACACTGGTGTTCGACTATCCCACCCCCGCCGAGCTCGCCCGCTACCTGCGTGAGCGGCTGCTCCCCGAAACGGCCGCGACGGCCGGACCCGGGAACGAGGAGCCGTCTCGTACCGCTGAGGCGGATGCCATCGCCGCGATGGACGTGGACGAGCTGGTCCGACTGGCGCTTGACGATCACAACTCCTGACCACAAAGCACCGAAGAGCGAGGTTCGAGTTCGAGATGGATGCACCCAACGAGAAGGTCGTCAGCGCCCTGCGGGCATCGCTGACCGAGGTCCAGCAGCTGCGGGCGGAGAATCAGAAGCTGCGCGACACGGCATCGGAGCCGATCGCGATCGTGGGGATGGCGTGTCGCTTCCCGGGCGGTGTGGAGTCCCCCGAGGACCTGTGGGAGATGCTGTCCTCCGGCGGGGAAGGGCTCGGCCCGTTCCCTGACGATCGGGGCTGGGATCTTGAGGCGCTGTACGACCCGGACCCCGAGGGACAGGGGACGAGTTACGTACGGGACGGCGGATTCCTCAGGGAGGCCGTGGAGTTCGACGCGGCGTTCTTCGGTATCTCGCCGCGGGAGGCGCTGGCGATGGATCCGCAGCAGCGGCTGCTGCTGGAGACGTCGTGGGAGGCGCTGGAGCAGGCCGGCATCGACCCGGCCTCGGTCAGGGGCAGCCGCACGGGTGTGTTCGCCGGGGCCTTCCCGTCGAACTACTCGCTGCTCCTCAAGCCGATCTTCGACCAGGTCGAGGGATACTTCGACCTGGGCACCACGACCAGTGTCGCCGCGGGCCGGGTGGCGTACGTGCTGGGCGCCGAAGGCCCCGCGGTCGCGGTCGACACGGCGTGCTCGTCGTCGCTGGTGACGATCCACCTGGCGGCGCAGGCGCTGCGCCAGGGCGAGTGCTCGATGGCGCTGGCGGGCGGCGTGACGGCGATTCCCACGCCCACCGTCTACATCGAGTTCTGCCGACAGCGGGCGCTGTCGCCCGAGGGCCGCTGCAAGCCCTTCGCCGCGGCCGCCGACGGCACCGCCATGAGCGAGGGTGTGGGGATGGTGGTGCTGGAGCGGCTGTCGGACGCACGCCGCAACGGGCACCGGGTGCTGGCGGTCGTGCGCGGCAGTGCGGTGAATCAGGATGGTGCGAGCAACGGCCTGACGGCTCCGAATGGTCCGTCGCAGCAGCGGGTGATCCGACAGGCGTTGGCCGCGGCGGATTTGTCGGTGGGCGATGTGGATGTGGTGGAGGCGCACGGTACGGGGACGTCGCTGGGTGATCCGATCGAGGCGCAGGCGTTGCTGGCGACGTATGGCCAGCGTGATCCGAAGGCCCATCCGCTGTTGTTGGGGTCGATGAAGTCGAACGTCGGCCATACGCAGGCGGCGGCGGGTGTCGCGGGTGTGATCAAGTCGGTGCTGGGACTACAGCACGGTGTGGTGCCGGCGACGCTGCATGTGGATGCGCCGTCGCCGCATGTGGACTGGTCGTCCGGTGCGGTGGAGTTGGTGACGGAATCGGTGCCGTGGCCCGAGACGGGTCGGGCTCGCAGGGCCGGGATCTCCTCGTTCGGCATCAGCGGTACCAACGCTCACCTCATTTTGGAGCAGGCGCCGCAGGAGCTGGAAGAGTCGCAGGCGGAAGCTGTCGCGCCGGGCTCGGCCGCAGGTGGGGTGCTGTGGCCGGTTTCCGGCCGGTCGGAGGCGGCGCTGCGGGAGCAGGCGGGACGGCTGGCGGACTTCCTGCGTACGACGACGGCACCCGAGGTCGCGGACGCCGGGATGGCGGTGGCGTTGGCCCGGCACCGTACGGCCTTCGAGCATCGCGGCGCGGTCGTTGCGCGGGACCGCGCGGCGGCGATCGCCGGGCTGGAAACGCTGGCGGCCGGGGTGTCCGCCCCGGACGTGGTCACGGGCCGGGACACGGAAGGCCCGGGAGTGGTGCTGGTCTTCCCCGGTCAGGGGTCGCAGTGGGTGGGCATGGGCCGGGCGCTCCTGGATTCTTCCTCGGTGTTCGCGGAGTGGGTCGACCGGTGCGAGCGGGCCTTCGCGCCCTATCTGGACTGGTCGTTGCGCGCGGTTTTGCGAGGGGAGGAGGGCACGGCCTCGCTGGATCAGGTCGCCGAGGTCGTGCAGCCCGCCCTGTTCACCGTGATGACGGGACTGGCCGAGCTGTGGCGTCACTACGGCGTGACGCCGGCGGCGGTGGTGGGCCACTCCCAGGGCGAGATCGCGGCGGCCTGCGTGGCAGGTGCGTTGTCGTTGGAGGACGCCGCACGGATCGTGGCACTGCGCAGCCAGTTGCTGAAGGAGCTGGCCGGGAAGGGCGGGATGGCCTCGGTCATGCTGGGCCGGGCCGTGGTCGAGGAGCGCCTGGCCGCGTGGGGCGGCCGGTTGTCGGTCGCTGTTGCCAATTCGCCCGCGTCCACGGTGGTGTCGGGTGATGCCGACGCGCTCGACCAGCTGCTGGACGGCCTGGCGGCCGAGGGCATCTGGGCTCGCCGCGTCCCGGTCGACTACGCGTCCCACTCGGCGCACGTCGAGGTGGTCGAGGAGCGGCTGAGGGAACTGCTGGCGGACATCGAGCCGCGGTCGGTATCCGATGCCGTCTTCTGCTCCACGTTGGCGGGTGAGGTGATCGACACCGCTGGTCTGGATGCGGGGTACTGGTATCGGAATCTGCGGGAGCCGGTGCAGTTCCAGCGCGGGGTGGAGGCGCTGCTGGCGGCGGGTCACCGGGTGTTTGTGGAGGCCAGTGCGCATCCGGTGCTGACGGCCGCGGTGGAGCAGGTGCTGGAGGCATCGCCGTACGAGGGCGCGGTGCTGGGGTCGCTGCGGCGGGACCAGGGGGAGTTGGAGCAGTTCGTCAGCGCGCTGGGACAGGCGTATGTGCGGGGGATCGGGCTCGACTGGGAAGCGGTTCTCGGGGCCGGCCCGGCCGGGGTGGCACTGCCGACGTATGCGTTCCAGCGGGAGCGGTTCTGGCCCGCATCCGTGGTGGCTGCCGCTGGTGATGTGGCGGGGCTCGGGCTGGCGGCGGCCGGGCATCCGCTGCTGGGCGCGGCGGTGGAGTCGGCGGAGACCGGTGAGGTGCTGCTGACGGGCCGTCTGTCCCTGGAGTCTCATCCCTGGCTGGCCGATCACACGGTGGCGGGGTCGGTGCTGCTGCCGGGGACGGCGTTCGTGGAGATGGCGTTGCGTGCCGGTGAGGAGGTGGGGTGCGACGAGCTGGCCGAGTTGGTGCTGGAGGCGCCGCTCGTGCTGCCGGAACAGGGCAATGTCCGCGTGCAGGTGACCGTCGGCGAGCCGGACGACTCCGGTCACCGGCCGGTGTCCGTGTACTCCCGTACGGATGACACGCCACCGGGACAGCCCTGGACCTGCCATGCCAGGGGGGCGCTCGCCATCGGCGACGGCCGGGCGCCCGAGGGCCCCGGCGTCTGGCCGCCGCCGGGAGCCGAGCCGGTGCCCGTCGAGGGGCTGTACGGGCGGCTCACGTCCCTCGGTGCGGAGTACGGACCGGCGTTCCGGGGACTGCACGCGGTGTGGCGGCGCGGCGAGGAACTGTTCGCCGAGGTGCGCCTGCCGCAGCTCCCCGTGGACGGCCCGTCGGCGTCGACCTGGAAGCCCGGTTCGTTCATCCTGCACCCCGCGCTGCTCGACGCGGCCCTGCACCCACTCGGTCTGGACGCCACCGAGCTGCGGCTGCCCTCCGCCTGGCGGAAGGTGACCCGGGAGGCCGCGGGCGTATCCGAACTGCGGGTCCACCTGGTGCCCGGCGGCCCCGATTCCGTGTCGTTGACGGTGAGCGGCACCGACGGCCGGCCGGTGGCTGCGGTGGAGGCGCTCACGCTTCTTACGGTGGACCTGGAACAGATCACCGCGGCCAGGGACAGCCGCCGCGACGCGCCTTTCCGCACCGAGTGGCAGCCGGTGCCGCCGGCCGGCGCTGGCGGATCGTGGGCGGTGCTCGGGGACGGCCTGAACGTGCCCGGTGCCGAGCGTTACGACGATCTCTCCGCGCTGCAGGTGGCGTTGGATGGCGGCGCCTCCGCACCGGATGTGCTGCTCGTACCCCACTTCGCGTCGCAGGTCCAGGACACACGGGAGGGCGCGCTCGCCGACCGGGCCCGCGAGGCGACCTGCCGAGCGTTGGCGCTTCTCCAGGAATGGCTGGGGCAGGAGCGGCTGAACCAGAGCCGACTGGTGCTGGTGACGCGGGGCGCGGTCGCCGCGGGTGCGGACGAGCGCGTGCCCGATCTGGCGCACGCCGCGTCGTGGGGGCTGGTGCGCTCGGCGCAGAGCGAGAACCCGGACCGGTTCGTGCTGCTGGACACCGACGACGACAGTGCGTCGCTCCGCGCGATTCCCGGCGCGGTGGCCACTCGCGAGCCCCAGCTGGCGGTGCGGGCGGGACAGGCCCTGGCGCCGCGCCTGGTGCGTGCCAAAGCCCCGGAAGGAGACCCGGACGCGCCCGGCGACCCGGACCGCGCGACCTTCGGGGACCCCGACGGTACGGTGCTGATCACCGGTGGAACCGGGGCGCTGGGCGGCCTGGTCGCCCGCCGCCTGGTGAGCGGGCACGGCGTACGGCACCTGCTGCTGATAGGCCGTCAGGGTCCGCAGGCGCCGGGCGCGTCCGACCTGGAGCGCGAGCTGTACGAGCTGGGCGCGGCAACGGTGTCCGTCACCGCGTGCGACGCCGGGGACCGCGGTGCGCTGGCGCGGTTGCTGGCAGCCGTACCGACGGAACGCCCGCTGACCGCGGTCGTGCACGCGGCAGGCGCGCTCGACGACGGGGTGATCGGCTCGCTCGGGCCCGACCGGATCGCCAGGGCGTTCCGGCCGAAGGCCGACGCCGCGCTCCACCTCCACGAACTGGCCGACGAGCTGGGCCTGGATCTGCGGAGGTTCGTGCTCTTCTCCTCGGCGGCGGCGACGCTCGGCGCGCCAGGGCAGGGCAACTACGCAGCCGCGAACGCGCTGTTGGAGGCGTTGGCGTGGCACCGCGCGGCCGCCGGGCTGCCGGGCACCGCGCTGGCGTGGGGTTACTGGGACACGGACAGCGGGATGATTGGCGAGCTGGACCGGGACGGTCTGGCCGCGCAGCTCCGCCGCACCGGGGTGCTGCCTCTGGACGCCGAACAGGGCCTCGCCCTCTTCGACTCGGTGGCGAACACCGAAGCGCCGGTACTGATGACGGCGCGGCTGGACATGACCGCACTGCGCGCTTCGGGCGCACCGGTGCCGCCGCTCCTGAGTGCCTTGGTCCCCGCCGGGCCGCAGGACGGTGCGCTGCGTACGGGATCTGCCGACACGGACGGTCTGCGGACGAGGCTGGCCGGGATGCCGGAGCCGGAGCGGGCGGCTGAGCTGCTGGACCTGGTACGGGCCCGGATCGCCGGTGTGCTGAGGCACTCCGAGGCGGGCGGCATCCCGCCCGAGCACTACCTGGCCGATTTGGGCTTCGACTCGCTCACCGCGACCCAGCTCCGAAACGTCCTCGACGAGGCCACCGGCCTGCGGCTGCCCGCCACGCTCGTCTTCGACCACCCCACGCCGTCCGCGTTGGCGCGCTACATCGGCGCCCGGCTCTTCGGCGCGACGGCGACTGCCCCGTCCGAAGAGGCATCGTCCGCATCGCACGCCTCCGATGCCGACGCGGTCGACGATGCCGACATCGCGGACGCCACCGACGAGCAGCTCTTGCAGCTGATCGACGAAGAACTCGGCGCCGCCGACCGGTGAGCGGAATCTCATCCGCCGATCCGCCCGGCCCCGGACCTCGACCGACCTCAAGGGAAGGCTCCCCTCGCTCATGGCAAACGAGACCCAGCTGCGGGACTACCTCAAACGTGTGACGCTCGATCTCCGTCGTGCCAAGAGGGAATTGGCGGACCTCGCCGAGGCGGCGGAGCGGCAGAACGAGCCGGTGGCCATCGTCGGCATGGCCTGCCGGTTCCCGGGCGGCGTGCAGACCCCGGAGGACCTGTGGCGGCTGCTGGAGAACGGCCAGGACGCAATCTCGAAGTTCCCGTCCGACCGGGACTGGGACGAGGACCTCTATGATCCCGACCCCGACCGGCCGGGCACCTGTTACACCCAGGAGGGCGGCTTCCTGCACGATGCCGCGGACTTCGACCCGGATCCCTTCCGGATCTCCGAGAATGAGGCACTGGCCATCGACCCGCAGCAGCGGCTGCTTCTGGAGACGGCCTGGGAGGCGCTGGAGCGGGCGGGTATCGACCCCACGTCCTTGCGGGAGAGCCGGACCGGTGTGTTCGCCGGCGTCATCTACAACGATTATGGCGGAAACGTGCCCCGGCCGCCCGAGGGGTTCGAGGGCGACCTGGCGGTCGGCAGCCTGGGGAGTGTGGCCTCGGGTCGGATCGCGTACGCGTTCGGGCTCCATGGACCGGCCGTGACGGTGGACACGGCGTGTTCCTCGGCGCTCGTGGCGCTGCATCTGGCGATCCAGTCGCTGCGCAGCGGAGAGTCCTCGCTGGCGCTGGTGGGCGGGGCCACGGTGATGGCGACCCCGAGCCCGCTGGTGACCTTCAGCCGGTCGCGTGCGCTGGCCCCGGACGGACGCTGCAAGTCCTTCTCCGCCGACATGGACGGTATGGGGATGTCCGAGGGAGCCGGGATGCTCGCCCTGGAACGGCTGTCGGACGCCCGGCGCAACGGCCGTACGATCCTCGCGGTGGTGCGGGGTTCCGCAGTCGTCCAAGACGGTGTGTCCCATTGGCTCACCGCGCCCAACGGGCAGGCGCACAGGCGGATGATCCGCGAGGCGCTCGAAGCCGCCCGGCTGGGACCCGCGGACATCGACGCGGTGGAGGCGCACGGTACGGGCACACCCTTGGGGGACTCGATCGAGGTGCAGGCGTTGATGGACTCCTACGGTGCCGAGCGCCCGCCGGGGCAGCCCCTGTGGCTGGGGACCCTGAAGTCGAACATCGGGCACACGCAGGCGGCGGGCGGCATCGGCGGCATCATCAAGTTGGTGCTGGCCATGCGGAACGGCCTGCTGCCGAGGTCGCTGCACGCCGAGCAGCCGACGCCGCTGGTGGACTGGTCTGCGGGTACGGTCCGGCTGCTGGCCGAGCCGGTGCCTTGGCCGGAGCGGGATCGGCCGCGCCGCGCGGGCATCTCCTCCTACGGAGTCAGCGGCACCAACGCCCACGTCATCATCGAGCAGGCACCGCCGCCCGGACCGCTCGACCAGTCGCTGCCTCCGGACTCTCCCGACCGGACTACGGCCACCGGCCCCGCCCGCCGGTCGCCCGTGCCGTGGTTGCTGTCCGCCGCGTCCGTGCCGGCGCTGCGCGCGCAGGCCACCCGCCTGCACGCCCACCTGGCCGAACACCCCGAGGTGGGGGACTGGGACGTGGCCCGTTCGCTGGCTGCAAGCCGTGCCGGTCTGAGACACCGCGCTGCAGTGCTGGCGGCCGACCGCGACGGCTTCCTGCAGGTCCTGGCCGCGCTTGCTGAGGGACGCGCGGAGCCCGGAGTCATCGGCGCATCCGCCCCGGCCGGCCTTCGCGCGCAGGTCGAGGCCTACTGCCAGGGCCAGTTCGTGGACTGGGCCGACCTTTTCTCCGGTTCCGGCGCCCGCCTCGTCGACCTGCCCACATACGCCTTCCAACGTCGGCGCTACTGGCTCCGGGCCACACGATTCCACAGGGATGGGTGAACCATGACCGCTCACATCACACCTCCGCCGGACCTGCAGACACTTGACGCCACGCTCGCCTTCCACGCCGAGCAGCAGCCGGACCGCACCGCCATCTCCTGCGAGGGCGCCCAGCTCAGTTACGGGGAGCTGCGCTCGGCGAGCACCGCGAGCGCCGCCGCGCTGCTGGCGTCGGGCGCGGAGAAGGGGACCCGGGTCGCCTACCTGGGCAAGGAGTCGGTGCGGTTCTACGAACTCCTCTTCGCCTGCGCCATGACCGGCGTTGTGCTCGTACCCGTCAACTGGCGGCTCGCGCCCGAGGAAGTGGCATACGTCCTGCGCGACTCGGTTGCCGAACTGCTCTTCGTGGAGGAGGAGTTCCTCCCGACAGCACGTCAGTTGCAGTCAGACCTCAAGGAGTTGCGGGAACTGGTGCTCCTGGACTGCGCAGGGGCGGACGGGATGGCATTCGCGGAGTGGCAGCTTGCCGGGGCGGGCGAGGCCGTACCGGCGCAGTCCCGTACCGACGACGCGCTTGCCCAGATGTACACCAGCGGCACGACGGGATTCCCCAAGGGCGTGGTCCTGGCCCACCGCAGCTTCTTCGCGGTCCGCGACCTGCTGGCCGCGCAGGGGCTGGACTGGATCGACTGGCGGCCGGACGACAAGAGTCTCATCGGGATCTCCGGCTCGCACATCGGCGGGCTGTGGTGGGCCACCCAGGGGTTCAACGCGGGCGTCACCAACATCGCCGTACGGTCCTTCAGCCCCAAGGACGTACTGGAACTGATCCGGACGGCCGGCATCACCACGGCGTTCATGGTTCCGGCGATGCTGCTGATGCTGCTGTCCGAACCTGGCGCCTCCAGTGCCGACTTCGTCACCCTGCGCAAGACCATCTATGGCGGGTCGCCGATCTCCGAGACGCTGCTCCAGCGGTGCATGGAGGTCATGAAGTGCGACCTCGCGCAGATTTACGGTCTGACCGAGACCGGGAACACCGCGGTGTGCCTGCCGCCCGCCGATCACGTGCTGGGAAGCCCCCGGCTGCGGGCGGCCGGGCGGCCCTACCCTGGTATCGAACTCAAGATCATCGATGTGGATGGGCTGCCGCTGCCGCCCGGGGAGGTGGGGGAGGTGTGCCTGAAGACCCCCGCCCGGATGCTGGAGTACTGGAATCTGCCGGAGGCCACCGGCAAGACCCTCGTCGACGGCTGGGTCCACACCGGCGACGCCGGGTACACGGACGAGTCCGGATACCTGTTCATTCAGGACCGCATCAAGGAAATGATCATCCGGGCCGGCGAGAACATCTACCCGGCCGAGGTGGAGAACGCGATCAGCGCCCACTCGGCGGTCCTGGATGTGGCCGTCATCGGCGTACCGGACGACCGCTGGGGCGAGGCGGTGCACGCCTTCGTCGTACTGCGCCCGGATGCCTCCGTCGCGCCCCACCAGCTCAGGGCCTTCCTCGGTGACCGGCTTGCCACTTTCAAGATCCCCACCAAGTACGAGTTCATCGACAAGGTCCCGCGCAACCCCAGCGGCAAGATCCTCCGCCGTGTCCTGCGCGACCGCTTCTGGACCGAGCACGACCGGGCCGTCAACTGACCCGGCGGCGGTCTCCGCTGTGTTCGATGACCGGAATCTGATCGCGCAGCCCGGGCTCGTCCCGGTGCTGCGGCGCCGAGAGTGTCGTATTCGATCCCAGAAGATAGGAAGAACAGATGACATCAGCTCTCGAGGTAAACCACCGTCGGTTCATCGACGAAATCTGGTATCCGAAGAATGCCCCGAACTACGACGTGATCGACGAGGTGATGGACGAGGACCTCGTGGTCCACACCCCGCTCGGCGACGTTCACGGACGAGCGGCGGCCAAAGACTTCTTCAAGGGGTACCTGGCGGTCTTCCCGAAGCAGACCATGGAGGCGCGGGACTTCGTGGTCTTCGAGAACCGAACCATAGTCCGCTGGGACCAGGAAGCGACGCATGACGGCGTGGAGTTCATGGGCATCAAACCGGCCGGGAAACAGATGTCCGTCACGGGACTGACGATGGCGTACTGGGATGAGGACAAGAAGACCATGAAGGAGATCTGGTTCGCCTTCGACCTGCTCGGCATCGTCAACCAGCTCAAGAACCCAGCCGCCCCGGACGAGAACGTCGGCTGACGCCCAGGACGAGGTCGGCGCTGCGCGCCGGCCTCGTCCGGTCTGACACACGACAGCAGCGAACCACGGCCGGCTCCATCAGCTCTGCTGGGCACCATCGGTGGCCCCGTTTCGGCGTACACGTGAGACAACCCGTACACCGACAGCCCCGCCATCTGGGCGCTGCCGAGCCAAGGAGCTCGCCCACCAGCGGGCGTGCTTCGACTGCGGGGAGTTCAAACCGGTCGCCCGCACCACCAAGGACGGGCCGTTCTGCGACAAGTACCACAAGACGCCCATCCTCAAGTGCGCTTTCTGCGGCACCATCCGCCCTTGCTTCACCCACGTCCGGACCACCGGACAACCTCGCTGCCGACCCTGCTCGCGCAAGCTTGAGCCCTGCAGCAGCTGCCAACACGACAAGGTCGTCGTTGCCCGCACCACCCCCGTAGGAGAACTGCTGGGAAAAGGACCCTCAGTCCCACAAAGCCTGTGAGCAGTGCGGCACCGTCGAACGGCTCTTCATCACGGCCTCTGTAGCCGATGCGCCTGCGGGCAACAGCTGCGGCACGCCCTGACCCCCCGGACGACATACACCGGCCAGAACTTGACCGGGTCAAGGCCGCGCTGCTGGAACGCAACCACGTGCGGACCCTGCTCTGGCTCCGGAAATCCGCCGCAGCCGCCTTCCTGGAAGACCTTGCAGACGGCACCTGTGAACTCAGCCACGAAGCCCTCGACCGTCGCACCGACGAAGACGGCAGCCTGGCCAACGACTGCCTGCGGGCCGTCCTGGTCGCCGCTGGCGCCCTGACGGCCCGGGACGAGCACCTCGCCCGCACCGAGCGATGGGTCGAGCAGAAGATCGTGACCATCGAGGACCCGGACCACCGCAACCTGGTAGCCGCATTCGTCCGCTGGCCGCTGATCAGCGGACTCCGTCGGCGAGCCCGCGGCAAGCCGATCCGTTCCACCCAGGTCGACTACGTGCGCGTCTCGACGTTCAAGGCCGTAGCCTTCCTCTCCTTCGTCAAGGAGCACGGCGAGACCCTGGGGACATGCCGGCAGGCGCTGGTCGACCTCTGGCTCACCGACCACGACGACCAAGGCAACTACAGCGTCCGCCCGTTCGTCGTCTGGGCAGTCAAGAACAAGCACGCCGGCCGAATCAGGGTCCCAGCACGCCCGAAGGCCGTTCGCGAGCCCACCCTCGATTCCGACGAACGGTGGGCCATCGCCCGCCGCCCGCTGCACGATGACTCCGTCGACCTCAAAGACCGGATCGCTGGACTGATGGTGCTGCTCTACGCCCAGAAGGCCGTCACCATCTGCCACCTGACCACCCATGTCATCCCGGACGACGAGGGCGTCTCGATCAAGCTCCAACGGATCCCGCTGCAGCTACCCGCACCTCTGGACGGCCTCGTTCTTCAGCTCGTCGAACAGCATCGCGAGCACCGCGTCGTGAGCAAGGAGCAGAACGCGCCCTGGCTCTTCCGGGCCGGACTGGATCGATTGGCGGCCGGACGACAAGAGTCTCATCGGGATCTCCGGCTCGCACATCGGCGGGCTGTGGTGGGCCACCCAGGGGTTCACCTGCCGCCCGCCGATCACGTGCTGGGAAGCCCCCGGCTGCGGGCGGCCGGGCGGCCCTACCCTGGTATCGAACTCAAGATCATCGATGTGGATGGGCTGCCGCTGCCGCCCGGGGAGGTGGGGGAGGTGTGCCTGAAGACCCCCGCCCGGATGCTGGAGTACTGGAATCTGCCGGAGGCCACCGGCAAGACCCTCGTCGACGGCTGGGTCCACACCGGCGACGCCGGGTACACGGACGAGTCCGGATACCTGTTCATTCAGGACCGCATCAAGGAAATGATCATCCGGGCCGGCGAGAACATCTACCCGGCCGAGGTGGAGAACGCGATCAGCGCCCACTCGGCGGTCCTGGATGTGGCCGTCATCGGCGTACCGGACGACCGCTGGGGCGAGGCGGTGCACGCCTTCGTCGTACTGCGCCCGGATGCCTCCGTCGCGCCCCACCAGCTCAGGGCCTTCCTCGGTGACCGGCTTGCCACTTTCAAGATCCCCACCAAGTACGAGTTCATCGACAAGGTCCCGCGCAACCCCAGCGGCAAGATCCTCCGCCGTGTCCTGCGCGACCGCTTCTGGACCGAGCACGACCGGGCCGTCAACTGACCCGGTTCTCACCGCACCTTCCCACTCCGAGGAAAGAGAACGAAATGCCGCAGAATACAGCCCAGTCGTCGGCCGAAGAGGCCCAGCCCTCCTTCAAGCCGTACGAAGGCAAGGCCGACTCCCCCTGGGAGGAGCTGGCCCGGGACCGCGCCCGCTGTCCGGTGGCCCACTCCAAGGTCCTGGAGTCGATCCAGGTCACGGAGTACGAGGCTGTGAAGGAGGTGAACCGCAACCACGGGGCATTCTCCTCCACCTACAGCGCGACCTGGCCGCTGGAGGAGCCGGTGCCCGAGGAGATGCAGGTCTTCATCCTCAGCGACCCGCCCCGGCACACCCGCCAGCGCCGCCTGGTCGTCAAGGCGCTGTCGGCCTCGCGTGTCGCGCGCATGCGGCCGTTCACCGAACGCGTGGTCAACGACCTGATCGACGCCATCGCCGGTCAGGGGGGCGCCTTCGACCTGGGCGCCGAGTTCGCCGTGCCGATGAGCGAGGCGCACATCACCGAACTGCTCGGCATCCCCGAGGACGACCGGGCATACTTCCTGCGCATGTCTCACCGCTTCCAGGAGAGCACGGCAACGATCAACCGCGAGGGCATCGCGAGCGCGGCGATGGAAGAGTGGCGGCGCCACCTCCTCGACGCAGTGCGCTCCCGCCGTGAGGCCGGCCCGGAGAGCGACGACCTGATCACCCAGCTGTGTTTCGCCGAGGAGGAGGACGGCGACCGCTTCGACGAGAACGAGATCGCGCTCATCATCATGGGGCTGATCGCCGGGACGTCCTTCACCGCCTCGGCCGTCGTCAACATCGCCTGCACCCTGGAGCAGCACCCCGAGCAGAAGGCAAAGTACACCGGCGACATCGACGGCCTCACCTCGTCACTGGTGGAGGAGGGGCTCCGCTACGACGGACCGATCTTCGGGCTGTACCGCATGACGCTCAAGGAAGCGGAAATCGGGCACGGCGTCACGGCCCGCCCCGGTGACCGCATCTATTTCTCCCTCGGAGCCGCGAACCACGACCCCGAGGTCTACGACCGCCCGGACGAGTTCATTATCGACCGTGACTGGAAGAACCTGCCCTCGCACCTGGCCTTCGGCCACGGCGCGCACCACTGCCTCGGCATGAACCTTGGCCGACTGCAGGCGGAGGTGGCGCTCGCCACTCTCTACCGGCGGCTGCCCGGACTGCGGATCCGGCCCGGCTTTCAGCCGGTGCAGGTCCCCGGCCCGATCATGCGGGCCTGGGGCGCCCTGGAGATGACGTACGACGGCCCGGTCCGGCCCCGGACGGACGCGGCATGAAGACCACCGAACTCACCGACGAGAAAAGGGGCCTGACGGTCGACCATGCACTGTGCAGGGGCACCGGCCGCTGCCAGGAGATCGCCCCGGACGTCTTCCGCGTCGAAAGCCGCGCGGCTTGGCCGGCCGACGGCCTGGACCTCGCCGCGGCCGACCCCGAACACATGGCGGAGGCCGAGTCCTCCTGCCCCTGGCCGGCCATCACCTTCGAACGCGGAGAACCGACATGAGCAGTTACGTCCTGGATCCGGCCTGGCACGTCGAGCTGAGCCGACTGGAGAACCTCTGCGCCCTGTACGACCCGGGCTCCACGGCCATCTGCGAACAGCCCGGCCTCGGCCCGGGCCGGCGCAGCCTGAACATGAGCGCCGGCACCGGCAGCGTGGCCAGGATGTTCGCCGAGTGGGTCGGCTCCCAGGGCGAGGTGCTCGCCGTCGACGCCGACACCCGCTTCCTGGAACAGCTCGCGGACGACACGATCACGGTCCTGTCATCGGACGTCACCGTGGAGCCGCCGCCCCAGGGGCGCCTCGACCTCGTCCACGCGAGGCTGCTCCTCGAACACCTCCCCGCGTCCGAAGCCGTGCTCCGCGCCATGAGGGCACGGCCCGGCCGGGCGGCTCGGTCGTGGTGGAGGACCTGGACCGGGCCGCCGCGCTCGCCGTAGACCGCCCGCCGATGTCCACGAGCGGGTCATCACGGCCTGCCAGGCGCTGTTCACCGCCACTCCATACCAAACCGACTACGGCAGGAAGCTGCCGCGGCTCCTGAGGGAGGCAGGGCTCACCGACATGGGCATCCGGGCCGTCTCGACGCCGCTGCCGTCCGCCCCCAGCACGGCCAGCCTGCCCGGGAGCAGCTCGTCGACCAGCTGGCGCCCCGCCTGCTCAGCCGCGGGCTGCTCACCCAGGGCGACCTTGACGCCCTCCACGACCTGTGGCCGGTGGGCCACTGCACCGGCTTCGGACCGCTGATGGTCAGCGCCTGGGGCGCCGCCGTCCGTTCGACGGCGGCTCGTAGGACGGCTCGCCGGACGATCGGCGTGGGTGGCCGCCCACCACGAGGCCGGCCACCACACGCCCCCACGGCGCGCATGGTCGCCGTCGGTGAACCCCCGGCCCTGCGGTGCGGCAGCGGCGTCGGCCTCTGGAACATGCCCGCAGCGGTGAGCTCGTCGACGACGGCGGGGTCGCGGCGGATGCCGTGGCCCCAGGAGCTGTCGAAGTGCAGCTGCTCGAAGTCGGGACGGGGGCGCTGACCGCCGGTCGCCTCCAGCGCTGCCGCCTGTGCGGCCCACCGCGAGGCGCTGAACCGCGGGACCAGCGCGATTGACGCGCAGCTCACCAGCCCGACAACCGAGTGCAGATGCGCCGCGTGTGTCACCAGAATCCCCTTCGGGCGACTGGGAGTACCGGAGGTGTACAGAGTGCTGTGCGGCACGCGCAGGTGGTGATGGGGAGCGGCGGAAGGAGCATCACCGGGCCGCCGTGGCTGGGGGCAGGGCCACGGGGACCCCCAGCCACGGAGCTGTGAGCCATAGAACTGCCGCCGCAGGTCACGCACCACCCCCAGTTGGGGGGGCTCGTAGAATAGCTACGGCGCTGCGCCGTTCAGAACCCCGGCTGGGCACAGTGCAATCGTACGGCGGCGGGGCGCAGGGTGTGGATGGCCAGGACCGCGGCGTGGCCAGGACGTCCCGGTCAAAGTGTGGGCCACCTCCCGCAATGCGGTGTGACAGCCGCGTCGGGACCGCACTCCGGAGGCGCACCGGCCAATCGTCGACTCCAGCGCAGGGTGCGGTGTCGGTTTCAGTTGACTTTCCAGCGAATCGAGCGCGGCAAGGCCCTGGCCAAGCACGTCGAGCCCGCGCTGACCGAAGGCACCGAGATGTCGGGTCTCGACGAGTCGATGAGGGCCCTGGTCGTTAAGTACCGGTAGCGGCCGGCCCGCGCGTTGATCACAGCTGGTCGCCCAGCCCCGTCCCCGCGGGCGGGGGAAGCTCCTATAGATCGTCAAGCGGTCTGTTGGAGCGGTTTGGTGGCGTGGGGCACATGGGTGGATGCTGGTAGATCTCGCGGGCGACGAACCGTTTCAGGCACCGGACGACGTCCTTCTTGACCACGCCTTCGGCGGTGCGTCGAGCGACCTACTCCTGGGTGCGCTGGTCGTACTTCATACGGACCAGGACGATGGTGTGCAGGGCGTTGTCGGCCGCTCGGTCGCCGCCGCGGTTGAGGCGGTGACGGTTGGTGCGGCCGGAGGAGGCCGGGACCGGGGCGGCCCCGCAGAGGTGGGCGAAGGGCGCTTCGGAGCGGAGCCGGTCTGGGTTGTCACCCGCGCTGGTCAGCAGTCGGCCGGCGGTCTCGGGGCCGACGCCCGGCAGGGCGACCAGCCTCGGGGCGGCCTGGGTGACCAGCGGCCCGATTTCCTTGTCCGCGTCCCTGATCTCCTCGTCAAGTTGCTGGTACCGACGGGCGTGCCGCCGCAGCGCGGTCTTTACCGCGCAGGTGGGGTCGTCGAGTTCGCCGGTGGGGCGGGAGCGGGCCAAAGTGTCGGCCAATTCCCGCGCGGAGAGCCCCCGCAGCTTGTCCCGCACGGTGGACGGAGCGGTGACGATGAGGGTGCGGATCTGGTTGATGGTTTGGGTGCGGACCTTGACGGCACTCTTGCGGACCACCCGCAGGGCCCGGATCGCCTCCACGATCCCGTTGCGGGCCTCGGGTGTTCCTCCGGCCCGGCCGGACAGGACCGCGGTCACGGCTCCGTAGGCATCGATCGGGTCGGACTTTCCGTTGTCCCGCCTCGCCTTGCGGTCCGGCCGGTCCACCTCGACCACCGTGACCTCGTTCGCCGTGAGGAAGCGGGCGATCTCGGCTCCATAGGCGCCGGTCCCCTCGACCTCGACGGCAAGGACCTCACCGTGGGACCGGAGCCAGTCCAACAGCCGCTGGTAATCCCTCCGGCGTCGTCTCGAACTGCTCGGTGGCCAAGTGCCGGCCGATGCTGTCGATGACCGCGGCCTGGTGGAGGTCGGTGTGGGTGTCGATGCCGCCGACCGCCGCTATCTCGTCTGCCATGCTGTTGTGCGCTGCCCTTCCAACGTGCACCGGTGGGAGGGCACGGGCCGGTCGGGCAGACGGACAAGAGAGTGATGGGACCTCTGACCAGGCTCCTATCAGGTCACAGACACCCGACCGGCCACGTGCCGGACGGCATCGCTCGGCAGGCCGACGATTCCCCAGAAGGACAACCGAAGCGTCAGTCAGGCGGAGAGTCAGACCTCCGGGGATGCCGTGGTCAATCCTCACTGTCAGGCGACGGCGCTGAGCGTGTCCGCGAGCCGTCGCCGCGTCGCGTGCGCGGCGAGGCGAGGCGGCCGCCCCCCCACGGCGGCGGCGCCTAAAGCAGCAGTAGGGCGGGGGACGGCGCCCGGGGCGATCCCGGCGCCGATCCCGCTGGTTCGGCCCTTGGCGTCGATCAGCCAGCCGGCCAGGGGCACCCCCCGGCGCCGTGGCGAGCACCACGGCGGCCAGGGCGATGCAGCCCGTCGCCGTCATGGTGACCGTGGTGATCTGCCGCGGGGGTGCAGCTCGATCCGGTCAGCCTGGTCGGTCAACCATGCACGGACCGCCTTCGAGCGGTGTGCGGAGTGCCCGTCGACCACGAGGTGGACCGGTGGTCGACGGGCTGCGCCCTCGCCCGTGACCTGGCGCACCGTGCCCGCCACGGACTGGCCAGCCGGTGTCCACCAGTGGCTCAGCTCTTCACATCAGCGAGGGAGGTGCCCATTTTGATGGTGCTGAGCCACTGGGTGGCGGTGGCCGGCGCCGTGTGGTAGACGCCCCATTTGAGGTAGTCCCTGGTTCCGTCGTAGGTGGTTCCGGTGAAGGTGTACGAGCCGTTGCTGAGCTTCTGAGGCACACCGTTGAACCAGAACTGGATCATGCCCTTGGTGCGATGCCCGTAGACCTTCAGCGCGTAGGTGTTCCACCGGTCGTTGACAGCTTTGGTGCGCCAGAGAACCACCTTCTTGTGCTTGTGGGTCCACTCCTGGAGTTCGATGTGGCCGTGGGTCACCACCAGCACGATGGGGTGGTTGGCGGTTCCAACGCTCGGACTGCACTTCAACTGGAAGAGGTAGCGACTCGTCGAGTCGGTGATGTGGAACTTCGACGACCAGCCGAGATAGTAGGTGCTGCCCGCAGTCACCGTGGGCCCGACCCCTTCGCAGCGCTCCAGATGGGCCGGTTGTCTGACCTGCCACACCCGCCCCTTACTCTGGTCGGTCGTCGTGCCGAAGGTCTTGGTGTCGCACTGAACGGACGAGAACTCCCGAATGCCCTTGCGCGGATCGGCCGACCATCGCAGGGTCTTGGGGCTCTTCGAGGCGGTCGTGGCGGCTGGCGGTGCGTTGGTGGTGTCCGCGGGCATGGCGTGGACGGGCCAGGCCAGCAGGGTTCCACCGGCGAGGGCGCCACCGAGCAGTGCCGACAGCCAAGGGCGGCGGGACTTCAAACCTTTTCGTCGTGTCACGGATTCCTCCATGTGCGTGTCGCGGCGAGTGAGAACTTCATGACGGCGGGGTTCGACCTCATCCTGATGCGTAGTCATCCGAGCTCACACCATGGCTTGAAGTGCGCGGAGCCACTCACCCAGCCGGTCGGGCTAGTTACCGTATGGGCGGAAAGCCCGTGAACACAGCCCAGTTGGGCGCCGCAGACGCGTCATGATGCCAATCTCGACGGTGACCGCTGTCCACGGCAGGAGCATCGCCCGGAGGAGCTGCACACGGGGTCCTGCCTGGGGGTCCGCGGTACGGAGGCGGTCACGGCCGGGCGGCGCGCCGTGTGCCGTGTGCCGTGACCACCGTGTCGTACCGCAACCCCGGTGCGGCACGGTTCAGTCAGGAAGGTTCGTGAGGGCGAGCGTCACCTCACCGCCGCAGCCGTCTCCGATGTCGTCGTAGTAGCGGTGGGTGGTGTTGATCATCAGAAGCGGGTCGCCGGCGCTGGACACCCGCCGCTGGAGCCGGTTGAACACCACCTCGCCGCCGAACGCACGGGGGTCGACCGGGCGCCGGAACCTGGCCTGGAACCGGGTGATCAGCATGTCGGGCAGCAGACGCTTCCAGTAGTCGTCCATTGTCCAGCCCGAGAACTCCTTCAGCAGTCCCCACTGGACCGCCGCGGCCGCGGTGTAGTACGCCATCTGGTTGTAACAGATGTTGACCTCGACGGAGTTGAGGTGCCCAGTGTCATCGATGTAGCAGGACTCGGGGATCGAGAACGTGCATTGTGCGGAGATGCCCCCGTCAGCGGCGGTGACGTCGGCCGACTTCAGGTACTTGCAGTGCTCCTTGTAGGGGTGGAGCACCTTGTCCAGAATCTTCTGGTCGGTCGAGTGGCTGATCGCGGTCATGGTCACGCCGCCTTCTCGTACAGCTTGTGGGCGTCGTGCACGGTGATGCGGTGCGAGGCGGTCGGCTCCGGTGTCGTGGTGTGCCGGGCACGGTGGATCAGGCTGCGGTTGTCCCAGACGAGCAGGTCGCCCACCTCGAACTCCTGGAGGTGGATGAGCTCATGGCTCATCTCCTCGTCGAGCTGGCCGGTGACCTCGAAGAGCTGCCGCAGCAGCTTTTCGTCGAGCGGGTTGCCGTCCGCGTCCTCGATCTCGATGGTGGCGGCCTCGCTGATGTAGAGAACCGTTTCACCAGTGATCGGGTGCGTGAAGGTGGTGGGGTGCAGCACATCCGGGGTCTTCTGCTTGATCTCCGCGATGATTTCGGACAGCGGTCGGTAGACGTCCCCCGGACGGATCTTGAAGTACTTGCGCACGGTCTGACGGGAGTTGGTGCCGGCCACCGCCGCCTTCAGGTCATCGGGCAGCTTGCGGTACGCCTCGCCCATGTCGATGAAGTACGTGCCGCGGTTCTTCTTCGGCACGACCTGCGGGTGGATGAGGGTGATGCCGAACGGGTCGGGCATGAACTGGTAGTCGGCGTGCCAGAAATGGCCGGTCTTGGGGACGCCGATCTGCTTGCCGTCCTGCGGAATGTTCGAGGACACGAAGATGTCCGGGTTGTCCGGGTGGTGGTAGATCGGCTCGTAGTAGCGCTCGGGCCGGCCCAGGCGCTTGCTCAACTCAAGGAAGGAATCCGTCGACAGGTACTGGTTCTTCAGGATCGCGATCTTGCTGGTGTACACGGCCTGCATGAGTTCCTGGATGTCCGACTCCGACGCGGTGGTGTGGTCGAAGCCCTCGACAGTCACACCCAGTTTCTTGCCTGCCTGAGGGGTGATGTCCATGGTGCGCGTTCTCCGGGATTCTTGTGAGGGGGCGGCGGATGGGGTGCCAGTTTGGAGCGGGGAGCCGTGAGCCGGGTTGGTGGTCACGCGTCACCGGCGCCGGGCCGCTGCCGGATGCCTGCGTTGACGGCGGTCCGCTGAGACGGCCGACCGTACGAACTAGCCAGTACCGGAACGCTACCGGCCGTGGTCCATACGGAAATCCGTTCGCTCTTAGGGTGTTCCTTCCGGAAAGCAGTGGAAGGGTTTTCGTGGAGCCGTCATCCACGAGGTGGATACGGATTAAGAAAAAGACCGAAGTGCTGTTTGTGTCAATGCCGAAGTGGATTTCTGAAGCGATTCTAAAGATGAGTTGAAGGCCCGGAGTCACGCTGCGAGTTCTCGTCCGAGTGGGCAGACCGTTCGAGTTTGCCGAGCTGGCCTGCGGAAATACTACGTGGGCCGAGCGGCTGAGGGAGCGTCAAGCCGCTGTTGCCGAAGGGAAAGACAGGCGAGAAGGAACCTATCGGCAGTTGCACTCGGCCGTACCTTCGGCATATCAAGTGTCTTGGCACCCGGTGATCTCCGGCCGCCGTGAAGAAGCCGGCCGGGGGCTGTATTCGCATCCCAGCCATCCGTTGCACCGGAACATGGTGTCGCGCGGACTTCGGAGGCGCGTTTTCCATGGACTCTACTTAGGTATTCGCCCGGCGCGTTTCGCGTCTCACAGGCCCCGCGCGATGGCGGGCGTCGGCCGACGACGAACTCGGGTCCGTCCGACCGGGCCGGTCGCAGCCGGCAGAACCCGAGGGAAGGCACGCATGGTGGACGACCGCCGGCTACGGGAATACCTCAAGTTCGCCGGTCCGAGCGGCGAGATCCTCCGCTGCACGCACCCTGCCGGACCGATTCCGCCCACGCCTGCGCGCCGTCAACCGTGGGCCGCGGCACCGTCGTTCACTCGTCATCTCGCTGTCTCCCGCTGCTCTGCCGAGCAGTCCGCCGCGCGCACCGGCGCCCGAAGACCGGCCGTGGACGGCACCATCATCCTCCGAGAGGTATCCAGACCCATGAACTACATCATTGACCCCGCGTGGGCCGACGAGCGCGAGCGCCTGGAAAACCTGGCCGTCTTCTACAACGTGGGCACCGCCGAGATCTGCGACCGACTGGGCGTTGGCACCGGCTGGCGCTGCGCGGACCTCGGAGCGGGCAGCGGCAGCGTCGTGCGGATGCTCGCCGAACGGGTCGGGCCCGAGGGCGAGGTGCTGGCGATCGACGCCGACACACGCTTCCTGGAACCGCTGGCTGGCGGTCCGATCACGGTACGCGCCATGGACGTGACGGCCGAGCCGCTGCCCGAGGGCCGGTTCGACTTCGTGCACGCCCGGCTGCTCCTTGAGCATCTCCCCGAACCGGCCGAGATGGTGCGGTCCATGGCGGCCGCGGCCCGGCCGGGGGGCTGGGTGGTCGTCGAAGACGTCGACTGGTCCACGGCGCTGACCATCGACCCTCCGTCCGAGGCCCACGAGCGCGTCATCGCCGCCTGTCACAAGCTGTACGCGGGCAGCGCCTACGACGCCTCCTACGGCCGGAAGGTGCCGCGCCAGCTGCGCGAGGCGGGGCTGACCGACATCGGGATCCGGGCGGCGTCGATGCCGTTGCTGGCCGACGTCGAGCGAGGCCAGCCGGACTGGGCGATGTGGGTCGCCCAGCTCGCCCCCCGGATGCTCGCCGAGGGACTGCTCACCCAGAATGACCTCGACGCCTTCAGCCGGCTTTGGCACGACGGCGACACGGTCGGCTTCGGGCCGCTTATCGTCAGCGCCTGGGGCCGCCGCCCCGCCGAAGAAGGCGCACGCTAGAGGCAACGCCGTTCAGTTGGGGCGGGCTGGGAGTGTCAAGGGCTGCTCATGAATATGTTGATGACGGCTTTGTAGGTGGTCCGGTCTGTCCGGTCGTTGGCGGGTCCGCGTGCGTTGTATTTGGAGATCGCGCGTTTGACGATGCGGCCTTTGGTGCGGACCCGCCGGGGAGTAGGGGCTGGGCCAGGACATGACGGCCGATGGTGCCGACGAGGTCGATGTCCGCGCTGGTGGTGACGCCGGCGGCCAGGACGAGTTGGTCTCGGGCAGCGGCGACGGCGGTGCAGCCTGGTCCAACAGCGGAGCTACTGTGGTGAGGATGTCTTGGAGCGACAGACCTCTTCTACAGCAGCTTGGCTGCCTCGTTCACCGGCCTTGACCCACGACCTTCACGCCCTGACTGAACGGCGTTGCCGCCCAGACGCCGTCATCCGAGAGAAAGCACACGTTGTCCCTGACCGCACCCCCGGCCCCGGCACCGCGCATCACCTATGGCGCGGTGCTGGGAAGCTCGTACGTGGCCCGCCTGCTCGGCGGCACCTTCATCGGCCGCCTCCCTAACGGCATGGCGCCCGTCGCCATCCTGCTGTGGGCCACCGCGGCCGGAGGCAGCATCGCCTTCGGCGGGCTGCTCAGCGCCCTGTACGGGCTGTCCTCCGCGCTGGCACAGCCGGTCAAGGGACGCCTGATGGACCGTCACGGGCAGACCGCCGTGCAGCTCCCGGCCGCCCTGCTCAACTCGGCACTCCTGGTGGCCCTGCCGGTGGCGGGCCCGTATGGTGCGCCGGCTCTCGCCACGGTGATCGTCATCGCCACTGGCCTGACCACGCCGCCCCTGGAGGCCGGGCTCCGGGCGCTGTGGCCGAGCGTGCTGCCCGAGCCACGGATGCGGCACGCTGCGCTCGCCCTCGACACCGGCACGCAGGGGCTGCTGTACATCGTTGGCCCGCTACTGGCCGCCGCGCTCACCTCCGCGTACAGCGCGTCCCTCGCGCTCGCCGTCACCGCTGCCCTCGGCCTGGCCGGCACCGCCGCCGTTGCCCTCGCGCCGCCCTCCCGGCGCTGGCGCCCGACACCGGCCGCAGGCGCGGAGGCCGGGCCGGTACGCCGACTGGCCAACCCCGGCCTGGTGCTGCTGTTCGTCTCCCTCACCGGCATCGGGTTCGCGATCGGGGCCCTGAACGTGTGGTCGATCGCCATGGCTGAGCACCACGGCCAGGACATGCTCTCGGGGATCATCCCCGCCGCGTTCTCGACCGGCAGCTTTCTAGGCGGCCTCATCTACGGGCGCCGCACTTGGACCGGCACCACCACGGGCCGACTGATTACTGCCGGTGCCGCGTTCACGGCCGGGTGGTTCCCGCTCCTTGCCCACTTGGGCCCGTACGCGGCTACTGCCGCGGTCATCGCGCCCGGGGCCTTCCTCACTGTCGTGGTCGCCTGCGCCTACGTGATCACCGAGGTCCTCACCCCCACGGGCCGCACCAGCGAGGCGTACGCGTGGCTGATCCTGTCGATCGGCGCTGGGCAGTCCGCCGGAACCGCCCTCGCCGGGCGCCTAGCCGAGCAGCCCCTCGCCAGTGCCGCACTCCCCGCCGCCGGCGCTGCGTTCGCGCTCACCGTCCTGCTTGCCGCGCGCCCGCACCTCGGCCCCGCCGGACACCTCTCCCGGCGCGGCCGGCACCGCCGCCCGCCCCGGGGCCGGCGCCCGCACCTCGGCCCCGCCGGACACCTCTCCCTGCGCGGTCGGCACCGCCGCCCGCCCCGGGGCTGGCACAAGACCCCTGATCAGGCCTCAACTCAACCACCGCCCTTTAACCGCTGTGAGGGGATTTATATATGGCAGACCGTACGCAGTGGAATGTCGAGCACTCCTGCTTCCACCAGTTCGTCCATGACCTGTCCAGCCGTCCCGCCGACCGACGGGCCGGATTCGCCTGCTGGCTCGCCGGCCGGGACTGCACCGACTGCTAGAAGCAACGCCGTTCAGTCAGGGCGTGAAGGTCGTGTGTCAAGGCCGGTGAACGAGGCAGCCAAGCTGCTGTAGAAGAGGTCTGTCGCTCCAAGACATCCTCACCAGAGAAGCTCCGCTGTTGGACCAGGCTGCACCGCCGTCGCCGCTGCCCGAGACCAACTCGTCCTGGCCGCCGGCGTCACCACCAGCGCACTTCGACGGCAACAGCTTCCTCGCCGCCGTGAGCGCGACCGGCGCTCAGGTGCTGGGCCGGCTCCGGGGCAACTGCCGCACTCCGGTGCTGACACGTCTCGGCGACGGCTCGTACCTGTCGGTGATCGGTACGGAGAAAGTCCGTGTCATCGACGCGACCATCACGGTGACCTGCGCGGACGGGACCGTCTTCACAGGCTCCTACCGGCTGGTCACTACCCTGACCGACGCCCGCCACTACCCGGCGGCCGTGCTGGCAGGTCTCTACCACCAGCGGTGGGAACACGAATCGGCGTACTACGCGCTCCGCCGCACGATCACGAACGGGCGCGTCCTGCGTTCGGGCGACCCGGCCGGCGTCGAGCAGGAGATGTGGGCCCTGCTTACTCTCTACCAGGCCCTGCGGACCGTGATGGTCGAGGCCGCGGAGTCGCTGCCGGGCACCGACCCGGACCGCTGCTGCTTCACCGTCGCCCTCCAGACCGCCCGTGACCAGGTCGTCCAGGCCGCCGCCGTCATCAGTACTGATTCCCAGTTCTGAGTAGCCTTGGGTTCTACGCTGGCGTGGTGTCCAAGGGCACCGGGCGGGCTGGTGAGAGGAACTGTCGGGCTTGTGGCGAGCGGCTGAGGTCGGAAGCCCGGCCTGACGCCTTGTTTTGTTCCTCAGCGTGTCGTGCCAGGCAGTGGCGTACGGATCGGCAGTTGCGTTAGCGCCTGGCGGCGGCGCAGGGCGGGGTCGGCGAGGCCGAGTGTCCCGAGTGTGGGGCCCGTTGGGTTGCCGGCGTCGACCGGAGGTCGACGGCTCTGTTCTGCTCGGGCCGGTGCAAAGTGAGGGCTTGGCGGCGCCGGAGGGAAACGTTCGGCGAACGGTCACAATGACCGCATCGCGAACACATCCTGAGCTCAACTTCGGCCAGCAACCAGTCATTTGCGGTCGTTCATTGTGATCAGCGGATTTATGGTCTGACTCTCGGTGATGAGCGGGTCGTTTTCACTTCACGGACGTCAGCTCCGTGCCCGACCCGTATGGATGGTGAGAACCGCCATGCCCGAGGAGATCGAGAACGTCGGAAATGCAAGTCAGTCCCGTTACGAGCAGATCGTGGCTGAGCTGCGTGACGTGGTGGAACAGCAGACGCGCGGGCAGTTCACGATCGGGGACCGCGCCTTGGAGATCGAGCCGATGAGGGAGCCGGGCGGCCACAACGCGGTGGACCCGGAGTGGTCGGTGACCGCGGCGCTCACGCGGCTGGGTGAGGATATCGGCCTGAAGTTCAGCACGGTGAAGTCGGCGAGGTGACATCCTCGCGCTGGCCTGCCGACCGGCGCCGGAAAGGCGTCTCCTACACCGTTCACCAGATTCTGGCCTACATCGAGGACGAACAGGAACGGTTCGCCGCGATCCTCGCGCCGCCCGAGGGTAAGGCCAGGTGGACGCCGGACGATGCCAGCCGGCGGGTCGGCAACCGCGTCGAGACGCCGGTGACGCCGAAGGAGAAGATCACCGCGATCCACACACTGGCTCAGGACGACCAGGTTGCCGCGGCGGTGACCAGCGACTTCCTGAAGCGGCCCGAGGTGACGGCCAAGGTGACCACGGTGGACAAGGCCCGGGTGGTGGATGAATTCACCCGCGACGAGCAGGTGGCAACCTCGGCTGCCACGAACTTGCTGCGCAGGCCGGACGTTGCGTTCAAGGCGATGAGCGACGACACCGCCCGCTTCCAGGTCAACCATGCCCAGGTCGAGCGGTCCCGGCAAGCACGCGATCGCTTCGAGGACACCAGCCCGGTCGCTCCGGCGGTCCGTCACATCGACCGCACGGTGGAGTTCCTGGATCTGGTCACCGCCTGCCACTCGTTCGTGGCTGCGGCCGGCCGTGCGGTCCCGGGCCTGCGCGACCGCACGCTGGATGAGGACGAGCGCACGATCGTGCACGAGAACGTCGCGAAGGTACGGGCGACGCTGGACTGGATCGAGACCGCGGTCGACACGGGCAAGGTCGACATGGACGGCGAGCCCGCCCGCATGCTGAAGGGCGAGTAGGCATGCCCCGCGCCTCAAGGCGTCGGGGCGACGCCGCCAGGCGGCATGCGGACACGCTGCGGTTCGTGCTGTTCGAGGCCAGGCCCGCCGGGTTGTTGTTCCACCAGCTGACCCGCGCTTCCGGACTCTCTCCCAGCCAGGTCAGGGCCGGTCTGGCCAGCCTGCGCGACATCATCGCGGAGAACGGCTGGCCCCCGTTGATCTGGACGAGAGCCGACGGCTACCAGCTCGGCGCCGAACCGGCCGCCCTCCAGGCATACGAGCGGGCTGTGCTCACCGGGAAGCCGACCGAGTTCCGCCGGTTCCTCACCGGCACAGTCTCCCTGCACGCCGCCGCCCACCCGGGCGACAAGTGGGTCAAGCACATCATCGCCCAGCTCAACTCCATCGAATCCACCCTCGATCTCGTCATCTCGTCCTGACCCATCACGAGCGGTCCGCCCGGCCTTCGGCGGGGCGGACCGCCCACCAATGCACGGGGGGAAGGCCACCGCTATGCGCCAGCGCCGCTATCCCTCCGACACCACCGGCGCCGAATGGGCCCTGATAGAACCGCTGTGGCCCGAGCCGGCCTGCGAAACCCCAGCCGGTGGCCGGCCGGAGAAGCACCCCCGCCGCGAGATCGTCGACGCTATCCGTTACGTCGTGGACACTGGCTGCAAATGGCGTGCTTTGCCCGCTGATTTGCCGCCCTGGCGTACGGTTTGGGGCTTCATGGCCCGCTGGGCCGCCGCTGGCGTGATCGGACAGATCCGCGATCACCTCTCAGGCCGGATCCGCCGCGAGATCGGCAAAGGCCCCCGGGCGGTCGCGACCGTGATCGACTCCCAGAGCGTCAGAGCAGCCGAAACCGTCGGCAAGGACTCGCGCGGCTACGACGCGGGCAAGAAAATCAACGGCCGCAAACGGCACCTGGTGGTCGACACCCGCGGCCTGCCCCTGCTGGTCATGGTCACTCCGGCCCCGCTCACCGACCGCGACGCTGCCAAGGAACTCCTCTTCCGTCTCCGCCTGATGCACCCCGAGATCACCATCGTCTGGGCGGACTTCGCCTACGCCGGAAAGCTCGTGACCTGGGCCAAGAAGTACCTCAGCCTCACGATCAAGACCGTGAGCCGCCCCAAGGACACCTCCGGATTCATCGTGCTGCCCCGCCGCTGGGTCGTCGAACGAACATGGGCCTGGATGATGCACGCCCGCCGACACGCACGCGATTACGAACGGCTCATCCAGCATTCGGAATCGTTGATCATGTGGGCTGCGATCACGCTCATGACTAGGCGTATCACCTGCCGAAGCTCCCACAGGAGCGGGCAACCAGCATCTCGCGAAGCGCAACGGGACTGATCATTCTGGCGGTGGCGGTCACCACCGCCAACCTGGGCCGTCCAGCTTCCTTGAGCCTGGCTCCAATCCTCCCGTCACCACCGCGGGACCGTCCACGAGGTCGGCCTCTCCGTTTGCTGGTTCTCAGAGATGGGGGTGCGGCCGGTTGTTCCTGTGCTGCCTCCGGCAGCCCCTCGAATGCCATCGCCGTCTATGCGTGGTGTTACTCAGCCTGCCGGGACTCCCGACTCCCAAGAACCTGAGCCAGCCCCATCAGAACAAGACCGCCCAGCATGAGCGGCACGTTGACCTCGAAAGGCATGATGCGCGCGCCCCCAACTGCTCCTGCCAGCAGCAAGGCGCCAGCACCCCAGACCCCGGGGCGTCTCACACTGCTGTTCAACCAGGGAAGGACGACGCGGCCAGTCACCACGGCCAGCACCCCCACCACACCAAGCACCAGTGCCATCACCATGCTGACGACTAGAAACAACGTGGACACGTGCCCCCCTTGATCACTCCTGCCGTGATCATTTCATCGGCCTCAGCGCACCACGCCGCCGGGCCCCGGCAGCGTGGCACCCGCTACCTGTCGTCCGCTGAACCAAACTGCCGGCGCTTCGCCCAGTGGAGTCGGGACCGGATCTGGGCCAAGCTCAACTCGGCGCCCGGGGTAGCTGAACTGGTCCCGGTGCGCGATTGACGCCGCCAGCCCCGACCTGCGGTGATCACACCCCTGACTTCAGAAACAGGTGCTCACCGACCCCGCCGCCGGTCGTCTCGGACTGATCGGCCACCGGATCCTGCCCCGCCTCCTCCCGCCCCGACGCCAGCGGGTCAGCACCCGCAAGGTCAAGTCACCGATGTCCCGCTACAGCACCCGCCACGAGGACGGTAGGCCCGACCACACCCGCACCGTCACGGTCTCGACATCAACATCCTCGAGCCTCCGGAGTCCCGCCGTCAGCTCCCCGCAGTCTCCCGCGACGATCGGCACACCGCCCTCGCCAAGCGCCGCTGGCACCGAATCCTGGCCCTGCTCGAGAAGGACCCCGACCGCCTCTGGCGTCCCCGTGACATTGCCTCCCATTTCGGCGACATCACTATGGAGACCATGTATCGACAGCTCTCCAGATGGGCCGGGACCGGCCTCATCCACAAAGTCGCCCCGGCCTCTATGCCGCCACAACATGGACCCCAACTCCCCTTGCGTGACCAGCGAAAACGCTAAGGGCCCGTAAAGAATCAACACGTTGCTTCACGGCCTCCCTGTCGTTGGTGTGGTATGCGCATACCGAGCGAGGTTCGTGACCAACTTGCCCTGAGATTCGGAGTGTTGTTCCCTCATCTGAATGAGCGGCAGCAGCGGCTGGCGCTGGCCGCCGAGGCCCGGCTGCTGGGGCACGGCGGGGTCCGGGCCGTCGCGCGTGCCGCAGGGGTGAGCGAGACGACGGTGCGGAAGGGTGTCTTTGAGTTGGAGGGCGGTGAAGGCCCACTGCCCGATGGCCGTGTCCGCCGGGACGGTGGCGGTCGCAAGAGCGCTGAGAAGCTTGACCGGCTGCTCGTTCCGGCGTTGCTGGCGCTGGTAGAGCCGGATGAGCGGGGCGATCCGATGTCGCCGCTGCGGTGGACGACCAAGTCGCTGCGGTCTCTGGCCGGGGAGCTGACGCGGCAGGGCCATGCCGCGTCGGCGCCGACCGTGGGCAGGCTGCTGCGGGAGAACGGTTTCAGTCTGCAGGCCAATGCCAAGACCCTTGAGGGCGCTCAGCACCCCGACCGGGACGCGCAGTTCCGGTACATCAACGACCAGGTCAAGGACCATCAGGCGGAGGGCGAGCCGGTGGTCAGTGTGGACACGAAAAAGAAGGAAGTCGTCGGGGAGTTCAAGAATGCGGGACGTCAGTGGCGGCCGGCCGGTGAACCCGTGCGGGTTCACGTCCATGACTTCCCCGGCGATGCACTGGGCAAGGCCCTGCCTTATGGCATCTACGATCTGGTGGCGGACACCGGCTGGGTGAATGTCGGTACGGATCACGACACCGCAGCCTTCGCGGTCGAATCGATCCGCCGTTGGTGGAACGGGCAAGGACGCCTCGACTACCCGCAGGCCAGACGTCTGCTGATCACTGCCGATGCCGGCGGCTCCAACGGCTACCGCACCCGGACCTTCAAGACCGAGCTGGCCGCTTTCGCCGCCCGGACCGGCCTGGCCGTCACGGTCTGCCACATGCCGCCGGGCACATCAAAGTGGAACAAGGTGGAGCATCGGCTGTTCTCCGCGATCACCATGAACTGGCGCGGCAGACCGCTGAACAGCCACGAGGTCGTCGTGCAGTCCATCGCCGCGACCACCACCCGCACCGGTCTCACCGTCCACGCCGCACTCGACACCGGCACCTATCCCACCGGTGTGAAGGTCAGCGACGCCGAACTGAACGCGGTGCCGGTCACCGGACATGCCTTCCACGGCGAATGGAACTACACCGTGCACCCCACCCCGCCAGCCCAGCAGGCCCCACCAGGCCGACGCCCGGGCCGGCGGCGGTCTTCGATCGCGGTGTCCTGTCACATCTCGTGCTGACCGGCATGACCTGCACCGCACTGACCGAACTGACCGAACTGACCGAGACTCTGACCCCCGGCTGGCAGGCGCTGCAGAAACAGGACCCGGCCACCCGACGCGACGGCGGCACCCGGCGCCGGGCCCCGGGCGGCGGCCGCAAAGCCAAACTCGACCTGGCCGACCGGGTCCTGGCCACCGTGCTGCAACAAAACCTCGCTCTGCCGCCTACCGTGCTGGCCCACCTCTTCGACGTCAGCAAGGACACCATCCGCCACACCACCAGCGAGATCCGACGACTGATGGACCAGCACGCGCACACACCCCAGCCCTCAGCAGCACACCTCAGCACCCTGGCAGGACTCCTCGTCCACGCCACCGCACACGGCGCGACCCTCACGACAGAGACCAAACCAACGTGTTGATTCTTTACGGGCCCTAACTACCCGGCCTTGGGTCAAGGCCCTGAAGACAGGCACATGTGTCCCTGCACGTACTCGCCGGGTCGGCGCTCACGACCTCCGTGCCGTGAGCGAGAGGGCGAAAAGCGCTGTCGAGGTGAAGTCGTCCGCCGACTCGACCGTCTGCCACGCTCCGACGTCGTCGAGGTATTCGGCACCGTGACCGTCGAAGTCGGACCACACCGATCCGGGCGGAGTATAGGAGCAGGGCCGCGCATCCTCCGGTGTCTCCACGTCACGCACCTGTTCCGCACTGTTGGGACCGTTGACCACGGCCCCCCGCAGGATGTCTCCCCGTCCGGTCCGGCTCATGGCGAGGTTGGCAATCTGGTGCTGCGGACAGTGCGGATAGATCTCGCCCGCCCCAATGACGAAGCTGGTTCCCCAGGCGTTGGCACCGAAGACCCAGCCGCGCTGCCGGGCCGCGAAGGCGTCGTAGCGGTGATCGCCGGTGACGCGCGCGTAAAGCTCCGCCGTCGCCAGTAGGCCCAGCGAGTGCGGCACGGCGTCGAACTCGGTGAGGGCGACGCCGGATCCGAATGGATCGTGCGAGGCGATCTGCCCGCCCTCGTCCAACTGCCGCCGGAGATCGGCCCGCAGCCGGGACGCCGACTCACTGTCCAGACTGTCCGTCGCCAGCAGATCGGCGTGGGCCATGGCGCTGACATCCGCGATTTCGAGGGTGCCGCGCGAGTCCGAGCGGATGTACGAATCCGCCCAGCCGACCGCCTCACTCATCCATCGAGGGCCTCGTGGATCAGCCAGGTCCGTTGCGGCGCGGGCGAGTTCGGCCGCGGCCCATTCCATGTCGTCCTGCCATGAGTCCTCCTGGTAGAAGCTGCGGGGCGTCGTGGTGACCAGTGGACGGTGCGCACGGGTGTCGGCTTGTGCGTAGACGGCGGCGGCCTTCTCAAGCCATCGGCGCGCGGTGTCCGGCCGTTCCTGCGCCTCGGTCTGTGCCGCGAGAGCGAAGGCGGCGGCGACCCGGCCCGCCAGATTGGGACTTATTCGCTCCCCCGGTGTGTTGGCGCGGAAGACGGGGCGATGTTTCAGCAGGTAGTCGCGGTCGCCAGGGCGCACGATGAGGTCGTCGTCCTCCTCCGGCAGACGCCATGCGTCATGATCGCCGCGGATGTCTTCGTCGCCGCTGCCGAGACCCACCTGTGCGTACAGGGTGCCGGTCGTGCCGTCCCACATCCTGTCCAGCCAACGCAGGCCGTGTTCTGCCTCTTCCGTGAGTCCGGGTACGGGTGAGGTGTCACGGACAGTGGTCAGCATCTGACCGACCACGTACGAAGCCGTGTGCGTGAACTTGAGGTAGTCACCGGCGTCGAACCAGCCTCCCGCCACGTCGACGGGATCGCCCGGGACCTTGGTCAGGGCAGTGTCTGTCGTCTCCTCATCTGCTGCATCGCGCGGAGTCACGTAGACGATGCCGCGCTCGTCCGTGAGGTGGGCCGCCTCGCGCCCGGTCTCCTCCGGCAGCACGTCCGGACCGTCGCGCTGGGTATGGAAGAAGCGGATGCTGTCCTCGCGCAGCGGATCCAGCAGCTCCCGTGCCGACCCCACACGGAATCGCGCGGATTGCCGCTTCGCCGAGCCGGTGAGCCGCAACTGGAAGATACCGGGGCGGGTGAGCTTTGAGAGATCGACGGTGTGCACAGCGTCGTACGCGTCGTTCCAGGAGCCGGTCGTCGGCCCGAGGCTGCCCCGGAGGACGGTGCGGTCGCGTTCGTCAACCACCGTGAAACCTGCCCCGGCCAAGGCGTCATGGTCGCCCATCACGAAGGCGTACTTCTTCTCACCACTCACGTATCCGGCCTGATTGACGCGTATCGCCGCACGTGGGGCGGCGTCCGGTGTCGAGCAGGAAACGAGACAGCCCGCCACCAGGCTGGTGACGAGCGTGAGCGCCGCCGCCGGCACGCACCGAGACATGTTTTTCATAGCTCACAGTATGTCGTGTGTGTCACTGGTACACGCGGTTCGGATTCCAGCGGTACCCATGGGAGCCGCAACGACCGGGACGGTGTTTCACTGGCCGCGTTTCAGTGTCAGGAGTTGGTGTTGCAGTCGGCGGCGTCAGGCTCGGCGGAGGCTCTGCGGCCCGGGGACCGGCGCTGACGGACTCGGGTGCGTAGTGATCACCGAAACGCCGACAGAGGACTGGTGGTTGGTTATTCGAGTTGGCTGATGCGGTGCTGTGTGCGGACGGGCCGGTCCGGTCACTGGTGGAACGCTCGCCGGTGGGAGAGCTCCGCCGCGGGCCCGCTCCGGTCCCCCCGCGTGATTGTCCACTTCTGGGACGACCCCCACGGACAGCAGCTGCTGACGGTGATGGGACATCAGTTGCTGCACCGCCTCGCCCGGCAGCGCGCGGTGACCCCGGAGCCGGTGCGGCACGGAGTGCTGACTCCGGCTCTCTCCCGCATTAGGCGGAACGCGGGTTGCGGAACTCCGCCACAAACTGGGAATACCACGGAGCTGGGTGTCAGCCGCGGTACTGAGCCACGACCTTGGTGTAGTCGTACTTCGACTGCTTAACTCCACTGCAGGAGTCGGCGTCGAGCCCGGGGGCGCAGGACCGGTCACGGTTGACCGACCAGAATGTGAAGCGTGCGATGTGGTGCCGTTTCGCGTAACCGAGCATGGTGTTGAAGTCACGCACGCTGATCTTCTGCCCTGCCAGGTCGGTCTTGCCGTTCATCGTGGAGATGCCAATGCGCCGGTAGGCATCGGCGGAGGGCAGGCCGTACGCGGTGGCGACGGTCTTCTTCAGGCCGTCGGCGGACTTGATGGTGGCTGTGCCCATGGTGTCGGTGGTACGGAAGTTGAACGCCATGATGTTCCAGCCGGTCACCACGAGGTGAGATGCGGCGGCCCGCTTGATCAGGTCCTTGATGGGAGTGACGGGCCCGGTAGCGGTGCCGCTGAACGTGACGTAGATCTTGATTCCGGAGTTGGCGGCCTTGACCTTCTTCAAAGCGTCAACGATCCGCTGGCGCACTGCGGCACTATCATCCTCGGTGTTTTCGATATTGACGTCGATCGCCTTGAGCTTGTAGGCCTTGATCACCTTTTGGTATGCGTCTGCCAGGGCAGCGGCAGACTTGCATTTGATGCCGAGCTTGTGGCCGCTCCACCCGCCGAACGAGGCCACCACGTCACCGCCTGCAGCGCGGATTTTCTTGATCGCGCTCTCCTCCCGCCCTCCGAGCAGATTTCGATAGCCGTCCCACTTGGGGCTGCAGGTGCCATCGGATGTGAGGAACGCCAAGGTGAACTGCTTGGTGCCTGTGGCGGTCATGACGCTGGTGGGGTTCGGCGGGCTGCCCCATCCCAAGTACAGGTAGGGCGCGTTCACCCCGAGAGGGACAGTGGCCGCCTGGGCGGCCGGGGCAGCTGTGATCGCGGAAGTGGACAGCGCGACGGCTGAAGCGAGCACGAGGAACGCCCTGCGAAAGGCGAAGCTAGCCATGTATATCTCCGGTTTTCGAGAACGAACAGCGGCGTACCATAGAGACACGTATACGCCGCCAAGAGAAATCAATTCCGTGTGGTTTTCGGCGAATTCACCTGGCCGTGGCGCCAGCGTGCGGCCCACCGCAGCCCTTTCGCTGCTCTTCATCCAGCACCAGGCCGCCGACTCGAACAGGTACGGATCCTTGGCTGCGCGCCCTGTACGGATCGTTGGGTGGCTGCCCGGAGGGCCTACTTGTTGAACAGGACAGCAGCCTGTGTCTCCTCAGCGTGTGCGACCCGTTCGCTGTCGAGGAGGAGGTACTTATACGCGTCCTCCAGCCACTTGAATGTGCCGCCCAGGTTCTTCTGGATGAATTTCATCGTGCCGCGTAAGGAATCGCCAGCCTGACCGTACCAGTCATCGAGGTGGCGCTCCACCCTGGCTGCCATTTCCGTGACGATCACGACCACCTCTCGGTGAATTGCAGCGATGGCTTTCGCTCCGTCACGGATCTGGTTGACGTCATATGGAACCGGCTACCGAAGCCGACAGGTCTACTCCGAGGCAACTGAGGCCAGTTGTCGCACGAGGGGCAGGCTCCGGCCCCGACGTCACACCACGATGCTCACAGCTGCCCCACACGACAGCCACCCGGTTGGGCCGGTCGCGCGGCTAGGTGTTCGCCGCGGCAGATCCATTTCCGCGCGGCCTCTCGCCGAACCGGACCTGTCGGTTACCCGGTCATCCGGCTCTCCCGTCACTACGGCGTGCATGATCTGGCTGCTTGCACCTGGCGGATGCGGCCATGGCGGGAGTCGCAGGCCACAACGGTCTTGTGGCGGCGGTCGAGCATGACGCGTGTCCAGCCGGGCAGTGGTCATCCGGAATGAGGCGACGCTGGAGATGTGGACTCCCTGACAATGAGGTCTTCTCGGCAACGTGACGGTTGCGGTGCGCAATGATGCCGGACCATGCGATGGTGACTCGACGTCAGGCATGATTGAAGCCCCTGGTAGGAACAGGTCTGCGGAGATCACGTTCCGTACAACCAGGCGCTCCACGTGACGCATGGGTGTCAGGCACGTCTGGAGATGTTCCAGTGGCTCACGTATCTACAACACGCGGAGACGTCACAGTGCCCTGAACTACCTCTCGCCACCAGAGTTCGAAGAGCTGCAACTCCAGGCGGGTAGACCCACGCTCGCAGCATGAACCCCGGTGTCCACTCTCCGGGGTCACCTCAACACAACGCTGCCCCCGCGACCGCACACGCACAGAGGCGCGCCCGGGATCCGGCCGCGCCGTGCAACCCGTGGCGGCGGGTTCAGATCCTGGACCGCTCCCCGGCAGCTTCCGCGACCCGTCGGCGTACCGCGTACCAGCCGGCGACCAGGGCGGCACCGAGCAGCGGCAAGCAGAGCACGGTGGTTCGGGAGACGCCGCCGTCCAGCCACATCAGCACGACCACCGTGGCCAAAAAGGCCAGCGTGACCAGTTGGGTGTACGGGGCGCCGGGCAGCTGGTAGCCCGGCCGCCGCACCCGACCGTTGCGGGCCGCCCGCCAGAACAGCAGCGAGCACACCATGATCATCGCCCAGGTGCCGAGCACTCCGATGGAGGCGAAGTTCAGCACCAGTTCGAAGGCCTTGCCGGGCATGATGTAGTTGAGCATCACCCCGAGCACCCCGAACCCGGCAGTGAGGAGGATGCCCCCGTACGGAACCCCGCCCCGATTCATCACGCCGGTGAACTTCGGCGCCGACCCGGACAGAGACATCGACCGCAGGATGCGCCCGGTGGAGTACAGGCCGGAGTTGAGGCTGGAAAGGGCGGCGGTCAGCACTACCAGGTTCATCACGCCGGCCGCCCCGGGGATGCCAAGCTTGTCGAAGACGGTGACGAACGGGCTCTGCCCGGCGGCGTAGGCGGTGTAGGGCAGCAGTAGCGACAGCAGGATGACCGAGCCCACGTAGAACAGCGCCACCCGCCAGATGATCGAGTTGATTGCCTTGGGCATGATCTTCTCGGGGTTCTCGGTCTCCCCCGCGGCCACCCCGCACAGTTCCAGCGCTGCGTAGGCGAAGACGACACCCTGGATGACCATCAACATCGGCATCACCCCGTGGGGGAACAGTCCCCCGTGCGCACCGATGGTCGCCAGGCCGGGGGTGTGGCCGCCGATGTCGTGCCGGGTGACGACGAGGACGATCCCGACCACCATGAACACAGCGAGGGTGGCCACCTTGATGATCGCGAACCAGAACTCCATCTCGCCGAAGTAGCGCACCGAGATCAGGTTGGCCGCCAGCACCACGGCTAGGGCGATCAGCGCGAGCACCCACTGCGGGATGTCGCTGAACATCGCCCAGAAGTGCGCGTAGGTGGCGGCCGCCGTGATGTCCGCCATGGCGGTCGTCGCCCAGTTGAGGAAGTACAGCCAGCCAGCCGTGTAGGCGCCCTTCTCGCCCATGAACTCCCGGGCGTAGGACACGAAGGCGCCCGAGGAGGGCCGGTACAGCACCAGCTCGCCGAGCGCGCGCACCACCAAGAATGCGATGACGCCACAGACCGCGTACGCGATGAACAGCGACGGCCCCGCGCTGGCCATCCGGCCGCCGGCCCCGAGGAACAGGCCGGTCCCGATGGCCCCGCCGATGGCGATCATGGTGATGTGCCGCGACTTGAGGTCCTTGTGGTACCCGGCGTCACCGGCGTCCACATGCTGGCGATCGGGCAGGGGCCCGCCGGGAAGATTCACGGGGGCGGCGGACGGCCCGCCGGACGCCGTACTGAGGTCGCTCATGGAAGGGCTCGCGTTCGTGAGGGGGGAAGGGATAGCCCCGGCCTTGGACCGGGGGATCAAAGCCCTGTGATTGTGACTGAGGCGTGCGGCAAACCTATAGAGATCTGAGGTGTTTCAGAGGTTACGACCGCGTAAATGAAGACATCAGATGCGGAAGAACTGTCAAGCGACTGAGGAGAGTTGAGTTTCTGAGGGCAGGGAAGGCGGCGGTTTCGCTGGACCCGGTGCGGTGGGTCAGGCAGTGAAGCATCCCCAGCACGCGGTTGAACCAATGCCACGAAGTCAGGGCTCGCCGGGAAACAAGCCGTCGCTTCCGGGATCGTGCCTCGTTGTTGTGGTACGGGGATTCCGGAGGGGGCCGATTCGATGCTGACGGCGAAGTTCCAGGCGTTGTTCCCGCACCTGGACGAGCGCCAGCGTCGGCTGACCATAGAGGCGGAGGCGCGGTCGCTGGGGCACGGCGGGATCAGGCTTGTCGCCCGTGGGGCCGGGGTGCGTGAGGGCACCGTCTCGCGCGGGGTAGCGGAACTGGGGTCCGGGGAGGCGCCGTTGGGACGGATCCGTCGGGTGGGTGGGCGCCGTAGGCGGGCGGTGGACCTCAGGTCAGCGCGGATACCGCAGGCGACCTGCTGCGCGAGGAGGGCTTCAGCCTGCAGGGCAACGCCAAGACCATCGAAGGCAAGCAACACCCGGATCGGGACGCGCAGTTCCGCTATGTCAACGAACAGGCAGAGGGCTACCAGGCGGCCGGGAACCGGTGATCAGCGTGGACACGAAGAAGAAGGAGCTGGTCGGCCAGTACCGCAACAGCGGCCGCCAGTGGCGGTCCCCCGGCGAGCCGGTCACCGTGCACACCCACGACTTCCCGGACGCTGATTTGGGCAAGGCCATCCCGTACGGAATCTACGACCTCACCCGCAACACCGGCTGGGTCAACGTCGGCACCGACCACGACACCGCCGCCTTCGCTGTGGAGTCGATCCGCCGCTGGTGGAACGGGTGCGGCCCGGGCTGGGTGTGGATCCCCATGGCGAGACTGGTGACGCTCTGGCTGGTCAGGGGGTGCTCACTGGTCGCCCGTCGGACCGCACCCCGCGCACAGCACCACATCGGTGAGCTCGAAGAGCGCATCCGGGTGGGCGCAGAGACACTCGTAGAACTCGAGCCGATAGCGGGACAACAGGCCCGACGCCTCGCCTCCGGGCACATCGACAGGCAGGCTCATGGGCAGCGGCGTTCCCGGCGTGCTTCGTTACTCGACAGCTCGAAGCGCGAAGAACGGCCGTCTCAAATGCCCCGGGAACCCAGCGATCTCAGCAGGTCGAGTGACCACCGACGATAGACGTCAAGCTCAGCCCAACTCAAAGCGCTGGAGCGGGAGAACACTGAACTCAAGGGTGCGAACGACATCCTGAAAGCCGCGGCGTCCTTCTTCGCGGCCGAGCTTGACCAGGGCCCACCGGGGCCTGACACCGTGCCTACCTGCTCAAGGAAAGCCTGCCGATGGCCCTCAAGCATGGCCAGGACACCGCGCAGGCGCTGCGGGACTGGGTGGGGTGGGCAAGGCGCCGCCGTCTGGAGCCCTTCGTGAAGCCCCAGCGCTCCATCGTCAAACACTGGGATGCCATCGCCGCAGCTGACGAGCACGGACTGAGCAACGGACTCGTCGAGAGCATGAACACCAAGATCCGGCTGATCAGCGCATGGCCTTCGGCTTCAAGGACGCCACCTCCCTCATCGCCCTCGCCATGCTCAGCCTCGGCGGACACAGGCCCCACCTACCGCACCGTCAAACCGCATAAGTCCACCCACGGAAGCGACCGAAGAGCCACCTTCTTTGCCACCGGTAAGCTGCGCTGTCACACGAAGCAGCGAGGTGTCCGGCCGGGCGGTGATGGCGGTCGGTCGAGGGTGTTGGTCCGTTCGTGGCAGGGTTGCCGGTAAGTGGGTTCATCATGCCAGGAATCGCAGTTCACGGGACTGTCAACGGGTGTGACTGTGAGGTTGCTCCCCGGCCACCGTGCAGGGTGACTGCGGCAACGTGCGCGGAGCGGCGTAAGCGGCCGCTACCCTGCGTAGGACTCATCAACCCGGCCCCGAAGGACGGCATGGACTACCCGGAATTCCTGCGTACGGCGATGGTGGCGGCTCACCGCGAGGCGGGAAAGGGGCATGTCGCCGATTACATCCCGGCATTGGCAGGGGCGGTCCCGGATGCCTTCGGGATGGCGCTGGCCACGGTCGACGGCGAGCTCTACGGCGTGGGGAACTGGAAGGAGCCCTTTTCCATCCAGAGCATCTCAAAGCTGTTCTCCCTGGCACTGGTTATAGCCGAGGGCGGGGATATGCTATGGACCCGTGTCGGGCGGGAGCCCTCCGGGACGCCTTTCAACTCGCTCGTACAGCTGGAGGCCGAGCGCGGCATCCCGCGCAATCCGTTTATCAACGCTGGCGCCGTCGTCGTCACCGACCGGCTGCAGACGCTGACCGGGGACGCGTCCCAGAGCGTCCTCGGTTTCCTCCGGGCGGAGTCCGGAAATCCCGGGATCAGCATCGATCCGGCGGTCGCCGCGTCCGAGGCTGCCCACGGCCACCGCAACGCAGCCCTGGCCCATTTCATCGCCAGCCACGGCAATCTGGACAACGCTGTTGCCGTCGTGCTCAAGGAGTACTTCGCCCACTGCTCCATCAGCGCCAGCTGCAGCGACCTGGCCCTTGCGGGCCGCTTCCTCGCGAGTCACGGGGTGCGGGCCGACGGAACGCGGATGCTCAGCAGCACCGAGGCCAAGCGTGTCAACGCCGTCCTGCTGACCTGCGGGACCTACGACGCCGCTGGGGAGTTCGCCTACCGGGTCGGTCTGCCTGCCAAGAGCGGTGTCGGCGGCGGAGTGCTCGCGATATTGCCGGGCCGGGCGGCGCTGTGCGCCTGGAGTCCTGCCCTGGACCGGGCCGGCAACTCTGTAGGCGCAGTGGCGGCGATCGAGGCCTTCACCACCGCCACCGGGCTCTCCGTGTTCTGAGACGTCGGCGGAATGTCCTTCCCCTCGTAACGTGGCGTCGCTGATTGCAGGGGAGGTTGAGGCCATGGGGTCCAACAGGTCCGCCGCTACCCCGGCCGGCACCGCCACATCACCCTGGCCGTGGCCGCCCACGCCTGCCTCACCGTCCTGCGGGCCCGCCAGTTCGACACCGGGAAGGCAGAAACGGATCCTCCCGGCTCATCCACCTCAGCCTCGCCGAGATCAGACGCCTGATCCACCCCCCCGGGGCCGCTGGTGGAGGGGAGGCGGAGCGAATGGTTCTGCGGCCGCGGCGGATCCGCAACGGGCTACTGATCACGGCGGTCACCCTGCCGCGTGCGGAAACGGGCACGGGGGAAGCCTGCGGGAACGGGCGCGGGGGACGCCTGTGGGGAAGGGTCGGCGTCCCGCACGGGCCCGCCACGCAGGGGCGTCGGGTCAGACCCTCCACATGGGGGTGGCGGGGCCGATGGGACGGCCAGCATCCTGTCGGTGCACGACCGGTCACGGAGCGTATCCATGCTCGGGGTCGGTGGCGCCTTGGCATGAGGGAGAAAGCGTCCGTGATGGGCAGTCAGTTACCCGAGAGGTACGTGTGGATGCCGGCCGACGGGACGGTTCTGGACCGTCTCACCGACCGTGAGCTCCAGGTCCTCCTGCTGCTGACACAAGGCATGTCGAACGCGGAGATCGCGGACCACCTGGTCGTCACCGAGGCCACCGTCAAGACCCACGTCGGTCGGATGCTGGCGAAGCTCGGGCTGCGGGACCGCGTCCAGGCGGTGGTCTTCGCCTACGAGACCGGGCTGGTACGTGCCGGCCAGGACCGGTCCGGCGCGTTCGGCACGCGTGACGCCGCACGTCTTTCCTGACGTCGCAAGCACGTCCCGGGTGACATCGGCCGCGGGACACGGACAAAGGAGATACCCCTGCACCGCAACGCACGGCGGGTCGTTCACCGGGCCCCGTCCATTCCAGCCTGCACGACCCTCGTGCCGACGACAGTCGGTTGTTCGTCCTGCAGCTCCGACCGCTCGCCACACCCGGACCGACGAACGAGCCCCGACGCCGAGTTCCGTGAGGGTGCTGTACGCATCGTGATCGAGACGAGGAAGCCGATCCCGCAGGTCGCCAACGAGCTCGGAGTCCACGCGGGCACGCTGCACAGCTGGGTCTCGCGCTGGCGCCGAAAAAGGTCGGCATTCTCCGATCGGCCCGCGCTCGAGGCAGCCGGCGGACGGATGCGGGAGAGTGAGCGCGGCGAACTCGTGCGGCTGCGGCGGGAGATGAGCGAGAGGAAACAGCGGATACGCGAGCTGGAGATGGAGCGTGATGTCCTCAAGCGCTGCATGGTCTTCTGGGTGAAGCGACCGAACAGGCACCGGCCGAGGTGGCCCCGTTTATCGGTACCAGAGGACCGAACACCCCATCCCGCACCGTCTGGCCTGCCGCGTGCTGGGGATCTCGGAGTCCTGGTTCTACAAGTGGCACCAGCAGCCCGTCACCGCCCGCCAGGTGCGGAAGGGGCAGTTGTCTGACGCGATCCGGCGGATCTTCGACAGGGCGGAACCTACGGCTCCCCGAGATCAGCGGCGAGGGGATGCCAACCTCGTCAAGGTGGCGACAGGTGTGGGTCAGGTGAACGCGAGCCTGTCGCCGATGAGCCTCAGATGTCGCTCAAGTCGTGTTCCCGGCCCCGCTATGAAGCAAATACTTTCAGCATGACTGGAGTTGACTGGGGCACCGTTCCTGCTTGGGTAAGCGCCATCCTGATTGGAGGATCGCTCCTCTTGGGCTTCTACATCCTGCTCCGCGACCGTCGGAAGGAAGAACGGGCGGATGCTCAGGGCGTGATCTGCTGGACGGACTTCAACGGTGAAGAGTCCACCACGTACGTACTGAACACCGCCAGCCGACCGATTTCCCAGGTGACTCTGCTGACGCCCAGTCCCAACCCTGACTGGAGCACCTTGAATGACGGCGCGGTCGCCCCGCTGATTTGCGCGGACCAGGAGGTGTTTGTGACCACCAAGCGGGTCGTCGAAGGTGACGACCGCGTCTGGATGGAGAACATCCCCTACGCGATCCGCTTTATGGACGCGGATGGTCAGGAGTGGCTGCGTGACCTGCAGTTCGGCACCCTGTACCGACGGGGCTGGTTGTTTTCGGGCCGCCGCTTTCGGCGGGCCGTGCGGGAGCGGCGTGAGCTGCTGCGCCGTGGTTGCGTTCCCTATCCCTCGCGGCGCTGGGATTTGCGGTTCATAGGCCGTCGCCTCAAGCGGGTCAGCGGCCCGAAGGCGTGATCGGACGGCAGTCGTATGGGAGAACCGTTCAGCGCCGTTGAACGACCACGTCGGATTGCACCGCGATCACGAGAGGAGATGGACGTCATGACCCTGCCCTACTTCCAGGTCGACGTCCCGATACACGACGACAGCGGCCTATCCGGGGTACACATCTTCACCGGCCGCGCAGAAAGCCGCAGCACGGCCGTCCGGCTCGCGCACGAGGTCTACGAGGCAGCCCTCGCCGCGCAGCAGGCCGGACTCGAAATGCCCGGCAAACGGCCGGATGGCTGGGGAGCGCGCGGTGTGCGCCTCGGCTGGGAGCCCGACTGGAAGGCCGCGACCGCCGGCCGCTGGAACGACCCACACAGCTGGGCCCGCGCCGACGACGGAGACTTCGACCTGTAGCTCTGCCTCGGGGCAGGCGTCCAGGCGTGGAAACCGACCGCCTGCCCCGGGCCCACCCCACCCGTACGAGAAGAGGGGGAGATCCCCAGTATGAACTCCGTTCTGCGCGTTCAGGGCCGGATCGGCTCACGCACCCTCCTGATCGCCACCGCCACCGCCGCCGTGCCGTTGACCGGCTGGGCGGTGCACGCGATCGCGCTGCACAAGCGGCTCGCCGCGACGAAGCGCGACCCGCTGACCGGCCTCCTGCGCCGCGACTCCTACACCGCCTGCGCGCGGCGGCTCCTGTCCCGGCACGGAGACGACGCGACCGTGGTCATGGTCGACGCCGACAGGTTCAAGGCCATCAATGACGGCATGGGCCACGCGGCCGGGGACACCGTCCTCGCGTCGATCGCGGCCCGGCTCACGTCCTGGGCGGGTCCACGCGCCGCGATCGGCAGGCTTGGGGGCGATGAGTTCGCCGTGGTCCTGGAGCTGACCGCCGACCGCCGCGCGCACCGCCTGGAGCAACTGGTCCGGATGCTGCACACGCCGGTCAGCCTGGACGACGGCCGTACGGTCGACATCGCCGCTTCGGTCGGCGCCGCGACGCCGGATGCGATCGGCAGCCGCGACCTGACTGCGTTGCAGAGAGCGGCTGATGCTGCCCTGTACGACGGCAAGCACTCCGGCCGCGCGGTCCTGGCGACCACCTCGCACGCCACGACGCCGTCCATTAACGGCCGCCGGGCGGGCAGGCCGGGCACGGCCGTGTGGGGGCGTGCGGCATGAGCACCGCGACCCTTCCGCCGGCGGGCGAATGGATCCGCGGCATCACCGTCAGGCAGCCGCACACCACGGTGTAGTGGTCAGGCCGCGAGAGCGGCCTCATATTCGGCCGGACTCTGATAGCCGAGGCTGCTGCGCAGCATCACGACGGGGCGCCTGTAGATCATTTAGGGTGGGGCATCCCCGTAGCGTCTCCCGGTTCAACGTTCGCACGATGAATCCCAGTTCGAGTGTGCGGGTGGTCGGCGCGGCCGCTCGTTCGCAGGGTGGGGGACTCTGCGTTCCGTCTCCCGAAAGGAAGCACATGCCTCAGGACGTCCGGTTCGACCTTCCCTTTAAGACCCCTGTCAGCCCACATCTGGAGTACGCCCGCGACAGCCATCTGCTCTGGGTTCGGGAGAGGGGGCTGGTGCGCAGCCCGGCCGGCTTCGAGGAGTACCGGTCCTGGGACCTTTCACAGGCTGCGGCCCGCACCTACCCCCACGCCTCGGCGGACGACCTGGTTGTTTTGATGAATTGGTTCTCCCTGGCCTTCCTTTTCGACGACCAGTTCGACGCCGGCCGGCCGGACCGTGCTGACGGGATAACGGAGGTGGCGCGGGAGCTGATAGCCACGCCGCTGCGTCCGGCGGGCACCCCGCCACGGGTGGTCTGCCCCATCACCCTGGCCTGGGCGGAGGTCTGGGAGTATCTGTCGAATGGGATGTCCCTGACCTGGCAGACGCGGTTCGCCGCCTCCTGGGGGCGGTTCCTGGTGGCGCACTGCGAGGAGGTGGACCTCGCGGCCCGCGGGCTGGCCGGGACGCTCGGGCTGGACGGGTATGCCGACTTCCGGCGCCGTACCGTCGGCATCCATCACAGCATCGACGCAGGCGAGCGCAGTCGCGGCTTCGAGGTTCCGGCTGCGGCGATGGCGCATCCGCTGATGGAACGGATGCGGGACCTGGCCGCGGACACCATCGGGTTCATGAACGACATCCATTCCTTCGAACGCGAGCGGCGTCGTGGGGACGGCCACAACCTCATCGCTGTCCTGCGCAGGGAGCGGGACTGCTCGTGGCAGGAGGCTACTGACGAGGCGTACCGCATGACGACCGGCTGCCTCGACGAGTACCTCGGCCTTGAGGCCCGCGTCCCGCAGATGTGCGACGAGCTGGGCCTCGACGCGGACGAGCGGGCCCGCGTGGGGATGGGCGTTGAGGCCGTTCGGCACTGGATCAACGGCAACTACGAGTGGGCGCTGACCACCGGCCGGTATGCCGCGGACAAGGACGGCCCGGTGGCCACGGCCGAGCTGACCGGGCGGGGATCGGTGGACGACCTGCTGACCATGTGAGGCGAGCACCGCCCTGCCGGGCGGTGCGCTCAGACGGCGAATTCGACCGGCAGGCTGTCCAGCCGCGACTCCCAGGTGGAGGCCGTGGAGGTGAGTTCCGACGGCGGCACCGCCAGGCGCAGCCCCGGCAGCCGGTGCAGCAGGACGTCGACCGCCGTCTCGATGATGGCCTGGCCCATGTTCTGTCCGGGGCATTCGTGCGGGCCGGCGCTGAAGGCGAGGTGCGAGGCGTTGCCCTGGACCGAGATGCCGGTGTCGGGGCGGATCTCGGGGTCGCGGTTGCCGGCCGCGAGGCCCAGCACGAGCAGATCGCCCTCTTTAACCGGGCAGCCGCCGAGTTCCAGGTCGGCGGTGGCGAACCGCCCCGGCAGCACGGCGAGCGGCGGGGAGTTCCACATCACTTCCTCCACGACCGTGGACAGGTTCAGCTGCCCGCTCACCAGGCCTGACAGCCAGGATGTGTCGGTGAGGACGAGCTGGAGCGCCCGGGCCAGCAGGTTACTGGTCGTGGTGTGGGCTGTGATCAGAACCAGGCGCAGGTGGTTGACGATCTCTTCCTCGTCGAGACCGGAGTGGTGCTCAATGAGGCCGGAAGCGAAGTCGGATCCGGGTGCAGTGCTTTTGCGCGCGGTGAGTTCACCAAGGATGCCCATGATGCGCTCGTTGTGCGTGAGGGCGTCCGCGCCGCCCTTAATCACCTGCTTGCTGGACTCGGCGAGGTTGCGTCCCTCCCTCTCGGCGAGTCCGAAGACGCGGGTGAGGACCAGCATCGGGAGGTACTCGGCGAAGTCGGCCACCAGGTCGGCCCGGCCGACGTCGGCGAACGCATCGATCTGCTTGTTCGCGAAGTGCGTGATATGACGGCGGATGCCCCGGCCGGCCACAGCGTACAGGTTGTCGGTCACCGCTCCGCGCAGTCGGCGGTGCGGCTCGCCGTCCTGCGAGACGCAGTCCGGGCGCCAGCCCACCATCTGCATCAGCGGAGACGTCGCGTCGATTCGGCCATCCCTGAAGTCCCGCCAGATCCGCGAGTCGCGACTGAACAACAGCGGGTTGTCCAGCACCCGCCGGTTCTCCCGGTAGCCGAGCACGAGCCAGGCGGGGACGTCGCCCTCCAGCAGCACGGGCGCGACGGAGCCGTATTCCCCCCGCAGCTGCCTGTAGATGACGTGGGGGTCGGTCGCCACCGCGGGGCCGTAGAGCCGGATAACGTCCTCATCGCGAGCAACGGGGCATCCGCCGCCAACGGGTTTGGACAGAGTCTGGTCGTTCATCGGAGCTCCAGGGCGGCGGCCGAGCGGTCCTTCAGATGCCGAATCAGAGTGACGAGCACATCACGGCTGGCGGCCCGGTCGCGGGCGTCGAAGGAGACGACCGGCGTATGCGGGGGGATGTCCAAGGCGTCGCGAATCTCGTCGACCGGGTAGTCACAGGAGTCCGGAAAGACATTGAGCGCGATGACGAAGGGAACCTTCTGCCGCTCCATCTCCTCAATCGCCCGGAAGCTGGAAGCCAGCCTCCCGGTGTCCACCAGGACGACCGCGCCGAGCGCACCCTTGAACAGACCGTTCCACAGGAACCAGAACCGCTCCTGGCCGGGCGTCCCGAACAGATACAGCATCAGCGAGTCGTTGAGGCCGATCTTGCCGAAGTCCAGGCTGACGGTGGTCTGTGTCTTGTCGGCGACGCCGATGAGGTGGTCGACGTCGGCGCTGGCCTGGGTGAGGGTCTCCTCGGTGGTCAGCGGCTTGATATCGCTGACCGAGCGGACCATGGTGGTCTTGCCCGTGCCGAAGCCTCCGGCGATCATCACCTTCACCGAGCGGGCCCCGGCTCCCGACCGCCCGGGTTGGTCAAAGCCTTTGAAGTCCACTGAGTACCTCCTCAAGGAGCGCTAGGTCGGTCCCGCGACCGGCGTCGTGTGCCGGGATGGGGTCACGGGCTTCGATGCGACCCGCCTGGAGCAGGTCGGACAGCAGCACCGCGAGAATGTTGAAGGGCAGGTGGAGGTGGGCACCGAGTTCCGCCACCGCCAGCGGATCACGGCATCGCCGGAGGATCTCCTCGTGCTCGTGCTGCATACCCGGTAGAGGGACAGCCCGTGAGACCACGAGGGTCGCCACATCGAGAGCCGACGCCGAACCGCCCGGCCCGCTGCGGCCTCCGGTGAGGACGTAGTAGCGCTCGAGACCGGACGGGTCGACCGGCCCGCGGGGAGCACTCATCCAGAGCGCTCCTCCAGGCGCGGCGTGGTGCCGAGGAGTTCACCCATTCTGCGGGCGAGGTCCCTCATCTGGTGGCCGAGCAGGCCCTGGTCGAGGCCCTCGCGAGCCAGGACACCGAGATACGTCTCCATGCCCGCGCGGACCACGAAGAGGTGCCCGCCGTCCACTTCGATCATCGCCAGTCGCAGCTGCCCCGCGTGCTGCGGGAACTGCTCGGCGACCGGTTGGGCGAGGGCCTGCAGCCCGGCTACCACGGCGGCGAAGCGGTCCACGTCGTCGGGGTCTTCGGCGCCGTGGGCAGTGATGGCCTTCCCGTCGCTGGAGGCCACAAGGGCGAAGCGGATCTCCTGGATGCTCTCCACAAGGTCGCGCAGCGCCCAGCTCACGTCTGTTCCCTGGTAGGTCATGGGGACTAGTCGCTCTCTTCAGTACTGTGCTCGATGGACGCTCCACCGGCGGTCGTGTCGCGGTTGCCAGTGGCCTTGGATGTCAGGGACGCGCAGGCCGACGGGCCGGGGTCGTGTCCAGTGGTGGCAAAGGCGGCGAGGCCGGCGAAGGAGGCAACCGACGGAACGGCGGAGACGTCGGCCTGGTCGGCGCGCTCAGCCGGCGTCGATCCGCCGGCTGGCTCGCTGCGTCGGTTCCGGCGCCGGGGCAGTCCGCCCGGTGTCGTCTCCACGGCGTCATCGGCGGGGGCCGGGACGGCGGCCGGTCCGTACTCCGGGGCCGCCGGTGCGGCGGCGGGCGGGACGTTCTCCGCCGGCGGGGCCTCCGGAGCGGTGACGGAGGGCGCGGGGGGCGAGGCGAGAGCCGGCAGCGGGCTGAAGTACTTGTGCGGTACGACGACCACGACGGAGGTGCCCAACCACGGCGAGTCGGCGAAGGTGACGCGGATGCCGTAGCGGCGAGCGAGAATTCCAACGACGCGCAGGCCGATGTTCGCGTCCTCCGAGATGCCGCCGAGGCCCGCGCCGGGCGCGGAGCCCGCGAGGGCGTGTTCGACCTCGCTCTTCTTCTCCTCGCTCAGGCCCTTGCCGGAGTCCTGGATCTCAATGCCGACCCCGTTGGGAACCTCCTTGCCGGAGATGACCACCGGCTCGGTGGGCGGCGAGTACCGCGCGGCATTGTCCAGCAGGTGAGCGAAGATCAGCGTCAGATGGTCCACCAGGCCGCCGTCGACGCCCAGTTCGGGCAGATGGCGCAGCTGAACGCGGTGGAAGTCCTTGATCCGGCCTATGCCGCCGCGCACCACACTCAGCAGACGCTGCGGCTCCTGCCATTGCCGGCCCGGGCGATCGGAGCCGCCGAGCACGCCGATGCTGGCGGCGAGGCAGTCGGCGGGGCCGATGGCCTGGTCGAGTTCCATCAGGCCCCGGGCGATGGCTGGCAGCCGGCCGTGCTCGCCCTGCATATCGTGCAGCCGACCACGGAGATTGCTGGTCAGGACGTGGATGCGGTTTCCGACACTGATGACGGCCTGTTCGGCGGAGGTCGAGCGGTTGATCTCGGCCTCGTTGCCGATCAGCGCGGTCCTGAGGACCTTGCCCAGTTCGGCCTGCAGGTCGGCACCAGCGTTCACGCTCTGCTCGACCGTCGGCAGAATGTCGTCGATGGCGTCGCCGGAGCGCAGCCGCCGCATCGCGTCGGGCAGTTGCTCGTCGGCGAGCCGTGACACGGCGGCGAGATTGTGGTCCAGTCGCACCTGCAAGGACTCGGCCTGCTCAGCGAACCGGGTCTCGAACGCCGTGGCCTGCTCGGCCAGCTGCGCCTCGTACGTCTGCGCCTGCTCGGCGAGCTGTCCCTCCTGGGCGGCGAGCTCGATGGCGAAGTTCCGCTCCAAGCCAGCCATATGCTGCTGCCACTGCTGGGAGTGCTCGGCCTGCGCGGTGCGGTGGGCCTCATCGGCCCTGCGCAACTGCGCGCGGGTGCGCAGGAGAAGGCGTACACACACGGTACCGGCCGCCGTCGCCGCAAAACCAGCGACGGCCGCGGTTATCCGCTCCGAGCTCATGAACGTGGCGGCTATCGTCCCGCCTCCCAGGCCCAGTGGCATCAGCCACCAGCTGTGCCAGGCAACAGGGGCCCGCGCAGCCGGAGGCGGAGTGGCGAGTTCCATCTGCATCCTTCGAAGCGAAACGATCGACCAGGGGGTGCGCAAGGAGACCGCACTGATGAGTACGCACCACGAGCCGATCGGTCACGATCGCGTCAACTCGCGGGCATCATGCAGAGCTTATCGGTTACGAACCCAAAAAGATCAATTCCGGGATGCTGCAGGAGTGAGGATCCCGCCCCGCTCCCCCATGAGGCGTAGCGAGCAGCATCAGATGATCGCGCTCCAGCCAGAACTCATAACCCATGTGCCCGCCGCAGGTCGCCGACCAGTACCAGCCGCACCAGTTGCCCTGACCCTGAACGGGAACCGGCGTTCAGGCCGTACGTCCTCGGAACGCAGCGTCCGTTCTTCGCCGAAGGCGCTTCTGCCGGGGCACCCCAGGCGATCCAGGTCGCTGACCGGTGGCATCTGTGGCACAACCTCAGCGAGGCCGCCGAGCGAGCTGTTGCCCGCCACCGCCAGTGCTTGCACGTCCTGGCGCCCGAACCGGTCGAGGAGGGATCCGACGAGCCCGCACCCTCGGTGGTGGACCCGGCCTCGCCCTGGAAGAGCGACCGGTTCGCCAACCGCATCCGGGCCCGACACGCCACGGTCCACGCGATGCTGGAAGCCGGCCACAGCCGCCGTTCCATCGGCCGCCAACTCCGCATGACGCACCGCACCGTCAAAAGCCTTGCCGATGCAGCCAGGCCAGAAGACCTCTTCACCGGTCAGTACCAGTTCAACCGAGCCTCCGTGCTGGACGAGTACAAGCCCTACCTCGACGACCGCTGGAACGAGGGGCTGCACCAACGCCTGGAAGCTCTGGGAGGAGATCGTCCCGCGCGGTTACAAGGGCAGCGACGGCATCGTCAGCGCCTACATCAGGAAGAAACGCACGTCACCCCGGCCGGTCACCGCACAACCCCCAGCGCCCCGGCAGGTGGCCAGATGGATTCTCAGCCGCCCGGAAACGCTCACGGAGATCGAGCAGCTCCGGCTCAAGGCCGTGCTGGCCAACTGCCCCGAGCTTGATGCCCTCACCGGCCACGTCCGGTCCTTTGCGCAGATGCTCACCGAACGCCAAGGCGATCGACTCCCCGAGTGGCTCGACGCCGTCCGCCAGGACGACCTGCCCAGCCTCCACACCCTTGCCGCGGGCATGGACCGCGACCGCGAGGCTGTGATCGCCGGCCTCACCCTGCCCTGGAACTCCGGTGTCGTCGAAGGGCACGTCAACCGCATCAAGATGCTCAAGCGCCAGATGTTCGGCCGAGCCGGTTTCAGCCTGCTACGCAAGCGCGTATTGCTGGCCACCTGATCAACCACCCGGCTCTCGGTGATAGGACTTTCCTCTACGGAAAGACGATGAGAAGGCGACAGCGTGGACGCAGTAGTAGCGATCAGCCTGATCCGCATGGCCGCTGCGGACTTGGCCATGGAACCCTGGCAGCGCCCCTCGGACGCTTACCTGGTCCAGTTGGGCCTGGACGCCCTGATGGCCGACATTGAGGCTCCCTCGCTGCCTCTGCTGGCTGGCCTCGCGCGTGGTGAGTATCCCCAGGCGCGCGAGCTGTTCGACCTTGTGCTGGAAGAGTTGGGTCTGCTGCCGCTGATCTCCGAAGATCTTGCCAAGGCGCGATGGACAGCGGCCCAGTGGTGGGCCGGCCAGATCGTGGCATGCCAACTCGATCCCGTGCATGGAGCGAAGCTGATCTATGAGGAAGCTGCAGCTGTCAATCCCCTCGTTCTGTGGAGATCTTCTATGCGGCCAGCCCCAAGGCGGAGTTGGCTCGGTGGTCGTGTTCGTAGTCGATCGGGCTGTGGTATCCGCACACGCTGTGTAGTCGGTGGGTGTTGTAGAAGCCGGTGATCCAGGTGGCGATCCTCAGCCGGGCCTCGGCCCGGGTAGCGAAGGTATGCCGGTAGACGTACTCAACCTTGAGCACGCTGTTGAACGCCTCGCTGACGGCGTTGTCGAAACATGACCCGACCCGGCCCATGGACTGCGTCACGTCCAGGCGCCGGCAGGCGCGCTTGAACCGCCGGGACACATATTCGCTGCCGCGATCCGAGTGGAAGATCACGCCCTTCACGTCGCCACCGCGGGTG
>NZ_JBIURS010000032.1:0-81914 GCF_044740965.1 Streptomyces sp. NPDC088252 | reverse complement strand
GAAACAGCACGGCCACCGCATCCCCGCCTCGACAGCGCGCTTCCGCACCCCCACAGACGTGACCGCCTACCTCGAAAAATACGGGACCGAACCCCTGCAAGAGATCAAACCCGCATGTTGATTCTCTGCGAGCCCTTAGTACTCCAGCCGTAGATCGTGATCTTGCTGATCGGTAGGGGGCGTCAGCCGGGGACGGCCACTATTCCAGCCACGTCCCGTCGCGCATGATGACTCTGCCGCGTAGTTCCGGTACGCCTCGCCAAGCGCGCACGCTCTTCGGCACCACGCGCACGTACAGGAAGGAACCCTCCTCCGCACGCGGGTCCCACCCGAACTTGGCGGCGAACGCCTCCGCCGCGGCTTCGGGCACATCCTGGTCCAGGAAGCTCTCCGCCTCACCTTGAAGAAGCACCACATCGAAGGTGTCGGGCAGCGCCAGGCGCACGCGCGGCTCCTCGCGGACGTTCCGCGCAGTCGCGGAAGTGGCACTGGTGCACATCCACACTGCACGCCCATCCCACAAGAACCAAAGCGGCACCTGGTGCGGCCCGTGATCAGGGTGTGCTGTCGATACCCATACATCCCGCTCGGTAACGAGCCGTTCCATAGTGTCGCGCCTACGCTCCGCCGCCTGGCGGCGAACAAGCCCCGTGGTCTGCATGAGTCCCGACCTTAGCCAGCAGGCTCAAAGCGCACATGAGGCGAGGGACCTACGCCCGGCGACCGATGAACCCCTCAGCCTCTGCCTCGGGACGGCCAGTACAGGCCGGCTGACAGACGGGTACGGCCACCGCTGATCATCGTGTGTTATGTGGACAAACGAAGAGACCGTGCCCGCAGACCACAGCGTAGACCCTGCCCGCTGGCACGAGGTGTTCGAGGTCCTGATGGGCCGGATAGCGGGCCGTTTGCGCGGGTTGAGCCCCGGCGCCGGGTGCGGGACCTGGTACTGGGGCTGCTGTCGGACCTGCCGCGCAAGAACTGCTGGTCGATCGCCGAGTGGGTCGGGGAGGCGAGTCCGGACGGCATGCAGCACCTGCTCGGCCGGGCCAGGTGGGACGCCGACGCCGTGCGTGATGACGTGAGTGAGTACGTTCTGGAGCATCTGCACGATGAGGACGCGGTGCTGGTGGTCGACGAGACCGGGGACGTGAAGAAGGGCGCGCACACCGTCGGTGTCCAGCGCCAGTACACCGGCACCGCTGGCAGAATCGAAAACGCGCAGGTCGCCGTCTATCTCGTCTACGCAGGTCGCCGTGGGCATGCGGCGGTGGACCGTGAACTGTACGTTCCGCGCTCGTGGACGTGCGCCCCGGACCGCTGCCGGGCCGCCGGGCTGGAGGAGAACACCGCGTTCGCGACGAAGCCGGAGCCGGCCGCCCGGATGATCGGCCGGTTTCTGGACGCCGGGCACCGTGTGGGCTGGGTCGCGGGTGACGAGGTCTACGGGGGCAATCCGAAGCTGCGGGCCGCGTTGGAGGAGCGCAAGGTCGGCTACGTACTCGCCGTCGCCTGCTCTGCCGAAGTCACCACCGGTGCAGGGAAGTTCCGCGCGGACGCCCTGGCCGCGAAGGTGCCCAGGCGGGCCTGGCAGAAGCTGTCGGCAGGGGTAGGTGCCAAGGGGCACCTCTACGACTGGGCCGTCATCGACCTGGCCGAGCCCCGAGCCGGCAGTCACCGGCTGCTGATCCGTCGTAACCGCACCACCGGTGAACTGGCCTACTACCGCTGCTTCTCACCCGCGCCGGTGCCCCTGGCGACCTTGGTCCGCGTCGCCGGATCAAGGTGGCGGGTGGAGGAGACCTTCCAGTCTGGAAAGGGCCTGGCCGGCCTCGACGAGCACCAGGTCCGCCGCTTCCCTTCGTGGTCCCGCTGGGTCACCCTGGCCATGCTTGCCCACGCCTTCCTCGCCGTCGTCCGCGCCGACGAACACGCCCACCATCCCGCCCCCAACGGGCTGATCCCGCTCACCTGCAACGAGATCCAACGCCTGTTCACGACGCTCGTCGTCCGGCCCGTGCACGACGTGGCCCACCGGCTCCGCTGGTCCACCTGGCGACGCCGCCACCAGGCCCGAGCCCAGGCCAGCCATTACCGCCGACAAGCCGCGAATCAGACATGAAGATCACGATCTACGGCTGGAGTATTAGGCATCGCACCCACACCAGTCCGTCACTGCAACCGCAAACCCTGGCTGCAATCCCCTCGATCCCCTGCTCTCGCAGGCCGTCGCACCAGGCGCCAGCCACCTCCCGGCCGTCTTGCGACCGGATCCGCCTTCCCAACGGATCCGGATCGGCAAGATTGATCACGACATCACAGGCGCTAGCTGCTGGCCCCCGTGTAACGGCGCAAGCCAGCCCGCCATACGGCGTTCGCCACCAGCACGGTGGTGGCCATCATCGCCAGGGCGCCGAGCAGGAGGGCCGGGTCGCCCGGCCGTGAGAGCGTACGCGCCGGCGCGCTGGCGATGACGGCGAGCGGCAGAACGTAGGTGAACAGCCGCCGCAGGGGCCGCGCGTAGAGGTCAGCCGGGTAGCGGGCGAGTTGCCAGACGTTGCCGAACAGGCTGTGAAGGTCCAGTTTCGGCGCCCAGAACGCGAGGTTCGCGAAGATCATCCCCACCGCTCATGTCGTCACGGTCGCGGCCAGCACGAGCACCGTCCACGCGCCAAACGCGCCCGCGCCCGGATAGTGCGCCAGCGTGCCTGCGCCGACGAGGACGACGCGAGCCCGAGCAGGATCTACACGCCGGCCAGGGGCGCCGCGGTGGCAAAGCTGACAAGGAACATGCTGGGTGCGGGCTGCAGCAGGTGGTGGTCGAGCCGTCCCTCCCGCACGCCGCGGGTCGGGAAGCCGGCGAGGTTCGGGTCCACGAACGTCGTCTTCACGCCGCTGAGCAGCTCGAATGTGCCGATGAGCACCAGCACCTCGGGTTGCGTCCAGCTGGCGAGGCGGCCGGTGCGGGAGAAGATGACCAGCACCGTGGCGATCGTCGAGGCCAGGGCGACCACCGACAGGACCGCGTCGAACACGAGGTTCACCCGGAACGCCAGGGCTTGGCGCAGGGACAGGGAAACACTCGTGGCGAGCAGCTTCAGTAGCTTCACGCGTCACACCCCCGAGTCCATGCAAGATCTCCTGCGCCACCGCCTGAACGTCCGCGTCAAGGTACGCTGGCCCCAGCTCGCGCGCGTCCAGGTACGCTTCCGCTCCGGATTCGCCTACGCGGCAGGGGAACTGCCAGGCTAGGAGGAACCGCTGCCGCTGTGCCGCCTGCGCTTCACCGGGCGTCCTGCACACCTGGGGCTTCGCCCTCTACCTCACCAGCCGAGGCAGGTACGAGGACAACTTCCTGCCCACCGGACTGCCCTTCGGCTCACCCGAAGACGCCCTGGACTGCGCCTGCGGCTTCTACCTCGGCGACCTCACGCCCTCATCAACACCCCTCCACGAACTGCTGCGGAGCAGCACTGGAACTGGCCGCCGCGTGCCCCCAAGCGAGCGCGCCCGACTGTAGTATCGCGACTGGGGGGAAGGCCACGGTCCGGGACGTCGACCCGGACCGCCTCGTCCACACCGGACGCTGGTGGTATTTCGTCGCCCGGGACGTGACGCGGGACCAATGGCGGACCTTCCGGGCCGACAGGGTCGACCGGCTGCCGCCAACCGGGCACCCGGTGGAGCTTCTCGACCCACCCGACCTGGCGCTGCTCGTCTCCCGTTCTGTCGCCACCGGGTCCTACCCGCTCTATGCAACAATCCGCCTCCTGGTGTCCATGGGCCAGGCCCTGCAGTTGATCCCGTCGGCGGTCGGCGCCCACCGTCCCGAAAGCCCCGACGCCGCGATCGTCGACATCGGCGGTGCCGACGCGGACGGGCTCGCCCGGCCTCCTCAGCCTGGCCGCACCCCTGCGAGTCCTGTCACCGGAGGCCGTACGGCAAGCCCTGCTGCGCCGTACCCAGGAACTCCTCGAGGAGAACGCGAACGGTCAGTCACCGTAGCGCCCCGCACCAACGTGCTGGTTCCACGACGTCGGCGGCATCGGCAAAACCACCCTGTCGCGCACCCTGGAGGTCGCACTCGCCAGCGCCGACAATCGACCCGCACGGTGGGGCGAGCTCTCCTGGCCGGCCCGACCTAAGCTGCTGCCGGTCCGGATCGACCTGGCCCGCTCGGCCAGCGTGGACTTCGAGCGCGTGGTCCTCACCATCCGCCTCGCCCTGGCCGCGCACCTGGGCCGACCGCTGCCCGCGTTCGACATCGCCCTGTGCCGCTGCTGGGAGCACCGGCACCCCGGCAAGAGCCTGGAGGAGTACCTGAGCCGTGGCGGGCTCGCCGCCCGCTTCGGCAAGGCACTGCCACAGCAGGTCCAGTCCGCGCTCGGCGACGTCGCCCAGGCACTCATGCTGCCCGGCACGGTCGGCGGCGCCGTCGGCCAGCTCACCGGCAACCTGGCCACCGCGCTGCGCGAACGCCGCCAGACCGTACGCGCCCGCCGGCTGCTCCCTGCTCGCGGACCTCCTGGACGCCGAGCCGGATATCGACGCCCTGTCGTACTACGCGTACCTGCTCGCCCGGGAGCTCACCCGGATCCCGGCCGAGAAAGCCGTGGTGCCCGTGGTCCTGCTGGACACCTTCGAGGACACCGGCGACCGGACCCACCGCGACCTGGAACGGCTGCTGCAGCGCATCATGTGGCTGATGCCCAACGCGTTCTTCATCGTCACCGGCCGCAGGCCTCCAGTGGGCCGACCCCACCCTGCAGGGCCACCACCGCCCGCACCGAAGCCGAGCGACACCGGTGAACGGGCCATCGCCCAGGCCCACCTCGCCCTCACCTACGCCTTCGCCGACCGTACCCGCGCGGACAGGGGGATCGCCCTCGCCGAGCAGCTCCTGGCCGGATTCGACCAGCGCGCCACCACCCTGACCGCCCAGATCGCCGCCCTCGTCCGCGATGCCGGCACCCCGGCCCCGGACGTCGACGGCCGCGTCGCCCTGCTGCGGACAGAGATCACCACCGCCGGAATCACTACGGGCCGCGCTGCTGCTGGAACTAGACGTTGCCCGGCTTGAGGAGCTCACCCTGAGCGGCGACTACGCGTACTACACCGACATCGCCCACTTCATCACCGGCCTCCCCCTCACCGACCCACTGGCTGGATGGACAACGGGCCACCCGGCAACGGTTGCGGCCCCTGGTCACCCCCCACCGCGGACGTCTGGAAACCACCCAGTGCCCCTGGAGGCAATTGTGGTCCGCAGCCTTGAAGACGACTACCGCCAAGAGGTAAACGCCCCGCCCGGTCGACGGGCATCTGGTCAGCGCGGAGAATGAGTAGGAGCGGAGCGGCCGCTGGGGGGCCCGCGGCCAGGGTGTTGGCGTGGCGGTGGCGACCTGCCGACAAGGTGGCGATGATGCCGACGTGGCGATTGCGGGACTTCCATGACGACGATCTGGACCGTGTAATCCAGATATGGGATCAGGACCGGCAGGCCGACGACATACCTCCCGTGTTCCCCGTCTCCGAGGCCATGGCCGCAGCCCGGGCCGGCGGGACCGCAGTGGTTGCGGTGGTCGGCGAGAACTTGGTGGGCATGGCAGTGGCGCAGGCCCAGGGTGAGCGGGCCTGGATCACACTGGTGGCGCTCGCAAGGATGTGGCGTAGCCGCGGAATCGGGAGCGCCCTGATTGCGGAAATCGAGCGGCGCCTGCGCATACAGGGGGTACGCCGGATCGGTGCGCTGCTTGCCCCAGGGACCATCGGAACCACGGCGCTGGAAAACTCCGGATACCGCACTCGCGACGGGTTGATCTTCTACGAGAAGGTCGAGCATCTCGGCGCGAGCGATGCGGGTCTGCTCGCCGAGCTCGGCGGGAGGGTGCTGCCGCAGGGGCTCTGGGGTGCCCTCGCAGGCATGGAACGAGAGAAAGAAGCCATTGAGCGGCGGATCGTGCTGCCGCTGGCCGAGCCCGTGCTGGCCGACCGGTACGGGGTGACGCCACCGAAAGCCGTCATCCTTTTCGGCCCGCCGGGAACCGGAAAGACCAGTTTCGCCAAGGCTGTCGCTTCCCGGCTGGCCTGGCCGTTCGTGGAACTCTTTCCCTCCCGGCTCACGGAGGGTGCCGTCGGCGGCCTGGCCGCCTCACTGCGGGACACGTTCGCCGATCTGGCGGTGCTGGAATCCGTTCTGCTGTTCATTGACGAGGTCGAGGAGATCGCCGGCATCCGGTCCGGTCTGGCCGTCGATCCCGGCCACGGAGTCACCAACGAACTGCTCAAGCTGATCCCCGGTTTCCGCGACCAGGACGACCGTCTGCTGATCTGCGCCACCAACTCCGTCCGTTCCCTCGATCCGGCGTTTCTACGCCCCGGCCGGTTCGACTACGTCATTCCGGTAGGTCCCCCCGATCCGAAAGCCCGGGCGGCAATCTGGCAGCGCTACCTCGGCCCAGCCGCCGACGACATCGACCTGCACCGACTGGTGCTGGCCAGTGAGATGTTCACACCTGCCGACATCGAGTTCGCCGCCCGCAAAGGCTCCCACGCCGCATTCGAACGCGAAGTCACCGACCGCAAAGGCGCGCCGGCCAGCACCGAGGACTACCTCGCGGCCATCGCCGACACCCGTCCCACACTCACCGACCAGGCTCTCACCAAGTTCAGAGAAGACATCGAGCACCACGCGCGTATGTGATGTCGGATGTTCCCGGCTGGGGCCAGCGGTGGCATGACGGCGCAGTCAGCACGACCGAGCACGACGACCGCGGAACGGGTGCGACCACTACCCGGCTACTACAGTTCCCGCAAGCGCTACTTCCGCGCATTCTGCGCAGCGCGTACCCGCGGCAACGCCCCGTGGGTGGCCACGGTGCGCGGCGGCGCTGGTCAGCGTTGCTCGCGCAGCACCGTGAGGCGGCGTTCGTACTCGTCCTCGTCGATTTCCCCTCGGGCGAACCGCTCCGCGAGCAGGTCTTCGGCTCGTCGGCTTCCCCATGCTGCCTCACCGGTGGGCGGGCCGGGCTGATGACTACGACGGGCGTCGGTGAGGTAGTGGGTGAGCGCAACGACCCCGGCGATCAGCAGCGACCAGAACACAATCATGATCACGGTCATGAGGAGCCATCCACCGCCCCAGCCGCCGTGGTACCACATCATGCCGATCACCTTCTACAGGACGGCCGACTGTCGACAGTTCCAGGATGGCGCGACGCGGCGCCGTTGAGGAGAGGCGGCAGGGGCCCTGCCGGGGGCTGAACCGTCCGTACGGGGGTGGTCGCCAGCGAGAACCCGATCAGGGCGCGGGCCTCGGGAGAGTGCGGCACGTCGTGGGCTCCGAGGAACGCGTGGTCGGCCCGGTGCCTCGATGGGTCGGCCCGTGTGGTCCTCGCGTCAATCGTGGGGGACGACGGCGACCGGGCAGCGTGCGTGATGAACGGTTGCGGCCTTGCGCTCGTAACCTGTGCCGGGCGCTCGGGTGAGCATCGCGTCGGTCGGTTCGACGCCGTTGATCCGGCCTGGCTCGACATCGACACGGTGGACCTCCTGGAGTATGCAGTCCGGCCGCGAGGTCCCGACCCTACCTGGCGTCGGCACCGCATCGCCGTCGCCTACAACGTCTAGCGGTACTACCGGGCGACCGGGGACCGGGAGTTCCCCCACCCACTGGGGCGCCCCGGGTGTTTGACGGAGATCTGGGCCCCTTCCGCGTCAAAGCACCTGCGAGCTTGCGGGCGCCGGGCACACGTTGCAGTGCGCCGGCCCTGGCCGGCCGGGTGGTGGACGCGACCGTGGGCGACACGGGACCGGGCATGATGGGCCGCCCGGACGAACACACCCCGATGCCCGGTGGTCCCCCTCGTACCCGTCCCCGCGTTGGTCACAACCAAGATCACATACTGACCGTGTCAGGCCGAAGACTCGTCGCTGGGCAGCTCGCTCGCGTGCTCAGCGGTGACCAGACAGACCAGGTGCTGAGGGGCGAGGTCTGCGATCGAGGGGCTGGGGCCTGGTCGCAGGCTGCCCGATTCGTGAGGCAATTCGGGACCACGCAGCATGGAAATCAACACGAATGCTGTCGTTTCGTGGAGGCGAACCGCGATGACCCTGCCCGTACACCACCGGCCCAGTCTGCTCCTGGAACGCCCGTTCCCTGCGCTGAACAGGGGAGAACCGACCGTCGCCGGGTTCGACGACCTCTTCGAGCGACGTCAAAGCGCAAGAGATCACGCCAGAACTGGCCGACGGGGCGCTGACCATCACCGTACCCAAGGCTCAGGCGGTCAAGCCGCACCGCATCGAGATCACCCAAGCCTGAGGCGCAAGACAAGGACGGTGGGGACGGGAACCTGCCCCCACCCCCGGGAAGGCATCCCAGATCCAGACAGCCTCTGTGGTACCTGCCAGCGGTATTGGCCCTGGCTAGGTCCCGTGCGACGCCCCGGGTGGGCGATACCGCTTCGTACCGGCTCATCCCTTGACCACTCCCAGCGGCACCAGACGGGCCACCAGCCGGGCGAGCCCGGCACCCTCGGTGACCGCGGCGACCGCGTCGACGTCCTTGTACGCCTCCGGCGCCTCCTCGGCGAGACCACGCCATGAGGAGGGCCGCACGGCGATGCCCCGGGCCTCCAGCTCGCCGCGAAGCCGCTCCCCACGGACCACGCGCAGCGCGTGGTGGCGGCTCCAGATCCGGCCGGCGCCGTGGCACGCGGAGTGGAAGGCGTCGTTGCCGGGCAGGCCGACCATCACGTACGAGGCGGTGCCCATCGTCCCGGGCACCAGTACCGGCTGGCCCGCGCGGACGAGGTCCTCGGGCAGGCTCGGGTCGCCGGGCGGCAGCGCCCGCGTCGCGCCCTTGCGGTGGACGCACAGTGGACGTGCCACTCCGTCCACTTCGTGCGTCTCGAGTTTGGCGGTGTTGTGCGAGATGTCGTAGACCAGCTCCAGACCGACTCCCGCAGCGGTCACGAAGGCATGACGTGCGGCTTCCGACAGCAACTGGCGGTTGGCCCGGCCGTAGTTGGCGGCCGCCGCCATCGCCCCGAGGTAGGCACGGCCCCGCGGCGAGTCGACCGGCGTACAGGCCAGCTGCCGGTCCGGAACCTGAATGCGGTGGCGGTGCAGTTCCTGGTCCATCACACGGACGTGGTCGGTACACACCTGGTGCCCCAGACCCCGCGAGCCGCAGTGGATCATGACACACACCTGGCCCACCCGAAGCCCGAAGGCGGCTGCGGTGGCGGGATCGTAGACCTGGTCCACCGCCTGGACCTCCAGGAAATGGTTGCCCGAGCCGAGGCTTCCCACCTGGTGGAGACCACGCTCGACGGCGCGCACGCTCACCTGTCCCGGGGCCGCACCGTCCAGGACGCCGTAATCCTCGCAGCGCGTGAGGTCGCGCGGCACACCGTGGCCGTGCTCGACCGCGTACCGAGCGCCGCCGACCAGCAGTTCGTCCATCTCCCCGGCGCCAGACAACTTCCACAGCCCGCCGCGCCCCATTCCGCGCGGGATAGTCCTGTCGAGAATGTCCATCAGCAGCCGCATCCGGTCGTGACCGAGCGCCTCGCGGTCGATGCCGGCGGCCAGCAACCGAACGCCGCAGGAGATGTCGAACCCCACGCCGCCGGGCGAGATGACCCCGCCGCGGGAGATGTCGGTGGCGGCCACCCCACCGATCGGGAAGCCGTAGCCGCAGTGAACGTCGGGCATGGCGAAGGAGGCGCGGACGATGCCGGGCAGCGTCGCCACGTTCGCCACCTGCTCCAGCGCCTTGTCCCCCGCCGCCTGCGGCAACAACGCCCTCGAGGCGAACACGAGCCCGGGGACGCGCATCGGCTCCCGCAGCTCGATCCGGAAGCAGTACGAGCTGCTCTCCAGCAGTGAGATCTCCACGTCCCTCACCTCCGGTCAACCGCCAGCCATCCGGTTCGGCCAGTGACGGCAGTTCCGAACTCGGCGCAGGCGGTGGTGAGCCGGTCACGGATCCACTCCCGCTCCTCGCCGCGCGCCAGGCGGATGTGGCAGTAGTCCAGCGTCAGCGGCACCACCCTCACCCGGGCGGGAACCAGGTGCACGGCATCCGGGCCGTCGAGGGTCACCAGGAAGAGGAGTCCGAGGTCGTTACGCAGGACCGGCCCCACGGCGTAGTCGTCGACGAAGTCACCCAGGTCGTAGAGGCTCCGGTCGGCGATCCCGTCGAAGACGTGGGCAAAGTGCCCGGCGATCAGCGTCGCTCCCGCCAGCACCTCCGGGGCCTCGGCCGAGATGCGGCGCGGCGGCCGGAAGGCCATGTGGGGGCCCCAGCGCGGGGTGACCAGCACGACTTCCGCCGTCTCGGCGGCCCGGCCCACGGACTCCGTAAGCCAGCCGGGCACCCCCGCGTGGAGATCGGCCCAGGCCACGCCGGGACTGTTCTCCCCTGCCGCGTACTCCTCCGGGTGGTCCGTGACGCCCACCACCGCCAGCCGCACACCGCCTGCCTCCAGCACCGCGAACTCCCAGGCCGCGCGCACGTTCGCTCCGGCGCCGACCGTGTCAACGCCCGCCCCGACCACCAGGGTTCGGGTGTCGGTCATGGCATCGAAACCATGGTCCCAGGCGTGGTTGTTGGCGAGCGTCACACAGCTCACCCCCAGTTCTGCCAGCACCGTCGCGGCGGCGGAGGGCGCGCGGAAGAAGAAGGTCTTTCGCGGGTCGGGCCAGCGGTGCCCGCGGTCGGAAACACAGCACTCCAGATTGAGCACGAACAGATCCGCCTCCGCGAGTGCCTTTCCGCCTCCGGTGGAGACCAGCGTCCCCGGCACCGGCGAGCGGCGCAGTTCCTCGGCAATGTTGCGCCCGAGCATGGTGTCGCCTGCCAGGGCCGCCGTGAACGCCATCCTCCTGTCCCTTCCCCGCCCCCTCAGACATCGAGGGTCACCCGGCAGGTCCAGCCGCCCGCGCCGCACTGCAGCTGCAGGTCGTACAGCGAAACGGCCTTCGGCACCGCACCGACCGGGACGACGGTGCCGGTGTCGGCCATTCGGAAGCGGACCGACAGGCCCCGGCCGTCCCCCACCGACCGGATCTCCCCCACGTCAACATCGAGCGGGATCTCGCCGTAGGCATCCATCCGGTAGACGACCTCATCCAGGACGGACACCAGCAGATCCTCATTGGATGCCGCCTTAATCGCATATTCGCGGTCTCCGACGATTGCGGCCCCGGACGTGTCGGCGAAACCCTCCACCACCGCGCGCACAGCCTCGCCGATACAGCCCGCGACGGTCGGCGACCACGCCTCCACCTGCATGTCCGCGGTGTGTGGCACGGCCCAGTGGCCGCTCGCACCAGGCTGCTTCCCCATGGGTTCCCGACTGTCCACAGTCGGCGCCTCTCCGTAGTCCCCGTACACACAGCCTGAGGCCGGGTTCCCGGAGCCGCGGGCTGTGTCTCCTCCAGAGTCGTCCCGTACACCGCTCCAGGGCAACCATCACAAGGTGCGGCCGTCCGTCGGCGCTCTCCCGACCATCCGAGGAACGGGCCCACACCGGTTGGCTGCCGATCTCGCGACTGCCCAGACGCACCGTGGCCGGCGATCCACCAATACCGCTGCCATCCGGACGCGGTCCGCGTCCTGCTCAGGACCTGGCACGGGGCGGCGGTCCTCGACGCCGCAGTCCGTGAGGTCTCGGCCTTTGTGCACCGCGCCGACGCGCTGGTGCCGCCAGGCACCGAGCACCATCACCTCAATCTCGACCACGTCGTCGAACAGCACACGGCCGGCAGCGAGTGACCGCCCGGCCTGCCCCGCCACCGGATCGGGCCACGTCCGCCTCGCCCAGATCCGGTGCGCCGAAGGGCGCCTACGCGTGCGCTCGCGGACAACACGGCCGGCGGTTCGGCCGCTGGCGTCGACCGCGCACGTGTCGGCACGACATCGCAGGAGGCACCCCATGGCCACCAGCTCCCAGCCCACGAGCAGCCAGCCGTGGTTGCACCAGAAGGGCTCGGGCATCCAGGAGTTCGGGACCGTCAAGCAGTTCCCCCTCGCTCTGTCCTACAAGACACGCATGTACTCCTCCCAGCGCCTGAACAAGGTGCTGGCGGACACCCCCGATGGCAGTTCGCGATCACCGCGATCTTCCATATGACCTTCCCGGCGCTCACCGTACCGTCGGGCTCTCCGTGCTGCTCGCAGTCGTCTGTACGGTCTACGTGCGCACGGGCAATCCCCTCTACCTGCAGATCTTCCGGTTCTGGAAGAAGATCTTCGCCGTCGGGGTCGGCCCGGGCGTCGTCGCGGGCACGGTGATGACCTTCGAGTTCGGCCTGAACTGGGGCACGTACGCCCACGCGGTGGGTCCGGTCATCGGGGTCACCATCGGCATGGCGGTGATCACGGCCTTCTTCCTGGAAGCGGGTTTCATCGGCCTGCCTGCTGTACGGGGACGGACGGATCCGCCCGCGCACCATGGCCCTGGCCGGCTGGATGGTCGCGTTCGGAACCCTGCTGTCCACCACCTGGATCCTGTCGGCCAACAGCTGGATGCAAAACCCGGTCGGCTACGAGAAGGTCGACGGCCAGTTCCACGCGAAGGACTGGATCGGCATCCTGCTCAACCCGGCCTTCGCCCACCGCTTCCCGCACATGCTGCTGGCCGTGCTGATCAGCTCCGCCTGGTTCGTCGGCGGCATTTCCGCCTGGTACCTGGTGAAGAAACGGTCCTCCGCCCAGCCCATGGCCCGCCGCTGTCTGTCCATCGCCCTCGGCGTCCTCGGTGTGCTGATGCCGGTGCAGCTGTACGTCGGTGACGGCACCGCCGTCTTCATGGGACGGCACCAGCTGCCCAAGCTGGAGGCGTTCGAGGGCAACTGGAAGAGCGACAACAACGGCTACAACCTGCTCGTCGTCCCCGACACGGACAAGAGCGAGAACCGGCTGCACGTCGAGATTTCCTACCTCGGCTCGGTCATCGCCCAGGACCTCAGCGGCAGGACGACAACGCCCGGACTGCTGCAGACTCCGCCCGACGAACGCCCCAACATGTGGACCACCTTCTACGGCTTCCGCGCCATGTATTTCACCGCGCTGCTCATGTTCGGCACGGCCTTCGCGGGCGTGGTCCTGCGCATGCGCCGGCGCCTGTACGACTCGCCACGCTTCCTGCGGTGGATGGTGCGGATGACCCCGGCCGGGATCATCGCCATCACCGGCGGGTGGATCGTCGCCTAGACGGGCCGCCAACCCTGGTTCGTCTACGGTCAGTTGCGCACCGCTGACGCGGTCTCCCACCTCAGCACACCCGAAGTCGCCGCCACACTCGCCGGCTTCGTGCTGCTCTACGTCACCCTGCTGGCCATCTGGACCCGCTACATCGTCCGTACGGTCAAGGCCGGCCCCGAGGCACTGCCCACCGGCCCCGCTTCGCCCGATGTCCCGGAGGCCCTCGTTGCTTGAGTACGCCGCTTACGCCCTGGTCCTCTTCTCGCTCGGCATGTACGTCGTCCTCGACGGCTACGACCTCGGCGTGGGGATGCTCAGTCTGGCGGCCGGGCCCGAGCCCCGACGGGAATACGGCGAGATCGTCGCCACCGCCTGGGACGCCAACGAGAGCTGGCTCGTCCTGGTCGGCGTGGTCCTGTGGGCCGGCCTGCCCGGCGCCTACGCCGTGGTGCTGCCCGGCATCTATCTGCCGCTGATCGTCATGCTGGTCTCGATCACCTGCGCGGACTGGGCCTGGAGATGCACAGCGCGGCAGGCCGCTACCGGCGGGGCTGGGCGCTGCTGTTCGGCAGGGCCTCGCTCGCGGCCACCGTGTGCCAGGGCCTCGTCCTCGGTGCCGTGCTCACCGGCCCGCAGCAGCGGAACGGAGCCTTCCACGGCGGGGCCTTCGACTGGCTCAGCCTCTACGGTGTGCTGTGCGCCCTCGGTCTGGTCGTCGTGTACCTGCTGGCCGGGGCCGCCTGGCTGCAGGACAGGACCGAAGGGTGGTCGCGGTCGGGGGTCCGGCGCACCGGACGGTCCCTGCTGCTGGCCGCCGTGGTCATGACGCTCGCGCTGAGCCTGCTGCTGCCGGGCGCCGACCCGCAGCAGTTCCATCCGGGCCAGCCGGTACGGGCCGTGCTGTTCTGGCTCACGGTGGGGGTCGCCGCCGTGGCCGGCGCCGTCGCCTGGCACGGCTTCGACCGCGGCCCCGACTGGCGGCCGTTCGCGGCCGTGGCCACCATGACCGCCAGTGGGCTCCTGGGCCTCGCCGCCGTCTCCCTGCCGGTGGTCGTGCCGCCCGGCCTGACCGTCCATCAGACGGCGAGCCCGCACTCCTCCCAGCTGTTCCTGGTCCTCGGCGGCGGCTTGTGCATGCCGTTCGACCTGGCCTACAACATCTACGCGTGGCGGAGTTTCCGCGGCAAGTACAGCGACCCGGAGGCCGAAGCGCGGGTCCTCTCGACGCTGCGGACGCTGGCCCGCGACCGTACGGTCCTGCTCGCCACCCAAAGTCCGGCACTGCTGCCGCCGGCGGACCAGGTCATCACACTGAGGCACGGGAGAGTCCGATGAACGGGAGCGGCGCCTGGCGTCTGCTGCGCATGGCGGCTACGCGCCGCGCCCTGCTGGCCGGCACGCTGCTGGCCATCGCGGCCGAACTCGGCGGTGCCGCGCTCCTCGGCGTGTCCGGATGGTTTCTGACGACCTGTGCCGTGGTCACCCTCCAGGCCAACACCACCTGGTCCTGGATGTATCCCTCGGGTGCCGTGCGGACGCTGGCACCGGACTGCGCTACCTCGAACGCCTGGTCAGCCACCGGACGTTGCTGTCCGCATCCGTGACGCTGCGCACCCCGCTGGCCCGTGGCGCCGCCCAGCTCCCCCCTTCGACGAACTGCGCTGCCTGGACGCCGTACCGCAGGCGCAACGGTCGACGACGGCCGCGATGACGGCTGTCGAATCCGCCGAATGGGCCGCTGCCCGAGCCGACGGCTGGGACGTCTGGCACTGCGCCTGCTGGCCGCCGTCGGCCAGGCTTCGGTGCTGGTGATCGCCCTGTGCGCGGCCCCGGCTCAGCCGGTCGCCTCCGTGGTGGGCGAGGTGCTGATGATGGCCGCGGGGTGGGAGTTGCTGGAGCGGCTACCCTGGCTGCTGCACCTGCTGACCCAGCCGGGCGAAGCGGCCGGACGCCTCGCGCCCCTCGCTGCCGAGGAGCCACCCGCGGGTCGGCAGCTGCCGACCTCACACGTCCTGGAAACAGACGGACTGCCGCTTCCCGGCTCGTCTGCAACCCTCTCCACGCCCCTGTCCGGCCCCGGCCTGGTGCTGGTCACCGGCCCCAACGGCAGCGGGAAGTCGACGCTGCTCGGACAGCTCGCCGGCCGGATACCGGCCCCCTGTCGGCACGGTCCTCCTCGACGGTACATCGGTGCACGAGCTGCCGGCCCGGGTCGTCGCCGAGACGGTCACCCTGGTGGAGGCCGACGACTGGCTGGCCCACGACACGGTGGCGGCCAACCTCCGTCAACCGTCCCCTCGGCCGACACCGCCGCCCTGCGGGCCGTACAGGAAGTGGTCGGTCTCTCCGCGCTGCCGCTCGACACTCCGGTGGGGCCCGGCGGGCGTCTGCTGTCCCAGGGGCAGCGGCGGCGCCTCGCGATCGCACGCGCCGTGTTGCGGCGCCCCCCGGTGCTCCTGCTGGACGAACCCACCGTCGGCCTGGACCGGCCCACCGCCGACGCACTGCTGGCCGCGCTGCTCCGGACACTGCCCGAGACCTCAGTGGTGATCGCGATGCAGGAGCAGGACCTAGGCCTGCCCGCGCGGCCGCCGACCGCGGTCGTCCGCCTCGGGCGAGGCGTGGACCGGGCCGGCGGCGGCTCGACAGGGCCCGTGGCGGCCGGCCTCAGTCGAAGCAGAGGTCGGACAACTGCCGTTCGAGCGCGGTGACGTCGTCCTCGGGTACCGCTTCGGAGGGACGGGCGGCCATGAGGGCGGGGATCGACGCGCTGCTGGCCCGCGGGGCCCGGATCAGGGCGCTGGCCCGCGACCCCGGCCACAGTGCCGCGCGGAAACTGGCCGACCGGGACGTCGACGTGGTGGCGGGGTCCCTGAGCGAACGCGGGTCGCTCGCCGCGGCCATGCAAGGGGTGGCCGGTGGTCGCTTTCACCACACCCTTCGAGGCCGGTGTCGAGGCGGAGGTGGGCCAGGGGCGTACCATCCTCTCCGCCGCGGCGCAGGCACGCGTCCCCCATCTCGTGTTCGGCTCGGTCGCCGGGGCCGACCAGGACAGCGGCGTACCGCACTTCGAGAGCAAGGCGCGCATCGAGGCGGAACTGACCACGGGTGAGGTGCCGTACACGATCCTGGGACCGACGTACTTCTTCGACAACGCACTCGGCGGAGCGGAACGCATCCTCGACGGTGCTCTCGACCTGCCGCTGCCGCCCGACCGGCCGCCGCAGCAGCTCGCCCGCCCCGACCTCGGCGCGTTCGCGGCGGAAGTGCTGCTCAACCCTGTTCCGTATGTCGGACGGCGTATCGAACTGGCCTCCGACGCTCCCACTCCGGCACAGATGGCGGCTGCGCTCGGTGCCGCGCTGGGACGGGAAGTCCGCCACGAGCGCGTACCGCTGACGGCCATCGGCAATCCGGACATGCATGCGATGTGGACGTTCCTCAACGGCCCCGGCTGCCGCGTCGACATCCCCGCACTTCACGATGCCGACCCGGAGATCCCCTGGACCGGCTTCGCCGACCGGGCGCAGCGCGCCTGGGCGAGCGCCCGCTGAACCTGCCGTCCGCCTACCGGCCCGGCTCGCACGAGCACGCCCGTGCGAGCCGGGCAGGCCCGGATCTCGCGCGTTCACGCGATGTGGCGAACTCGCGCGGGAGTCGCTGCTGCGGATCCGGGCGCACATCGACTGGCACCTCGCCGGTCCGGGCCTGACACCGGAGCCCATCGCCCGGGCCCACCACATCGCCGTGCGCTATCTGCACGAGCGGTTCCAGCTGAAGAACATCAACGGTCGGCCGGTGGATCCAGTGGCGCCGACTGGAGCGGTGCCAGCGTGCGCTGTCCCGCCGGGAGGCGGCGGGGCCGACCATCGCCGCGGTGGCGCACCGCTGGGGTTTCACGAGTGTCTCCCCTTCAGCCGGGGTGTTCCGGGCCGCAACGGGGTCTCCCCCGCCCAGTGGCGCAGCTCCACCGTGCGAGGGCCTCATGCGTCTGCCCCGGGGAGCCCGCCCCAGCTACCGCATGCGCGCTGAGCTGCCGCTTCTGCCATGGTGGGACTCCGGAGCGCCGACGTTCACCGGTGCGTGCGAAGGGGAATGCCACGGTGGCGGGGTCGAGCGGATCGCTGTTGGTTGTCCGCGGAGACCGAGCCTCGATGGTCCGCGCCGCCTCCATCACCCGCGGCTCAAAACCGGCGGCGTGCAGGCCCAGGGCGCAGGTCAGCCCGGCGATGCCCCCGCCCACGATGGTGACCCTCATCCGCCTGCCCCTGCCTTTCGCCAGCACTGCGACCGAAGCACCTCGGTGAGACGCACGACCATGATGCCGGACGGGGCCACCGCGCCGGACGGGGTCGGTTCGGCGCCGCAGCAGCTCTGTCCGTGACCGCCTGTTGGCCCCGGTCCCTGATCCGCTGCTGACTGATCGCTTCGGAATGAAGTTCGTTGTGATTCCTGGCGGTTGTGTGATGCACCGGCAGGATCTGTCAGGCGTTCGATGACCTGTGGGGCCGCATGGCCTCGCAGCCCGCTGCCGCGCGCCCCCCGCGGCGTATGCTTGCGCCGGTCAGGGGAGGAGGCGCCATGGGGCGGATGCCGTCGGCGCAGCGGCGCAGGCAACTGGTCGAGGCCGCGATCCGGGTGATGGCCCGCGACGGCGTCGCGAAGACCACGACGCGGTCCGTCGTGGCGGAGGCGGGTGTCTCGCTGAGCGTTTTCCACTACTGCTTCGACTCCAAGCAGGAGTTGCTCGAAGCGGTGATGGACACCATCTCCGAGCACTCCGAGTCGGATGTCCTCACCACGCTCGTCCGCAGGCCCACTCTGCGCGAGACGATCCGCGCCGGGCTCCAGGCGTACTGGGATCATGTGCTGGCCAATCCCGGCGAGCACATGCTGACGTACGAACTCACCCAGTACGCCCTGCGGGAGCCCGGCTATGAGCATCTCGCCCGGCGGCAGTACGAGCGCTATCTCACGGCACACACCAAAGTGATCCGTCAGCTCCCCTCGGTCCTCGGCGTGGAGCTGACGGTGCCCGAGCCCGCGGCCGCCAGGTATCTGGCCGCGCTGACCGACGGGCTCACCCTCAACTTCCTCGTGCTGGGCGACGAGGAGAAGGCGGGCGACGTGCTGGACATCGTCGCGGAGCAGATCCTGACGTTGGTGCGGGAGTAGCTCAGCGGCTGTACACCGCTGCCTCGTTGATCGAGTAGCCGTACTTGGTAGCCCGCGTCACGCCTTGGATACGGACGAACCGCGCCTGCATCGGGCTGAACACCGCGTTGTCCAGGCCTCCGTCCCCGCTGTCCGTGGACCACACGGTCCGCCACGTGGTCCCGTCGTCCGAGACCTCGATCCGGTAGGCCCGCGCATAGGCCTGTTCCCAGTCCAGGGAGACCTTGCCGACCGTACGGGAGCTGCCCAGATCGAGCCGCAGCCACTGGTCGTCCGACCAGCCGCTCGCCCATCTCGTGCCGGTGTCGCCGTCCACGGCCCTCTCGGCGGCGTAGCTGGTGAACGGGTTCCACTCCGTTTCACCGGCGCTCGCCGCGGCGCCGGCGGCGAGGTTGGGTGCGGGCTTGTGGAGTTCGGTCGCCTTCCAGGTGCGGAGGTAGGACTCCGCGCCGTCGAGCAGGTCCTGCACGGTGTCCTTGCCGCCGCTGAGCCGGATCTGCTCTATCCAGTCGGGCACCATCCCGACCTGGGCCGCACCGTCGGTGTTGAAGTCCCAGGTGCGCTGGCCGGTTTGCTGACGGTCGATGACGGAGCCGCCGTCGGCACTGCGGAAGGGATACTTGACCGCGTTGGGGGCGCTGGGTCCGACCGGTCCCGGCCAGCCGCCGACGCCGTTCATGTCGGTGCCGTAGCCGACTCCGACGCCGTACTTCTGGCGCAACGCCCTGGTGGCGGCGGATTCCTTGGCGAAGCTGTCGGCGCTGGACATGTACGAGGCCTTGAAGCCGCCGAGGCGGTAGACGCGCTCCAGCCAGCCGTCGTCCATCCAGCTGTGGCTGGAGAGCACGCCGGGGTAGTTCGCCGACTCCAGCAGGTCCAGGGCGCGGCCGGCCGCCTTGACGCTCATGTGGTCGGCCTCGAACATCATGTTGCGCTTCATCAGCCCCTTGACGGCGTACTCGCCGAGGCGGGTCAGGCCACGAGTGTTGCACCGCGCGCTGCTGTCGTATGCGGGCACCTTGGTGCCGGCGGGCAGCAGCTTGGTCACCTCGGCCGGGGCGGCCACGCTACCGGCGGGGTTGTCGTGCTGCGGACCGCTGCACTTCTCCGTACTCCAAAAGGTACCGGTGGAGAGGAACTGGCCGATGTTCACGGCCGTTCCGATGGTGCCGGAGTCCATCCGCACCCCGCACAAGGCGTTGTCGAACTTGTGGCACAGGAACATGCTGCGCACACCCAGCTTGTACAGCTCGTCCAGACCGCTGTCGATGTCGGCCTGGCTGCACTGGGGGACGTCGAGGATCTGCTTGCAGCCGAAGGGCTCCGAGGTCTCGACGCCGAGCACCACGGCGAGCTTGCCCTCCGCGACGACCTGGCGGGCATGGGTGGAGTCGGTGACGATACGGAAGAAGCCCTTACCCGTTCCGCCGTAGATCTTGTCGATGTAGTCCTGCATCTCGTAGGTCTTGCGGGCTTCGAGACGGATGGCGTCCATTTCGTTGCAGCCGCGGTCCCTGACGTAGATCGAGCACAACAGGCCGTTGGTGACCAGGTCGTTGACCAGGATCCGCTGGCCGCCGCGCCAGGTGCGCTCCAACCACGCGTAGTAATTCTGCTGATGGCTCAGGGAGTTGTGGGCGGGCCAGGACTTGAACGTCGGCCAGCCCACCGGGTCGTGGTGGCCGTCCGCACCACCGGTGACGTTCTCGAAGAGGGCGAGCGAGCCGTCGGGATAGTGCTCGGGGCAGTCCGCGAGGGCGTCGGCGATGCCAGCTTCGGAGAACGGCTTGCCGCAGATGATGCGGCCGCCGAAGCCCTCGTTGGACATCACGTGATTGTGCGCGTCGACGAAGCCACGCACCCGGCCCTGACCGTCCGTGCCGCGGAAGGGTTCGCCGGTGACGTTGATCTGTGAATCGGCGGTCGGCCGCGCCGTGGGCTCCCACCAGGGGGTGTCGGCTCCGACGGCGGGCGGGGAGCCCACACCGAGAGCCAGCAGGAGGGTGACGACAACGGCAAACAGTCCACGTCTGCGGAGGAGGGTCATCCGGGCTACCTTCGCTGTCCGGGATGGGCGCGCGCCAACTTACTCGCGCGTAGGTCCCGTCGAGGATGGCGCGGACCTGACAACGAGTCAAGAGTCCGGGACAGATGACCTATTTGATATCCCGTCAACTCGGCTGGCTGAAGAATGCCCTTTCGGGACGGCCTGTCTTCGGGCGCCGGGGAACTCACGCGATGGCACCTCGCGCAAGCGGGTGCCGGCCGATGTCGGTGAGGGGGGTGACATTGAGGTGCCTCCCCCGCCCCGAACGTGAACGGGACGGCCTCCACGTTCCATGGCTGCGGCACGATCTTCAGAGCGCCGACCGCCGGAGCGACGAGCAGCATCCAGCCCATGGACGATCCCGAACATTTGATCAGCGCCTTGGCCCCGGCGACCGAACGGCTCCGGAATCCCTCTCCCCGCGACGCGCTGACGGCCCGCACACCAGCCGCCCACATTTTGCTCGACCGTCACCTCGGCCCACTTTCCTCAAGTCCGGGTCCTCTTGAATACTCCGTCTGCCCCTCTTCAAGGACGGACATCACCGACACAACAGGAGGACCCCCACAGCCATGACTGAAATCAATCGGCGTCGCTTCCTTCAAATCGCCGGAGCCACCACGGGGTTCGCCGCCCTGTCCGGCTCCATCGACCGCGCCGCAGCCATCCCCGCGGCGCGGCGCAGCGGAACCGTCCTGGACATCGAGCACATCGTCGTCCTCATGCAGGAGAACCGTTCCTTCGACCATTACTTCGGGTCGATGAAGGGCGTCAGGGGCTTCGGAGACCCCCGCCCGGTGACACTGCCCAGCGGCAAACCGGTATGGCACCAGACAAGCGGCGGCAAGGAAACCCTGCCCTACCACCCGGACGCCGACGACCTGGGCATGCAGTTCATCGCGGGCCTCGACCACGACTGGGCCGGCGGCCACAGCGCGTTCAACAACGGCAAGTACGACAACTGGATCCCTGCCAAAGGCACCGGCACCATGGCGTACCTGACACGGGACGACATCCCGTTCCACTACGCCCTCGCCGACAAATTCACCATCTGCGACGACTACCACTGCTCGTTCATCGGTGCGACCGACCCGAACCGCTACTACATGCTCTCCGGCCACGTCGGCAACGACGGCACCGGCGGCGGCCCGGTCCTCGGCAACCAGGAAGCAGGCTACGGCTGGACGACATACGCCGAACGCCTCGAGAAGGCAGGCATCTCCTGGAAGGTGTACCAGGACATCGGCGACGGCCTCGACGCGGCCGGCGGCTGGGGCTGGATCAACGACGCATACCGCGGCAACTACGGCGACAACTCCCTGCTGTACTTCAACAACTACCGCAACGCCAAGCCCGGCGACCCCCTGTACGAAAAAGCGCGCACCGGCACGAACGCCAAGGCAGGAGACGGATACTTCGACATCCTCAAAGCCGACGTCAAGGCCGCCAGGCTCCCGCAGATCTCCTGGATCGCCGCCCCCGAAGCGTTCTCCGAACACCCCAACTGGCCAGCAAACTACGGTGCTTGGTACATCTCGCACGTACTCGACGCGCTCACCTCGAACCCCGACGTATGGAGCAGGACCGCCCTGTTCATCACATACGACGAGAACGACGGCTACTTCGACCACGTCGTGCCGCCCTACCCGCCGGCCTCCGCCAGCCAAGGCCTGTCCACCGTCGACACCGCACTCGACCACTACAAGGGGAGTATCGGATACGCCGCAGGCCCCTACGGCCTCGGACAGCGCGTCCCGATGATCGTCGTCTCGCCATGGTCCACCGGCGGATACGTCTGCTCCGAGACCTTCGACCACACCTCGATCCTGCGCTTCATGGAGAACCGGTTCGGAGTGAAGGAGACCAACATCTCACCATGGCGGCGCGCCATCTGCGGTGACCTCACATCCGCCTTCGACTTCTCCCTCAAGATCACAGACCCGGCTGACCTGCCGGACACCGCGAGCTACACCCCGCCTGACCGCGACCGCCACAACAGCTACGTGCCGAAGCCACCCGCCCAGGGCACCCTGCCCCGGCAAGAGGCCGGGGCGCGGCCGAGCCGCCCGCTCTCCTACGCTCCCTACGTCGACGGGGCCGCAGACCTCACCACCGGCAAGTACAAGCTGACGTTCAGCGCGGGGGACCGGGCGGGCGCCGCCTTCCAGGTGCGCTCGCAGAAGCGCACCGACGGTCCGTGGACGTACACGGCGGCAGCCGGGAAGCCCGTTTCCGACAGCTGGAACTCGGTGTACTCCGGCGGTAGCTACGACCTCACGGTCCACGGCCCCAACGGCTTCCTGCGCACCTTCGGGGGCAACAACAAAACCGCCGAGCCGGAGGTGACGGTACGTCACGAAGCCGGCAATCTGAAGCTCACCCTGACCAACCCGTCGACCGCCGACGCGCACCTCACCGTGACCAACGCGTACGGTGGCGAGCATCAAACCTACACGGTCCACGCCGGAGCCACCGTCGTGCAGAGCATGGACCTGCGCGCCACCAAACGCTGGTACGACCTGACGGTCGTCGTCGAGGGCAACGCCGGATACCTGCGGCGTCTGGCCGGGCACGTCGACAACGGTCAGGCCGGCGTGAGTGACCCGGGCATCGCAACCGTGTGAGACCTGCACCCACCACCCGGCGGACGGAAGGGCACACACTCGAAGGGTTTCGAGGCACTGGCGTGACGTGCCGGAGTTCATCGAGATCCTGGACACCGGGCGTCGTCCTCAGGGTGCTGGTTTCTGGCAGAGTGCGTGCGACGACGAAGCCCTGACGGATATCCGGCGGGGCTTCGTGGCGCGGCGGGGCTACTACGGCGTGCAGCGTCCGGCGCGGACGCCGTTGTATCCCGGCCCTCCACTTTCGAGCACGCGCAGCAACGATACGGTGACGACACGTGTTGTGCGGCCGATGCGCAGCATGCGGCACGGGAACTCTCCGCGACGAGCCAGGTCGTAGCCCTTCGCCCGCGAGAACCCCAACGCCCTGGAAGTGTCCTCCACGTTGCCTGTTCCGCCCCAGGTGGCGCGGATGCACGAAGGGCTGTACTGGGTGCCTGCACGTCGTTAATCTGTCCGTGCATTTCGGATCTCCGGTTCCAAGGGCGCTGCTTACTCGCGGCCTATGCAGTTCGTAACTTTCACTCCGTCACGCTGCGCCGTTGCGGCGAGACGGAGAACTCGACCTTTCAAGGTCGCTGGGCAGAGGGCCCGGCGGTGCTGTGAGGCTGGCTGCGCGGACGGCAGTGACGAAATCCTTACGGCGGGATTCGAGGCGTTCGATGAGCGGGTCCCGCACCCATCCACCAATCAGTTGGTCCCACATGGCCGGGCAACGGTCGACTAGGGTGAGAGCCTGAGCTACTTGCATTTCGGTGAGGGTGGCGCTGCTGTGGAGGCAGTAGTCCAGAAGATCCCGGTCATGCCTTCTTTCCTCCTCGTCCTTGCGCGCCCACTCGACGAGAAAATCCCAGGCTACGTAAGCCGCGCTATGACGATCGTCGGTGCAATCTTCTGGGTCGCCGGGACACCAGCCTGCTTCCAGGGCGCTGATCGTCGCGCGCAGTACCGCGCGATCGAGCGCGCAGCGTTCCAAGAGGCGGCATTGCGAGAGAAGGAACTCTGCGGCTGTAAGGACATCAGGAGGGGCGAGGAGTTCCAGTGAGGCGTATCGGGTTTCCACCGGGATGGCGTGCTTGGCCACGAGCCCCTCGCGTTCATCGTGATCGAGGTTCGGGAGTCGCTTCACCACACCTACCAGGGTGTCGTAGACGCTCAGGAACTCCATGCACGCGCTGTCGAGTGTGCCGTTGCTGATCCCGCTGGAGAAGGCTCTGTGTCTGTACCGCCGAGATGGCCGTGTCGGCCTGGATACGCCCGGCGAGGAGCGCGGCAGATGTTGCGCTCTCTGCGCTGCGCTTGGTCCACCACGCTGCAACCAAGGCAGTGGGAACGGAGAGAAGGGCTGCGACCGCGCCCAAGTCGACCATGTCCATGGACCAATGCTGGGTGAACAAGACCTGCCATGAGGGCGATTCGGTGCAAATTGATGAGACCCGACATTTGTTCCTGCTCGCCCGGCTGTTGAGGCAGTTCGTTTGATGAGACGTCAGCGCCGTGTACGGAGATCACGGAACCGACCGACGAGGCAGTGTGATGGAGACAGACGAGGGTGCGTTAGCCAGGATGCGGGCGGCAACGGCGAAGCCTTGAAGCTGACTGCGGCCATGTCGCGCGCACGGGCTCACGATGTACCCGCAGAGTCCGTCCACATCAGCGTTCGGCCAGCGGGCTTTGGACAACTGGGTCGTGCTTGGGGGAATGAACTGGGTTGACTGGCGGCTTGGTGCGGCGTACGGAGGCCGACGTGGCGCTGCGACGTGCAGGTCGCGCCTGTGCCGCGTTCGCGTTGAAACTCCGACGCCTGGAAGGCCAATTTGGCTGCGCCGGGAACAGCCGGTCCGGTCGGCACGGTTACATCGACCGAGGGACCGGCGCCGTACGGGCGGGGAGACGCGGAGAGTGCAAGGGTGTCCGCCCCGTCAGGATCCGGGCCCCAGGATCGCGGTACGCCCGCCGCGCACTCGGACCAACCCGTATTTCTGCAGGAGGACTGTTTCATGATTGACCAGCCGTTGACGCTCATGGCAGTGCACGCTCACCCCGACGACGAGGCCACCGGAACCGGAGGGGTCCTCGCGCGGTACGCGGCGGAAGGTATCCGCACGGTTCTCGTGACGTGTACCGACGGCGGTTGCGGTGACGGACCGGGGGGTGTCAAGCCGGGCGATCCCAGGCATGATCCGGCGGCCGTTGCCCTGATGCGCCGCCAAGAACTCAAGGCGAGTTGTGACGTACTGAAGGTCAGCGATCTGGAACTGCTGGACTATGCCGACTCCGGGATGATCGGCTGGCCGAGCAATGACGCCCCCGGATCCTTCTGGCAGACCCCCGTGGAGGAAGGTGCTGCCCGACTTGCGGAACTCATGCGGCACTATCGACCCGATGTGGTCGTCACCTACGATGAGAACGGCTTCTACGGCCACCCCGACCACATCCAGGCCCACCGCATCACGATGGCGGCGCTGGAGATGACCGCGCTGACACCGAAGGTGTACTGGACGACAATGCCTCGCTCGATGATGCAGCGGTTCGGGGAGACCATGCGCGAGTTTCGTGGGGACATGCCGGAACCGGATCCTGCCGAGGCCGCCGCGATGGCCGAGATCGGCCTGCCCGACGATGAGATCACCACGTGGGTGGACACCACCGCGTTCAGCGGTCAGAAGTTCGATGCGCTGGCCGCGCACGCCAGTCAGGGCGAGAACATCTTCTTCCTCAAGATGGGCAAGGAGAGGTTCGGCGAGTTGATGGGCATGGAGACCTTCGTACGTGTCAAGGACGCCACCGGCGCGGCCGTACCCGAGAACGATCTCTTCGCCGGACTGCGCTGATCGGCTGTATGTCGTCATTACCGCGTCGGCGCCGGCGTGGACTGGACAATTCGCCAGTCGGGTGGCGGCCAGCACAGCACTGGGGCTCCTGCCCGCAGTCGGGCTGCCCACGATGGCCCGAACGTCGCAGAGCCGGATCCGTGAGTGGCGCAACTCGCCATGGAAGGGCTGCTGTTTGCGGGTGTGCTTTGGGCCGCTTCGGCGCCGGCCTCCTTTGCCGTCCACTTGACCGTGCTGCGTGAAGACGCAGCACGGTCGGTCCAGCCAGTTGGTAACGTCCTTCCCTGGAGGACCCTCGGGCTGTCTATCGAACTCACCGTCGCTGAACCCACGTCCCGGCTGGTTCCAATCGGGAGCGAGGAACAGCCCACCGCGGGCTCAGAGGTTTCTGGCGACTTACGCTTTCAAACCTCCACACGGGCCTGGCCTTGCTCCCCTTCTCCTGCAGCCTCATCGCCGCAGCCACGCTTGGTGCCGCGCTGGTACCAAAGGTCGGCCCCAAGCAGCTGATGGTCAGCGGTATCGCCGTAGCGCTGATCGGCGCTCTGTGGCTGCCCCAGATCGAACAGACCGGCGGCTAGCTCCTCGTCGTGCTGCCCGCGACGATCCTGATCGGACTGGGCCTCGGAGCAGCATTCGTCGCCCTGCCCAATACCGCCCTGGCCGACATCGACCCCTCGGACACCGGTGTGGCCAGTGCCGTGATCAGCACAACCCAGCCGATCGGAGGCGCGATGGGGCCGGCGCTCCTCAACACGCTGTAGGTTTCGGCGCTCACCGGGTTCCTCGCTGCCCAGGACGGCACGATCACCAAGGCGGTGCGCCTGGACGGATACGTCCACGGGCACCGCGTCGCCTTCATCGCCGGTACGGTTGCCTTCACCCTCGCCCTTGCGGCCGTCACCCTGCTGATCAAGAACCGATGCGTGCGGACACATCCCCGGAAGCACCCGTGCACGTCGGTTGACCGGTGCCCGGCGCACGTACTCGGGCCGACCATTCAGGTCGAGCACGCTGCCGTCGTCGGTGATCTCCACGCCGGTCTTGGTGGCAAGAACGGCTGCATCCCGGCGCCCGGCCAGCGCCTTGCCAAGGAGCTGCTCGTTGGCGAAGGGGCCGTAGCTCTCGGCGGTGTCCAGCAGGGTGACGCCCAGCTCCAGCGCGCGGTCGATCGTGGCCAGCGACTCGGTGTCTCGTCGATGACGCCGTAGAAGACGCTCACGCCCATGCAGCCGAGACCCTGCACGCTGACGGTCAGCCCCTGGCGGCCCAGTGCACGGTGCCCCGACGCGCAACAGCGTGGCGATCTCGCCACGGAGATAAAGCCGGACGATCTCCTGATCACGGTCCTCGCCATGGCTCAGGCGTGGTTCTGGGCCGCCGAGGACGTCGACCCCGGGCCGGTCAGCCAGCCCTGGTCTCCAGAGCGACTGGCCCCGCACCGTTCAGCAGTTGTCGAGGCCGCCCGCCGAATCGGCCGGAAAACTACTGAGGGCTCGTAACACGATCCGGCCGTTCACTGGGTACGGCGCCTGGATCTGCATGGCGCCCATAATTGCCCATGCCTGCTCACTGGCCTGCCGACGCCAGCGGCCGGCCCGTCGAACGCCCCGAGGCGGTCGCGGCCTGAGCACCTCGCGGGCGAGATCCGACGGCACCGGACCATCAGACGATATCTTCAACGATCCACAGAACGCGCGGCGACGGCGGCGGGCTCGGGCAGCAGTTCGGCGGCCGGCCGGTCTCCTCTGCGAGTTCACGGGCTGCGGCAGCCCGCGGTGTCTCTCCCGGCTCGACCTTGCCGCCGGGCGAAGGGGGCGGGTTCGCTGATTTCTGGCGGTCGCAGCCGAACCTCGCCAACGGCATCGCGATCTCCAACCAAAAGGTGCTCGCCCCTTCTCCCTACTGGCCGGCGCCATCACGGCCGACGGCAACACGCTCGTACGCACGGGCGCCATGAACCCCAACTGGAACCACCCTGTGGGCGCCTGTGCGTCAACTCATACGGCAACGCCGTCGACGCCACCGTGAACATCGCCAACACCACGATCACCAACAGCCGTACAGGGCTTGGCGAGGTTCAGCGACATCCAGGCCACCGGGGTCGGCTCGGCCCGACATCTACAACTGCCCCTAACCGTCCGGCTCGGGCACCCACAACCTCGACGCCGGCGATGGCAACTCCATTACACCGCATGGTCGGACTGCGCGGCCTGGCCGCAGCCCGGCCACCGCGATCTCGCCAAGGGCCGCCCGCGTACACGGCCTCGTCGATGTCGAGCGCCACGAACAGGATCGTGGTCCCCCGCTCCCGCCGCAGCCCCTTACGAGGGCCTTCAGATCGGCGCGCGTCTGCGCGTCGACGGCCGCGAACGGCCCGTCCATCAGCAGCACGGGGCTCGTACGCGAGCATGCGGGCGACGCCAATCGCTGATGCATCCCGCGCCTGTCACCAGTTCCCCGCGGGCGCGCGGGCTGCGTCCGCAGAGACGGCGGCGAGCGGCGCCTCCGTTCACCTGAAGAATTCCCTAACCCGGCACGAACACATGCGTCCATGCTGATCAGAGCGGTGGACCGGACCGGACAGTACGGGGCCGGAGCTGCCGCCCCCGCGCGGCGCAGAGTCGGCGGCGGTGACAAGGAGGTCTGGCTGATGATGTCCCGAAGACGCTTACGGCATGCTCCGGTGCTGACCGTGACGCTGCTCGTGACGCTTGCCGCAGCCGGGTGCGGCGGTTCCGGCGATGGGGCTCCCTCCGCTGCCGACCGGCCGCGGTCGGACGCCACGGACCGCACCGGCGACAGCGGCGGAGCCCCGGCGAAAAGGCCGCCGGCGGACCCCTGCGGGCTCGTCTCCGTCCAAGAGGTCGAGCAGTTGGGAGGCGCGTCCGTCACGGCGAAGACGAGCGAGTTCAACACCACGGGCTGCGAGTACTCGCACGAAGGGGTGCTGATCTCCTCGACCGTACGGGGCGACGAAGCCAAGGCCTTCGCCGACGACACTCTCGCGGGAGCCCACAAGAAGCCGCTCTCCGGCGTGGGCGAGGAGGCCTACTCCTACGACGCCTCCGATCACGGGACCTTCGCCGTGCTCTTCCAGAAGTCGGGGACCTGGGTGGCGATGACCGTGGTGGCGGACAGGGCGGACAACGCCGGGCGGCTGAACGAACTCGCCCGGACGGTGGCCGCGCGCATCTGACACCGGCAGCCGGGCCCGCGCCGGGCCGCACCCCACGAGCACGGCGCGCAGTCGGCGGGGGCACGTGCCGGGGGTGGGGGCCGGGCGCGGGCGGAAGTGCTGTCGTGCCGCGCGACCCGTTCCTGCGACCCGCCTCGTCCGGCCGTGCCGAAGCCCTGCACGTCCGCGTGCGAGGCGAGGCGAGGCGGTGGCGGAGTACTCCACGAGGCCGTCTGCCGCCGTTGCCCGGTAGCCGCAGCGACCACGAGAGGCGACGCGGCGACCGGTGGCCCGAAGGATTCTGAACAGGGCGCGAACACGCCAGTTGATGATGGTCTACGAGGTACGGCGCCGCGCGCGTCGGCCATGGCGAACGGATCACAGCATGAGAGGTATCCGGCTGCTGTCGGCTGCGTCACGGGGGGTTGCGGCCCTCCGCCCGGGGTGGACCCTGAGCGCGCGGCGCCCGGGGAGGCGGGGCGCGCCGATCGCGATCGCACTCCTCCTGACCACCACAGCGGCATGCGGTGGCGCACCCGGGCGTGCGCACGAGGGCTCCGGTCCGGCCGACACGTCCGAGGCCGCGCTCACCTACGGGACCCGGCCGGTCCGTGATCCGTCGATCACCTACCAGCCCGACGTCGTGATCGTCGAGGGCGGACCGCGAGCGATCCGGTCGGCATCCAGTGACGGTCTGACCTGGACCATCGACGGAAAAGCCCGCGGTGCCCAGGATGTTCGGCTCGGAAAGGTCCTGTACGCCACCAGCCGCGCGGTGGGGCGGGTGCAGGAGGTGCGTCGGGTGCACGGAGACGTCGTGGCCACCCTGGGCCCGGTGGAGTTCACCGAGGTCTTCCGCGATGCCCACCTCACCCTCGACCAGGACATCGACGGTGGCGCGCTCCACTACCTGGAGATCCCGGACCTGCCCGGGGCGGTGACCGTGTCCGCGGATGCCCCGACGGATGCCCCGACGGACGCTGCGACAGAGGCCGAGAAGGGCGCTGCCAAGGGCGCCGTGCGGGATGTTCCGACGACGGCGCGGACGATCGGACAGACGTCGGTGCGCTCCGCGCATTCGGGGCGCGTCGGCGCCGTGGTCGCACGGGAAGCGGTCCGGGTCGCCGCGGCGGCCGGGGGCACGCTGCCGCCGGCCAGGTCGAGCAGCGTCACTGCGGATCTCGGGGAATGGAAGGCCCAGCCGTACCGCAGCCCGGGGGCGTTCGGCCTGAAGTTCAATCACAAGGCCGCGGCGGGGCTCAAGGTCTTTGTCGACTTCTCACTCAAGACGGAGAAGCTGCACATCCGTTCCGATGTGCCGATCTCCGGCGGTCGGGTCGCCGACGGGGCCACGTTCGCCGTCGAGGGGATCAAAAGCGTCGCGATCACCATCGCCGCCGGTGCGGCCAACGGTGTCATCGACAACTCGAAGATCCGGGCCGAGGTACCGGTCCAGATGACCCTGCCGATCGCTGGGACCCCTTTCGCCTTCAACATCAGCTGGAAGTTCAGCGTCGCCACCGCACTCGGGGGCAACAACACCACGGTGACCGCCGGCGGTGAGTGGGGGCTCGACGGTGCCATCGGCATGGTCAACGGCTCGATCGTCACCCCGAAGCTCTCGGTGATCAAAAGCATCATGGACTCGGTCACCGGAATCTCCGTCGGAGTCAGCGGCATCGCCACCGCCGTCGAGTTCAAGGTCCAGGTCGGAGTCGGTGTGCCCGCTGCCTTCGCCGGTCCCTACGCCAAGCTCGTCATGGACTTCGGGGTGACCAACGGCTCGGCCCTCGGCGCCCCGCTGACCCGCTGTGTCGGAGCGACGCTGGACGGCAAGGTCGGCGGGGGCGTGGGGGTCTCCGTCTCCGCCGTGGCTATGGCCGCCCTCAAGAAGCTCCTGCCGACGATGAAGTTCCAGCTGCTGCAGGAGAGCCTGACACCTTTCGTCCACAGACAGCAGACGCTGCCGGACGTACCGCTGTGCAAGTCCTGACACCGAGACGAAGGCAGACAGTGAGGATCCCCATGAACCGCAACCGCAGCCGCCCGCCGTCCCCACTGGTGCCCCTGGCCGTGCTCGCCCTGCTCGCGCTGTCCGGGTGCGGCGGCCACGGGCAGTCCCCGGCAGCCGGCCCCTCGTCGAGCGAGCCGGCCACGGCAACCCGGACTCCGGAGGAGAGCACCGAGGCGCCGTCGCCGAATGGGGCAGCCGTCGACTCCTGCGCCCTGGTGACCAAGCAGGAGGCCGAGAAGCTGGCCGGAACAGCGCTCGACCCCGCGACACCGGTACGGGACACATGCACCTACACGGGTCCCGTCGCCGGGCCGACGGCCCAGGTGGAGATCTTCGTCGGGGACGGTGCGAAGAAGTACCTCGACATCGAACGCGACCTCGGACACACGCTCAGGCCGCTGGCCGGTATCGGCGACGAGGCGTACGCCGAGGACGAGGCGGTCTTCCTCCGCAGGTCCGACCGGTGGGTGTCGATCCGTCTGGTGCGGCTCAACGCCCCGGCGGAGAACCGCACACCACTGCAAGAGCTGGCCCGAAAGGTGGCCACCCGGATCTGACCCGTGTCCACCGTGCGCACCCGCCCCATCCACAGGAGCCCCCCGCGATCCTACCCGTCGCTGTCGTTCTCGTCGTGCTGCTGTTCATCCTCGCCTTCGCCGTGCCCTACAACGGTCTCGTCCGTAGACGCGGTGCGGTGGACAATGCCTGGGCCCCAGATCGAGGTACAGCTCGAGCGGCGCCACGATCTGGTCCCCCAACGCGTGGAAGCCGTCAGCGGGTAGGCCGCGCACGAGCGGCAGACACAGGAGAAGCTGTCGGTCACCGAGAACCGCATCGCCTACTCCCGGCAGTAGTACAACGACGCGGTCTTCACCTGCAACAACGCGATCCAGACGGTCCCGGCCGACGTCATCGCGGGCTGACCGGCTTCGCGGTACGTGTGCGACGGCGGACGACGGACGACGGGAAGCGCAACGCCGGACCGGCGCAGGCCTGGTCTCCTGTGCGCTGCTGTTGACGCTGATGGGCAGACTGAACGGCGAGCGCGGCACCCGGCAGGACGCCGAGGTCGCGGGCCGCCGGCTGGGTGTTCCTGAACACCTCGCCGCGAGTGGGCTGTTCGGCCGACAGCCCACCGTCCCGGTCACCCCGTGGGGTCGGCATCTGGCTTGCACGGCGGCGCTCGGCCTCGCCCACGCGCGGTGGCCGTCCCGGTCGCCAGTGCCCCCAACCGCTGCTGGGTCGCTGACTTCACGCACGTCGCCACCTGGAGCAAGGTCGTCCACGGCGCCTTCGTCGTGGACACCTTCTCCCATCGCATCGTCGGCTGGTCAGCCTCCACCGCCAAGAAACCAGGCTCGTCCTGGACGTTCTCAAAGTGGCCCTGTGGCAACGCGATCGTGTTGGATTCACGTACGAACAGGGCGAGTTGATACATCATTCGGACGCGGGGTCGCAGTACATATCGTTCGCGGCGCTGGCCGAACATCTGGACCGAGCAGGAATCGCGGCGTCGATCGGCTCGGTCGGCGACGCCTACGACAAGGCCCTGCTGGAATCTACGATCGGGCCTGTTCAAGACCGAGCTGATCAAACCCGGCCGGCCCGGGAAGACACTCTCCCAGGTCGAGCTCGCCACCTCCGAGTGGATCGGCTGGTACTGCCACCGCCGACTCAACGGCGAGACAGGCCACGTCCCACCTGTCGAGTAGGAGACCAACCACTACAGGAGATCCACGAAACCCCAGGTCACAACCACAATCTGGGATCTCTGCCGAACCCGGGGCGGTTCAGAGTATCCTGACGCGGTGACCACCAGCGCGGGAGGGGCTGCGGGTGCTGACCGGGTGCGCGACCCCGATACTGTCGCGCGACTGGCGGAGTCGGCCCTGCGGCAGGGGCAGTACAACGAGGCGCTGCGGCATGTCGCGACGCTCCCGGCAGACGCGCTGCTGCCTGCCGAAATGACCTGGAGGCTCGGCCGCGTACTCCATCAGCGGGGCGAGTTCGAGGGCGCCGAGTCGCTGTACGAACGCGCGGCCTCCGGTGCCGGGGACGTCGGCGCGGACCAGGCCCAGTTGCTGGCCGGCCGGTCGGCAGCACGCTGGGCCCGTGGTGACCGGACGCTGGCACGGAGCCTCGCCGACGAGGCGGTACGGGCTGCCGAGCAGAGCCGCGACGACGCTGCGCTGGCGGCGGCCTACCTCGCCCAGGCGCTGGCCGCCTTCAGTGAGGGCGATCGCGCCGCCAACGAACACGCCTACGCCAGGGCCTTCGCAGCGGCCGAACGGGCCGGGGACATAGGCCTGCAGCTGCGGATCCGCTGCAACGTCGGCTCCCGCCTGGTCGAGGAGGGGCGTCTGCGCGAGGCGGTCGACGCCCTCACCGAGGCGATCCGCCTCGGTGAGGGCGTCCCCCATCAGACGCTGCTCGCACTGGCCCTGCACAACCGCGCCGAGGCATGGCTGGGGCTCAGCGATCTCAACGCCGCCCGCGCCGACGCCGATCGCGCGCTCACCCTGTGGCAGCGGGAGGGCTCACCGCTGGCCGCGTTCGGACTGCTGATGATCGCCCGGGTGCACCTGACCCGGGGCTCCGCCTGGCAGGCGACGGCGACCTACCGCGAGGCCCTGGCGATGGCCGAGCCGGACGGCAACGCCCAGGTCGTGGCACAGGCATGGGCGGGGCTGGCGCGCACCTGCTACGCCGACGATCCGCGCGAGGCGGCACGGTACGCGGAGTTGTCCCTCACGCTTCCGAGCGCCGCCGGGCCGGTCACCGGCGAGTTGGCCGCAGGCTGGATCGCACTGTGCAGCGGAGACACCGCCTCGGCCGCCCAGTACGCCGCAGACGTCCGCTCGGAGGCCGGCCGCCGCCGCGACCCGGCCGGGCTGGCCGAGGCGATGGAACTCGCCGCGCTCGCCGCATACCGGGGTGATTCAGCCGCGATGCCGGGGCGCCCTACCGCACGTCGTGCCGCCGGGCTGGTGGAGGCGGCCGCGGTCTGGGCCGACACGGGCAACGAGGTGGCACTGGCCACCAACGCACTGCTGCGGGCGCGCCACGCGGGCGACCGGCTGTCTGAGGACGTCGCCTGGCAGCGGCTGCACCGGCTGGGGGTGTGCGACGACGTCTGGCACATCGCCGGGCCGCTGGCGGCGATCGGTCCGCCGCCGATCTCCGAGGTTGCCGTGCAGACCCTGGGCCACTTGGCGGTACTGCTCTCCGGAACGCCCGTCCCCCCGGCCGGATGGCAGTCGCGGAAGGCCCGTGAGCTCGTCAAGGTGCTGGCGGGTCAGCTGGGAAGACCGGTCACCCGGACCGCGCTCGCCGCCCTGCTGTGGCCGCAGACACCTTCGGAGGTGGCCAACCGTCGCCTGTCGGTGCTGATTTCGACGGTGCGCGCGGTCCTCGACCCGGCGCGGCGGCATCCGGCCAACCGCTTTCTGGTCACCGATCCCTCCAGCGTGCGGCTCAACACGGGGCACGTCGTCCTCGACACGGTCCGGTTCCACGACGCGGCCCGTGCGGCCATCGCGGCGAACGCCGCGGTCGAGGGCAACCGGGACACGGCGGCCGGCGTCGACATGGTGGCGCGCCTGGAAGTGGTCGTCAGCATGTACACCGGCGACTTCGGCGACGACGGCGAGCCCACCGGGGAGTGGAGCGAACGCCCGCGCGCGGCCTTCGCCGAGCTGCACCGTGACGTCGTCCGTGCCCTCGCCCGCCGCTGCCTGCGGCTGGGCCGCTGCGACGCGGCAGCCGGCTGGTACCTGCGCCTGATCGGCGAGGACGGCTACGACGAGTCGGCCCACCTCGGACTGATCGCCGCACTCTCCGCGGCGGGCCGGCACGGCGAAGCCCGCCGCCGCTACCGGGACTACGCCAAGCGCATGCACGAGATCGATGTCCACCCCGTCCCCTTCCCCACGGCGTGACGGCCCGGGCGAGAAGCCCGCAGGCGTTCCGGTTTGCCTCCCGCGCCCGGCCCTGGCCCGCACCTGACGTCGGTCGCCGGACCGCGACCGTCCCCCGGCCCCGAAGCGGGCCACCCCGCTTCGTCGTCATTCAACCGGCGAAGCAGGAGCAGCAGGTTCACCAGATGTGGCGGACATGAAGGTGAAGGCTCCCGGGGCAGGTACGGCGATCCTCGACGCCTTCGCCCAGCACAAACACGGCCTGTGCTCGAGAGAAGCCCGCAGCACCCCGGCTGCAGCCCCGACCATGTCGGCGAAGCTGACACGGCGACACCTGCAGTCCCTACTCAAGCAGGCCGGCCGGGTCCGCGGCATCCAGACCGAAGCCGAAAGGCTCGACGAAGTCTTCAAGAACGAGAATCTCCACCGCGCGGTGAGCCGGTCGGCCTTCGCCGCGGGGACCGTCACCACCAGGCCGTTGACTACGTTGCGAAAATGGCGGTGGACGGTCAGTGGAATCCCTGCGTGCCCCGCGGCATCGACCAGTTCCCGCTGGGAGTCGTCGACGGCGTGGCCGCCGCGGCACGTTCCTTGGGGAGGATCGCTGCGCGGCCGGTGCACTGTCGAGCGTGATGATGCGGGTTACGGACGACCCGGACCGATCGTCCGTGGCTGCGTGTGCCAGGCTGCCGGGCACGGCGAGTGGCAGCAGCAGGAGGGCGGCCGCTGCGGTGATGGATTGTCGGTTCACGACCAGAGATCCAAGCCCGCGCCTCCGTAGCGGATCAATCGTTTGCAATGTCGCGTTCTTGCCGTGCCGAAAACTCGACGTGGTCCTGTGCGCGCGGCCGGCCTGCCCGAGGCAGGTGGGAACCCGGATGGCTCCGGCGAGTGCCCGGTCAGGTCCGTCACCCGACCGGTGCCGTTGAACGCACAGGTTGCATCAGGCACCCACGTCGATGGGCACGACGTCAAGCCGGTCCCGCCAGACGGGCCGTCAGAACACGGGCCCGGGCCTGCTGGACCGCCCCCGCCTGGGAGGCGGCGAAGCGGAGCAGGCCCGGGGGCGTCCGCAGGTGCAGCGTGTCGGTGACGACGCAGCCGGCCTCATAGCGGTCGATGGTGAAGCGGTAGCTCATGCGGACCCGGCCGGGGCTGCGGACCTCGCCGGATATCTCGGCGGACTGCGGAAGACCGTCCGAGACGGCGACGAGCGTGACGTCGATGATGTTGTCGTGCCGTAGGACGCCGAGGAACCGGAAGCGCTCCACGGCCGTGTAGTGCACGGTCCCGCCGCTGCGCCGCACGTCGCGGACGGCGACGAGGAGCGGCGACAGGCCGACGTAACGCGATGGTTCGGCCAAGTGCGCGAAGACCTCCTCAGGCGGCGCTGTGATCCGGAACGTGTGTTTCAGCTCGGCGGACGGCACCTCGGACCCTCCTCGATACGGTGTGGTGGCACGGTGATCCTCCCATCGCGGGCGCTCGTAAAGGGTCGTTGAGCCCTCGCCCCAAGGGAAGGTCCCTGCGCCTGAGTCGAGGGCACCCGAGTAGGGGCCCACATGCTCTTCACACGCGATCAGTGCGCGACAACGGCCTTGCGCACCCTCAATACGACCTGACGAGACCCCAGCTCAGGGCCAAGCTGTACAGCTCACGAACCTTATGAGCCTCAGAGGAAAGCAGAGCAAAAGCCGCGTATGCACCGGTCCCCAGGTGTCCGGCCCCGCGATGGTGGCTCGCTTACACGGGCGCGCCGGGCCATAGCAGATGGCCAGGTTGCGCCAGGGCGCCTAGTGGGCCAGGTCCCCTGCTCGGGGGGCGGGCGCGTCCGGGGCGCCGGATGTGTCCAGTTTCCGAGGGAGGTCGGCGACCCGCTCGGTCCGGTGGAAGTCCTCCAGGCCGAGCGAGAACGGGAGCAGCGCGGCGAAGTCCCTGGCAGCGGAGCTGTCGCTCAGGGTGGCTCGGACGGGATGTCCGTCGAAGGTGAGCTGGATGCGCACGGCGCTGCTCCTGTCGGACGGTGGGGTGGGCTGGGTGCTGGCCGTCCTGAGGCGCACGGAGGCGGTCGCCGGGGCGGACCGGTCGGCAGTCTGCCCGCTGCCGGAGCAGGTGGTCAGAGCCAGTAGTCCCAGGGCCGCGTCGATCGCCGACTGAACCGGTCGAAGCGGCCCGAGTAGCCAAAGTTGCACCGCCTGGAGAGGGCGCCGGAGACTTGTCCACGGCCTCTTCGTCACTCGCGCATCGGCTCGGCATAGTGGCGGAAGCCGTCGCGCTCGGTGTGCAGGGCGTACAGGCGCTCGGCCGGCACCTGAGGGCTGCTGTGCTCGGAGTCGGGCCGGATCGCGCCGGGGATGATCAGCTCGGTGGCGTGGATGTTCTCGGCGGCGAGCGCGTCGTGGAGCATGCGGGCGTAGGCGCTCTCGGCGGCGAAGGCGACCGAGGTGCCGGCCCGCTCGGAATGCGGGAGGACCGCGCACTTCCACCACGAGGCCGTCGGAGATATCACCCTCGCCTACAAGGGCGTGGAGATGGCGGCCGAACCCGGCCTCACCGTCACCATCTACACGGCCGAACCCGGCTCACCTCCGAAGAGGGCCTGCGCCTGCTCACCTCCTGGGCCGCGACACAGGAAGCCCTCGCCGGGCGGCCGCGAGAGAACTGACCTCTCTCCCCGCGGCGCGCCCGCAGTCCCGGAAGGTGGCGGCGCCGCTTCCAGGGAGCCAGAGGTGGCAGGGTGGCAGAGGCCATCCCGGAGGCGATCCGGCCCCGGGCCTTGGGCCGGATCGTGTCAACGCCGTCGCTGGTCAACCCGCAGCTCGAAGTCGCCGTAGCTGTTGTCGACCGGGTTGACCGTGACCCCGGGGGCGACGATCTCGTCGATGGCGTCGAGCACGTCGGAGGACAGCGTGACGTCGGCGGCGGGCAGGAACGCCTCCAGCTGCTCCATGGTGCGCGGGCCGATGATCGCCGAGGTGACGCCCGGGTGGTTGATGACGAAGGCGACAGCCAGCTCGATCAGAGTGAGGCCGGACTTCTCCGCCAGGACGGCGAGCCGTTCGACAGCGTCGAGCTTGCGCTGGTTGGCGGGGGTGCTCATGTCGAAGCGGGCCTGGGGGCGCGCCGCGGAGGCGGGGCCCTCGGAGGCGTTCTTGCGGTAGCGGCCCGAGAGCCAGCCGCCGGAGAGCGGACTGTAGGTGAGCGTGCCCATGCCGTGGCGGCGCGCGGTGGGGAGCACGTCCTCCTCAATGCCCCGGACCAGGATCGAGTACGGCGGCTGCTCGGTAACGAACCGCTCCAGGTGACGCTCCCGCGAGGTCCACTGAGCCTCGACGATCCGGGAGCCGCAGTAGGACGAGGAGCCGATGTAGCGGACCTTGCCCTGGCGCACGAGGTCGGTGAGGGCGCCGAGGGTCTCGGCCACGTCCGTCTCCGGGCTGGGGCGGTGGACCTGGTAGAGGTCGACGTGGTCGGTGCCCAGGCGCCGCAGGGGGTTCTCGACCTCGCGGATGATCCAGCGCCGTGAGCCGCCTCGCTGGTTGGGGTCGTCCTGGTCCATCGGCATGAAGAACTTGGTCGCCAGGAAGACATCGTCGCGGCGGTCCTTGAGCGCCTTGCCGACGATCTCTTCGGAGACGCCGGCGGAGTACACGTCAGCGGTGTCGACGAAGTTGATGCCCGCGTCGAGGGCGCGGTGGATGATCCGCACCGAGTCTGATTCGTCCGCGTTGCCCCAGGGGCCGAACATCATCGCGCCCAGGCAGAGGGGGCTGACTTGGACGCCGGTGCGGCCGAGTGGTCGGTACTGCATGAAGCACTTCTCCTCGTTGGTGTCCGTCTGGTCAGTCGTTCCCCGGCCGGTCGCTCCCGGAGGAGACGGCCGTTCCGGTGCTCGCCCAACTGGCGAGGAGACCGAGTGCCTCCCGCTCGCGCGAGCCCGGTTCAGGGGTATAGAAGTTGAGCCGGAGGCCGGGGTCTGACGGCAGGTCCATCGCCTCGTAAGGCAGGGCGAGGTCGCCCACCAGCGGGGGGTGCAGGTTCTTGACGCCGGAGCGGTGGAACTTCACGTCGTGGCGTGCCCACCGGCGGGCGAAGTCGCTGCTCCTTGTTGTCAGCTCTCCGATCAGGTCGGTCAGCGCCTTGTCCTGCGGTGCCCGGCCCGTCTCGTTGCGCAGGAAGGCCACCGCGTCGTCGGCGCCCTTGTCCCAGTCGACCCAGAATTCCCTGCTCGCGGGGTCCAGGAACATGAAACGGGCGCTGTTGCCCGGCCCGCGCTGAGCGAACAGCGGCGAGTCGAAGACGGGTGCGTACAGCGCGCGGCCCAGTCCGTTAGTGGCGAGGATGCCGGTACGTCGGTCATGGAGTCGAGCAGCCGCAGGATCGTCGGACGCACCCGGGAAGCGGTCACCGTGGGCCGTCGGCTTGAGGGAGTGGCCGCACGAGCCAGGTCGTAGAGGTAGGTGCGCTCGGCCTCGTCGAGCTGCAGGGCGTGCGCGAGAGCTTCGAGGACCGAGTCGGAGGCTCCGCTGACGTTTCCGCGCTCCAGCCGGACGTAGTAGTCCACGCTCATGCCCGCCAGCAGAGCAACCTCTTCACGGCGCAGGCCCGCGACACGGCGCTTCCCGCCGAAGACCGGCAACCCGGCCTGCTCCGGAGTGATCCGAGCGCGCCGGGTGCTCAGGAACTCGCGGACCTCGGCGGCCAGATTCCTCTTCTTTTCACTCTCAGTCATGGTCAGACCTCGGGAGCTTGATGGGCGACGCGTCGGCGGGGCGCGCCCTCGGACCGGTCGGCGTCGAACGTGGGGTGGGTGAAGGCTTCGGCGCGGGCGGCGAAGGGCACGGGGGCCTCCTCTTGCTCGGTCGGTGCGGATCTGGCCTGCACCCTCACGGTAGGTGCGTCGGTGAGCGCCTGCGAGGTACTGCCATTACCTGGAAAGGGAGTGACTCCCACCTGCGCGTCCAGCCGCGGTTCCCTGGAGAAGGACTGCGAATCCTCGACGGGCCTGATGAAACCGACCTGAAGGAACAGCGTGCGCGCAGCACTCATGTACAAAACCCTCGACATCCGCGTCGGGCAGGGCGCCGACCCGTACCTCAAGGAAGCGCAAGGCCCTCAAGGTTCTGGTGGGGCTGTGAACAGGCAGCATGTGATCAGCACGGTGGACGCCTCCCCTTCTGACGTGCAGCTTCGCCGAGGGCCGGGCTCGTAACCGGGCGATGGCCGCCTACAGCGCTGTCGCCGGTCTCGGCGCCGCGTCCGGCCTGGTCGTCGGAGGTCTCGTCGCAGATCTGATCTCATGGCTGGCCGGGTCTTCCTCAACCTCCCGGTCGGCATCGTGATGACGGTGCCGGCCCTGCGGTTCCTGCCCGAGACCGAACGCCGGCAAGGCCGCTTCGACATCGCCGGGGCGGTGCCGGCGACACTGGGTTCGACCGCACTTTTTTCTCGGCATCGTGAACGCCGCCGACTTCGGCTGGACCGCTGTCCTGACCCTGGTGGCGCTGGTGGCCGGCGTGGTGATGCTCGGGCTGTTCCATGGGCGCGATGATGGGCTTCTTCTTCACCGCGCAGTTCGTGCAGAGCGTCTACCACTGGACACCCGCTGCAGGCCGGCCTCGCGTTCCTTCCGATGACGCTGGTCAACTTCGTTCTCGCTGTCCAGGTCCCGCGGCTGCTGGAACGGGCCGCAAGGCCGCTCGTGCTCCTGACCGGGGTTGTCCTGACCACGGTGGGCGTGGCGTGGCTCAGCCGCCTCGACCTGCACACCCCCTACCTGACGGGCGTGGCCCTGCCCATGGTGCTGATCGGCTCCGGCCGGGGCCTGACGCTGGCCCCGCTGACCTCCAGCGGTGGCGACGGCGTCGCCCCCGCGGACGCGGGGGTCGGCTCGGGCCTGGTCAACACCGTGCACCAGATCGGCAGCGCGCTCAGCCTGAGCATCCTGACCGCCGTCGCCGCCTCCGTCTCCACCGGGCACGCGGCCGAAGACATCGCGGCCCGCTCGGGAACGGCCCTGACCGGCTCCGCTGTCCTGCTCGCTCTGGCGGTCATGAGCGTCCTCACCCTCATCCTGCCCGCACGGGCTACTCACAACGAAAGGTCCCTGTGATGCAGACCCTCACCCTCAACAACGGCGTCGAGATGCCCGCCCTCGGACTCGGTGTCTTCCAGACCCCGCCCGATGAGACCCGGGCCGCTGTCGAGGCCGCGCTCGACCTCGGCTACCGGCACATCGGCACCGCCGCCGCCTACAGCAACGAACGCGAGGTCGGCCAAGCCATCCGCGACTCCGGAGTGTCACGCGACGAGATCTTCATCGAGACCAAAATCTGGATCAGCGACTACGGCTACGACGAGACCCTGCACGGATGCGACAAGAGCGCCGCAAAGCTCGGGGTCGACCAGATCGACCTGCTGATCCTGCACCAGGCCCTGCCATCGGACTTCGACAAGACCCTCGCCGCCTACCGCGCCCTGGAAGAGCTCCTGGCGGACGGCAAGGTGCGAGCCATCGGCGTCAGCAACTTCATGGTCGACCACCTGACCACGCTGCTGGACGCCACCTCCGTCGTGCCGGCGGTCAACCAACTGGAGATTCACCCCTACTTCCAGCAGCGTGCCGTGCTCGACTTCGACGACCAGCACCACATCCTCAACCAGGCGTGGTCCCCGATCGGCGGGATCACCTTCTACCCGGGCTACGGCGAGGACCGCAAGAGCGTCCTTACGGACCCGGCCGTCACCCGCATCGCCAAGGCGCACCTCAAGAGCCCCGCCCAGGTGCTGCTGCGCTGGGGCCTCCAGCAGGGCCGCTCGGTCATCCCCAAGTCCACCAAGCGCACCCGCATCGCCGAGAACATCGGCGTCTTCGGCTTCGAGCTCACAGCAGACGAACTCACCGCCCTGGACGCGTTGGAGACCGGTCGGCGCGGCGGCCCCGATCCCGAGAACGTCACCCTCACCGCCTACGGCCGCGTCATTCCCGAAGCCTGACCCGATCCTCCAGCACCAGAACCCCGGAAGGAATCCATGTGCCCACCACCGTCAAGGCGTTCGGCGCCCACGACGTGCGTCAAACGCTCGGTTCCCCTCATGATCGAGCGCCGCGACGTCGGCCCGCACGACGTCAGGCTCGACATCCTGTACTGCGGCATCTGCCACTCCGACCTGAACTTCACCTGCGGCGAGTTCGGCCCACTGCCGACCAGCCCGCTCGTCCCCGGCCACGAGGTCGTCGGACGGCTCACCGAGACCGGGACCGAGGTCACCCGCCACCAGGTCGGCGACCTGGTCGGCATCGGTTGCGTGGTCAACTCCTGCCGCGACTGCGAGAACTGCCGGGCAGCGCAGGAGCAGTACTGCGGCACGGCGACGGACCGGGCACCGAGGTCGCGGTCGTCGGCCTCGGCGGCCTCGGCGGCCTGGGCCACCTCGGCGTGAAGATGACCAAGGCCATGGGCGCCGACGTCACCGTTCTCTCGCGGTCCGACCGCAAGCGGGAGGCCGCCGCGGCCCTTGGTGCCGATCACTACGCCGTCACCGGCGACGGATCCGCGTTCACGGAGCTGGCCAACGCCTTCGACTCCATCCTCAACACCGTCAGCGCACCGCCCTCACTGAAGGACTTCCTGGTGATGCTGCGTCTGCACGGCACCGTGATCAGCGTGGGAACGGACAAGGAAGCCAGTTCCCAGACCGAACAGAGGAAGTGATTCCCGGCCATCAGACCCGCTCTCCCCTCGTCCGCCGCGTCCGGTCCCCGGCCGGGCGCTGGACACGGCCCGCCGGGCTGGGAAAGCAGCCAGGTCCTGGCTCACCTGCCGCGATCCTGTCACTTCCGGTCGAAGGAGAGCCATGTACCGGCGAGGCCCTGCTGACCCGCCCCGGGCTGGGACCAGTCGCAGACACCGGTTCGGAAGATCGCCTTCAGATCCTCGAACTGGCCGTCGGTCACCGGCACTCGGTAGTCGGAGCGGACCACGGGACGCTTGCGGCACTTGACGATGTCGTTGGCCACATCGGCTCCGGCGACCATCCGCGGCGATGTCCACACCGGGTAGAGGGTGTTGCACTCGGTGTTGTCGATGCCCTCGACCTGGGGCTCCGCGATCTTCTTCGCACCGATGCCACGGGTCCAGCAGGCGTCCGTGAGACCCTGCGGCCGGTGGCGGGCGATCTTCTCGATGGGGGCGTCGTTGCCGGAGTCTGCCTTGATGCCGGTGAGCCACTGGTCCATGTCGGACAGCATCCCGGCGAGAGTGAATCCGTGCCCGTTGGAGCGGGTGAGCATGACCTGGTTGGCGTGGGTGCCGTTGGCCTTGTCCAAGCGCGCACGGGTGGAGAAGGAGTGGAAGCGCATGTGCATGTCGCCGGCCGCCGCGTCGTCCGTGTAGTCGCGGTAGTCGATGATCGGAACGTCGGCGAGACCGCCACCGCCGTTCAGCATGCGGCCCGTGCGGTAGGCCGTCCGTACCGCCTTGAGATCGGCGACGGTGCGCTCGGCGGCGGGCTTGGCGTCGCCGTCGAGGCCGCCGATGCGCCGGTTCAGGTCGATGAACTGGTCCATGTCGATGGTCCCCTTGTTCAGGGCCTCAAGTCCGTACTGGATACCGGTGTTGTCGAGCGGCCTGCGCGCCTTCCCGGTCTCCGGCACTTCGCCGTAGACGTTCACGGTGTGGCTGTAGACGTCACAGCGGGCACCGTCCGGATTGGTGTCGGGGTCGTAGCGCTGCCCCTCGGGCAGCTGGGGCGGGCAGAACACCGTGGGGTCGATACGGCCGCCCGCCCTGGCCAGGCTGCCGATGCTCTCCCACTTGCCGAACCCGGAGACCGCCTGCTGCTGGTCCTTGGTGAACGCGTCCGGCGCGACTTCCTTGAAGTAGTGGTTCAGGAGCTGGGCGTCGCTGAGCGTCTGAATCGTCCCGAAGCCGACGTCGGGGAAGCTGCAGCCGGAGAGGATGCCGTCCAGCAGACCCGGGTAGTTGTCGGCGATCTGGTGGGTCTGGTACGAGCCGCCGGAGCAGCCGTTTCCGATGGTGAAGGCAGGCTCGCCGTACGTCTCCACGAAGCGTTCCTTGACCATGCTCATGGTCTCGGCGGCCAGCAGGTCGTTGCAGTTGTTGCCGAAGACGTTCAGCGTGGACGATGCGACGCCATAGCCCTTGCTCAGATACGTGTCGTTCATGATGCCGACGGTGTTGCGGCCCTGGACGTACCAGCCGCCGTTGCAGCCCCCGCCGAAGCCGTACACGAGGCGCCCGTTCCAGCCCGGCCCACGCTGCAGCGGGTCGGGGGTGCCGGACCTCGGGTCGTGCAGCACGGCCGTCTCGTAGATGCCGCGGTTGATGGTGCCGGTCTCGACGCGGACGATGTACGGCACCTTCTTGCCCGCGCTCGTCGTGGCGGTCGCCAGGTCGGCGGGAAGGACGTTCTCGTCGGGCAACGGAAGGAACTTGCCGGCCGTGGTGCGATACATGTAGTCGACACGGGTCTTGACCGAGCAGTCCTTGTCGATCGGCTGCCCGAGGGTGCCGCCGGTGACCGTCTTGAACTCGGCGGTGTCACAGACGAACGGCTGCTCGTGCGGCCCGGCGAACACCGGCCCCGTGATGGGGTGGTTCTTCAGGGTCAGTTGTCCGGCGTCCGCGCCCTGAGCCCTGGCCGTGAGCCTGTTGTCGCCCTTGGACAACTCCTTCACCACGCCCATCAGCGCATTGTCGCCGGACGGCCGGAAGCTCGAGGTCACGTCCCGGCCCTCTACCTCGACCCGGACTTTGTCGGCCGCTATGGAGGGGGGCACCTCCACACGGATCAAGGCGTCGTCTCCTGACACCGTGCCGGGCCGCGACGACACGGCCGTCACCTGCAGCTTCTCGCGTTCCTGGCTGCCGGCCGGCGTCGCCGACGCGCCTACCAGCACGCCCATGAACGCTATGCCGGCAAGGCCCAGCTCGACCGGCCTCGCGGCTCCTCTGAACGACACGACGGAACTCGCCTCACTTTCTGGAGTCGGAATTCGTGCTCAGTGTGCAGACGCGGGCTGTGGGCCCGCCGGGACGGTGATGCGAATGCCCCGTTGTCATGGTGTGCGGCTTCCCAGCCAGTAACCGGAAGGGACCCGCTCCTTGTCCGGCCACCTGTTCGGTACCGGATGGGACACAAGGGTTGTACGCGGCTTTCGATTCCGCGCGGGCGGGCCCGCGTGGCCGACCGGCCCTCCCCGGCTACCAGTTGGTGAACGCCCCGTCCGCCGTGCGCAAGTGCGGGCGCTCGGCCGCCGCGGCCTGGTACCGGCGCGCCGCCTCCCGGTCGATGTCGACGCCGATGCCGGGCAGTTCGCTCAGCTCCACCCGCCCGGGAAGGATCGTCGGCCGCGCGGTGAAGAGGTCGGCGATGGCCGGATCGGGGTCGGTCTGGTGCTCCTGGATCGCCACATTGGGGCAGGCCAGGTTGAGCTGGAGCGAGGAAGCGGCGGTCACCGGGCCGAGCGGGTTGTGGGTGGCGAGCTTGATGTGGTGGGTCTCCGCCATCGCCGCGATCTTCTTCGCCTCGGTCAGGCCCGCGGCCACCCCGACGTCCACGCGCGCGTAATCGATGAGATCGTCCTCGATGAGTGTTCTGAACTCCCATTTGGAGCCGTACTGCTCACCTGCGGCCAGTGGTACGCCGGTACGGGTCCGCAGCATGCGGTAGCTGTCCGGGTTCTCACAGCGCAGCGGGTCCTCGACGAAGTACGGGCGGGCCGCCTCGACCTCCCTGCACAGGGTCAGCGCCTCCGGCGGATCCAGGCGCGTATGGACGTCAAGGATCAGCTCCACCTCGTCGCCGACCGTGTCCCGCACCTGGTGGAAGAGGTCGGCCGAGTCGCGCAGGCAGCGGCGGGCGTCGAGCGTGCCGTCGGCGTCGTGCGGAGAGGCGAACCGCAGATGACGCCAGCCCTCGGCGACCAGCTCGCGGCAGCGGTCCAGGAACCAAGCGCGATCGTGGTAGCCGTCGCCGACGTGCACATAGGCGGGTACGTGATCACGCACCCGGCCCCCGAGGAGTTCATGCACCGGTACGCCGAGCGCCTTGCCGCGGATGTCCCAAAGCGCCACGTCCACCGCTGCGATGGCGGCGCCGAGTATGCGGTCGGCGGGAAAGAACCCGCGCCGGAACATCACCTGCCAGAGGTGCTCGATCCGTCGCGGGTCCTCGCCGACGATCAGCTCCGCGAGGTGCTCGAGACCGCCCGCGACCGCCCGTTGGCGCGACCTGATGCCGACCTCGCCCAAGCCGTGGATGCCCTCGTCGGTGTCGACCACGACCAGCATCATGCTGTCGCCGTGGTCGGGGAGAGTCAGCACTTCCAGGCCGGTGATCTTCATGCCACTCCTCTATGAAAACGTTCCCGCAATTTCAGTGCCGTTCTTGAGAACACATCATCAGCAGCAGTCGAGTCGAAGCGCAAGACCCGCGCATCCAGCGGGTTTTCCTCGGTGAAATAGTTCTGACACACGTCTTGACACGCCCTGGGAACGTTCGCAAACATCAACCGCATTCGCAGGATCCAGATGCGAGACGACCGGGGTCCCCCGGCTCAAGACGACGAGGAGGCCGTCCGTGGCAGTCACGATCCGGGAGGTGGCGAGCGCCGCGGGCGTCTCGGTGTCGACGGTGTCCCGTGCGTTCACCGCACCCGACCAGGTGCAGCCGGCGACGCGGCAGCGCATCCTCGATGCCGCGGCCGAGCTCGGCTACTCCCCCAACCCGGCGGCCCGTTCACTGCGCGGCGGCGGCACCGGAACGCTCGGCCTGATCGTCCCGGACATCGCCAACCCGTTCTTCCCGCCGATCATCAAGGCGATGCAGGCCCGCGCCCGGCACCTGGGCTACACGGTCCTGGTCGCCGACAGCGACGAGCGCGAGGCGGACGAGTTGGCCGCCATCGCGGCCGTATCGAAGCGGGTCGACGGCCTGATCCTGTGGGCCTCCACCCTCACCGAGGGCCGGCTCCATGAACTCGCGGGCCAGATGCCGCTGGTGGTGGTGAACCGTCATGTGCCAGGCATCCCCGAGGTCCGGATCTCCCTGTCCGCGGGCATCGCACAGGCCGCCGAGCAGTTGAAGGCGTACGGCCATCGGCGCTGCGTCTTCATCAACGCGTCCCGCGCCGAGCTGAGTCGCGGCAAGTCCATCCAGGAGTCCTTCGAAGCGCTCGACCTCTCCCTGTCCGAGCTCGGCCCGTACGAGCCGCGGTTCGAGACGGGTGTGCACGCCGCCACCCTCGTCGCCGCCCACGACGCGACGGCCGTGATCGCCCACAACGATCTGGTCGCCCTCGGCGTGCTGCACCAGATGGCCAACCTCGGCGTGAGCGTGCCGCGCGACGTCAGCGTCATCGGCATCGACGACACGCTGCTCGCCTCCGTCTCCACCCCCAGCCTCACCACGATCAGGATCGACCCCGAAGAGATCGCCACGCGCGCGGGGGACCTCCTGATCGAGACGATCGCGAGCTCAACAGGCCGCGTTGGAACGGGACTTGAAGCAACTGCCCCCTTCGTGGAGATCGGCTCCCGCCTGATCCCCCGCGCCTCGACGGGACCCGCACCCGCCCACTGATCCACGGTGCACGCCACCACAACGAGCAAAGCACCGCACTACACCGCACCGAGCCCACTCCTGCCCTTCTTGGAGCCGTTATGCCCAGAAACTCCCGCCGTGCGGCCATACTTGGCTGCATGGCGCTGACCGCGACCCTCGCGGGCTGTTCCTCCCTCACCCCGAGCAGTGCCGGCGGGAACGGCGATCTCGTGCTGCGGGTGCAGGGCATGCCGCCGGCCACCGACAAGCCGGGGGTCGCCCTGTTCAAGAAGCAGGTGGCCGACTTCGAGAAGGCCAACCCGGGCATCAGGGTCAAGGGTTCGACCACGGTCTTCGACCCGCTGACCTTCTCCGCGAAGCTGTCCGGCGGCAATGTCGAGGACGTCATCAAGGTGCCGCTGACCGAGCCGCAGCGACTCATCCAGCAGAAGCAGGTGCAGCCGATCACCGGGCAACTCAAGGAGTGGAAGCACTTCACGGAGTTCAACCCTCAGGTCCTCCAGCCGCTCACCGACAGCGACGGCGACGTGTACGGCGTACCGCAGAATCCGTACGCCCAGGGCCTGGTCTACAACCGCGAGCTCTTCGAGAAGGCCGGCCTCGACCCGGACAGACCGCCGACCACCTGGGCGGAGGTCCGCACAGCCGCCAAGAGGATCAGCGACAGTACCGGCAAGGCGGGCTTCGTCCACGAGTCCAAGGACAACCAGGGCGGCTGGCAGCTGACGATGCTGTCGTACGCCTTCGGTGGCGAGCTGGAGAAGGAGCAGGGTGGCAAATACGCCGCCACGCTCACCGGAGAGCCGACGAAGAAGGGGCTGCGGCTGCTCAAGGACATGCGCTGGAAGGACGATTCGCTCGGCAGAACCCTGCTCAACAATCAGAACGACGTGATCAAGCAGTTCGCGGCCGGGCAGGTCGGCATGTTCATGGGCAGCCCGGGGACGTACCGACTGGCGAAGATGCAGTTCGGCATGGAGAACACCGACGCCTTCGGAGTGGCCCCGATGCCGCAGTCCGGCGGCGATGCGACACTCACCGGCGGCGACATCTACATGGTCCCGAAGTCCGCCGACAAGAAGCATGCGGCAGCGGCCGTCGAGTGGCTGACCTTCGCCTACGCCAAGCCGCAGTACAGCACCGACATCGCCGCCGAGCAGGCCAAGGCGCTCTCTGCCGACCCGAAGTCCGCGGTGGGCGTGCCGACGCTTCCGGTCTTCGACAAGAAGCGGCAGACCGAGATCGACGCAGCGATCAAGCCGTACGTCAATGTGAAGCTGCAGAACTTCAAGCCGTACATCGACGGTCTCTCCACGTTGAAACTGAAGCCGGAGCCGCCGTACCAGGCGCAGAAGCTGTACACCGTGCTCGACCCGGTGGTCCAGGCTGTGCTCACCAAGCGCGACGCCGACATCGACTCCCTGCTGGCCTCGGCCGAGAAGGACGTCAATGCCAAGCTCGCCGCGGACCAGAAGTAGCCGGCCCATGGCCCTGCTCACTCCGTCCCGGCGCCCGGCCGCTGTGGCCGAGGATCCCGTGCCGCGAACCCTGCCGCAGCGGCGGCGTGGCACCGGCTCCCGCAACCAGTTCACGGCCTGGCTGTTCCTCGTCCCCGCGCTGCTGGTCTTCGGGCTCTTTGCCTGGTGGCCGATCGTGCGCAGCCTGCTGCTCAGCTTCCAGAAGACCAACCTCGTCGAGCCCGCGGTCTGGGTCGGCCTGGACAACTTCCGTACCCTGTTCGACGATCCGCTGCTCGGCACCGCCGTCGGGAACACTCTGTTCTTCGTGGTCCTCGGCCTGCTGATCGGCTTCCCGGCGCCGCTGATCCTGGCCGCGATCATGTCGACGGTGCGGCGCGGCGCGGGCGTCTACCGTTTCCTGGTGTATCTGCCAGTGGTCATCCCGCCAGTGGTGGCGATCCTGCTCTGGAAGTGGTTCTACGATCCCGGGAGCGGGCTCTTCAACAACGTCCTCGGCAAGGTCGGGCTCGGCCCGTACTCGTGGCTGGAGTCCTCCGACAGCGCCATGCTCTCGCTGGTCCTGGAGGCCACCTGGGCGGGCATGGGCGGCGCCGTCCTGATCTACCTCGCGGCGATGGTCGGCATTCCCGGCGAACTCTATGAGGCCGCCGAGGTGGACGGCGCCGGGATCTGGCGGCGGATCTGGCACGTGATGCTGCCCCAACTCCGCTCCGTCATCGGACTGTTGATGCTCGTCCAGCTGATCAACACGGTTCAGGTCTTCACCGAGCCGTACGTCTTCACCGGCGGCGGACCCGAGAACTCCACCCTCACGGTCCTGCTGCTGATCTTCCGGTACGCCTTCCAGGACGGCGAGTACGGCCAGGCCGCCGCGCTCTCCTTCCTGATGGTGCTCGCCCTCGCCCTGCTCTCCGCGGTGTATCTGCGGGCCACCCGCAGCTGGAGCACGTCATGACCACGCTCACCACCTTCGTCTCCACCAACGACCGTCAACGCCCCGGCGTACGCGCCGCAGTGCGCTCCATCCAGGTGTTCGCCCTGATCCTGCTGCTGCTCATCGGCATCGGACCGCTGTACTGGATGGTCAAGGGCGCGGTCTCAACGCCCACCGAGCTCACCACTCAGCCCCTGGCCCTCTGGCCGGACCGGCCGGCCCTGGGCAACTTCTCGGCGGCGTACACCGATCTGAGTGTCGGCCGCTATCTGATGAACACCTTCCTGGTGGTCGGCGGATCGTGGTTCGTGCAGCTCTTCGTCTCGGCCACGGCGGGCTTCGCCCTGTCGGTGCTCAGGCCGAGGTTCGGCAAGGCCGTCTACGGGGCGATCCTCGCCACGATGTTCGTGCCGTACACGGTGAACATGGTCAGCCTCTTCATGACCGTGATCGATGTGCCGTTCCTCCATCTCAACCTGGGCGACACCTACTGGGCGATCTGGCTGCCGGCCGGCACGAACGCCTTCACGGTGCTACTCGCCAAGCAGTTCTTCGACGCCCTGCCGAAGGAGCTGTTCGACGCGGCGCGGGTCGACGGGGCGAGTACCTGGCAACTGCTCACCAAGATCGTGCTGCCCATGAGCAAGCCGGTGCTCGCCGTGATCAGTCTGCTCGCGGTGATGCACTCCTGGAAGGACTTCATCTGGCCGCTGGTGGCCATCACCGACCCCGAGAAGCAGCCGATCAGTGTCGCTCTCGCCCAGCTCGCCACGCAGGCTCCGCAGGACCAGCTGATCGCCGCGATGGTGCTCGCCGTCGCCCCGCCGGTGCTCGTCTTCGTCGTCTGCCAGAAGTACATCGTCGCCGGGCTCGGCTTCACCGGAGTCAAGGGCTGAGTTCCACCGGAGCCAACGGCCGAGCCCGCAACTTCCCCACCACACCTTCCGCTTCGGAGCCTTCGGAGCATCCGGAACACCCCGACCAAGAGAAGGGCACCTCCATGTCAGTCGCCCGCCGCAGATTCATCCAGGGCACGGCCGTCGCCACCGGCGCCGCACTGCTGCCGACCGTTCCCGCGTACGCCGCAGACCCGGTCGCCATCGAGGCCGACGGCATCACCCTGGTCGGCCGTAGCGACGGCAGCGTCCTCGTGCAGGACGGTGCGGGCGCCGACCGCATCCTGCTCAACCACTTCATGATCAAGGACAGCGCGTTCGGCCAGCAGCGGACCTTCGGCGGTACGCCCGCCCGGATCACGCTCCCCGACGGGCGGCCCGCGATTCAGGTCACGTACACGATGGCGAGCGGCGTGTCCGGAGTCACGGTGCACGGCACCTTCGACGTCACCCCTCACAAGGCTCACATGAAGTGGGAGGTCAGCGGCTCCAGCACGCTCACTCCGGCCGGCTTCATGTTCTCCCGCACGGTGTACGAAGCGACCGCGGCGGAGTCGTACGAAGCGCTGACCGTCTGGGAGCGGGACGCCCGAGGCGGCATTCCGTACGAGGTGAACTCGGGCGGCGCGTACGTGGAGACGTGGGCGGGATCGAAGGGCTTCTTCTGCCTTTCGTCCACCAACCCGGCGAGCACGAATGCCACATGGGTCCATTCCCCCGGCACCTCGACCGGCGCGAGCACCGCGGTCACCGAGGCCGATCTGGTCCTCGGCGACCTCCGGCCGCGCGGGGCGGGAGCGCTCGCTGCCAAGAGGCCCCTCGGCGTGGAGGTGTGGACCGACCAGCCGTTCAACCTCTACAAGGCGGCCGGGCAGACGATGACGCTCAAGGCGCAGGTCGTCAACGGCTCCGCCGCGGCCAGAGCGGTGACACTCACCTGGTGGGCGCGGGACTTCGGCGGCAAGAAGATCGCCTGCGGAACGCTCTCCAAGAACCTCGCGGCGGGCGCCGCCTGGAACGCCTCCTTTCCCCTGACCTCGCCCTCGCAGAACATCGTGTTCACCGAGGTGGAGGCGGTCAGCGGCAATGACAAGGCGCTGGCCCGCACGAATCTGAGCGTGCTCCCGGAGTTCGCGTACAAGGCGGGCAAGGAGTCGATGTTCGGCCTCGCCAACTACCCCTGGCTGCTGAAGCCCGGCAAGGACGCAGTACTCGGGCTGGTCAGGACGCTCGGCATCAAGTGGATCCGCATCGCCTACGCAGGCGCCCCGGGCATCGACACCGCGACTCTGGACGCGAACGGCATCGGGCACAACGTGGAGCTGAGCGGCATCCCCGTGGGCGGTAGTCCGGAGCAGATCGCGGCCTGGGCCGACACGAATGTCGCCAAGGCCCTGGACGCCGGGGCCGCGTACTTCGAGGTGAGCAACGAGGTCAACCAGCCCTGGATGTCGGGCCGCGGCGCCGACGCCTACGTCCGGGACGGTCTGCGCCAGGTCACCACGCGCCTCGACGCGGCGGGCTCGCGGATGAAGGTCATGAACGCCGGCCTCGGCGGCATGGACTACGTATGGACCAAGAACTTCCATGACGCGGGCGGCTGGGACCTCATCGATGCCTTCGCCTTCCACCCCGGTCGCGGCAACTTCACGCCCGACTTCGCGCCGCCGCCCGAGGAGTGGACGCAGGGGTCGTCCGGCTCGTACTGGAACTTCCTCGGCGCACTGCGCAAGGCGAACCAGGTCCTGGAGGAGTACGGCGGCGACAAGGAGCTGTGGCTCACCGAGGCGTACGCACCGACCCGGCCCAACGCGTGGTGGAGCGACACCTACCGGCACGCCGCCGAGAACACGCTGCTCACGCTCGCTCTCGCCATGTCCGAGAAGGTACGCGCCGTCAACTGGTACCAGCTGCACGACTCGACGATCCACCACCCCCAGGAGGCCGACCCGGCCAACCCCGAGTACCACTACGGCCTGATGAACCGCGACACCAGTGCCAAGCCCTCGCTCCTCGCCTTCGCGACTGCCGCCCGGGTCCTGGACGAGGCCGAGTTCGTCCGGCATCTCGCCTTCGCGGACCAGGACATCAAGGGGCTCCTCTTCACCACTCCCGGCGGACCGGTGTCCATCATCTGGAGCCGCAAGGACGGGTACATCCTCAACTCCGAGCACGGCGAGGATCCTTGGTATGCATCGCCCGAGCCATGGATCGACACCTGGACGACCAAAACCACGGTCGTGGCCCACTCGGAGACGGTCAACGGCAGGGTGCGGGAGCTGAACTGCATCGGCCAGGAGCGCTCTCTGAAAGCCTCCAACGGCAGGGTCACCCTCACCCTCGACGGCGCCCCGCGCGTCTACTACGGTCTCGCCGCCAATCCCGACTGGAAGTAAGTGACGTACGACATGAGGAATGAAACCGCACGGCACGACGTCACCGTCGTCGGCGGCGGCCTGGCCGGGGTCTGCGCGGCGATCGCCGCGGCCCGGCTCGGCCGGAGCGTCGCGCTGATCAACAACAGGCCGGTGCTCGGCGGCAACGCGAGCAGCGAGGTCCGGGTCTGGGTGTGCGGCGCGACCGGCCACGGCAAGAATCACCATGCCCGTGAGGGCGGCATCATGGGCGAGTTGCTCGTGGAGAACCAGTTCCGCAACCCGGACGGGAACCCCTATTACTGGGATGCCGTGGTCCTGGACGCCGTGCGCGCCGAGCCCGGCATCACGCTCTACCTCAACACCGACGTGCGCGAGGTCGACGCCGAAGGCCCGGACGAGGCCCGGCGGATCACCTCGGTCACCGGCTGGATGATGGGCTCGGAGCGGCGGATACGTTTCGAGAGCTCGCTCTTCCTCGACTGCACGGGAGACGGCCTGATCGGCCACCTGGCGGGCGCCCGCCACCGCATCGGCCGGGAATCGCGCGCCGAGTACGACGAGGCATGGGCTCCGGAGACGGCCGACGACATCACTCTGGGCTCAACTCTCCTCTTCTATACGAAGGATGCGGGTCACCCGGTCAAATTCGTGCCGCCGAACTTCGCCAAGGACATCACCCGGACCTCCATCCCGCAGCGCCGCATCATCAAGGCGGGCGACAACGGCTGCGCGTACTGGTGGATCGAGTTCGGCGGCGAGCTCGACACCGTCCACGACAACGAACGCATCCGCGACGAACTGTGGTCGGTGATCCACGGCATCTGGGACCACATCAAGAACTCCGGCGAGTTCGACGCGGCGAACATGACCCTGGAGTGGGTGGGCTCGGTCCCCGGTAAACGGGAGTACCGGCGCTTCCTCGGCGACTACGTCCTGCACCAGGGCGACATCCTCGGCCAGACCGAGTTCGCCGACCGGGTCGCTTTCGGCGGTTGGTCGATCGATCTGCATCCGCCGCAGGGCATGTTCGCCACCGAGGCAGGGGCCAGACAGCTCTACGCGGACGGCATTTACCACATTCCGTACCGCAGCCTCTACTCGGTGAACACCGAGAACCTGCTCTTCGCCGGGCGCAACATCTCCGCCAGCCATGTCGCCTTCGGCTCGACCCGCGTCATGGCGACCTGCGCCACGATCGGGCAGGCGGCCGGCACGGCGGCGGCACTCTGCGCCACCGGAAATGTCACCCCGCGCGAACTCCCCGTACCCGAGCTGCACCGGGCGCTGCTGCGCCAGGATGCCTCGCTCATCGGCCTCGCCTCGACGGACCCGGAGGACCTGGCCCTGCGGGCTAGGGCCACCGCCTCATCCACTCTGACCGGCTTGGCAGTCGAGGACTCCGACGAGCTATGGCCGCTCGCGGCGGACGCCGGACTCGTCCTCCCCGCGGACCCGGACCTCTCCGGGGTGGAACTGCTCGTCGACGCCGACCGCGACACCGAGATCGTGATCGATCTGTACGACCCTGCACTCGGCCAGAACTACGTCCCGCGCCGCCTCGTCACCTCCACCACCCTGCCCGTCGCCGCCGGTGCCCGGCAGTGGCTCAAGACGGGCCTGGACTGGTCTCCCGAAACCCCGCGCAACGCCTTCCTGGTCGTCCGCGCCAACGACGCCCTCGCTCTGCACCGCTCCGACCGCCCGACCCCCGGCGTCCTGTGCTTCACGCGCGTCCCGCTGCGCCCGTCGGACGAATCGCCGCAGCCGCTGCGCGAGTGGACGGACAGGGGTCTGCTGCGCCGCACCTTCTGCCTCCGTACGGGAGAGACCGCAGCCTACTCCCCCGCCAAGGCCACCGACGGCTATGCCCGCCCGTACGCGGGACCGCACATGTGGGTCTCCGCACCACTGGCGGACGTCCCTTCCCCCTGGCTCGAGTTGGCCTGGCCCGAACCGGTCGCTCTGGGCCGGATCGAGGTCATCGCCGACGACGACGTCAACGAGGACCTGATCAACTTGCACCACCACCGCACGCCCTTCGACACCCTCCCCACCCTCCTTCGCGACTACCGCGTCGAGGCATTGGATACTGACGGCACCTGGCGCGTCATCGCCCGTGCGGCGCAGAATCGGCGGCGACGCGAGACGCACACGCCGGCGGAGCCGGTCACCACATCGGCGATCCGGATCGTCGTCGAAGCCACCAACGGGGCGGCGTCGGCGCACGTCGTCGCCGTGCGCGCCTACGAGTAGAAGCACCGACGCAGGAGAGTGACTGGATGGTCGGAAGAGCGATGGTCACCGGGGCCGCCGGGCGGATCGGGCGAGCGGTCCTCGCGCTGCTCGCCGAGCGCCGGATCGAGGCGAACGCCTTGGTCCTCGACGATCCCGGTGATCTCGCGGCGCGCCTGGTCGTGACCGGTGACGCGGCCGACGCGAAAACCGTGCGGGCGGCTCTGGAAGGCGCTGACGCGGTCATCCACCTGGCGGCGATCCCGACTCCCGCGCGCAACACCGCATTTGAGGTCTTCGCGGGCAACAGCCTCTCCACCTTCACCGTCCTGGAGGAGGCCGGTCGGGCCGGGATCCGGCATGCGGCGGTGGCAAGCTCCTGGGGTGTCACGGGCCTGCCCTGGACGGACGTCGAGGATCCGCATCCGCCGTACGCACCGGTCGATGAGGCGATGGTCTCCCAGGTCGCCGACCCTTACGGCCTGTCCAAACAGGTCGACGAGCTCACAGCGCAGATGATGGCGCGGCGGCACGGGATGAGCGTGGTGTGCCTGCGCTATCCGTACGTGGGCGGATTCGAGGAACGGCTGCACGCCCACGCCGCCCGGCTCACGGCCGACCCGGCCGCGGGGGCAAGGGACCTGTGGACGTACCTCGAGGTCCATGACGCGGCGAGGGCCGCGCTGCTGGCCTTGGACGTACCCGGCCGTGCGGCGCACGCGGTACACCTCTGCGCCCCCGAGATCATCGTGCCGTACCCGACGGAGGAACTGCTGCGCCGCTATCACCCCACCACCGTGCTGCGGCGCCCGCTGCCGGGTCGCGCGGCGCCGGTCGACACCTCGGCCGCGCGCAGGCTGCTGGGGTTCACGGCACAGAATCTCCTCGGTCACGTGGCGGTTCCGCCGAGTTGAGATCACGACGGCCACCGAGCCAAACGCATGCCGCAGCCGATGCCGGCGCGTCAGTCGGGCGTCGGCCCCCGGTGGCGTTCCAGTGGTGCCGCGGCAGCGGAATTGCTGACACTGAACGCGACGCTGCCGGCGCGGTAGCGGTCGTCGGTCCACTCGATCGCTTGTCCCGACTGGTCGCAGGTGACATGGCGCTGGCGCAGCAGCGGGCTGCCGCGACGTACGTGCAACAGGCCGGCGTCCTCGGTGTCCGCGGCCACGGCGTCGATGAGGTGCTCGCCGTACTGGGCGACGATGCCCGCGTCCCGGGCGATGCTGTCCATGATCGACACACAGTCCTCGGGCAGCGCCTCGACCGCCGGTGCGGCCCAGTCCGCGTAGACGGTCCGCTCCACCATCGTCGGCTCTCCTTCGAGGGAGCGCAGGCGCAGGACGTGGAGGATCTCGGTGCCCTCAGGCAGGGCGAGGCGATGGGCCTCCTCGGGGGTGGCCTCCCGCCTCGTCCGCACCAGGATGCGGCTGGTGACCTTCAACCCCATGGTCCGGGCCCACTGGGCGAAGCTGTTCAGCTCGGCGAAGCTGTGGCGTCGTTCCTGACGCAGCACGATGCGGCGGGCTCCCTGGCGGGAGCCGATCAGCCCTTCCGACGTCAGGAGTGCGACGGCCTGGCGGACCGTACCACGAGATGCCGACCAGCGGGCCACCAGCTCGCTCTCCGAAGGGAGTTGGGCTCCTACGGCGTAGTCGCCTTCGAGTATCGCCCGCCGTATGGCGTCGGCGATCTGCAGATAGCGTGCCGTTCCCACGTGCCAGCCTCTCTGTCCGTTCCTGTGCGCAGCCGGTCGTGTGCAGCATGCCGGTCGGACACCGACTCCCGCCGGACCCCCGCGCAGACACGTTCCCCTCCCGCAGGCCCCAATTTTACTGCGTTCACCTGTACTTCATGAGCGCCAGGTCTTCGTGCGGCGCTCCCCGACCGGCCATGCCCCGTTCATCTCCACGTCGGTCCGCACGGGCGAACTAGGAGTCACTTGTTCAGACAAGTTGCCCCCTCTCGCTTCAGGAGACTCCTGTGCCCAGACCTTCCGGTCGTCGTGCCGCCGTCCTGCTCGGCGCCGCCGTGCTCACCACCCTCAGCGCCGCCTGCGGGGCGGCACCCGACGCCCCCGCCGACGCCGCCGGACACAAGGGGGGCGCGAAGGCCGCCGAGTCCGCCGCAGCCTTCGGGGGGATGAAGGCACTCGTCGCGGCAGCCGAGAAGGAGGGACGGCTCAACGCGATCGCGCTGCCCTCGGACTGGGCGAACTACGGCGAGCTCATCAAGACCTTCGAGGCCAAGTACAAGGTCGAGATCAAGGTCGAGAACCCAGACGCGGCCAGCGCCGACGAGATCGCCGCGGTGAAGTCCCGCAAGGGCCAAGACCGCGCCCCCGACGTCCTCGACCTCGGCATCGCCTTCGCCCGGAGCGGCGCCGAGGAGGGCCTGTTCGCCCCGTACAAGGTGGAGCCGTGGGACAAGATCCCGGACGGCCAGAAGGACGCGGACGGCCGCTGGTACAACGACTACGGCGGCTACGTCTCCATCGGCTGCGACGCCAAGCGCATCAAGGTCTGCCCGCAGACCTTCGCCGACCTGCTCAAGCCCGAGTACAAGGGCAAGGTGGCCCTCAACGGCAACCCGACCAAGTCGGGCTCGGCCTTCGGCGGCGTCTACGCCGCATCGCTCGCCGACAAGGGCTCCTTCGCAGACATCCAGCCGGGCATCGACTTCTTCGGGAAGCTGAAGAAGAGCGGCAACTTCATCCCCGTCGAGTCCACCCCGGCCACCGTGGAGAAGGGTGAGACGCCCATCTCCATCGACTGGGACTACCTGAACGCCGGATACGCCGACCAGTTCAGGAGCAAGGGCGTCGACTGGAAGGTGGCCATCCCCACGGACGGCGTCTACGCCCAGTACTACTCCCAGGCGATCAACAAGCAGGCCCCGCACCCGGCGGCAGCCCGCCTGTGGATGGAGTTCCTCTACAGCGCCGAGGGCCAGAATCTGTGGCTCAAGGGCTACGCCCGCCCGGTTCTGCTGCCCACGATGACCGAGGACGGCACCGCCGACAAGAGCTTCGTCGCCAAGCTCCCCGAGGTCTCCGGCACCCCGACCTTCCCTGCCTCCGCCGAACTCGACAAGGCGAAGGCCACCCTCGCCGAGAAGTGGGACAAGGCTCTCTCCTGATGTCCGCCTCCCCCGTCCCCCGCCCGGGGACGCGAATCGCCGGCGGCACCCGCCGTCGGCGGCGCGGCCCGCGCACCGGGCTCGCCGCCCTCCCGCTCCTCGTCTTCACCGGTCTGTGCTTCGGCGTTCCGCTGGCCGCCCTCCTGTTCGGCGCGGTCACCCGCACCGACCCCGGCTCGGGTGCCACCTCCCTCACCGGCGAACACCTGGCGCGATCCCTGCAGGGCCCGTACCTCGGCTCGCTGATCGGCAGCGTCGAGCTCTCCGCCCTCACCGCGCTCATCGGCGGGGTGCTGGGGGTCCTGATCGCGCAGGCGGTCGTCACCTCCCGCTCCCAGGCACTGCGCGACGCGACGCTGACCGCGTCCGGAGTGCTGGCCAACTTCGGCGGTGTCCCCCTGGCGTTCGCGTTCATCGCGACGCTCGGCATCTCCGGTGTGGTCACCCAGCTCGCCGACCTCGGCGGCCTGGGCTGGGATCTCTACTCCTTCACCGGCCTGACCGTCGTCTACCTCTACTTCCTGACCCCGCTCATGGTCCTGGTCATCGTCCCGGCGCTGGACGGGCTGCGCCCCCAGTGGCGGGAGGCGGCCCAGAACGCGGGGGCCACCCCGTGGCAGTTCTGGCGCCACGTCGGCCTGCCCGTGCTCGCGCCGTCGCTGCTCGGCGGCTTCGTTCTCCTCTTCGGCACCGCCTTCGCCGCGCATGCCACGGCCGCCGCGTTGGTCGGCGGTTCGGTGCCCCTGGTCACCCTGAAGATCGCGGACGCGCTCTCCGGGAATGTCCTGGTCGGTCAGGAGAACGTGGCACTCGCCCTCGGCCTCGACATGATCCTCATCGCCGGCCTGGTCATGGCGGTCTATCTGCCCCTCCAACGACGGAGCGCCCGATGGCTGCGATGACCCGGACCGTCCCGGACAGTGCCGCGTTCGAGGCGCACGGCCCGGCACCGCGCACCCGGCCCCGGGCCCCCCGTCGGCGGCCACGGATCTGGCGCGGGCTCGTCCTCGCCCTGGCGGGCGCGTACTTCCTCGTTCCCGTCCTCGCCTCGTTCGTCTTCACCGTGCACGTACCGGGCCGGGGCCTCTCCTTCGACGCGTACACGGAACTGCTCGCCGCCGACGGCTTCACCGGGAGCCTGCTGCTCTCGCTGTCGCTCGCCGCCGCCACCATCGTGCTGTCCCTGCTGCTGACCGTGCCCGCCCTGCTCGCCGTACGGCTCGGCTCGCCCCGGCTGCGGCCGGTGATCGAGGTGGTGTGCATGCTGCCGCTGGTCGTACCGCCGATCGCCCTCGTCACCGGCATCAGCACAGTGCTGCGCTGGGGGCCGGAGCACCTGTCCCGGACCCCGCTGTACCAGACCTTCATCGCCGTGCAGAACGAGTCCTTCCCCGTCGTCCTGGTACTGGCCTACACCATCCTGGCTCTCCCCTTCGTCCACCGCTCGCTGGACGCGGGACTGCGGGCCGTCGATGTGCCGACGCTGGTGGAGGCCGCGCGCAGCTGCGGTGCTTCGTGGACATACACCGTCGTCCGTGTCCTGCTGCCGAACCTCCGGTCGTCGATCGCCTCGGCGGCGTTCCTCACCCTGGCCCTGGTCCTGGGCGAGTTCACCATCGCCTCGCTGCTCGGCTTCCAGCCCTTCGCGGTGTGGATCGTCACGATCTCCGGAGCCCAGGCCCGGATGTCGGTGGCCGTCTCGATCCTCAGCCTTGTCATCACCTGGGCGCTGCTGCTCGTCCTCTCCCGCACGGGATCGGCGGCATCCGCTTCGGCGCCCTCGCGTAAGGAGTCCTGACCCATGTCCTCAGCAACCGCGGAGCGGTCCCAGCCGCCCGCCACCACCGGAGCACGGGTCGAATTCCGTTCCCTGCGAAGGACTTTCGGCTCGACCGTCGCGCTCGACGGACTCGACCTGACCGTCGAGCCCGGTGAGCTGATCGCCCTCCTCGGCCCCTCGGGCTGCGGAAAGACCACCGCGCTGCGGATGGTCGCCGGTTTCGAGCGCCCCGACTCCGGCGAAGTCCTCCTCGACGGCCAGGACATCACCGGTGTGCCGGCCAACCGCCGCGACGCGGGCATGGTCTTCCAGTCGTACAGCCTCTTCCCCAACCTCACCGTCCGCGACAACGTCGCCTTCGGCATGCGGGTACGCAAGGTCGCGGCCGCCCGGCGGCAGGCGCGCGCGTCCGAACTCCTCGAACTCGTCGGACTGCCCCAGCACGGCGACCGCTACCCGCACCAGCTCTCCGGCGGTCAGCAGCAACGCGTCGCCCTCGCCCGGGCGCTGGCCCTGCAGCCGCGCGTCCTGCTGCTGGACGAACCGCTCTCCGCCCTCGACGCGAAGGTGCGGCTGAGCCTGCGCGAGGAGATCAGGCGGCTCCAGCTCTCCCTGCGCATCACCACCGTCTTCGTCACCCACGACCAGGAAGAGGCCCTGTCCATGGCCGACCGGGTCGCCGTGCTCGACGCCGGCCGGCTGGAGCAGTGCGCTCCACCGGCCGAACTGTACGAGCGGCCCGCCACCGCGTTCGTCGCCGAGTTCGTCGGCACGATGAACCGGCTGCCGGGCCGTCTGACGGGCGGAGACATGGTCGAGGTCGCCGGGCGCAGGCTTCCGGTCGACGGAGAGGTCCCCGCCGGGCGTGAGGTGGACGTACTGGTGCGGCCGGAGAACGTGACGGTCACGGCGGACACCGAGGGCACGGTCACGGTCGTCTCCGCCTCGTTCCTCGGCGCCGTCACCCGGGTCCACCTCGGTCTCCCCGGAGGGGACACCGTCAAGGCCGATCTGCCCTCGCGGGACGCGGGCGAACTGGTTCCCGGCGCCCGCGCGGTCATCGACCTCAGCCCGCGCTCCGTCCTCGTCGTCCCGCGCAGGCCGGCGTGAGCGCCCTGGCCGCCGTCCTGTTCGACATGGACGGCACCCTGGTGGACACCGAGGAGCTGTGGTGGCAGGTGGCCCGGGACGTGGCGGCCGGACTCGGCCACGACCTCACCGACGCCGACGCTCCCGAGGTCGTCGGCCGAGCCGTAGAGGACACCGCGGCACACCTGGCACGGATCACGGGCGGGGACGACACGGAACGGGTCGCGGCGGCGCTCGGTGACGCGTTCTTCCGCCGGGTCGACGCGGGTGCGCCCCTGCGCCCCGGCGTCCAGCGGCTGCTGTCGGAGCTGGAGCACGAGGGCGTTCCGTTCGCCCTCGTGAGTGCTTCCCCACGAACGGTGGTCGACTCGGTGACCCGGGGGTCACTGGCACACGTGCCGTTCGCGTTCACCCTCTCGGCCGACGACACCGTACGCACCAAACCCCATCCCGACCCCTACCGGGCGGCGGCGGAGCGCTTCGGAGCGGCCCCGGCGGTCTGTGTCGCCGTCGAGGACTCACCGGACGGCGCCGCGTCGGCCGAGGCAGCGGGCTGCCCGCTCCTCGTGGTGCCGTCGCTGCTCCCCGTGCCTCCCTCGCCGCGACGGACCTTCGCGGAGAGTCTCGACGGGATCGGTGCGGCGGACCTGCGCCGCTGCGTGGAGGCGGGCCGGCGGAACCGCGACTTCGACGGCAGCCAATTCTCCGGCTCAGGGCCGCAGCTGGCGCCCCGGCCGTCGACGGGCATCGCGCCATGACTGACCCGCCGGGCTGCTGCACCGCCATCACGGTCGTGGCGGAACGGACACCCCGGCCCCACCCGCAGGGCCTCGCGTTCCCGGTTCGGTCCGACATACGAGCGTGGCAGCACCGGGGCCGGGCGGTCTGATCGTCCGGCCGTCCGGCCCTTCCAGGGCGCATGGGGGGAAACCCGGAACGGCCACGGAACAGTGGCATGCTCCTCGCCATGTATGAAGATCCGCAGGACAAGACAACGCCGGGGTTGTGGGGGCGTATCGCATGTGCTTGGGCGGTCGCTTTCGCCGTGCTTCATCTCTACTGGGCGCTGGGCGGCGACTTGGGCCTCAGTGTCTCGGCGGGGCCCCTGGCCGAGGAACGCCCCGGGTGGTTCGTGGCGGTCGGCTTGTGGGGCGTGGGATCGCTGTGCCTTGTCGCCGGTGTGCTGGGATGGCTTCTCGCCAGGCCGCACCCTCGTGGCCTGGCAGGACGCCTGATCAAGGCCCTGGGTTGGGGTGTCTGCGCCGTGCTGCTGGTGCGCGGCATCGCCGTTGAGGTGCTGCTGCTGACCAACACTGCGGGCCAGGAGATAGACGTAAGCCCGGAACAGCGGCTGTGGACGCTGCTGCTGTGGAATCCCTGGTTCCTGGTCGGTGGTCTCGTCTTCGGTTTGGCCGCACGGGGGTCCGGAAGAGCGAAGGGTGCGAGTAGCGGCGCCGCCTGACGGCACGTCGGGGAACACGAGGAGGGTGTCCGAGATCGTTCTGTGACGAATGAACTGGACATCCTGCTGACGGCACCGTACGTGAAGGTCGACGACGAGCTGGAGGTGGAGCGATGGATGGGCTGCCCGCCGCAGTTGAGCGATGCCGAGCTGGTCACGCTCGCCTTGGCCCAGGCGATTGCTCGGCTTCCACTCCGAGGCTAAGGGGTGTCCCGTAATCCCTGGTGGATCAGCGCGCGGCGTCGGATGCGGTGCGTCGCAAGGCGGAGGGACGTCCGCATACTGGATGTATGCGGACGTTCCGACAACGCGGCGAGGTGCCGTAGGGCTCGCCGTCGAGGACCTCGGTCTCGCAGGTGCCGCAGATGCCCTCGGCACAGGAGGAGAGCGCGGCCACGCCGCCTTCCGTACGGCATCCAAAACGCTGTGTTCCGTGGGCACTTGGACGGTGATCCCGGATCGGGCGAGCATGACTTCCAAGGCGCCCCTCGAAGTCGCCTCCTGCTCCTTGGCCTGGAACCGCTCGCTCGACCCCGTCGACCGGTCCCCGCGCGGGAAGTGCGGGCGAGCGGCGCAACACCCTCGTAGCGCGTTCTCCACGCCTCGGTGCAGAGCGAGGCGCCACCTGAGGACGAGGAGGTGAGCACGCCGCTGCTGTCCTCCTGGTTACGTCTCACTTTCGACCAGGAGGACGGTGATTACCACACCTACGTGGGCGCCCACCTCTACGACAGGTTGAGGGAACGGTCGGAAGGGAAAAAGGGCGACGTCCTCTCAGACACCATCATGGCAGCCCTTGCCGTGGACCTTCTCTCCATCGAGACATCTGCTCTCGCCGCCGAGCCCGGCCGACGGCAGCGGACCAGGACGCGCGCGGCCTACCAGCTCCTGAGAAGCATGAACGCTCTCGCACCCGCCTGGGGAGAGAAGTTCGAGGGCAAGGTCGGCCCATTCGCCACGGCGGACGAACTCAATGGAGATGAAGCCCTGATGGCTGCCGCGTCCAGGGCCATCTCGGCAGCGGCCGATCAGATCGAGCAGCCCGTCCGACGCCTCGTGGAAACCACGATGCTGCCTGTGACCCGGCTTCATGACGAACAGATGTTCATCAGGATCATTCAGATCTTCGAGGGCTTGTACGTCCATATCGGCCGATGTCTCGGACGTGCCATCACTGCCCTGGACAACGGTGATGCCGAAGGTTGCCGCGACGAACTCAGTGACGCGGCACATCGGCTCGATGCCACGCCTGCGCTCTTCCGCGTCCTGACCACGATGCCGCGCGAGGCATTCGCCGTCATCCGCGAGAACACCTACGGCAGGAGCGCCGTTCAATCCACCTCGTATCGACGGGTGGAGTCGCTGAGCGCGCCGCGAGATCCCGGCTCGTTCTCTCCTCAAGCGCCGCTTCTCGCTCTCGAAGGCGAAACACTGCAAGAAGTTTTCGAGCGACAGTTGCCCGAACTTCCCCCGCAGACCGTCACCAGGCTGGAGGAGAGCATGCGGAGGCTCGATGCCGGCTGGCACATGTCGAAGCGCACTCACTGGGGAATAACACTCAAAATCATCGGCTCCGCACCTGGAACCGGCGGCACATCCGGGGCTGACTACCTGCAGCGGACAGCGGAGGTTCCCCTGTTCCCCAACTTGATCTTCAGCGTCCGGCGTCGCATGGTGCGTCGAACTTGATCACTCGGTTCGGTAACCGGATTACGCGGAAGCGGCCTTCGTCTGAACATGTGCTCCGGCCAAGGACCACACACGTCCGGCGCGAAGGCCGTGAGGATGGGTCTGCTGCATTGCGACGCCCGGAGAGAACAGTTGGCGGAACTGTTCTGCTTCCGGTGTGAGTTACACTCCTGTCCCACTTCTGGCGGTGCTCGCCCTGACCGGGAGGACCCGCAGGTGGGAGCCCCGCCTCCACACGGCGGCCGGCACCACCTGCAGCGCAAGCTCCTCGCGCACGTCGGCGGACGTCTCGGTGACGACGCCTCTGTCGCCGTGTTCCACCACAGGCCCAGCTCCCGATCCTGGATCACCATCACGGAAAGTTGCCGGGCGGAAGCCGTGAGTGACACCCGACCGCTGTGGACCGACGCGGCTCTCACTGGTCGCGTGCGTCCGCGAATGCTGTGCCATCACGCGTGGATCCGCTTCTCAGCGTCCTCTCAGCGGGCGTCGCCCAGGCTGAAAGAGTCACCGGGAATGACTGCGCACCTTTCGCACCGAAAAAAGGGAGAACCCATGGCCTCCCACACCGCCGCCCCACCCGTCGTTCCTACGGGAGACCGCACCACCTCGGGGACGGCGGGCACCCTCGGCAGACTGAACCGTTTCTTCGAGGATGCCTGCGACCGCACGCCGTCGGCCGTCGCCCTCGCATGCGGCCCGCGCCGCCTGACCTACGCAGAACTCGACGCCCGAGCCAATCGAGTCGCCCACCACCTGCGCCGTATCGGCATGGGCCCGGGCAGACGCGCGGCCCTGCTGCTGCCCCGGTCCGTGGACATGTACGTGTGCCTGCTGGGCGTCTGCAAGACGGGCGCGGCGTTCGTTCCCATCGACCCCGCTGCGCCGCCCGACCGGGTCGCCTTCATCCTGAGTGACGCGGGCGCCACCGCGGTGCTGACCACGTCCGCTCTCGCTGCGGGCGCCGCCTGGGCGGGGCCGCGCCAGGTGTGCCCGGTGATCGAGATCGATGCGTACGCCGGAGACCTCGTCCCGCTGCCGTCCTCGCGCCCGGCCGCCGAGGACTGGGGCGCTGACGATCCGCTTGCATACATCATGTACACCTCGGGATCCAGCGGCAGGCCCAAGGGGGTGGAGATCGCTCAGTCGAGCATCTGCAACTTCCTGCGCGTCGTTACCCCGATCTACGGCGTCCGGCCGCAGGACCGGGTGTATCAGGGCATGACCATCTCGTTCGACTTCTCCATCGAGGAGATCTGGCCGACCTGGACGGCCGGCGCCACGCTCGTTGCCGGACCGGACGGTTCAGGACGGCTGGGCGCCGAACTCGCCGACTTCCTCCAGGACCAGGACGTGACTGTCCTTTACTGCGTGCCGACGCTGCTGGCGACGATCCCGTACGACCTTCCGCGGATCCGCAGCGTCGTGGTGGGAGGCGAGGCGTGCCCTGCCTCGCTCGTCGAACGATGGAGCAGGCCAGGACGGCGCATCCTCAACACCTACGGGCCGACCGAGGCCACGGTTACGGCAACCTGGCAGGAACTCCGGCCGGGCCGCCCGGTGACCATAGGCCGCCCCCTGCCGACGTACTCGGCCGTTCTCCTCGACGAGCGGCGCCGGCCCGTACCGCACGGAGCCGTCGGTGAGATCTGTCTGGGCGGTCCGGGCCTTGCCCGGGGCTACGTGGGCCGGCCGGACCTGACCGCCGACCGCTTCGTCGATCACCACCTGGCGACCGGCGGCCGCCTGTACCGCACAGGAGACCTCGGGAGGATGACCGACGACGGGGAGATCGACTACCTTGGCCGGGCCGACGCCGAGGTGAAGATCCGCGGCTACCGTGTGTCGCTGGACGAGATCGACAACGTACTGCTGGAGGACCCCGGAGTGGCCCAGGCGGCCACCGCTCTCGTGGCCCGGCACAACGGGTACGACAGTGACCGTGCTCTGGCCGCCTACGTGGTGCGCGCCGAGGACGGCGTGATCCCCGACGACATCCTCGCCGGACGGCTGCACGAGCGCCTGCGCCGCTCGCTGCCCGCCTACATGGTGCCCTCGACACTGGACTTCCTCGACCGGCTGCCGGTCATGCCGAGCGGCAAGGCCGACCGCACGCGGCTGCCCGCGCCGACCGGCCGCCGGTTCATCGACACCGGCCGTGTGGCGCCGGCCCGCGGCGAGTTGGAGACGACGGTGCGCGGCGCCTGGGCGCAGACGCTCGGCATCGCCCCCGAGGAGTTGTCGGCAGAGGCCGACTTCTTCACCGACCTCGGCGGTCACTCCCTGCTTGCCGCCCGCGCCGTATCGCTGCTGCGGGGTCGGGACGGCGGGACCGGCCCGACCCTGCGCGACCTGTACGAGAACCCGACCGTGCGAACGTTCGCGGCACGCCTGCGTTCCTCGGCAAACGCGCCTCGCCCGATGGGCCGGGCCCGGCCCGCGCCCCTCCGGCACGGCTGCGCACGGATCGCGCGTGCCGGACTGGCCCAGGCGGCGGCTTTCTACGGGCTGCTGTTCCTGCTCACGGGACCGGTGGCCATCTCCTACGCGCTGAACCACGGCCGGATATCGGGCTGGGGGGCCGTCGTGTCGACGCTCGCCGTGCTGGCCGGTTACACCACCATTCGCTGGCTCGTACCCCTCGCCCTGGCACGACCGCTGGCGGCGGGCATCAGGCCCGGCCGGTACCCGCTGTGGGGAGCGACGTATCTGCGTCTGTGGGCGCTGGACGTGCTGCTGCTCGGCATCGGCCCCCTGCGGGTACTGAGCGGGTCCCCTCTGATGGGCCACTACCTGCGGCTCCTCGGCGCACGCATCGGCCCTGGCGCCACCATCGCCACCAGCTTCGTCGGCCTGCCCACGCTGCTGCGCATCGACCGTGACGCCGCCATCGGCTACGGCGCCACGCTGCGCCCTTGGCAGGTCACCGACGGATGGGTCACGGTCGCCCCGATCACCGTCGGAGAGCGGGCGTTCGTCGGCGCCAACGCGGTCCTCGAACCCGGCGCGTGCCTGGGCCCCCGGTCCGCGCTCGGCGAGCAGTCCGTGGCAGGCCCCGACGAGGCGGTTCCCGCCGGGGCGCGCCGTGCCGGATCGCCCGCACGCCCGGTGGAGGCACTCTCCCCGCTCGTCGAGAAGATGCTGAGCACCGGAACCGGGACGGACCGCTGGCACCCACGGCAGTTGGCCGCCGTCGTGCTCGGCCTGGCCGTGCTCGAAGCAGCGGTGGTCGCCATGACCCTGCCGGGCGTCGCCCTGTTCTGGTGGGCCTGGCTGTACGGCGGACCGGCCGCCGGTCTGGTCGCCACCGCGTTGTCCGGCCCGCTCTTCGTGACCACGGCGTGTCTGATCGTTGCCGTCGCGAAGCGGGCGGTCCTGCGGAGGACACCCCCCGGGATCCACCGGGCCCGCTCGGCACTCGGCGTGCGCAAGTGGTTCGCCGACAAGTTGCTCGAGCACAGCCTCTTCCTCACCAATTCGCTCTACGCCACGCTCTACACGGCCCCGTGGCTGCGGCTGCTCGGTGCCCGCGTGGGCCGCAGCGCCGAGGTCTCCACCGCGGCACACATCGACCCGGACCTGCTCGACCTCGGCGACGGCAGTTTCGTCGCCGACATGGCCGGCATCGGCGTCGCCACTTTCGCGGTCGACCGCGTGGCGTTCGTGCCCACCGAAGTCGGCCGGCGCGCATTCGTGGGCAACGCGGCGCTCGTTCCCGCCGGAACTCGGCTGGGCCCGGGCTGTCTGATCGGTGTGGGAACGGTGCCGTCCCTGGACCATGTGCCCGCCGACAGCACATGGCTGGGCTCGCCCGCACTGCGGCTGCCGGTGCGCCAGAGCAGTGGGAACTTCCCCGAGGAACTGACCTTCCGGCCCACGCGCAGGGCGGTGCTCGTCCGCCTGGCCATCGAGTTCTTCCGCGCCGCCATGCCCGCCTCTGTGCTCGCCACCAGTGCCTGCCTCTACCTCCTGGTCCTGGCCGGCATCGCCGGCCGGACGGGGCCGCTGGTGCCGCTGCTCGTGTCGCCGCTCCTCGCCATGGGCGCGGCGCTGGCCGTCATCGGGTACTGCGCGCTGGCCAAGTGGGTGGTCGCCGGACGGTACCGGCCGCGCGTCGAGCCCCTGTGGAGCCTGTTCGTGCGTCGTACGGAGTTCGTCACCGGCCTGTTCGAGGCGGCCGCGGTCCCGGCCGGTGTGGGTACCCTGGTGGGGACGCCGTTCCTGCCCCCGGTGCTGCGCCTGTTCGGCGCCCGCATCGGACGGCGCACCTGGATCGGCACCACGTACCTCACCGAGTTCGACCTGGTGGAGGTCGGCGACGACGCCGCGATCGGCCTGCACGTCTCACTGCAGACCCACCTGTTCGAGGACCGCGTGATGAAGATGTCGACGGTGACCGTCGGCCCCGGCACAAGCATCGGCCCGCGGACCATCGTGCTCTACGACGCGGTGGTGGGTGCCGGTGTCCGGCTCGGGGCACTGTCCCTGGTCATGAAGGGCGAGCGGCTGACGCCGGGAACGAATTGGCACGGGCTCCCCGCCGAAGGGCTCGGCGTACCGCCCACCGTGCGGCCTGTGCCCGCCGGACCGACGAAGCAGGTGCGGTGAGGCTGCCATGGCAGCCGCCGAGCCCCCGGCCGGGCACCGTCGCCTCGCTCTCGTCTATCGCGGGCCGGCTTCGCTGCCCGGCTGTCCCGAGGCGGTCGCCGGACTCCTCGCCTCCGGGCCGTGGGGCCTGGACGTCCGCTACACCGGCCCGGACGAGACGTGCCCGCTGTCAGCCGAGTCCTTGTCCCGCGCCGTGCTGTACGCCCAGCCCGGCGGGGGCACACTCGCCGCCGCTTGGCGGACTCTGCGTCGGCAGCGCCGAACGATCCGGGACTTCGTCCACGGCGGCGGGCGCTATCTGGGCTTCTGCCTCGGCGGCTACCTCGCCGGGGTCACCCCGGGTTTTGGTCTCCTTCCGGGCGACACCGACCAGTACATCCACTCTGCGGGGGCCACCGTCCACGACGAGGGCAACACTCTGGTCCAGGTGACGTGGCGGGGTCGCCCGCGCACCGTGTTCTTCCAGGACGGCCCCCTCTTCGTCCTCGAAGAGAACGCCGACGCGAGGATCCTTGCCACCTACGACAACGGCACCCCCGCCGCCTTCGTGACCCGGTTCGGCAGCGGTCCCGTGGCGGTCACCGGACCACACCCGGAGGCCACGGATGACTGGTACACCGACCACGGCCTGCAGGTTCAGCACACCCTGGACCTGGCCCTGGACCTGGTGGAAGCGGTGATGCAGGGGTGACACCACCGCCCGCCCTGTGGCTCGTGCGCGCGGACATGCCGGTTGCGCCGACGACTTTGGACGCCGGGGAACGGCGGCGGGCCCGCGCCTTCGCCCAGGGCGCGGTCCGCGACCGGTACGTTGCCGGGCACGCTGCACTGCGCCGCCTCCTTGCCGCCCGGCTCGGTGTCCCGCCCCGGCAGGTAGCGCTCACTCGCGAGCCGTGCCCGGTGTGCGGCGGTCCGCACGGCCGGCCGACAGTGGTCGGTGGCACACCGTACTTCTCCGTGGCCTACAGCGGCGGCCTCTGCCTGATCGCGCTCGCCGACACACCCGTCGGCGTCGACATGGAGCGAATCCCGCTGTCCGACGCCGTGAGCGGACTCGCCGCTGACCTGCACCCGGTGGAGCGGGCCGAGCTCGCAGCCCTGCCCGACGACGAACGGCCCTTGGCCTTCGCCAGGGCCTGGGTGCGCAAGGAGGCTTACCTCAAGGGCCTCGGCACAGGCCTGGCCCGGGGGTTGTCCTTCGACTACGTAGGCACGGGCATCGCACCGGCCGAGTGCCTTGAGGGGTGGACGATCGCGGACGTCGCAGTGGACTCGGGCCGTGTCGCAGCGATCGCCGCCCGCCGCTGTTGACGGCGCACGCGGCCGGTCCGTGCTCCGTACGGCACGGACCGGCCGCGATCACCGTCAAACAGCCCTCAATTCTCCAGTTGTCCCCACCCCTGTCAGCCGAACGGCCGATCGGCGACGCGCGACGTGCGCACCAGGTACTCCCGCTCGTCGAGGTCCGTCTCCCGCCGTCCCTCGGGCCGGCCGCCGACTCGCCGGACGTCGGTTGTTGCCCGCCGGTCGCGGTCGTCGTCGCGCCGCATGCGCTCCCTGGTGTCCCGGTTCCGGCGCTCGTCTCGGAGGCTCTTCATCGTTCCTCACCTTGCCTGTCCGAGCCTGTTTGACGATTCCAGCCTGTGACCGCGGTGCTAAGAGGAAGCTGAGAGCCGAACCGATCCTCAGGGTCCTCTCGATCAAACAGCCGCCGGTCCGGAGCTACGGTGGATGGAGAGAGGCTGCCATGCGGATGCTGATCATCGAGGACGAACATGCACTCGCCGAGGCCATCGCCGACGGACTTGCCGCAGAGGGCTTCGTCGCCGACCTCGCACACGATGGGGCGGACGGGCTGTGGCATGCTCTCCACGAGCCCTACGACGTGATCGTCCTGGACATCATGCTGCCCGTCCTGTCCGGGTACGAGGTCCTGAAACGGCTGAGGGCCGCCAAGATCTGGACGCCGGTGCTGACGCTCACGGCGAAGGACGGGGAGCACGACGAAGCGGATGCCCTCGACCTCGGCGCCGACGACTACCTGAGCAAGCCGTTCTCCTACGTGGTGCTCGTCGCCCACCTGAGGGCCCTGCTGCGGCGCGGGGCACCCGCCCGGCCCGCCGTGCTCGCCGCCGACGACCTCACCGTGGATCCCGCACGCCGCCGCTGCCGCCGCGGGGACCATGACATCGATCTGACGGCACGGGAGTTCACACTCCTGGAGTATCTGCTCAGGCACCCCGACGAGGTGATCAGCAAGACGGACATCCTCACCCACGTGTGGGACGAGCACTTTGACGGCGACACCAACATCGTCGAGGTGTACGTCAGCTACCTCCGGCGCAAGATCGACGCCCCGTTCGGCCGCTGCACCATCGAGACCGTCCGCGGTGCCGGCTACCTACTGCGCAGCGGTGCGAGGTGACGCATGGCCGCCGGCGTTCGGTCCTGGTGGGCCCGTCGGTCGCTGCGGCTGCGGCTGAGCGCCGCCGCAGCCCTGGTCATGGCCGTCGCGCTGGCCGGGGCTGCCGTGCTGCTCGCCGTCTGGCTGCACACCAGCCTGATCAGCGGTCTCGACCAGACCGCCCTGCAGCGCGCCCAGGTCGTGGCAGCGAGCACGGACAGCGACCGGGTCCCCGTGGAAATACCCGTCACCAGCCACGGAGAAGTCGCGGTGCAGATCGTCGACAGCAAGGGAAACGTGCTCTCCAGTTCGGCCAATCTGCGCAACCGGCCGCGGGCGTTCGACTTTCCGGCGAGCGAGTCCGGCAACCCACGGGCCCACACCGTCCACGACATTCCTGTGGGGTACAGCGGGGCATGGCGCGCCGTCGGTGTCCCCGCCGGCACGGCCCGCAGCCCCATGACCGTCTACGTGGCCGTCTCCACGGAAAGCGTGGATCACGGTCTGGCCCAGCTCGCCACCGGTCTGGCCACGGGCGTGCCGGCAGTCATCGCCCTGCTCACCGCAGTCGTGTGGCAGCTCACCGGGCGCGCGCTGCGCCCCGTGGACGCCATGCGCGCCCAGACCGCCGAGATCACCGCGTCGGACCTCAGTCACCGCCTCGGCGAACCGCCCGCCGACGACGCGCTCGGGCGGCTGGCCAGGACCTTCAACGACCTGCTGGCCCGTCTGGACACGGCGACCCAGCGCCAGCGAAGATTCATCGCGGACGCCGCCCACGAGCTTCGCAGCCCTCTCAGTACCCTGCACACTCGTCTGGAAGTCGCCGCTCATCATCCCGATTCTGCCGACTGGCGGACCCTCGCCCCCGGCCTGCTCCACGAGACCGAACGTCTCACCCGGCTCGTCGACAACCTGCTCCAACTCGCCCGACTGGACGCCCGGCCCCAACCGCCGGCGCGCCCCGTGGACCTGGACGACATCGTCTTCACCGAGGTGCGTGAGGCTCGCCGCCGCACCTTGCTCGTCATCGACCAGCGCGCCGTCGGCGCGGCACGTGTGGCGGGCGATGAGGACGCCCTCGTCCGTGTCGTACGCAACTTGCTGGACAACGCCCTGTGCTACGCCGCCACGCGCGTCGACGTCAGCCTCAGCAGCCACGACGGCACCGCAGAGCTGGTCGTCGCCGACAATGGCCCCGGCATCCCCGAGGCCGACCGGGGGCGCGTCTTCGGACGCTTCACCCGCCTGGACGACGCCCGCGCCCGTGACACCGGCGGCAGCGGCCTCGGCCTCGCCATCGTCCGTGACATCGTCAGGGCCCACCACGGCAGCACCCGCATCGAGGACAACCGGCCCGGCGCCCGGTTGGTCGTGCTGCTGCCGGCGGAGAACCGGTGATCGCTGTCGGGGCAGCGCAGGTCCTTGCCTCCCTCATCCTCACAGTCGGGGGTCTCGGAGTCTCCCGGCGCGCCAGCATGATCAGCAGGCCTGCTCGGGCCGCCGTGGCCAGAACGGTCGCCTCGAAGTGAGTAGGCGGGTCGAGTCCAGTTGCACGACGCGCGGCGGGTGCCGCGCCGTACCGGAAGACGGCAATTCCGTGCTTGGACGGCTTGTGCCACTGGACGCTTCAGACGTACGAGCCGAACTCGCCGGGAGCAGGCTCCGAGACCGCCGCCGACCCGCCAACGGTTGTCCCGTATGTCAAGGGGCTCAGAAAAGTTTTCGAACGACACAGGGGGACGGCGTCCCGGGGTCACCATTCGACAGGCAAACCAGACATATCATCTGCCGGGGTGCAAGCATCCCGAGAGAATCGCGCCCGGAGAAAACCGGGGCGCCCGCACTTCAAACATGGAATTTCGGACGTTCTTTTTCCGGAACTTACAGAGAGAGTCGCCCCACAGCGCGTCCGAGCAGAAAAGAAGTTGACAGGCGCGGCCCGGAAAGTGAGTCGTTGACTGACCCCTTTCGATCATGCAATCATTCGAATGCACATCCCGTATCCGCTTTTCGTACACCTTGCACCAGTATTCGAACACGCCAGGCGCGGTGGAGGTCGGCGGGCCTGTACATCAGGCCGGGCACCATCGCCCTCTACGAGCCGTCACCACCTCGAAGGGGGGCCCATGCAGTTCAGGATTCTGGGGCCGCTCGAAGTCGTGGACGACGGCAGGCGCATAGATGTCAGCGGGCAGCGTCAGCGCACGGTTCTGGCGATGCTGCTTCTCGAATCGGGACGTGTCGTCTCCAATGACCGTCTGGTGGAGGCCATATGGGAGCGGAAGCCCCCGGCGACGAGCCGCACCCAGGTACAGATCGGCATCTGCGCGCTGCGGCGCATACTCCCCGCGGGAACCCAGCCCGGCCCGATAGTGACCCGCTCGCCCGGCTACCTCTTACGGATGGCCGAGGGGCAACTCGACCTCCATGCCTTCGAGGAACGGGCCGCCGCAGGCGGAAGGGCCGCTGCCGCCCGGCAACCCCAGCAGGCGGTGAAGGAGTTACGGGCCGCGTTGGAGCTGTGGCAGGGACACGCCCTGACCGATATCAGCAGCAAGCCGGTACGGGCGAAGGCCGTCCAACTCGACGAGCGCCGCCTCGCCGTACAGGAACAATGTCTTGAACTCGAACTACGGCTCGGCAATCACCACCGCGCCGTGAGTGAACTCGGCGCTCTGGTCGTCGCCCACCCCCTCCGGGAACGCCTGCGGGTGCTCCTGATGACCGCGCTCCACCGCGCGGGACGGCAGGCCGAGGCCCTGGACGCCTACCGTCAGGCGCGGGCGGCCCTCGTCGAGAGGCTCGGCATCGAGCCCGGCGCGGAACTGCAGCGACTGCACCGCATGATCCTGGCAGGGGAAGAGGAGTGGGGCACGCCACCCCGGATCCAGCCCTTCATCATGGTGACGGCGGACGCCGCCCAGCCGAACGGGCCCGGCAGCGGCCCGGCGGTCCCGGAATCTCCGGCACCTCCGGCGGTTCCGGCACCTCCGGCGCACAGGATTCCGCGGCTGCTGCCCGCCGACATCGCAGATTTCACCGGCCGCGCGCGCGCGATCCAGCGCATTCTGGCCGCCTCCACCCGCACCGACGCACCCCGGACCGTCGTCCCCGTCACCGTGATCACCGGCCGGGGTGGCTCCGGCAAGACAACCCTGGCCGTACATGTCGCCCATCGCCTCGCCCCCGACTACCCCGACGGGCAGCTCTTCGCGAAATTGTCCGACGCCCCGGGCCACCCGACGAGCGCCGCCGAGGTGCTCCGGCGCTTCCTGCGCGCGCTCGGGGTGACCGACGAAGCCGTCCCCGGCAGCGTCGAGGAGCGCGCCGAGATGTACCGCGACCTGCTGGCGGAGGGCCGAGTCCTCGTCGTGCTGGACGGCGCGGCATCCGAGTGCCAGGTCGCCCCGCTGCTCCCCGGGTCGTCCGGATCGCGGGTACTGATCACCTCGTGGCGGCGTTTCACCGGGCTGCCCGCGGACACCCGCATCGAGCTCTCCCGGTTCCGACGGGAAAGCTCCGTGGAAATGCTGATGAAGATCATCGGCCGGCGGCGGGTCGCCGCCGAACCGCTGGCCGTCGAGGAGCTCTGCCGTGCCTGCGACGATCTGCCGCTCGTGCTGCGCGCGGTCGCCGCACGTCTGGCCGCCCGGCCGCACCGGAGCGTGGCGGACGCCGTCGCCCAGGCCGAGGCGGTGGGCCGATGCGCCGATGCGGCCCGCCGCCCGGACGAGCTGCGCCACGTGGAGCAGGCGGTCCGCATGTGCATGACCCCGGCTTACGGGGCGCTCAGTCCGGAGGCCCAGCGGGCCCTGCGCCAACTCGCCCAGTTGGAGATACCCGACTTCGCCCCCTGGATCGGCGCTCCTCTCCTCGAATGCGAACCGCATCGCGCCCAGGACCTGCTGGACGAGCTCACCGAGTCCTATCTGCTCGAAGCGGTGGTGGACCAGGCGTCCAGAGCCGTCCGATACCGTTTCCCCGCCTTCGTACGGGCCTTCGCCCTGGAACGCCTGGCGGCGGAGGAGTCGCCGGAGGAGCAGCGGGCGGCGCTGCGGCGCGTTCTCGACACCTTGGCGTATCTCACCGGAGAAGCACAGCGCCGCGGCGGGTACGGAGACCCGCCCGTACCGGATGAGCCCATCCGCTGCCATGCGATGCCGCGGAGCCTGGTCGACCGTCTGCTGGCGGACCCGTTCGCCTGGTACCAGCAGGAGCGCGTCCAGGTGGAGGCGGCAGGCCGACAGGCGGCCGAAATCGGCCTGTGGACCATTTCCTGTCGCCTGGCGAGCAGTTCGACGGCGCTGGCCCGGAAGTGATCCCTTCTCGGGTGGCAGCACGGGTTTGGCCGTAGGCGCCGATTCCCTTTGGCCGGCTCGATATCGGCGCGCAGCCCGTCACGGCTGTCCTGCTGACAACCCGTCCGGCGGTCCCGCGCAACTCCCCGCGAACCTCGACGGGCTCCGGGGGTACGACGCGCCCGGACGCGATTCAATCTTCCGTTCATATACAGGGCAGGCGTGCGCTTATTTGGCTCTATTACTTCCCTAAATTTACGCTAAGGATGTGATCCAAAACCCTCCCGATCGTTAAAAGGCGCAGGTCAGGCGCTAATCACGAGGGTTGACCGCTCCTGATGCGCCTCTCTAATGTGACAGCGCTCCTCCATGTCCCATGCAAATAATCCCGCAGTTCTTTGCAGCGTTCACAGGTTCTCTTCGGCGATGCGCGTACGCACTGCTCTGTGTGCTCTTCAAGAAACCGCGGCCACGTTTCGTTTTTATTGGACCTTTAGTGGACCGGTGAGAAGGGCGTCATCATGGACGGCATCCCCACGACCGACGAGAACGCGGCAGACGACGCGCGTACTGGAAGCGGAACGAGAGCGTCCTCGGCCGGCCGGCTCCGCGCCAGGAAGGATGAGCGCGGTCCGCTTTCTTTCGGCCAGCAGCGGCTCTGGTTCCTCGACCGCTGGCTCGGGGACAACGCCGTCTACAACGTTCCGGTCGTTCTTCGCTTCACCGGCCCCTTGGACGCCGCCCGCCTGACGGCCGCCGTCACTACGGCCGCGGCCGGCCAGGACGCCCTGTACACCGTCTTCGAGGCCGACGAGAACGGGGAGCCGCGCCAGCGGTTGCTGGACACTCGTGAGACGGACTGCCCGCTCGTCGACCTCACCGGCCTCGCACCCGCCGACCGCGTCCGCGGCGCTCAGGAGGCCGTCGAGGCGGATGCCCGCAGGCCATTCGACCTGGCCCGGGATCCGATGCTGCGTGCGTCGCTGTACCGGCTGTCCGAGGACGAGCACTGGTTGCAGCTGACCTTCCACCACATCGCCTGCGACGGCTGGTCGCTCGATGTGTTCCAGCGTCGTCTGAACGAGGCATATCGTGCCGGCGACGGGTCGGTCGAGCCCCTGCCGGTCCAGTACGCCGACTACGCGTTGTGGCAGCGCGAGACGCTGCGCGGTCCTCGTACGGAGAAGGCCCTGGCGGCGTGGACGGATACGCTGGCCGATGCCCCGGCCGTGCTGGACCTCGGGACGGACCGCCCCCGACCGGCCGAGATGAGTTATCGGGGTGAGACGACGGACTTCCCGCTCACCGGGGTGTCCTCGGCGGCGCTGGAGGCGTTCGCCGCCGAGGAGAACGTCAGTCTGTACACGGTGATGCTCGCCGCCTTCCAGGTGCTCGCCGCACGCCACTCGGGGAGCAGCGATGTCGTCGTCGGTTCGCCGGTGGCGGGCCGGGACAACGCCAAGCTCAACGATCTGGTCGGCTTCTTCGTCGACACGCTCGTCCTCCGGGTGGACCTGGGGGACGACCCCTGCTTCCGGGAACTCGTGGCGCGCTCCCGCGCGTCGCTGCTGAGCGCGCTCTCCCGCAGCAGGGCCCCGTTCGATCTCGCCGTGAAGCAGTTGCACCCCGAACGGTCACTGAGTCACAACCCGATTGTGCAGACGCTTTTCGCCTTCCACGAGGAGGAACCGCCGGAGCCCTTCGGTGAGGGGCTGCGCGTCGAGCGTTCCATGGTGGCCACGGGGACCGCGAAGTTCGACATCACCTGGTCGGTGTACCGGCGTCCGGGCGGGCTCCATCTCCAGGTCGAGTACGCGACGGACCTGTTCGACGCCGACACCATCCGTACCCTGGTGGACCACTGGCAGATCCTGCTCGGTCAGATCCTCGCCACGCCCGATCTCCCGGTGAGCCGACTTCCGCTCATGGGGCCCGCCGAGCGGCAGTTGGTGGAGTCATGGGCGGGTGACGGCGGACAACTCCCCGTAGGAGCGATCCACGAACTGGTGATACGCCGGGCACTGGAAACCCCCGACGCCGTGGCCGTCGTCTGCGACGACACCACCCTCACCTACACCGAACTCGTCACCCGCGCCGCACAGATCGCCACACTCCTGATCGAACACGGCGTGGGACCCGAGGTCTGCGTCGGGATCTGCGTCGAACGATCCCCCGACACCGTGATCACCACCCTCGCCGTCCTCATGGCCCACGGCGTCTACGTCCCCCTCGACACCGCCTTCCCCACCGACCGCAAGCACCACATGCTCACCGAAGTCGGCGCCACCCTCGTCCTCACCCACCAACCCACCCACGAAACCGTCCCCCACGGCCCCTGGCACACCCTGAACATCGACACCCTCCCCGCGCCCGGGACCACACACAGCCCCAGCCACGCCCTCGCCCACCTCCCCCAGCACCTCGACCCCGACCACGCCTGCTACATCATCTTCACCTCAGGATCCACCGGACGCCCCAAGGGCACCACCGTCACCCACGCCAACGTGACCCGCCTCTTCAACGCCGTCCAACAACGCCTCCCCTTCGGCCCCGACGACACCTGGAGCCTCTTCCACAGTTACGCCTTCGATGTGTCGGTCATGGAGATGTGGGGTGCCCTCACCACCGGCGGACGCCTCGTCGTGGTACCGTATCTGACCAGCCGGGACTCGGAGGCGTTCTACGCACTCGTACGCGACCGGTCGGTCACGATACTCAGCCAGACCCCTTCTGCCTTCCGCCAGTTCGAGACGGTCGACGCGGTGGAAGGCGGGGAGCTGGGGCTGCGGGCAGTGCTGTTCGCGGGCGAGGCGCTGAACCGGGCGTCGGTGCGCCGCTGGGGTGCCCGTCACGGTTACGCCTCGCCGCTTCTCATCAACCTGTACGGCATCACCGAGACCACCGTGCACGTGACGTACACCGAGGTGGACGAGGACCAGCTCGACGGTACGTTCAGCCGGATCGGCAGGGCGCTGCCCGATCTCCGTCTCTACGTCCTGGATCCGTCGGGTGATCCGAGTCCGATCGGTGTCATCGGGGAGCTCCACGTCGGCGGGCCCGGCGTCACTCGTTGCTACACGGGCCAACCGGCGCTCACCGCACAGCGTTTCGTGCCGGACCACCTCGGCCGTACGCCGGGAGCCCGGCTGTACCGCAGCGGGGACCTCGCCCGCTGGACACCCTCCGGCGGCCTGGAATACCTCGGCCGGGCCGACGCCCAGGTGAAGGTGCGCGGCTATCGCATCGAACTGCCCGAGATCGAGGCACGACTGGGCCGGCGGCCCGAGATCCGGCAGGCCGTCGTGGTCGTGCGGGACGATCTCGGCGGCCACACGGACCTCGTCGCCTATCTCGTACCGGAGCCGGGCGCCGACCGGCCCACCACCAGCGAACTCCGCGAAGCCCTCGCCGGCGACCTCCCCGAGTACATGATCCCGAGGAACTTCGTCTTCCTCGACGCCCTCCCGCTCACTCCGCAGGGCAAGCTCAATCAACGGGCGTTGCCCGCTCCGACGACCGAACGCCCTTATCTGACATCCGAGTTCATCGCACCGCTGCCCGGGACGGAGGAACTGCTCGCGGGGATCTGGAGGAGCGTTCTGGGCGTCGACCGGATCGGTCGCCAGGACAACTTCTTCGACCTCGGCGGCGACTCCATCCGCAGCATCCAGGTGCTGGGACTGGCTCGTGCCCAGGGGGTGGGCTTCGAGCTGCAGGACCTCTTCCGCACACCCACCCTGGCTGGGCTGGCCGAGGCCGCCTCGACCCACGCGGTATCCGACACTCCGCAGCGCGACCGTGAGCCGTTCTCCATGGTGAGCGTCGAGGACAGGGCGCGGCTGCCCCAAGGCCTCGTGGACGCCTATCCGATGGCGGAACTCCAGGTCGGCATGATCTACGAGATGGAGCTGGACCGTGAACGGCTGCCGTACCACAACGTGGACAGCATGCGCATCAACGGCCGGTTCGACGAGCGCAGCTTCAAGGAGGCGCTCCGCCTGGTCGTGGAACGCCACCCGATACTCCGTACGTCCCTGGAACTGAGCGGCTACAGCGAGCCGCTCCAGCTGGTGCATGCCACGGCGGAGATGCCGTGCGTGGTGTCCGATCTCCGCGCACTCGACGACGAGGCGCAACAGACGGCGATCGCCGCATACGTGGCCTTCGAACGCTCCCACGTGTTCGACCACTCCCGGCCGCCGTTGCTGCGGTTCGGCGTCCACTGGCTCTCCGACGATGCGTTCCAGTGGACGGTGACCGAGCACCACGCCATTTTCGACGGCTGGAGCCTTCATTCCACGCTCGCCGAGATCACTGGCCTCTACCACCGGCTCGCGACCGGTGCGGGCGCGGTCGCCGCCCTCGACCCGCCCGAGTCCGCCTACCGCGATTTCATCGCGGCGGAACAGGAGGTGCTGCGCTCGAAGGAGAGCGAGGCGTTCTGGCTGGAGCGGCTCACGGACCGGCCCACGGGCCGGCTCCCACGCTGGCCGGACCGGCACGACGCCGGGCTGGCCACGCCCGAGCGCGAGAACGAGTGGCGGGTGCTGCACACGGCGGAGAAGCACGGCTCGATCGAGACACTGCTACCGGCGGAGCTGTGCGACGAGCTGCTGGCGCTGGCCAAGCGTTGTGGGGTGCCGCTGAAGTCCGTGATGCTGGCGGCGCATCTGCGGGTCATGAGTCTGGTCACCGGGAGCAGGGACGTACTGGCCGGGCTGTCGTCCAACGGACGGCTGGAGGAGGCCGGGGCGACCGAGGTGCGGGGGCTCTTCCTGAACACCGTCCCGTTCCGGCTGGAACTGCCGGAGGGCAGTTGGCTGGATCTCGTACGCGCGGTGTTCGAGGCCGAGCAGGACATGCTGCCCCATCGCAGATACCCGCTGGGGGCGCTGCAGCGTCGTATGGGTGGCGAGGCCCTGTTCGAGACCAGCTTCGTGTACAACCATTTCCACGTGCTCACCGACGAGTTCGGTGAGGGGCGTCTGACGATTGTGGACGGGAAGATCGACAGCTTCAGCACGCTGCGTGCCGAGCCGACCAACTTCCCGCTGAGTGTCGGCGTGATCCGCAATCCGTACTCCACACGGCTGCTCCTGAGCCTCGACTACCACCTCGGTGTTCTGGTCGAGGATCAGGTGGCGTTGATGCGGGACTACTACGTGCGGGTGCTGGAGTCGATGGTCTGCGAACCCGACACCGCGTTCGGCGACGTCGTCCTGCTCGGCGACACCGAGCGGGAGCTGATGGAGTCATGGGCGGGTGACGGCGGACAACTCCCCGTCGGAGCGATCCACGAACTGGTGATACGCCGGGCACTGGAAACCCCCGACGCCGTGGCCGTCGTCTGCGACGACACCACCCTCACCTACACCGAACTCGTCACCCGCGCCGCACAGATCGCCACACTCCTGATCAAGCACGGCGTGGGACCCGAGGTCTGCGTCGGAGTCTGCGTCGAACGATCCCCCGACACCGTGATCACCACCCTCGCCGTCCTCATGGCCCACGGCGTCTACGTCCCCCTCGACACCGCCTTCCCCACCGACCGCAAGCACCACATGCTCACCGAAGTCGGCGCCACCCTCGTCCTCACCCACCAACCCACCCACGAAACCGTCCCCCACGGCCCCTGGCACACCCTGAACATCGGGACTGTCCCCGCGCCCGGGATCGCACAGAGTCTCAGCCACGCCCTGGCGCATCTGCCGCAAAGCCTCGACCCCGACCACGCCTGCTACATCATCTTCACCTCGGGATCCACCGGACGCCCCAAGGGCACCACCGTCACGCACGCCAACGTCACCCGCCTCTTCAACGCCGTCCAACAACGTCTCCCCTTCGGCCCCGACGACACCTGGACCCTCTTCCACAGCTACGCCTTCGACTTCTCCGTCTGGGAAATGTGGGGAGCCCTCACCACCGGCGG
>NZ_JBIURS010000031.1:39374-81968 GCF_044740965.1 Streptomyces sp. NPDC088252 | reverse complement strand
GGCGCGGCCTGGGCCGTACCGGCGGCCACGGCCGAACCGGCCATGACCAGACCGGCCAGACCCGAAGCCCGCAGCAGCGTACGACGCGACGAGGCCGAGGTGTGATGGTGCGGAACGCTCATGCGGACTTCGCCTTCCGAGAAGTGCCGAAAGTGAGGAAGCGTTCCTGCGGTGGACTGCCGTGAGGCGGATGGCTGAAAAGGGTCCGGCCGTCGGATGTCCACGACGCAGTGGGCAGGCGTCGGAAGCGGGCCGGAAGGGGTAAATCGCCAGTGACGGAAGAATGTCACTGCGGTTGGCAGGGAACCTACGGCGGGTTATGTCGATCGGTCAAGACCTGAATCCGTCGGAATTCGGCGTGTCACTGTCGGACGCTCCGTCCTCCGCGTCGTCGACCCAGCCCAGCGAGACGCTGATCCGGCGGGCCGCGTCCCGGACCTGGCCGCCCAGTTCCTGGTAGCGCCAGGCCGGCAGGCCGAGCTTGAGACCGGTGATGGAGATGGCCCCGGCGCACACCGACCGGTCGTCGAAGACCGGCGCACCGATGCAGATGATGCCCTCGGCGTCCTCCTCGTCGTCCAGGGCGTAGCCGACCCGTGCGATGTCCCGCAGATGCGACAGGAAGGTGGCGGGGTCGGTGATCGTGCGGGAGGTGCGCCGGGGCAGCCCGAACCGCTCGACGACCGCGGCGGCCTCGCTCTGCGGCATGGCGGAGAGCAGGGCCTTGCCCAGCCCCGTGCAGTGCGGCAGCTCGCGCTGGCCCATCCGCAGATCGAGCCGGACGCGCTGGTCGAGCTCGACCTGGTCCACGACGACCGCGTGGCCGTCCTCGGGCACGGCGAGCCGGGACGCCATGCCGGTGGTCCGGGTGAGCTCGCTCAGCACGGGCCGGGCCACCCCGCGCAGGGAGACCTGGGAGCGGGCCCGGTCGCCCAGCCGGGCCAGGCTCATGCCGAGCCGGTAGCGGCGGTTCATGCCCTCGCCGTCGTCCGAGACGAGGCCGTAGGCGCGCAGGGTCTGGAGCATGCCGAAGGCGGCGCTCTTGGAGATCGAGCAGGCCTGGCCGACCTCCGTGACGCTCAGGCCGTTGCCCTGCGTGGGGGCGGCGAGCGCTTCGAGGATGTCCGCTGCCCTGGCCACGCTCTTGACCCAGTACTTCGGTTCTTCTGTGGCAGAGCTGTTCGTCATAGCAGAACAGCGTAGTGCCTCCGGGGGAGCCGGAAGGCGCTTTCGTCGTGAAAGAAGCGCGACAGCCAGCCTTCTGATGCCTGGAGGGGGGTTGACCGGCCCCAACGCCGCACGTAATATCCAGGCACTGTTCTGCTCTACAGAACAGTGTTCGGAAAAAGCGAGACGCACCACCCAAGCACCACGGATCATCCTCTTCCTGCGGCGACTGCCGGGCGGATGGCGCCAGGGACTCACGGGCCGGGCAGGGCCTGCGAAAACCGACGACTTTCGACGCAAGGAGCAAGCGATATGAGTTCAGGCCCGGTAGGCAACGATTCCGGAGCCCGACTCGCCGAGCGCGCCCGCCAGGTCGTACCCGGCGGCGTGAACAGCGGTCAGCGCAGCGTTCCCGGACTGACCGACCTGGTCGTCACCGGGACCGACGGCGCACGGTTCCGTACCGCCGACGGACGCGAGTACACCGACTTCCACTCGGCGTTCGGCCCGCCGCTGCTCGGTCACAACGACCCCGACGTGGCCCGCGCCACCGCCGAGGCCGGTGCCGCCCTCGGCCACATGGGCGTCGGCGTCACCGAGGGCGAGGTCCTCCTCGCCGAACAGCTCACCGAGCTGATCCCGTCGATCGAGAAGGTGCTGCTCACCAGTACCGGCAGCGAGGCCACGTTCCACGCGCTGCGCGTCTCCCGCGCCGCCACCGGCCGCCGTCTGGTCGTCAAGTTCCAGGGCTGCTACCACGGCTGGCACGACGCGGTCAGCCTCAACGTCATCTCCGCCCCCGAGAAGGTCGGCGGCCACGACCCGATCTCGACCGGCATCCTGCCCGAGGTCCTCGAAGCCACCCTCGTCCTGCCGTTCAACGACAGCGAGGCCGTCCGCCGCACCTTCGCCGAGCACGGCGCCGACATCGCCGCCGTCATCGTCGAACCCGTTCCGCACAACGTCGGCGCGCTCCTGCCGTACCAGGAGTTCCTCACCACGCTGCGCGAGGAGACGACCAGGGCCGGCAGTGTCCTGATCTTCGACGAGGTCATCACCGGCTTCCGGCACGACATCGGTGGCTGGCAGAAGATCTCCGGCGTCACCCCCGACCTCACCACCCTCGGCAAGGCCATCGCCAACGGCGCCCCCGTCGGTGCGATCGGCGGCCGCGCCGACCTGATGGACCTCTTCTCCACCCGTCCCGGAGCCCCCGCCTTCTTCGCGGGCACCTACAACGGCCACCCGTCCGTGGTCGCCGCCGCCCTCGCCACCCTGCGCAAGCTCCGCGAGGAACCGGTCCACGAGCACGTCTTCCGGCTCGGCGAGCGCGTCCGCACCGAACTGACCGGACTCTACGAGCGCCTCGGCGTGCCCGCCGTCGTCACCGGTTACGGCTCCGTCTTCGTCAGCTACTTCATGCCGGGCGAGACCCCCCGTACCTATGCGGACCTGCTGAACAACGATGCCTCCCTGTTCGTCGGCTACCGTCGCAAGCTCCTCGACCACGGCCTGTTCGAGCTGCCGCTCAACCTCAAGCGCAGTCACATCAGCTATGCCCACACCGATGCCGACGTGGACCGCCTGATCGAGGGCACCGAGGCCGCGGTCGGGGCCGTCCTCGCCGACGGCGGTGCCCGCGACCTGGAGAACACCTCGACCATGGGCGGAGCGACCCGCTGATGCTGACCGTCAACCGCACCCGCCCCGCAGGCCCCGCCGGACGCATCAGCCGCGTCGAGACCCTGATGCTCGGCACCTCCTGGCGCGACTTCGGTTACGTCCGGGTCCACACCGACGAGGGCCTGACCGGCATCGGCGAGATCACCCACCCCTACCGGGTCCGCGAGGTCTGCGCGCTCACCGAGGCACTGGCGCAGCGCCATCTCATCGGCGCCGATCCCTTCGACATCGAGGAACTCTGGCTCCGCGTCTACCAGGGCGACTTCCTGCGCGGCGGCGACATGGGCGGCGTCGCCCTGTCCGGCCTCGACCAGGCGATGTACGACCTGATGGGCAAGGCGCTCGGCGTCCCCGCATACCGGCTGACCGGCGGAGCGTGCCGCGACAGCGTACGTGTGTACGCCAACGGCTGGTACACCGGCGAGCGCGAGCCCGAGACCTTCGCCGCCAAGGCGAAGGAGACCGTGGCGAAGGGCTTCACCGCCCTCAAGTTCGACCCGTTCGGCCCCGGGCTGCACGAGCTGGAGCGTGCCGAACTGCGTCGCTCCATCGACCTCGTGGCCGCCGTCCGCGAAGCCATCGGGCCGGACGTCGACCTGTTCATCGAGGGCCACGCGCGGTTCGCCATGCCGACCGCCGCCCGACTGGTGCGCGAGTTGGAACCGTTCGACATCGGCTGGTTCGAGGAGCCGATGCCCTGGACCCACATCGAGCGCTACGCGGAGCTGCGCCATCGCGCCGCGTTCCCGATCTCCGGCGGCGAGCACTTCCACAACCGCTACGAGTACAAGCAGCTCTTCGCCACCGACGCGGTCGACATCATCCAGCCCGACCTCTCGATGGCCGGCGGCTTCACCGAGGTCAGGAAGCTCGCCGCGATCGCCGACACCCACGGCATGCTCGTGGCCCCGCACAACTCCAACTCGCCGCTCTGCACCACCGTCTCGGTGCACGCGACGCTCGGAATCCCCAACTTCAAGATCCTCGAAACCTTCGACGGGCTCCTGGAGGACTACGTCTTCGACGCCCTCAAGGGCACCCTCCCGATCGTCGACGGCCATATCGGACTGCCGACCGCTCCGGGGCTCGGTGTCGAACTCGTCGACGAGGTCTTCGAGGAACACCCGCCCAGCCACCGCTTCTGGAACATGTTCGCGGACGGCTGGGAGAAGCGGAACCGGACATGATCGTCGACGTCCACTCGCACCTCTTCCGGCACAGCCACGACTTCACCGACCCGTTCAAGTCCGACTCCGCCCGCGCCCACGCGGGCGAGGTCGACCTCACGGTGAAGTGGGAGGAGTACGCCGCCACGGCGCCCGAGGGCACCCGCACGATCGTCGTCGGCGGCAAGGCGCGGCGCAGCGGGCTCTGGGTCGACGACGCGGCCGTCGCCTCGTACGTCGGACAGCACCCCGACCGGCTCATCGGCTACCTCTCCCTCGACCCCACCCAGCCCGGCTGGCAGGACGAACTCCGTTACGGCCACCAGGAACTGGGCCTGCGCGGCATCAAACTGATGCCGATGTACGCGGGCTTCGACCCGGCCGCCGAGGAGTACGACGAGCTGTACGGCTACGCCGAACGGCACGGACTCCCGCTCCTGGTGCACACCGGCACGACCTTCGTGTCGAAGGCGCCCCTGGAGTGGGCGATGCCCCGCCATCTGGACGCGGTCGCCATCCGCCACCCCGAACTGCGGATGGTCCTCGCCCACCTCGGCCACCCCTTCGAGGGCGAGTGCATCGCGGTCATCCGCAAACACCCGCACGTGTACGCGGACATCAGCGCCCTGCACTACCGGCCCTTCCAGCTCTGGCACAGCCTCCGGCTCGTCCAGGACTACGGGGTCTTCGACAAGCTGATGTTCGGCAGCGACTACCCGTTCACGACGGTCGACGACTCGGTGAAGGGGCTGCGGGAGATCGCCCGCATCCCCGGCATCCCCGGACTGCCGCCGCTCGACGTGGACGCGGTGGAGGAGATCATCCACCGGCCGTCGCTGGACCTGCTGGGGCTGAGCGGCTGACCCGGCCGTTCCCCACGAACCTGTCGACCGGCGCCCGGGGCCGCCCCCCTGTCCGAGGGCGCCGGCCGGCAGCCGGGCCGCCGCGCTCCCACCCCAGTGTCCCTGCGCGGCGGCCCGGACCCCTCCGGCGGACCAGGGCCGGAACCACCGCACCCCTCTTCGTACCTCTCCGCCTGGAGGAACCCCGTCATGACCGCAGCCGTCCCGCCCCGCGGAACCGACCGCTTCGACCTGACCGGCCGCACCGCGGTCGTGACCGGGGCCGCCCGGGGTCTCGGCCGGTCCTTCGCCGTCGGGCTCGCCGAGGCGGGCGCCGATCTGGTCCTTGTCGACCTGCCCGGTGCCGACGGTGTCGCCGAGACCGCGGCGGCCGTCGAGGCGATCGGCCGCCGGGTCCACACCTACGGCCAGGACCTCGCGGACATCGACGCGCTGCCCGGCTTCGTCGATGCCGTACGCGCCGAGGCCGGACCGTTGCACATCCTGGTCAACAACGCGGGAACGGCGGCACTGGAACGCTTCAACGAGATCACCCCCGCGAGCTGGTCGCACATCATGCGGGTCAACGTCGACGCCGTCTTCTTCCTCAGCCAGCGCATCGCCGAACACATGACGGCGGACGTCGTCGCCGGCCGCATCATCACCATCACCTCGAAGAACGCCCTGGTGGCGGAGGCGGGCCTGGCCCACTACAACGCCTCGAAGGCCGCCGCTCAACTGCTCACCGAGACCTTGGCGGTCGAACTCGCCCCGCACGGCATCACCGCCAACACCCTCGCCCCCGGCATGGTCGAGACCCCCATCGACGGAGAGTTCCCCTTCGACCGGGAAGCCTTCGAATCCGCCTACCACGAGCGCATCCCGCTCGGCAGGTACGCGCAGCCCGACGAATGCGTGGGCGCACTGCTGCTGCTCGCCTCGGACGCCGGCGCGTATCTCACCGGGGCGCGCATCGTCGTCGACGGGGGAGTGCTGGCCGACCAGATGCCGCGGATGCGCTTCATGCCGCCGTACCGCAACACGATCTGACGTCCGCGCCTCGTCCCGCCGTACCGCAACACGATCCGACGTCCGCGCCTCGTCCCGCCGCACCGCAACACGATCCGACGTCCGCGCCTCGTCCCGCCGCACCGCAACACGATCCGACGTCCGCGCCTCGTCCCGCCGCACCGCAACACGATCCGACGTCCGCGCCTCGTCCCGCCGTACCGCAACACGATCCGACCGCGACCGACCGGCAGTCGGTCCTCATCGAGCACGCATCGACACAGCGAGGAGCACCTCCGCCATGTCCGTCAATGCATCGTCCCCGAACCCGTCCTCCGCCTCGTCGCGTCGTACGCTGCTGCGGGCTTCGGGTCTGGCCGGTCTGGTCATGGCCGGTTCGGCCGTGGCCGCCGGTACGGCCCAGGCCGCGCCGTCGCACACCGGCGACGTACTGTGCCTCGACACGGTCGCCGAGCTGCGCGCGCTGAACACCAGGCCGCTCGACGACGGCACCCAGGTCCTGATCGCCGGATACCACACCCCCGGCGACGGCGGCGCGATGGCCGTGCGCTGGAACAAGAAGTCCGACGCCGCGCACAACGGCGGAACGGTCATCGCACCCACCGGCACCAAGTCCGGCCGCTGGCACCAGCTCCACCACGGCACCGTCGACTTCCGCACCTTCGGCCACTTCGACGCCGAGGAACCGGCCGACGCCGCCCTCGACGCGATGATCACCGACCAGAGCATCCACCGCGTCGAGGCCCACACCGACCTCCTGTTCACCCAGCGCCACCTGTTCGCCCGCTCCCACATCGAACTCGACTTCGGCGGCCACCGCATACGCACCGAAGGCATCGAGAAGAACACCCACGACAACCCCTTCGGCGCCGTCCTCTCCTTCCGCGGCACCGTCACCGACACCACCGTCGAACACGCGCTCTCCGGCAAGGTCATCGAACTCACCGACACCTTCCCGGTCCCCGACGCCAAGGCGTTCGAGGTCGGCCAGTGGTGGTCGGTCCAGGTCGAACCCGTTGTGGGCGGCGGCCGTGACGAACGCGAACTGCAGAAGCTCGTCGAGATCACCGAGATCATCGACGCGGACCACATCCGGATCGGCTACCTCAACGGCTGGGAACTCGCCGAGGGCCGCACCCTGACCTGGACCCGCGTCGAGCCGGTCCGCGACACCCACGTCCGCAACATGGTCTTCGAGGGCGCCGGCCCCGACGAGTACACCGGCTCGCACCCCGTCAGCTTCGAGTACGCCGTCGGCTGCGACGTCTCCGGAATCCACGCCACCGGGACCTTCTGGCCGGTCATCATGCGCCGCTGGTGCACCCGGTTCCGCACCGAGGACTGCTCCCTGAAGAATCCGCCCACCGTCGAGTACGGCGGCGCGGGCTACCTCACCCAGCAGATCTACTGCCTGTACGGACGGGTCGCGGACTGCACGACCAGCAACGTCCGTCATCTCAACGACCTCACCGCCTCCGCCTACTGCACCGTCGTGAACTGCCACGGCGACGGCGACGACGCGGGCGGCAACCCCTTCACCACCCACGGCCAGTACGAGCACGATCTGCTCTTCGACGGCAACTCGGGACTGATGGACATAGCCAACTCCGGTGCGCAGTGGGGGATTTCAGCCAAGCGGATCACCGTACGCAGACATGTCTGCTCCTGGTTCACCGCCAACACCAAGATCACCGATCTGACGCTCGAAGACATCACGGTGATCGCGCGCCCCACCTTCGACCAGGCCGGCACCCTCACCGTCAACGCCGACGGCGCCCAGGTCCGCGGCTGCACGGCCAAGACCTTCGCCGTCGCCCAGCGCTCCGCCCGTTCCACCCGGCCGACCACCATCAGCGACTGCTCCTTCGAGCCGCCCGCGGGCGCCGTCCTCGTCCAGACCCCGGTCACCGCGCCCGTCCACTTCGTACGCTGCGTCTTCAAGGGCGTCGACGGCGCGATCCTGCGCGGTGCGGGGCCCGTCCGCTTCACCGACTGCACCGTCACCGGCTCGGACGACGCGGCCCCGCTCTCGGTCGGATCGGCGGATCTGCGGATCGACGGCGGCAGTTACGACAACACCGGCATCGAGCTCAGTGCCGTACGCGACCAGCGGATCACCGTGACCGGCGGCGCCCGTCTCACCGGCAGCAACAAGGCCAAGGCGCTGCTCGGCCGCGCGGCCGGGCCCGGCAGGGTGACCTGGGACATCTCCACGCTCGGCAGCGCCGCCTCTGGACCGGACACCGCGCATGTGCGCATCGCCGACGGCGCGAACCACTACGCGGCGACCGGCAGCCGCTTCACCGGCGGCACGCTCCACCTCGCCCCGGAAGCCCTGGACTCGGTCCTGCACACCGCGTGCGTCGAGGACGGCACCCGGCGCAGCGCGATGCCCGCGAACGGCGGCTCGGTACGCACGGACGGGAACCTGACCCTGTGACCGCCGTCGTCAGGACCGCGACCCCGGCCGACGACCCGGCCCTGGCCGCCCTGTGGCAGCGCTGCTTCGACGCTCCCCAGATCGCCCGCCTGCACGCGCTGGACCCCGACCGCCACCGCCACACGTTCGTCGCGCAGAACGGTGCGGAGGGCGGGATCGACGCCGTCGTCGTCTATGTGCCGAGGCTGATCCGCGACGCGCACGGCACGCCGCAGCGGGTCGGCGGCATCGGCAGCGTCGCCACCCGCCCCGAGGCCCGCGGCCAGGGGCTGGTGCGGCGGCTGCTGGTGGAGGCCGAGCGCACCATGACGGCCGAACAATGCGCCTGGTCCCTGCTGTTCACCGGGACGCCCGGCGTCTACCGGGGCTCGGGGTGGCAGGAATTCGGCAGTACGTACACCGAGGGGGTGCTGGTGCCCCCGACCGCCTCCGGGGCGTTCCGGGTCCGCGGAGTCACCCCGCGGGACGCCGTGGAGGTGACCGCGCTGCACCACGCGTACAACGCGAACAGGCCGCTCAGCTCGTTGCGGGGACCGGAGGACTGGGCGGTGCGCGTACCCGCCTGGTACGGCGCGCCCGACCGCTCGCTCGTCGCGGTGGACCCCGCGACGGGCAGGCTCGTCGGCTGGATCGTGGCCCAGCACGAGGGGGAGTGCGTGGAGGTGCGCGAATTCGCGGGTGCGCCCGAGTGCCTGGGCGAGCTGTTGGCCGCCGTCGGTGCGCGGGGCCGGGCCGCAGGGCTGACCCGGGCGAGGGTCAGGCTCCCGGACGGTCCCGAGGTACGGACGGCCCTGCCGGCCCTGCTGGCCGACCCCCGGACGGTGGTGGAGCACGTGGGCATGGCACGACCGCTGCACGCCACCGCCGAAGCCGTCCGGGCCACGGTCACGGCACCGGGCGCGGTCCACTGGTACGGCGACTGTTTCTGAGGGCCGGGCGCTCGTCGGAACGGGGGAACGGCCGTGACACCCATCGGTCCGGCCGGGAACGCCGTGGCGTACTACGCCTTGTCCGTCGGCGTCGGCTCGTCGTACGCCGACGTCCCCGAGTCCAGCAGGGGCTCCTGGGTCTTGAGGTGGGCCGGGGCGAAGGCCCGCAGCGCGTGGTAGCCGGTGATCACCACGATGGTGCCCAGCGCGATGCCGCTCAGCTCGAAGTTGTCGGTGATCTTGAGACTGACCCCGCCGACGCCGATGATGATGCCCGCCGCGGCCGGAACCAGGTTCAGCGGGTTGCGCAGATCGACCTTGGCGTTCAGCCAGATCTGGGCGCCGAGGAGGCCGATCATGCCGTACAGGATGACGGTGATGCCGCCGAGCACACCGCCGGGGATGGCGGCGACCACCGCACCGAACTTGGGGCAGAGCCCGAAGAGCAGGGCGAAGCAGGCGGCGGCCCAGTACGCGGCGGTGGAGTAGACGCGGGTCGCGGCCATGACGCCGATGTTCTCCGAGTACGTGGTGTTCGGCGGACCGCCCACCGCCGTCGACAGCATCGACGCGGCGCCGTCTGCGGCGATCGCGGTGCCCAGCTTGTCGTCCAGCGAGGCGCCGGTCATCTCGCCGACGGCCTTGACGTGTCCGGCGTTCTCGGCGATCAGCGCGATGACCACGGGCAGGGCGACAAGGATCGCCGACCACTCGAAGCTCGGCGCGTGGAAGGACGGGAGCCCGATCCAGTCGGCCTTGGCGACGCCCGACAGATCGAGCCGCCAGTGGTCGACGGCCTCGGCGCCGCCCGCCGGAGAGTGGATCTTGCCGAAGATCCGGTCGAGGACCCAGGACAGCGCGTACCCGAAGACCAGGCCCAGGAAGATCGCGATGCGTGAGAAGAACCCGCGCAGGCACACCACGGCCAGTCCGGTGAACAGCATCACCAGCAGTGCCGTCCACTGGTCCTGCGGCCAGTACGTCGACGCGGTCACCGGAGCCAGGTTGAATCCGATCAGCATCACGACGGCGCCGGTGACCACCGGCGGCATCGCCGCATGGATGATCCGCGCACCGAACCGCTGCACGGCGAGACCGGCGAGGAAGAGCACCACACCGACGGCGAACACCGCGCCGGTGACCACGGCGCTGCTGCCGCCGCTCGCCCGGATCGTCGCGGCGACCCCGACGAACGAGAGCGAACAGCCGAGGTAGCTGGGCACCTGCCCGCGCGTGGCCAGCAGGAAGATGGCCGTCGCGACACCCGACATCATGATCGCCAGGTTCGGGTCCAGGCCCATGAGCACCGGGGCGACGAACGACGCACCGAACATCGCGACCACGTGCTGGGCACCGAGCCCGAACGTACGGGGCCAGGAGAGCCTTTCGTCCGGCCGGACCACGGCCCCCGGTGCGGGGGTCTTCCCGTCGCCGTGCAAGGTCCAGCGCACGCCGAGGCCCATGGTCGCTCCCTGTGTGTAGGTGCGGAGTCCAGTGCCTCGCCCGGCATGGTGCTCACCGCAGAAATGATCAGCGCAATGGTAATGCCGGAACGCACCGCGCTCGCGGCCGGGCTGTGGGCCGGCCGCTAGCGCACGAAGGGCTGCGGGGGCCGGGCTGTGGGCCGGCCGCCCCGCGTACGAAGGACCGCAGGGGCAGAGTCTGTCCAAGGCGGTCGACCATCTGCTGCCCGCCGCGACCGGGGCCGCCCCTGGTTCCACCCGGAGCCGGAGTTCCACCGGTACGCGGCCGGTCACGTCGTGCACGTCGCCACCGACACCGGCGAGGCGAAGGCCCGCGCCGCCCTCGGACGGCTCCGGGCGCTGCCCGACGGAGACCTGTGGGCGCTGCGCCCCGCAGCGCAACAGCTCGACCCGATCGCCGGCCGAACCGCCCGCCGCGCCCCGCGGAGCCGAGGACTCAGGGGCGCGGCTCGGCGGCTGTCGCGCTCGGAGCGCCGGCGTCCGAGGACGACACCGACGACACCGCCCGGCGGTCACCCGCCCGCAGCACCCCGGCCCCCAGCACCAGACCGAACGCCAGCACCGTCACCAGGCCGAACGACACGACCAGCGAGGTCGCCTCGGCCAGCGAGCCGATCGCGGACGGGGCGATGAGCCCGGAGGTGTACGTGATGGTGGCGACGCCCGCGATCGCCTGACTCGGGTTCGGCCCGCTGCGCCCGGCCGCCGCGAAGGCGAGGGGGACGACCACGGCGACGCCGAGGCCCAGGAGACCGAAGCCGCACATCGCGAGCGGCGCGCTCGGTGACGTGACCACCAGGAGTCCTCCCACCGTCGCCAGGGCGCCGCCCACCCGCACGGTCCTGACCGCTCCGAAGCGGTCGACGACCTTGTCGCCGACGATCCGGGCGACCGCCATGGTGAGCGCGAACGCCGTCGTGGACGCAGCGGCGAGCCCGGCGGAGGTGTCCATGATGTCCCGCAGATAGACCGCCGACCAGTCCAGGCTGGCCCCCTCCGCGAACACCGCGCAGAAGCCCACCGCGCCGATGATCAGCGCCGACTTCGGCGGCAGCGTGAAGCGCGGCGGCGGCTCTTCGTCCGGCTCGCTGCGCAGATCCAGCACGCCGCGGCAGGCGAACAGGCCGAGCGCGGTGAGGACGAGGGAGGCGAGGGAGTGGTGCAGCCGGGCGTCGGCGCCCAGATGCGCGGCGACGGTGCCCGCGGCCGAGCCGATGAGCGCGCCCACGCTCCACATCCCGTGCAGCCCGGACATGATCGACTTGTCGAGGCGGTTCTCCACCTCGACGCCGAGGGCGTTCATCGCCACGTCCGACATGCCGGCCGTCGCGCCGTACACGAAGAGCGCCGCGCACAGCGTCAGCAGATTCGGCGCCAGCGCGGGGAGGACCAGCGCCAGCGTCCACAGGGCCAGCAGTCCGCGCAGCGCGGTCCTGGCGCCGAAGCGATGGCTGATCGCGCCGGCCAGCGGCATCGAGAGCGAGGCGCCGATCGCCGGGAACGCGAGGGCGAGACCGAGCTGCCCGGCGCTGACCCCGGCATGGTCCTGGATCCAGGGCACCCGGGTGGCGAAGCTGCCGGTCACCGCGCCGTGCACGGTGAAGACCGCGGCCACGGCGAACCTGGCCCGCCGCACCTGTTCCATGCCGAAGACCGTCTCGGTGGAATCCGTCGTCATACCGCCGTGCCCTCCCCTGGGAATCCTCTGTCACCGGCCACCCCGGTGCCCGTCTTCACGGTGCGCGCAGTAAACTATCAGGAACCCTGCCTGATAAATAGCCCACCCGCTCCACCCGTGCGGCAGTGATCTGGAAGGATCCCGGCATGCCCGCATCACCGAGCACCGCCCGAGCCATCAACGACCGGCTCGCCCTGCGACTGCTCCAGCAGGACGGCCCGCTGACGGCCACGCAGTTGAAGACCCTGACCGGTCTCTCCCGCCCCACCGTCGCCGACCTCCTCGAACGGCTCCGGGGGGCCGGCCTGGTCCGGGTGGTCGGCGAGTCGGGCGCCGAGCGCCGCGGTCCCAACGCCCGGCTGTACGGGATCGTCGCCGACCGTGCCCACCTCGCCGCGCTGGACGTGCGCACCGGCAGCGTCGCCGTGGTCGTGGCCGACCTGCTCGGCGCCACGCTGGCCGAGGCCACCCTGCCCATCGGTGGCGACACGGGCACCGAGGCCGCCGCCGAACAGGCCGCGGCACTGCTGGAACGCACCGTCCGCGAGGCGGGCGCCGCCCCGCTGCACAGCGTCGGCATCGGCGCGCCCGGCCTGATCGACCCCGTCACCGGCGAACTGCGCGACACCACCGGGCTGCCCGCCTGGCACCGGCGACTGGTGCGCGTGCTCCAGCAGCGGCTGCCCGCCACCGTGCTGGTCGAGAACGAGACCAATCTCGCCGCCGTCGCGGAGCACCGCATCGGCGCGGCCCGCGAACGCGACACCTTCGTCCTCTTCTGGCTCGGGCACGGCGTGGGCGCGGCCGTCATGCTGGACGGGCAGCTGCGCCGCGGGGCCTCCGGCGGCGCGGGCGAGATCGGATTCCTGCCGGTCCCCGGCGCGATCGGCACCCCGTCGGCCGTCAATTGCGACGGAGGTTTTCACTCGCTGGTGGGTTCCGCCCCGGTCTGTGCACTGGCCGCCGCCCACGGCATCGCGGCGCCTGCCGAAACGTCCGACGGGGACAAGGAGCCGGGCGCCGCGTTCGCCGTACGGGCCGCGCTGGCGGGGGAGGGGGAGAGCGAGGCGTTCCTGGACGCCCTTGCCGAGCGGCTCGCACTCGGCGCCGCCGCGATCGCCTCGGTCCTCGACCCCGGCTGTGTGCTGCTGGCGGGCGAGGTCGGCCACGCGGGCGGCGACGCGCTCGCGGCACGGGTCGAGGAGCGGCTGGCCGGAATGTCCCCGCTGCGTACCGAGGTGAGGGCCGGGCGGCTCGGCGGTGCCGCGGTGCTCCGCGGCGCGCTGCTCGCCGCACGGGAGTCGGCCCAGGACGAGCTGTTCGCCCCGGCCGACTGAGCCGCTCGGCGAGAAGGTGCTCGAACAGCGCCTCCCCCGCCCGCCCCTTCCGGGCCGGAGAGGTCCCCACCGTCCGGCAGTCACCTGGCCGCCGGGTGCCGGGGCGGCTCGTGTCCGGTCACTCGGTCCGGTGCGTCCGTGACGCCGACCGCACCAAGTGACCGGGGGCGAGCCGGTCACCGCCGGGCGGTCGGGAGGGCCGGCAGGCCCCGAGGTCCGGCCAGGTGCCCCGGTCACCGGCGGATCCGGGCGTCTCGCCCTTCGTCCACCCCTTGGCCTTCCACCGGCGCGAGCCGTGGCCGACCGCCGTACCGGCGCCGTACTCGGAGCCCGCGCTCCGCGTTCCGCGCCGCCTGTGAGCCACTCCACAGACGCACACCCATATGGCCCATCGGCGGGCATGGCACACTGATCGTGTACCAGCAGCAGCGCACTCCGGGGTCGGTGAAATTCCGAACCGGCGGTTATAGTCCGCGACCCGTCCGCATCCAGCGGCCGGTTGACCAGGTGGGATTCCTGGACCGACGGTTAAAGTCCGGATGGGAGGCAGTGCGCGGCGGGCCGTTTCACGGGTACGCCGCCGTCGGCGGATGGTCTTTCGGGCGACCGATCCATCCGTTCGTTCCGGCATTTCGGCGTCCCCGCGTCGCGTTCCCGCTTCATCTGTCGTCATCGACAGGCCCCGGAGTCCGTGCCCGAAGAGGCAGGAGGACCCGGTGGCCACCGCAGCCGACATCACCGCCATGCGCCGAGCGATCACGCTCGCGGCCCGCGGTCTCGGCTCCACCAGTCCCAACCCGGTCGTCGGCTGTGTCGTCCTCGACGCCGCGGGACACCAGGTCGGGGAAGGATTCCACCAGCGTGCCGGCGGGCCGCACGCCGAGATCCACGCCCTGCGCGCCGCAGGCGACGGAGCCCGGGGCGGCACCGCCTACGTCACCCTCGAACCCTGTAACCACACCGGTCGCACCGGCCCCTGCGCCCAGGCCCTCGTCGAAGCCGGTGTCGCCCGGGTCGTCTACGCGGTCGGTGACCCGAACCCGCAGGCCACCGGTGGTGCGGACACCCTGCGCGCGGCCGGGATCAAGGCCGAGCAGGGGCTACTGGCGGACGAGGCCGCGGCGGGCAACACGGCCTGGCTGACCTCGGTGCGCCTCGGCCGCCCGTACGTCCTGTGGAAGTACGCGGCGACCCTGGACGGCCGGATCGCGGCCGCCGACGCAACCAGCCGCTGGATCACCTCTCCCGAATCCCGCGCCGACGTCCACCGGCTGCGCGCCGAGGCCGACGCGGTCGTGGTCGGCTCCGGCACCGCCCGTACCGACGACCCCCAGCTCGGTGCGCGGGGTGTCGAAGGCGCCGTGCAGCCTCTGCGGGTGGTCGTGGACACCGACGCCACCGCCGTACGCCCCGGGGCCCGGGTTCTCGACGACACCGCGCCCACCCTGATCGCCGTCGCCGACGACGCCGACACCCGCCGTCTCCCCGAAGGGGTCGTCCTGCGGCTGCCGCGCGCCGCCACCGGCCCCGGCCTGGACATCCCCGCCCTGCTCGCCGCCCTGTACGGGCGCGGCATCCGCTCCGTACTCCTCGAAGGCGGCCCGACCCTGGCCGGGTCGTTCGTCGCCGCGGGAACGGTCGACAAGGTCGTCGGCTATCTCGCACCCGTACTGCTCGGCGCCGGTCCCGCGGCCCTCGCCGACGCCGGAATCTCCACCATCGCCGAGGCGTTGCGCCTCGATGTGACCGAGACCGTCCGTATCGGCCCCGATCTGCGCATCACCGCCGTCCCCGGCCCTGCCCGGAAGGGAAACTGAGTGTTCACCGGAATTGTCGAAGAACTGGGTGAAGTCACCGCCGTCGAGGAACTCGGCGACGCCTCCCGCTTCCGCCTGCGCGGTCCCGTGGTCACCGAAGGCGCCAAGCACGGCGACTCCATCGCCGTCAACGGCGTCTGCCTCACCGTCGTCGACCTCGGCGACGGCGAGTTCACCGCCGACGTGATGGCCGAGACCCTGAACCGGTCCAGCCTCGGGGCCCTGGAAACGGGATCCCGGGTCAACCTGGAACGCCCCATGGCGGTCGGCGGCAGGCTGGGCGGTCACATCGTCCAGGGCCATGTCGACGGCACCGGGCGCATCGTCGAGCGCAAGATCTCCGAGAACTGGGAGATCGTGAAGATCTCCCTCCCGGCGGACCTGACCCGTTACGTGGTGGAGAAGGGGTCGATCACCGTCGACGGGGTCAGCCTGACCGTCGTGGACGCCGGACCCGACTACTTCACCATCAGCCTCATCCCCACCACCCTCGCGCTGACCACGCTCGGCATCAAGGAGCCCGGCGACCCGGTCAACCTGGAGGTGGACGTCATCGCGAAGTACGTCGAGCGGCTGCTCGGCCACACTCCGCGGCAGCCCGAGGAGCCGGCGAAGTGACCGCGCTGAACTGGCTGAACTCGCAGGCGTTCACCGTCTTCGGTCAGCACATCATCTGGTCCGACATGATCGGCAACACGGTCGGTCTGATCGCGCTCACCCTGGGCTGGCTCCGCTCGATCTGGACCTGGCCCGCCCAGCTCCTGTCCGGCGTCGTCCTGGTCGCCGCCAACGTGTCCGTGCACCAGGCGGGCAGCGTCGGCAAGCAGCTCGTGGTCGTCGCCGTCGCCGTCTGGGGCTGGCAGCAGTGGACCCGGGGCAGGCGACAGGCCCAGGACGGCTCCATCGCCGTACGGTTCGCCACCTGGCGCGAGCGCGGCCGGCTGCTCGGCGGCGCCGCGCTCGGCACCCTCGCGGTCGGCGGTCTGTTCACCGCCTTCCCCTCGCTCTCCTGGAGCCCGTGGGCGGACGCGTACATATTCGCCGGCACGCTCGTCGCGATGTTCGCCCAGGCCCGCGGCATGGTCGAGTTCTGGTTCGCCTGGCTGCTGGTCGACCTGGTCGGCGTACCGCTGAACTTCCACAGCGGTCTCGCCTTCTCCGGACTCATCTACGTCGTGTACGGCGCCCTCGTCCTGTGGGGCATGCGCGACTGGTGGCTGCGTTCACGGACCCCCGCTCTGGAAGGAGCCACGGCATGACTGCCCAGCCCACCTGGTTGCACCGGGACCACGGGAGCGCCGTCGAGGACCTCACGCTCGACCCCGTCGAGCAGGCCATTCGCGACATCGCCGCCGGACGGCCCGTCGTGGTCGTCGACGACGAGGACCGCGAGAACGAGGGCGACCTCGTCCTCGCGGCCGAGAAGGCCACCCCCGAGATCGTCGCGTTCATGATGAGCGAGTGCCGCGGCCTGATCTGCGCACCCATGGAGAACGACGAGCTGGAACGGCTCGAACTCCCGCAGATGGTCGACCACAACACCGAGTCGATGCGTACGGCGTTCACCGTCTCCGTCGACGCGTCGGCGGCCCACGGCGTGACCACCGGCATCTCCGCCGCCGACCGGGCCGCCACCCTCCGGCTGCTGGCCGGCGGCGAGGCGGGCCCCGGCGACTTCGTACGGCCCGGCCACATCTTCCCGCTCCGCGCCCGCTCCGGCGGTGTGCTGGTCCGCAACGGCCACACCGAGGCCGCGGTCGACCTCGCCCGGCTCGCCGGGCTGCGGCCCGCCGGAGCGATCGTCGAGATCGCCGGCGAGGACGGCGTGATGCTGCGGCTGCCCCAGCTGATCCCGTTCGCCCGCAAACACGGCCTCACGATCATCTCCATCGAGGACCTGATCGCCTACCGCCGTACCTCGGAGCCGACCGTCCGCCGCGAGGCCGAGGTGCGGCTGCCGACGGGCTTCGGCGCGTTCACCGCGTACGGCTACCGCTCCACGGCCGACGGCGTCGAGCATGTCGCGCTCGTCCACGGCGACATCGCGGACGGCGACGACGTCCTGGTGCGGATCCACTCCGAGTGCCTGACCGGCGACATCTTCCAGTCGCAGCGCTGTGACTGCGGGCCCCAGCTGCACGCCTCCATGCGACGGATCGCGGAGCGGGGCCGCGGCGTCGTCGTCTACCTGAGAGGTCACGAGGGGCGCGGCATCGGCCTGCTGTCCAAGCTGCGCGCCTACGAACTCCAGGAACGGGGCGTCGACACCCTCGACGCCAACCTGGAGCTCGGTCTGCCGGCCGACGCCCGGGACTACGCGGCCGGCGCCCAGATCCTCAAGGACCTCGGCGTCCGGAGCCTGCGGCTGATGACCAACAACCCCGACAAGACGGCCGCCGTCCTGCGGCACGGTCTGGCCGTCACCGGCCGCGAGCCGATGCCCGTCCAGGCCGGCGAACACAATCTGAGCTACCTGCGCACCAAGCGCGACCGCATGGGGCACGACCTGCCCTGGCTCGACGCCGCCCCGGTATCGACCTGCGGCAACCAGTGAACGATCACGGAAACGAGTGGTGGGAGAGACATGAGCGGCAAGGGCGCACCCGAACTGTCCGTACGCAACTGCGGTGACCTGCGCGTGGCGGTCGTCGCCGCGCAGTGGCACGAGAAGGTCATGGACGGACTCGTCGACGGCGCCCTGCGCGCCCTGCACGAGCTCGGCATCGACGAGCCGACCCTGCTCCGGGTACCCGGCAGCTTCGAACTCCCGGTGGTCGCCAAGGTCCTCGCCGGCCGGGGCTACGACGCGATCGTCGCCCTCGGAGTGATCATCCGCGGCGGCACCCCGCACTTCGAGTACGTGTCCCACGGGGTCACCAACGGTCTCACCCAGGTCGCCGTCGACACCGGAGTCCCGGTCGGGTTCGGCGTACTCACGTGCGACACCGAGGAGCAGGCGCTCGACCGGGCCGGGCTGGACGGGTCCAACGAGGACAAGGGGCACGAAGCCGTCACCGCGGCCGTCGCCACCGCCGCCACGCTGCGCACCGTCAGCGAGCCCTGGCGCTGAGTGGAGGGGGTGGACCCCGTACCCTAAGGACCATCATGGCGAACAAAACCTTTGAAGAGCTCTTCGCCGAGCTGCAGCTCAAGGCCGCCGACGGCGACCCCTCCACCTCCCGCACCGCCGAGCTGGTGGACAAGGGCGTCCATGCCATCGGCAAGAAGGTCGTCGAAGAGGCCGCCGAGGTCTGGATGGCCGCCGAGCACGAGAGCAAGGACGCCGCCGCCGAGGAGATCTCGCAGCTGCTGTACCACGTCCAGGTGATGATGGTCGCCCGCGGGATCTCGCTCGACGACGTCTACGCCCACCTCTGAGCACGACCTCCGCACCGCACTCCGTACGACCGCACATCGCATACCCGGACAAGACCCCCTCCTCGCAAAGGAAACCTGACCTCATGCTGCGCATCGCCGTCCCCAACAAGGGTTCACTCTCCGGGCCTGCGATGGCGATGCTCCATGAGGCCGGCTACCAGCAGCGCAAGGAGTCCAAGGAGCTCGTCCTCGTCGACCCCGAGAACGAGGTCGAGTTCTTCTACCTGCGGCCCCGCGACATCGCGATCTACGTCAGCTCCGGCCGCCTCGACATCGGCATCACCGGCCGGGACCTGCTGCTGGACTCCGGCGCCGACTCCGAGGAGATCCTCCAGCTCGGCTTCGCCCGCTCCACCTTCCGTTACGCCACCAAGCCCGGCACGGCCCAGGGTCCGCAGGACTTCGACGGCAAGACGATCGCCACCTCCTACGAGGGCATCGTCGCCAAGCACCTCGCCGACGTCGGTGTCAACGCCTCCGTCGTCCACCTCGACGGCGCGGTCGAGACGGCCATCGAACTCGGTGTCGCCCAGGTCATCGCCGACGTCGTGGAGACCGGCACCAGCCTGCGCAACGCCGGGCTCGAAGTCATCGGCGAGCCGATCATGAAGTCGGAGGCCGTCGTCGTCCGGCGCACCGGCGCACCGGACGACGACCCCAAGGTGCGGCAGTTCCTCCGCCGCCTCCAGGGCGTCCTGGTCGCCCGCTCCTACGTGATGATGGACTACGACTGCCGTGTCGAGCACCTGGAGCGCGCGGTCGCCCTCACCCCGGGCCTGGAGTCGCCGACCATCTCCCCGCTGCACCACGAGGGCTGGGTCGCCGTCCGTTCCATGGTCGCCGCCCGGGAGGCCCAGCGGATCATGGACGATCTGTACGATCTCGGGGCCCGCGCCATCCTCACCACCGCCATCCACGCCTGCCGCCTCTGACGGCCGGCGACCACCGGAAGACAGAAGAAACACGATGTCCGCCCCCACGCCCCGGCCCGAACTCCCCGCACTCCCGGTCACGTTCCGGCCGACCCGAACCCGGGTGGTCCTGCTGACCGTGGGGGCGGCGATGTTCGTCGTCATCACCGTCATCGCCATGACCCTGGAACAGCTGAGCGCGGGGGAGCGGTCCAGCTTCGTCTTCACCGCGCTGCTCTTCTTCGGCGTGCTGGCGCTGCTCAGCCGCCCGAAGGTGGTCGCCCACGAGGACGGGGTGACCGTGGTCAATCTCACCCGGACGCGTCGGCTGTCCTGGGCCGAGATCCTCCGTGTCAACCTGCGCGTCGGTGACCCCTGGGTCTTTCTCGACCTGAGCGACGGGACCAGCATGCCCGCCCTCGGTATCCAGCCGGGAATCGCCAAGCAGCAGGCCATCCGCGACGCCCGCACGCTGCGCGCCCTCGCCGAGAACCGCGGCACCGGTACGGACAACGGCTGAGCCCCCTGCCCCGCAGGGCCGCTTCTTGTTTACTCTGGAGGACGGCGGCGCTCCGCGCGCCCCGCCCCGCACGAGAGGTCCATGAGGCCGGCGGGGCTTTCCTGCGACCCAAGGAGTGACTCCTTCCAGCAATGGACGGATCGTCCGGTAGTACCTGCGCCGCCCCTTCCCCGGAGGCGGCGGAATGACCATCCCCCTGCTGCTGCTCGGCGCAGCGTTCCTTCTCATCCTCGCCAACGGATTCTTCGTGGCAGCCGAATTCGGGCTCGTCACGGTGGAGCGGCCGGACGCCGAGCGCGCCGCCGCAGCGGGCGACCGGCGGTCCCGCACCGTCGTCGAAGCCCTGCGCGAACTCTCCTTCCAGCTCTCCGGCACCCAGCTCGGCATCACCATCACCTCGCTGGTGGTCGGCATGCTCGCCGAACCGGCACTGGCCCAGCTGCTGGACGGCCCCCTCACCGCCACCGGTCTGCCCGACGGGGCCGTGTCCGGCATCAGCGTGCTGATCGGGATGATGGTGGCCTCCGCCGTACAGATGGTCATCGGCGAACTCGTGCCGAAGAACTGGGCGGTCTCCCGGCCGCTCCAGGTCGCCCGGTTCGTGGCCGGCCCCCAGCACCGGTTCTCCGCCGCTCTCCGGCCGGTGATCAGCCTGCTGAACACCGTCGCCAACCGGATGGTCCGGCTGCTGGGCGTCGAACCCACCGATGAGCTGGCCTCCGCCCGCACCCCCGGGGAACTGGTCTCCCTGGCCCGCCACTCGGCCGAGGCCGGCACCCTCGAACAGGACACCGCGGATCTCTTCGTACGGACCCTGTCGCTCGCCGGACTCACCGCCCAGCACGTCATGACCCCACGGGTGAAGGTCAGCGCCCTGCAGTCCTCGGCGACCGCGCAGGACGTCCTCAACCTCACCCGCGCCACCGGCCTCTCCCGCTTCCCGGTCTACCGGGAGCGCATCGACGAGGTCATCGGCATGATCCACCTCAAGGACGCGCTCGCCGTGCCTGCCCAGGACCGGCTGCGCACCTCGGCCGGCCGGATCGCCGTACCGCCGCTGCTGGTGCCCGAGACGCTGCCCGTCGAACAACTGCTCCAGCGGCTGCGCAACGAGCAGCCCATCGCCGTCGTGGTCGACGAGTACGGCGGCACCGCCGGAGTGGTCACCCTTGAGGACATCATCGAGGAGCTCGTCGGCGAGGTCCGGGACGAGCACGACGCCGAAGGCGCCGACCGGCCCGAACTGGCCCCCGCCGCTCCCGAGGACGGCCGCCCGGCCTGGGAGGCCGAGGGCAGCTGCCGGGTCCTGACCCTGCGCCGGATAGGACTCGACGTACCCGACGGCCCGTACGAGACCGTGGCCGGACTCGTCGCCGATCTGCTGGGACGCATCCCCGCCCCCGGTGACCGGGCCGAACTGCCCGGCTGGCGGATCTCCGTCCGCCAGGTCGGCCACTACCGCGCCGAGAAGGTCCGCTTCGTACGCACGGTGGAGGCGGCCGATCCGGTGACCGCGGCCCCGCTGTCCCAGGACGCACTGGAGGCCGTGCGATGAGCCTCGTCCAACTGCTCTTCGCCGGGCTTCTCGTGCTGGCGAACGGCTTCTTCGTCGGAGCCGAGTTCGCGCTCGTCTCCGTACGGCGCAGCCAGATCGAACCGCTCGCGGCGGCCGGTTCGGGCCGGGCCCGCCGGACGCTGTACGGGCTGGAGAACCTGCCGCAGATGATGGCCGCCGCCCAGTTCGGCATCACCGTCTGCTCGCTGACCCTCGGCGCCGTCGCCGAACCGACCGTGGCCCATCTGCTGGAGCCGGTCTTCCAGACGATCCACCTGCCCGAGGGCCTCATCCATCCGCTCGGCTACGTCCTGGCGCTGGTCTTCGTGGTCTTCCTCCACCTCGTCATCGGCGAAATGGTCCCGAAGAACCTCGCGATGGCGGCGCCGGAGAAGACCGCGCTCTGGCTCAGCCCCGGCCTTGTGGGCTTCGCCCGTGTGTGCCGCCCGGTCACCTCCGCGCTGGGCGCCTGTGCCCGGCTGGTGCTCCGGCTCTTCGGTGTCGAACCGAAGGACGAGGTGGAGGCCGTCTTCACCAGCGAGCAGCTCAACCGGCTCGTCGAGGACTCCGGTCAGGCCGGGCTGCTGGAGCCGGAGGCGCAGGAGCGGCTGGAGGACGCGCTGGAGCTGGGCAGCAGGCCCGTCACCGACGTGCTGCTCAGCCGGGCCTCACTGGTGACGGTGGACCCCTCCGTCACACCGCGCCGGATCGAGGAGCTGACCGTACGGACCGGCTACTCGCGTTTTCCCGTGTGCGCGGAGGGCGGCGGCCCGTTCATGGGCTATCTGCACGTCAAGGACGTGCTGGACCTGGAGGACGGCGAGCGGGCCGTCCCCCAGCACGTGTGGCGGCCGATGGCGACCGTGCGGGCCGAGCTGCCCCTGGACGACGCCCTGACCGTGATGCGCCGCGCGGCGACGCATCTGGCGCAGGTCGCCGACGCGTCGGGCCGGGTCCTGGGTCTGGTCGCCATGGAGGACGTGCTGGAGATGCTGGTCGGTGAGGTACGCGACCCGGCCCACCGGGTCTCCGTGCCCCGCCGGACGGCGGAGACGACCACCGGCCACGGCGAACTCACCGCAGCGGTCCGCTGACCACGCCGTGCTCCGCGATGCCGGAGGGCCGACCCCGGCCCTCCGGCATCGCCCACGTCACAGCGTCGGCGGCTCCTGCGGCCCCCGGTCCACCGGCCCACGGCCGGACAGCACCTCGCCGTACGCCTGCATCAGGTCCGGCAGCCGCAGCGTGGCCAGGTCGTCCCGGCCCGGCTCGGCCGCGTAACCGGAGAGCCGCAGGTCGCGGTAGGCGCAGCTCTTCTCGTACAGCGTGCGCAGGAACCGCCCGTTGCCCAGCTCGTCGATCCAGCCCTGCTCGACCACATGGCCGCTGATGGAGCGCAGCTCCTCCAGGGACTCCTCGTCCCACGCGTCACCGTTCTCCGCGGCCAGCACCTCACCGATCGAGGTGAGTTCCAACGGCCGGTAGCTCGGGAAGTCCACCCGGGTGGTGAACCGTGAGGAGAGCCCCGGATTGGTGGCCAGCAGCCGGTCCATGCCTTCCGGATAGCCCGCGAGGATGACGACGAGATGGTCCCGGTTGTCCTCCGCACGTTTGAGGAGGACCTGGAGGGCCTCGTCGCCGTACGCGTCGCCCTTGCTGTAGCCGGTGTTGGAGAGGCTGTACGCCTCGTCCACGAAGAGCACCCCGCCGAGGGCCGAGTCGATCAGCTCATTGGCCTTCACGGCGGTCTGCCCGAGGAACTCGCCCACCAGATCCGCGCGCTGGGCCTCGACGAGATGGTCGCCCCCCAGCAGGCCGAGTGCGTAGAAGACCCGGCCCAGGATGCGGGCCACCGTGGTCTTACCGGTCCCGGAAGGGCCGGAGAAGACGAAATGGCGTTTGGGCGGCTGCACGGGCAACCCCTGGCCGGCCCGCAGGCGCGCCATGTTCAGTTGCGCCGACAACGCCTTGACCTGGCGCTTTACGGGCTCCAGGCCGACCATGCGCTCCAGCTCCGCCAGCGCTTCGGCGAGCAGCACCGGATCGCTGGACCCGGCGGGGAAGGGCGCCGACGGCTGACCGGGCACCGCCGTCTTCCGCCGGGTTCCGCCGGACGGCGGCGGCATCCCATTGCCCACGAGCCCCGGGATCTCGCCACCGGGCCGCAGCTCCCGCCCGTCCACCAGATCGGTGCCCAGCAGCGACTCCCCGTCCGGCTGCGCCTCCGCCACGGTGTCCGTGCCCAATCCGGCCAGGGACAGGGCGGTGAGACCGGCCTCGTCGCTGCCTTCGAGACCGTCGTAGTCCGCGATCGCGGCGAGCCGTGCCGAGGTGTCCATGAACGCGGGGTCGATCCGGTGCACCGCCCGGTAGAGCGGCAGGGCGGCCGCGCTGCGGCCGGTGCCCTCGTGCGCGCGGGCCAGCCAGTAGCGCAGCTCCTTGCGCTGCGGCTGTTCGCTCCGGCAGCGCATCAGGGCGGTGGAGAGCAGCGGTTCGGCCTGTCCGTACATCTCCAGCCGTACCCGTGCCATCCCGCCGAACAGCCCCGCCTCGATGCCGAGCATCGGATCGTCGATCAGCTGCTCGGTGTGGCGCACGAGCTGGTCCCAGTCCTTGACCAGATAGGAGCGGCAGGCGTGCAGGAAGCGCACCTGCGGGTCCGCGTCCACCGGCGGGAGGCCGGCCAGCGCGCGGTCCAGCTCGGGGACATGGCGTCCGTCCAGCCAGTGCGAGGCGTGCGCGAGGAGCAGATCGCGCGGGCTCTCCAGCACCGGTTGCACCCACCAGCCCAGCCAGTACCAGGAGTTGAGCGTGCGCCGATGGCGGGTGCGCTGCTCGCCGAAGCGGTCGCGATGACGGTACATGCGCAGCAGCGCCGTCGTGGTGTCGATCCTCAGCGCATGGAGGCCGAGCCAGCCGTCCGCCATGCCGGGATCGATCCGTACCGCAGCCCTGAACTCCTCCTCGGCCTGTGGGTAGGCGCCCATGGTGTAGGCGTCCACGCCGCGCAGCCAGGCGAGGTCGGCCGGGGCCTGTGCGCCCTGCGTGCCGATGTCCATCTGGTCCCCCACAAACCGTGCCCCCAGGATGTCCCGCCGCACGACCCGCCCGCCGAGGCGCGCCGAATCACTGGGCCACGGACGGGAATTGACCGCACCGAGAGGCATCGTACCTGCGCAGGGAGTGTGCGACTAAGAGCGTCGTAGGCAGAAGGGAGACCGTGACCGAGGGTGAGCGGAATCCGTCTAACCGGCGTACGGGCGGGGGTGCGAGGGCAGAACGAAGCCCCCGATCACGGGGGAACAACCGGGGGCTTCGTGTCCGCGAGGGCTCCGAAAAGCCGCACATTGAGAACGTAAGACCTGTACCGCCCTCGGGTCAAGCGGAGTTGAGGTACTTCCGAGCCGATTTCCGGGCACTCAGGACAGGGGGACGACGTGCTCACGATCCGTGACGGAATGGTTCGCTCCTGCTGCCGCGCCGGGCCCCTCCAGCCACTCGTACCCCACGGGCAACTGCCGTATCAGGGCATCCGCGTGGGAGCGCGAGGGATCGGCCGAGAAATGCTCCGCCTCGGCCGCCGTCCACCCGTCCCAGAAGGCCGAAAGGGCCGGCCCGTCCCGGCGGCGGCCCCGTGCCCAGGACTCCGCGGCGGCGAGATCCATCCACAGCAGCCGCGCCAGGTGGGGGCGCAGGGCCCTGCGGCCCGCCCCCACTCCTTCGATCAGGACCACCGGTGCGGGCTCCAGGGCGCGTGGCGCCGTGAACGTCCGCGCGGTCCAGTCGTACGGCGCGTAGTGCGCGCGCTCCCCGCGCGACAGCGGCCCGATCACCTGCTCCCGCAGCCGGTCCACCCAGGTGAAGAAGGACTCATGGGTGGCCAGATCGTCCAGATGCAGGACGGGGGCTCCGTCGAGCGCGGCGGCGAGGCGGGACGCGAAGGTGCTCTTCCCCGATCCCGCGTGGCCGTCGACGGCGATCAGCCGCACCGGCCCGCAGGACGGCGCCAGGGCGCGGAGCCGGGTGGCGAGGGGTGCGAGGTCGTTCATGCGCCCCAGCTTACGAGCCGCTCGGAAACAAGCGCAGGTCACGCCAGTGGATCAGACCAATATTGGTTTCCTGGCATGGGGCGAATCGCTGGCCGAATCCGGCCGCGACCCGCGATAGTTGGCGCACTGTCGTGCACCCGCAACCCCATTCCGCCTACGACCGGGGGTCTCGCCCATGAACAGACCGACCTCGCGCAGGACCGTGCTGACCGCCGCGCTCGCGGCAGCGGCCACCGCCGGTACGGTGTCGTCCGGCTCCGCGCACGCCGCCGTCCCCTCCGCCGCCCCGCCCCGCACCCCCTCGGCCGCCTCGTCCGTGGACAACCACTCCTGGCACACGTACAGGGACTGGCGCAGCGGTTCCGGCGCCGGGACACGGGCCGTCGCGGGCCGTCGCCCCGGCCTGGTGATCGGCCACGCCGAGGGGCGCACCGACTACCCGGATCCGCACACCGGCGCGACCGCCACCTGGGAGTACGCGACCTGGACCTCGCCCGTCCACCGGTCCGCCGTCCCGGCGACCGAGGTGATCGCCTCGTGGAACGCCGACACCCCGGAGGGCACCTGGATCCAGATCGAACTCCAGGGTCGCTACTCGGACTCCACCTCGACACCGTGGTACGTCATGGGCCGCTGGGCGGCGGGCGACGGCGACATCCGCCGGACGTCCGTGGACGACCAGACCGACGGCAGGAGTTCCATCTGGACCGACACCTTCTCGGTGGACGACGCGGCCGGCGGGCTGCGGCTGGACTCCTACCGGCTGCGGCTCACGCTCCACCGCACACCGGGAACCCGTCTCACCCCCACCGTCTGGCGGATCGGCGCGATGGCGTCCGACATCCCGGACCGCTTCACCGTGCCCGCCAGCACCCCCGGCCTCGCTCGGGAACTCCTGGTGCCGCGCTACTCGCAGAACATCCACGCGGGCCAGTACCCGGAGTACGACAACGGCGGCGAGGCCTGGTGCAGTCCCACCTCCTCACAGATGATCATCGAGTACTGGGGACGGCGGCCCACCGCCGAGGACCTCGCCTGGGTGGAGCCGGGGCTGGCCGACCCGCAGGTCTGTCACGCCGCCCGGTTCACGTACGACTACCAGTACGAGGGCTGCGGCAACTGGCCGTTCAACGCCGCGTACGCGGCGACCTACCACGGCATGAGCGCGGTCGTGACCCGGCTCGGCTCGCTGACGGACCTGGAGACGCTGATCCGGGCCGGCATACCGGCCATAACGTCACAGTCCTTCCTCAAGGAGGAGCTCACCGGCGCGGGGTACGGGACCTCCGGCCATCTGATGACCGTGATCGGGTTCACCGCGGACGGTGACGTGATCGCGAACGACCCGGCCTCGCCGAACGACGAGGCCGTGCGCCGGGTCTACAAGCGCCGGGAGTGGGAGAACATCTGGCTCCGCACCAAGCGCTACGACGCGAACGGCAAGGTCAGGAGCGGTACGGGCGGTGTCTGCTACCTCTACTGGCCCGCTCGTCCGACACCGGCTCAGCGCCGGGTTCTGAGGTCGTTCGGCCTGCTGTGAGCCGGGACGACGTGGGCGCCGCGATGTCGGCGGCGGTGTGGTTTCCGCCACGAGCGGCGTCCGCGGCCCGTCCCTCCCGGCGTACCCGCCACCGGTCCCGGAGCGGGATCCGGCCGTCCGTCGGCGTCCACCGACACGGAACCGGGTCCCGGGGCAGTGACGGACGTCTCTGCCCCCGGGGCCCGTGATTCCGGCACTGTGGTCGGGCCCTCGGGGGGCACCCACTGCCGACCGGGCGAGATGCCATGACCGCTACTGCTGCCAAAGCCGCCACCGCCCCGGCCACCCGCCGCCGTGCGCGGACCGGCGGTCCCGGGGACGGACCGAAGCCCCTGGAGACCGTGCTGGGGTGGATCCTCGTCGTGGTGATCGCCGTGTTCGTCACCCGGGCCGGCCTCATGTGAGAAGCCGGCCCCGGTGGGTCAGGACCGGCAGGCCACCTTCATCTGGGCGGCGGCGTGGTGGGCCTTCTCCCAGCCCTTGGACCAGTCGTCACCCGCCCGTTCAGCCGCCGGAGGAACGGGTGTACCAGCCGTCGCTGTAGTAGCCGTCCTGCTGGAACCCGCCGCCGGCGGGGGTGGGGCAGCCATGTCCGGCCACGCCGGTGTAGACCACCGTCGACTGCGGCGCGGCCTTCTGCGTGGTGCCGGTCGATGCGCTTCCGGTGCCGGTGTCGCTCCCGGTCGTGGTCGTCTTTCCGCTGGTGGTCGTCTTTCCGCTGGTGGTCGTCTTCCCGGTCGTCTTTCCGTCCTCGGCCGGCTTCCGGTCGGTGGCGCCGGCTCCTCCGGTGTCCCCACCCTCGTTGATCGGTCCGGATCCGTGCGCACCGTCGACGGAGGGGCCGCCGTCCTCCTTGATGCCCTTGCCGGTCGGTGAGTGCTTGCTCCGGTCCTCGCGGGGCGAGGGCACCGCGGACGCGAACGCGCCGGGTAGGTCCCCCGTGCCGGAGCCGAGAACGGTACCGGGTGGCAGCTCCCGGAGCCGGAGCGCACCGAGGGGCTGCGCGTCCCGCTCGGCCTGGACGAGGAGACCCTCTCGCCCGTCTGGCACGACTTCGGCCGCACGCCACACCTGATCGGCGTGGGCGACAGCGAGAGCGGCAAGACCAATCTGCTGCGCCTGCTGGTCCGTGCCATCACCGCGCGGTACACCGCGGCCGAGGCACGCATCCTGGTGGTCGACTACCGACGCGAACTCGTCGACGCCGTACCCGAGGAGTACCGCCTCGGACACGTCGTCGCGGTCGACTCCCTGCGCGAACTGGTCGGCGGCGCGGCCCGCGCCATCAAGACCAGGCTCCCCGGTCCGGACATCGCCCCGTCCCGGATGCGGCGGTGCGACTGGTGGACCGGCCCGCGGCTGTTCGTCCTGGTCGACGACTACGACATGGTCGGTGGCACCGGCTCCTACGACCACCCGTTCGCCCCCCTCCTGGACCATCTCGCGCTCGGCCACGAGGTCGGTCTGCACGTGGTCGCCGTGCGCTCGGCGACCGGCGCGGGCCGTGGTCTCAACGACCAGTTGCTGCGCCGCCTGGACGAGGTCAACACCCCCGGCATGCTGCTGTCCTGCCCGCCGTCGGAGGGCTATGTGTTCGGCAACGTGAAGCCGCGCAATCTGCCGCCGGGCCGGGCCCAGTACATCGTCCGGCGCAAGGCCGCCCTCGTGCAGACCGCACTGGCGGACGAGCCCGGGACGCCGCCCGCGGGCTGATCCGGCCCGATCCGGACGAGAGGCCCGAGGGCCCCGGGGTGCCGCACCCCGGGGTCCTCGGGCCTCCGTACGCCCGCTCACGGCCTGGTGGACGATGGAGAGTGGATCAGCGAGCGGCTTCATGCGGCTTTTGAAACCAAGGCGACGACAACGCCGGAGGCAAAGTCGCATGGCGCGGGGAGCCCGCTCGCCATCGTGCACCAGGCCGTCAGTCGCCCGGCGTAGCGGTCCCCGCCCCGGCCACCCGACGGCGGGCCGCGGGACGCCAGCCGCGCGAACGGCCGCGGGGCACGATCAGCGCGGCCCAGGCGACCAGCAGCGCGAGGGAGCCACCGGCCACCGTGATCCACACCGCCCTGCGGGTGGCGCCCTCGCTGCCGTTCCCCGGCGGCAGCACCACGGAGTCGTCCCGCTCGGCCCGGGTGTGCTCGGCCGGATCCTGTACGGAGGTGACGGCGGCGTACGGGTCCAGGTGCGGCACGTCCGCCGGATAGGCGGTGCGGGTCAGCCGTCGTGCGGTGGCCGCGGCCGAGAGCTCCGGGTGCGCCGACCGTACGAGGGCGGCCGTGCCCGCGGCGTAGGCGGCGGCGAACGACGCGCCCGAACCGATGAAGTGCCCTCCTCCGCGCGGCCCGACGCCCACGACCCCGTCGCCGGGGGCGGCGAGATCCGCGCCGAGCGTGGCCGGTGCGTTGTCCGGACGGGCGCCCCGGGAGTCCATGTCGATGACGGAGAGCACCCCGGGCGCCGACGCGGGCCAGTAGTCGCGCGGCGGCTCGGGCTCCCGGCCCGGGGACGAGCGCATCGGGTCGGGGGTCGCGGCGGCCACGATCAGCGCGTCATGGGCGGCCGCGTACCGCACGGCCGACGCGAGCGCGGGCGAGCCGGAGGCCAGCGCGGGGGAGACCTGGACGACCTTCGCCCCCGCGTCGGTCGCCGCCCGGATTCCGGCGGCGACCGACGCAGCGGTCGCGGTCCCGCGCTCGTCCGTGCCCCGTACCGCGATGATCCGGGACTCCTGGGCGACGCCCGCGACGCGCACGTTCTCGGCGGGGGCCGCCGCGATCAGCCCGGCCACGAACGTGCCGTGGCCGACACAGTCCGTCCCGGCTCCACCGACCACCGAGACCCGGCCCGCGAGGGTGGGCGCGTCGGTCGAGACCCCGGTGTCCACCACCGCGACCTTCACCCCCGCCCCCTTGCCGAACGCCGAGGTACGGGCGAGCTGGAGGTTCTGCTGCTCCCACGGCACCGCCGTGGCCCGCGCCTTTGACCCACCGGTGCACGGATCACCGGCTTCGAGCCGTGCGGGCATCACCGGCAGCCTGACCTTCTGCCCGTCGGCCGCGGTCGCGGGACCGGCTCCCGGCAGGACCAGAGCCGCGGCGAGGAGCGCCGCGGCTCGAAGGCGACCGGTGCGGCGCCGCAGGCCGCACCGTCCACGGGGGCGGGGCGTCATCCGGGCACCGCCTGCGGACGCACGACATCCTCCGGGAGCAGCAGCCGCAGATCGTCCAGACCCGGTGCCGCCATGGCGCTCACCCGGCCCGCCTGGCGCGTCATCATGCCTTCCAGTACCTGCCGGGCCAGCCGCGCGTTGCCGAACGAACGGTCCCTGGGCAGCGCGTCGAAGTACTCCCGCATGACGGCACCCGCCCCCGCACCGCACTCGTATCCGGACGCGGTCGCGTGCTGGCGGACGATGGTGACCAGCTCGTCCGAGGAGTAGTCGGCGAACTCCACCCGCCGGGAGAACCGCGAGGAGAGGCCGGGGTTGGACGCCAGGAAGCGTTCCATCTCACCGGTGTAGCCGGCGACGATCACCACCACCTCGTCGCGGTGGTCCTCCGTCAGCTTCAGCAGCGTGTCCACCGCCTCACGGCCGAAGTCGTTGCCGCCCGAGGCGCCTTCCGGAGTCAGCGTGTACGCCTCGTCGACGAACAGCACCCCGCCCCCGGCCCGGTCGAACACCTCCCGGGTGAGCTGGGCGGTGTGTCCCACGTACCGGCCGACCAGGTCCGCCCTGGCCACTTCGACGAGCTGACCGCGCGGCAGCACACCGAGCGACTTCAGCAGCTCGCCGTAGAGCCGGGCGACCGTGGTCTTGCCGGTGCCGGGCGGCCCGGTGAAGACCAGGTGGTGGCTGATCCGCGGCGCGGGCAGCCCGGCCGCCTCCCGCTTCTTCGCGGTGGCCAGCAGATTGACCGGATCGGTGACATCACGTTTGACGGCGGCCAGCCCCACCATGTCCCCGAGCCGGGCGAGCGGATCGCTCTCCGTCCCGCCGTCGGCCGTCTGCCCGGACACCGCGGCGGCGGCCTCCTCGCCGACGTCCTCGGGCAGCAGCCGGGTGAGGTCCAGTTCATCGGCGTCGGGGAGCGCGGCCAGCCGGTACGCCTGACGGTCCACCATTTCCTCGAACACCTGCCGGGCGGCCCGGCCGTTGCCGAAGCCGGCGTCCCTGGGCATCCGCTCGAAGTGCGTGGCGAGCGCGGTGAGTGTCGACTCGTCGAGCTCGTACCGGTGATGGGCACACATGCTCTCGATGATCGAGACCAGTTCGGGGACCGCGTAGTTCTCGAACTCGACCGTACGCGAGAAGCGCGAGGCGAGCCCCGGGTTGGAACCGAGGAAATCACGCATCTCGTCGGCGTATCCGGCGGCCACCACGACCACGTCGTCGCGGTGGTCCTCCATCAGCTTCAGGAGCGTGTCGACGGCCTCACGGCCGAAGTCTGCGCCCGAGCCCCGCCCGTCCGACAGCAGGCTGTACGCCTCGTCGATGAACAGCACCCCGCCCAGGGCCCGTTTGAACGTCTCGGTGGTCTTGATGGCGGTTCCGCCGACGATCTGCGCCACCAGGTCCGCGCGCGAGACCTCCACCAGGTGACCGGAGGGCAGCGCACCCAGTTCGGCGAGGATCGCCCCGTACAGCCGTGCCACGGTCGTCTTGCCGGTGCCGGGCGGCCCGGAGAGGACCAGATGGCGGCTCATCGGCGGAGCCGGCAGGCCGAGGCGGGCACGCCGCTGGGCGAGCTGGATCAGATTGACCAGCGTGCGCACCTGGTGCTTGACGTTCTCCAGGCCGATCAGCGCGTCGAGTTCGGCCAGCGGGCCGCCCTCGCGGGCCGTCCCGGCATCGTCCCCCGAGGCGCCCGTCCCGGCCGGGTCGGTGCCCTCGGCCTCGCCGGGACCCCAGGCGTCCCGCTTGCCGTTGCCCGTACTGGTCAGCTGCTCGACCGCCAGCCGGTCGCCCGCCAGGGCCTGCACCAGACCGCCGCCCTCGTTGTCCCGGGCGGTGCAGTTGACCACCGACACCGCGGCCGTGGTCTCCACCCGGAAGCCGTCCCGTCCCGAGCCGCCGACCTCGCAGGCGGTGAAGGCGCCCCGGCCGCCCTGGGCCGGCAGCACACCGTGTCCCGCCGCTGCGGTGAACCGCAGCCGGGTCGCGGTCAGTTCGCCGCCGTCCTCGACCAGGACACCTGTGTCCGTGGACTCCTGGACGTCGCAGTCCCGGACGGTGACACTGCCGCCCGCCGCCACGGAGATGCCGTGCGCGGCGCCGCGCACGGCGCCCCCGCCGACGTAGACGCTGCCGTCGTCGGCGACCCGGATCCCGGCGTCACCGGGGCGGTCGATCTCGCAGTCCTCCAGCCGGCCGCGGCCGTCCTCGACGACCTCCACGCCGTTCCCCTTCGGCGCGCCGATCCCGGCCCTGCGCACCAGAGGGTTGGCGCCGGACCGTATCCGGACGCCCGTGCCGCCGGCGTCGAGCACTTCGAGGCGGTCCAGCTCGGCGACCGACTCCTCCTCCAGCAGTACGCCCGTCTGCGCGCAGTCCCGGACGGTCAACCCGATCAGCACCGGGGACGCCGAGCCCCGCACATGCAGCGCGGCGTCCTGCGCCGAGTCCAGCCAGCAGTCCTCGAAGGTGCCCCGGGCCCGGTCCGACACGAGCAGCCCGGGGCCCTTCGTACGGGCGGTGCGGCACCGGCGCAGCAGCGGATCGGTACCGCCCGACAGGACGATGCCCGGCCCGCTCGTGCCGGTCACCCGGATGTCCTCCAGCACCGTCCGGGCCGACGAGGAGAGGTGGAGGCCGACACTGGTGTCGTGGACCACGGTCCGCAGCACCCGGGTGGTGCTCTGCTCCTCCAGCGCGATGGACGGCTTGTCGGTGGAGGAGATGTCGCACTCCTCGACCGAGCCCTGGCCCTCGCCGTTGGCGAGAACCCCGTTGGCGCGGGCGTCGCGGATGGTGCAGCCCCGCAACGTGATCCGGCCGCGCTCGCCGATCACCACACCCGAGGTGCCCAGGTGCTCCACCGTGCAGGACTCGGCGGAACTCTCCACCACCGAGGTCACCACCAGCCCCGCGCCGCGCGGATTGCTCACCCGGCAGTCCCGCAGGGCCACCGAGCCGGCACCGCGGGCCGGCAGGGCGGTCCACGAGGCGCCGGTGATGTCGCAGCCGTCCATCGCGATCTGACCGCGCGGGGTGTCCACGACCGGCAGCTCCTCGTCCCGGCCGCGCAGCACCAGGTCGGTGAGCATCACGGCTTCGGCCTGGAGCACCACGGCGCTGCCGTGCGGCGGGCATATCTCGACGCTGCCGCGGGACTGCTCGGCGACGACGGTGACGGGGACGGTGATGACCAGACTCTCGGCATAGGTGCCGGAACGGACGCTGATCACCGCGCCGTTGCGCGCCCTGGCCAGCGCCTCCCCGATCGTTCGAAAGCCGTCGGGCCGCTCTGGGCAGACCGTCAGAACCTGGCGTGACAAGCGGAATCCTCCTCCTTGGGGCCACACCTCGGTCCGGGGAACACATTGTCGGAGTGGGTGCGGCACCATCATGCCGGAGTGGGTCGCGGGAGCTTCGTCCGGAGCGGGAACGCCGCGTGAACCACCGCCGGTCGGACCCTTTTGGGGCCGATCCGACGTGGACGAAACGGGGCGGAAGGCCGATCGGCCCGCCGCCCCGCTCCTTCTGTCGTGACCTCTTGTCCGGATCGTGCCGGGCCCGCGTGCCCCGCTCGCCGATCCGAGGACCTAAGGGGTGTCCCGTAATCCCTGGCGGGCGCGCGACGACAGCTACGGCACCTCGCCGCGTTGTCGGAAAGTCCGCATACATCCAGTATGCGGACGTCCCTCCGCCTTGCGATGCACCGCATCTGACGCCGCGCACTGATCCACCACGGATTACGGGACACCCCTTAGTCGATGGCCTTGATCAGCTCGCCGTCGGAGGTGTCGCCGCTGAGCTCCCAGAAGAAGGTGCCGCCCAGTCCCTGCTGGTTCTTGTAGGTCATCTTGGTGGCGATGGTGGCCGGGGTGTCGTAGCTCCACCAGTTGGTGCCGCAGTGCGCGTACGCCGTACCGGCGACGGTGCCGGTCGCCGGGCAGCTGTCCTTGAGCACCTTGTAGTCCTCGATGCCTGCCTCGTAGGTGCCGGGTGCGGCGCCGGTCGCGGTGCCGCCGGGCGCGTCCTGGGTGACCCCGGTCCAGCCGCGGCCGTAGAAGCCGATGCCGAGCAGCAGCTTCGAGGCGGGGACGCCCTGGGCCTTCAGCTTGTCGATGGCGGCCTCGCTGTTGAAGCCCTCCTTCGGGATGCCGCTGTAGGAGGTCAGCGGGGAGTGCGGAGCGGTCGGCCCCTTGCCGTCCCAGGCGCCGAAGAAGTCGTACGTCATCGGGTTGTACCAGTCGACGTACTTCGCCGCGCCGCCGTAGTCGACGGCGTCGAGCTTTCCGCCGTCGGAACCGTCGGCGGAGATCGCCGAGGTGACGAGATGGTCCGCACCGAACCTGGAGCGCAGCGCGGCGAGCAGGTTGCCGTAGGCGTCACGTCCGCTGGTGTCGCAGGTCAGGCCGCAGGCGTTGGGATACTCCCAGTCGATGTCGATGCCGTCGAAGACATCGGCCCAGCGGGGGTCCTCCACCAGGTTGTAGCAGGACTCGGCGAAGGCGGCCGGGTTCTTCGCCGCCTCGCCGAAGCCGCCGGACCAGGTCCAGCCGCCGAACGACCAGATGACCTTGAGGTCCGGATGAAGCTTCTTCAGTTTGCGCAGCTGGTTGAAGTTGCCGCGCAGGTCCTGGTCCCAGGTGTCCGCCACACCGTCGACCGACTGGTCGGCCGTGTAGGCCTTCTCGTAGTCGGCGTAGGAGTCGCCGATCGCGCACTTGCCGCCGGTCACGTTGCCGAAGGCGTAGTTGATGTGCGTGAGCTTGTCGGCCGAGCCCGAGGTCTCGATGTTCGCGACGTGGTAATTGCGCTGGTAGACACCCCAGTTGGTGAAGTAACCGACCACCTTGTCACCGGCCGCTGTGGGGGCGGCCCGGTCGGCTGCGGGGGCCGCGGCCCGCGGGGTGGGGGCCGCGCCGGCCGGTGCGGTGCCCGCGACACCCAGCAGGGCGGCGCCGAGGGCGGCGGTACAGGTGGCTGCGGCGAGCGCCTTGAAACGGGCGCGGGGATACTGCGGTCCAAACATCTTGTCTCCTCGTGGGGGAGGGAACTCGCGAGTGGGGGGCGTGCTTCCGGCCGTCCGGTCGAATTGGCATGAACGCGGAAAGTCCGGTTGGGGTGGAACCGTAGATGGACTAGACCAGTTGGGTCAATGGTTCGGACCAATCTCGGTGATCGTCCCGCCCGCCGCCGAGTCGCTCCGCCACCCCGTGACGGATATCGTCCGATCGGGCATACTCAAGCCGCCACAGCCGCTGGCCAGCAACTCTCGTAATCCGAGGGGTGGGCATCGGTTGAGCAGCAGTGCTCTTCCGGGCCCCGCCCGGAAGCCCCCCGGCGGCGCCGCCCACACCCCGCGCGCGCGACCGTCGCAACGCCCGACAGGGAGGAGAGCGCCGTCATGTCCGACCGTGCCCCGCAATTGGTGGAACGCCGTCTGCCCACCGAGGAGTCCCGGCAGCTCGTCGCACTCGTGCGCGACATAGCCCAGCGAGAGATCGCGCCACGGGCGGCCGAGGAGGAGGACGCGGGCCGGTTCCCGCGCGAAGTCTTCACCCTCCTCTCCGAGTCCGGACTGCTCGGGCTGCCCTACGACTCGGCCCACGGCGGTGGTGACCAGCCGTACGAGGTCTACCTCCAGGTCCTGGAGGAGCTCGCGACCGCCCGGCTCACCGTCGGTCTCGGCGTCAGTGTCCACTCCCTCGCCTGCCACGCCCTCGCCGGATACGGCACCAAGGAGCAGCAGGCCGAACACCTCCCGGCGATGCTCGGAGGGGGTCTGCTGGGTGCCTACTGCCTCTCCGAACCCGCCTCCGGCTCCGACGCCGCCTCGCTCCGCACGAAGGCCGTACGGGACGGCGACGACTGGGTCCTCACCGGCACCAAGGCGTGGATCACCCACGGCGGCATCGCCGACTTCTACACGGTGCTCGCCCGCACCGGGGTCGAAGGCCCCCGGGGCATCACCGCCTTCCTGGTCCCGGGCGACGCCGAGGGGCTGAACGCGGCCGCCCCCGAGAAGAAGATGGGCATGAAGGGATCGCCCACCGCCCAGCTGAACTTCGACGGCGTACGGGTCGCCGACGCGCGCCGGATCGGCGAGGAGGGGCAGGGCTTCGCGATCGCTCTGTCCGCACTCGACTCCGGCCGCCTGGGCATCGCCGCCTGCGCGATCGGAGTCGCCCAGGCGGCCCTGGGCGAGGCCGTCGCCTATGCCACCGGACGGCAGCAGTTCGGCCGTCCCATCGCGGACTTCCAGGGCCTGCGCTTCATGCTCGCCGACATGGCCACGCAGATCGAGGCGGGCCGCGCGCTGTATCTGGAGGCGGCCCGGCTGCGCGACGAGGGAAAGCCCTTCTCGCGCCAGGCGGCCATGGCCAAGCTGTTCTGCACGGACGCGGCCATGCGGGTCACCGTCGATGCCGTCCAGGTGCTCGGAGGATACGGCTACACCCTCGACTTCCCCGTCGAGCGGCTGATGCGCGAGGCCAAGGTGCTGCAGATCGTCGAAGGCACCAATCAGATCCAGCGGATGGTCATCGCGCGCCACCTCGCGGGTCCTGAGACACGCTGATCCGCAGCGGCCGCTCCGACCACACGGGCGTCGTCATGATCCGGTTCCACTCCTGGTCGAGGCGGCCCGGCAGGGTCCGGCCGGAGCCCTCCCAATGACGCAGCAGGGCCCGGTAGATGGGCGGATCGGTGGAGTGCGGCACCGTTCGCGGTGCCGGCCGGGGAGGCGCGGGCTGCGGCACCGGCTGTGAACCGGGCTGCGGAACCGATTCTTCGGCGGTGGGATCGGCGAGACGGAGACGACCGGGACCGGCCGTTGAATGCAGCGGGGTCATGCCTGGCCAACGGCGTCGGGCGGGCCCTGGTCACTGCCCGGCCGATTCGCGAGCCCGTTCGCCCGGGTCCCCGGGCGGCGGAGTCTTCGGCAGCGGGCACCACGCCGGTCGGGCCGTCGTGGTGCGGCACAGCTGTGTCGTGCGGACCCGGAGGGGTCCGGGCGGTCCCGCGCGGACGCGGGGGCGGTCTCAGGCGGCTTCGCGCCGTATCCGCAACGGTCGCGACCCGGGGCCGCCGGCGTGCGAGAACGGCTGCATCCGCCAGTCGAACCCCTGAGGAAGCGTCAACAGCAGCCCCGTCTCCTGCTCCTGGAGGTCGAGCGACTCGTCGGCGGGCCGGGCGTGCGACGCCGCGCGGCCCGTGCCGTCGCAGACCGTCAGGACGAACGGGTTCCACGGGGTCGGGCACAGCGCGTGCTCCGGCAGTACGTCCTCGTCCGCCAGCAGCGCGATCGGCTGCGCGCAGTCCGGGCAGATCACTCGGTACATCTCGAGCGTGTCGTACGCGTCGGGAGCGATGTCCTCGACCGGATCAGCGGGATCCGGCTCGGTACGACGGGTGAGCTTCAGGCTCTGCATGGGAAATTCCCCCCTCGGGTGGGCCGACAAGGCGCCACGGCCTCGACCACAGCAAGCACTTCCCGTCGTGCCTCGGCCGTAACCGCCAGTGGGGTGGCTACCGCCCCGTAAACCTGTGGCATTCGTCACATGCTCGCCTCGGGTGCCCTTCCGGGGTCCTCGCCGCTGTGCCTGGAGGCGCCCGGGGCAATAGATTGATCCACATGGAGGAGCTGGACCGACAGATCGTGGAGTTGCTCGTCAAGGACGGGCGGATGAGCTACACCGACCTGGGCAAGGCCACGGGCCTGTCCACCTCGGCCGTTCATCAGCGTGTCCGCAGGCTGGAGCAGCGCGGGGTGATCCGGGGCTATGCCGCGGTCGTCGACCCCGAGGCCGTCGGCCTGCCGCTCACCGCCTTCATCTCGGTGAAACCCTTCGACCCGAGCGCGCCGGACGACATCGCGGACCGGCTCGCGGGCGTCCCGGAGCTGGAGGCGTGCCACAGCGTCGCGGGTGACGAGAACTACATCCTCAAGGTGCGGGTCGCGACGCCGCTGGAGCTGGAGCACCTGCTCACCCGGATCCGTTCGCTGGCCGGCGTGTCCACCCGGACCACCGTCGTCCTCTCCACGCCGTACGAGGCCAGGCCCCCGCAGATCTGAGGGGGCCGCGGAGCGGGCGGGTCCGGGCAGGCGCGAGACTGGTCCCATGACCGAGAGCACCGCCCCCCAGAGCGAACACCGCACCGTGCTGCTGCGCGGTGGAGACGTCCACAGCCCCGCCGATCCGTTCGCCACCGCCATGGTCGTCGAACGCGGCCATGTCGCCTGGGTGGGCTCGGAAGGAGCCGCCGACGCCTTCGCGAGCGGCGTCGACGAGGTGATCGACCTCGAAGGCGCGCTGGTCACCCCCGCCTTCACCGACGCCCATGTCCACACCACATCGACCGGACTGGCCCTCACCGGCCTCGACCTCTCCGGTGCCCGGACCCTCGGCGAATCGCTCGGTCTGCTGCGCGCGTACGTGGCGGCGCACCCGGCGGACCGGGTCGTCCTCGGTCATGGCTGGGACGCCACGCGATGGCCGGAGCAGCGCCCGCCGTCGCGCGCCGAACTCGACGCCGCCGCCGGTGGACGGCCGGTCTACCTGCCCCGTGTCGATGTGCACTCGGCGGTGGTCACCACCGCCCTGCTCGATCTGGTCCCGGGGGTCACCACGCTGACCGGGTACCACCCCGACGCCCCGCTGACCGGCGCCGCCCACCACGCGGTGCGCTCCGCGGCCCACGGCGCCGTCTCGCCGCAGCAGCGCGCCGACGCCCAGCGCGCCGCCCTGCGCCACGCCGCGTCGCTCGGCATCGGCACTGTCCACGAGTGCGGCGGCCCCGACATCTCCGACGAGGAGGACTTCGTCGCGCTGCTGAAGCTCGCCGCCGCGGAGAACGGACCGCGGGTCTTCGGGTACTGGGCCGAGCGGGTCGCCGACGAGAAGGACGCGCGTCGCGTCCGGGAACTCGGCGCGATCGGCGCCGCCGGGGACCTCTTCGTCGACGGCTCCCTCGGCTCGCACACCGCCTGCCTGCACGAGCCGTACGCCGACGGTCCGGCCGGACATACGGGTACCGCCCACCTGGACGCGGCGGGGATCGCCGCCCATGTCACCGCCTGCACCGAGGCCGGGCTGCAGGCCGGCTTCCACGCCATCGGCGACGCGGCGGTCACCGCCGTGGTGGAGGGCGTCCGGGTCGCCTCCGAGACGCTCGGCCCGGCCCGGATCCGGGCCGCCCGGCACCGTGTCGAGCACGCCGAGATGCTCACGCCCGAGACCGTGGCCGCCTTCGCGGAACTGGGCCTGACCGCCTCCGTGCAGCCCGCCTTCGACGCGGCCTGGGGCGGCGAGGAAGGCATGTACGTCCAGCGGCTCGGGGCCGAGCGGGCCAGGACCCTCAACCCGTACGCGGCGCTCCTGCGGGCCGGCGTGCCGCTGGCCTTCGGCTCGGACAGCCCGGTGACCCCGCTGGACCCGTGGGGCACCGTGCGGGCCGCCGCCTTCCACCGCACGCCCGAGCACCGGATCTCCGTGCGGGCCGGCTTCACCGCTCACACCAGGGGCGGCTGGCGGGCCGTCGGTCGCGACGACGCGGGGACCCTGGTGCCCGGCGCCCCGGCCGACTACGCGATCTGGCGCACCTCCGACCTGGTGGTTCAGGCACCGGACGACCGGGTGGCCCGTTGGTCGACCGACCCGAGATCGGGAACGCCCGGACTGCCGGATCTCACCCCGGGCGCGGAGCTCCCGGTCTGTCTTCGCACCGTGGTCTTCGGACAAACGGTCTTCGTACGGCCGAACGAGTGACGTCCGGACATTTCGCACCGCCGATCGAAGAAGCCCCTGTTCCGTCGCGACCTGCGGATCTTCGCTACTGACCAGGCAAGTTCCGTAAACATTGCAGGTCAGGCGGCTATTGACAGAACGCGCCCACCGGCCGGTAGGTTCGGCCGAGTCCACCACAGGACGTCCGACCGGTTAAACCTCCACGCAGTCGTCGAACGCCGCTGGGTCATGGGGTGGTGTGCCGCACCGGCGCACCACCACTGACAGCCAGGTTCAGCGCCCGCGCCTCGGGGGCGAGGGAAGGTTTCAGCCGGACGGTAGGTGCGACCCGGGTGGGGCCCGGACGTTCAGTAGACAACGGCTCTAGGTCGATCCGCAGCCAGCGGGTCCCGGGTCGGCCCGAAGGGCGCTGGGCCCCCATCCGTAGTTCCGTCGCTCTCCCCTCAGGGAGTCTGTCCGCACTTCCCTCCATCTGTCCGCGGCAGTGCCCGTTCCCGGCCGACCGTGTCGGCAACGGGCCCCCGCGCGCTGGATATGGTGTGCACCTGCGTACGGACTTAAGGGGCAGTAAGTGAACGACGGCGGTCAGAGGCGATACGGCCCGCTGGGCAGAACCCTGGTGATCATTCCGACCTACAACGAGGCCGAGAACATCAAGCCGATCGTCAGCCGGGTGCGCGCCGCTGTGCCGGAAGCCGACATCCTGGTCGCCGACGACAACAGCCCCGACGGCACGGGGAAGATCGCCGACGAGCTCGCCTCCGCGGACAGCCAGGTCCAGGTGCTGCATCGCAAGGGCAAGGAAGGGCTGGGTGCGGCCTACCTCGCAGGGTTCGACTGGGGCATCGAGCACGGTTACGGCGTGCTCGTGGAGATGGACGCCGACGGCTCCCACCAGCCCGAGGAACTGCCCCGGCTGCTCACCGCGCTCAAGGGCGCGGACCTGGTGCTGGGCTCGCGCTGGGTGCCGGGCGGACGCGTGGTCAACTGGCCCAAGTCCCGCGAAATGATCTCCCGTGGCGGCAGCACGTACTCCCGGCTCCTCCTCGGCCTGCAGACCAGGGACGTCACCGGTGGGTACCGGGCCTTCCGCGTCGAGACCCTGCAGGGCATCGGTCTCGACCGGGTCGCCTCGCAGGGCTACTGCTTCCAGGTCGACCTGGCCCGCCGCGCCATCGATGCCGGATATCACGTGGTCGAGGTTCCGATCACCTTCGTCGACCGTGAGATCGGTGACTCGAAGATGAGCCGCGACATCCTGGTCGAGGCGCTCTGGCGGGTCACCTCGTGGGGGGTCACCTCCCGTACGAACCGGGTCCTGGGCCGCAAGGCGATCTGATCCGGCGGGGGCGGCGGGCTCCGGTCCGCCGCTCGTGATCACCCCCATACGCCGCTCGGACGCGCGTACGGGCACACTGGGGACCATGACGACCGGCAGCACACCGCCCCCGACCGCCCCGAGGCGTTCACGCGCCCGCACCTTCGTCCCCCTCGCCATCGCCGCCTGGGCGGTGCTGGAGATCTGGCTGCTCACCGTCGTGGCCGACGTGGCGGGCGGTTTCACCGTGCTGCTGCTTCTGGTCGCGGGGATCGTGCTCGGGGCCGCGGTGATGAAGCGGGCCGGCCACCGGGCCTTCCGCAACCTCACCGAGACGCTCCAGCGGATGCCGGGGCAGCCCGGGGCCGCCGCTCCGCAGACCGCGCCCCAGGGAAGCAGGGGCAATGGCTTCCTGATGCTCGGCGGGCTGCTGCTGATGATCCCGGGGCTGATCTCTGACGTCGCGGGGCTCCTGCTGCTGGTGCCGCCGGTCCGTTCGGCGCTGGGCCGGTACGCGGAGCGGTCGCTGGAGCGCCGGATGCGTGCGGCGACCCCCGGCAGCCTCTCCGACGCCTTCCAGCAGGCCAGGATTCACCGGCCGGACGGAAAGGTCGTGCAGGGTGAGGTCATCCGTCAGGACGGCGCACAGCCGGGTTCCCGTCCCGACGAGGGCCCCCGGCCGCCGCTGACTTCCTGAGCACCGACCCGCGACGCGACAGAGCCGCGGGGGGGGGGGCCCACCAAGCGGGCGGCGCCGACCCCCGGCGCGGGGCGCCCGGCCGCCAGCCCCCCCCGAGACGACACCGAGGCCCAGCGCGGGCGGCGCGGAGGCA
>NZ_JBIURS010000031.1:0-39364 GCF_044740965.1 Streptomyces sp. NPDC088252 | reverse complement strand
GGGGGGGGGCCGGGGCGCGGCCGCGGCGCCCGCCCCCGCCCCGCCCGCCGCCCCGGCGCGGGCGGCCGCCCCCCCCCGGGCCCCCCCCCCCCCCCCGCGGCTCTGTCGCGTCGCGATGCCCTGCGGTCAGGCAGACTTCCTGCTGTCCCGCGGATGCACGGCGATGTTCATGGCTCCCGAGCGCAGAACCGCCAGCCTCTCGGCCAGCACCTCCTCCAGCTCCTCGCGTGTGCGTCGCTCCATGAGCATGTCCCAGTGCGTACGCGCAGGCTTGCCCTTCTTCTCCTCGGGGCCATCCCCGTCCACCAGGAGTGCCATGGCGCCGCACGCCTTGCACTCCCACTCCGGCGGAATTTCCGCCTCTACCGAGAACGGCATCTCAAAACGATGTCCGTTCTGGCATGCGTACTCCACCGCCTGGCGCGGGGCCAGATCGATGCCGCGGTCCGTCTCGTAGCTGGTAACCACGAGTCGCGTGCCGCGGAGAGCTCGCTCACTCATGAATCGTGCCTCCCGGGCTTGTCGCCCACAGGACAGGTGTCGCTGTCGTCGTCATCCGGTCAACGTCCGGTCGGCGGTAAAGATTCCCGTTGCCGGTCATGCGTCGCCCGTCGTGCCGCTGCTTATTCAGGTTTCCCAGGGTTCAAGTACCCGCCAATGCCCGGTTTGTCACATCCAGTGGAAGTTGTCACCCAACGGTTCGGCTTCTTCCACTCGCAGTAACGGTCCTCCGGGCAGGCCAAAGGCGTACACTACCGGCCTTTCACTTCAACGTCTAAATCCGTTCCGGAACGGGGTTGCCCGCAGCCGCCACGGCCTGCCGGACCGGCACCCTCGCGAGCAGGACGGAACCGATCACGAAGAAGATCACCAACGAGATGATCGCATCCCGGTAGCTCCCGGTCAGCTGATACGCGAGACCGAACACCAGCGGTCCCAGCCAGCTCAGTCCGCGGTCGCTCATCTCGTACGCGGAGAAGTACTCGGCCTCCTTGCCGCGCGGGACCAGATGGGAGAACAGTGAGCGCGACAGCGCCTGGCTGCCGCCGAGCACCAGACCGATCGCCGAGGCCAGCACATAGAAGAAGACCGGTGCGTCTGCGGGCAGGAAGTAGCCGGCCACGAGAATCAGCGTCCAGACGGCGAGCGAGCCGAGGATCGTGCTTTTCGCGCCGTACACCCGGGCCAGCCGGCCCATCGCCAGCGCTCCGGCCACCGCCAGCACCTGCACCAGCAGTACGGCCGTGATCAGCGTCGTCTGGTCGAGCCCCAGCTCCTCGGAGCCGTACACCGAGGCTTGGGAGATGACCGTCTGCACACCGTCGTTGTAGACGAGATATGCCAGCAGGAACGAGAGCGTCAGCGGATGGCGGCGCATGTCGCGCAGAGTGGCCAGCAGCTGCCGCCACCCCGAACCGACCGCCCCCTCGCCGCCCGGCGTCACCCGCCGGTCGCGCAGCCGTCGCAGCGGCACGATGGTGAAGGCGCCCCACCACACGCCGGCCGACGCGAGACAGATCCGCACCGCGTCGGACTCGGAGAGGCCGAAGGAGTCATGGCCCGTGTACAGGACCAGATTCAGGACGAGGACGAAGGCGCCCGAGGTGTACCCGAAGGCCCAGCCGCGGGAGGAGACCGCGTCCCGCTCGTCGGGCTCGGCGATCTGCGGCAGATAGGCGTTGTAGAGCACCATCGACACGGAGATCGAGGCGTTCGCCACGATCAGCAGGAACGCGCCCAGCAGATAGCGGTGACCGTCCAGGAAGAACATGCCGGTGGTCGCGGCGGCGCCCACGTAGGCGGCGGCCGCGAGCAGCGGCTTCTTCCGCCCCGTCCGGTCCGCGGCGGCGCCCACGACCGGCATCACGATCACCGCGACGACGACGGACACGGAGACCGCGTAGGCGAAGAGTGATCCGGCGCGCACGGGTATGCCGAGCGGATGGACGAAACCGTCGGCGTCGGCGGCCGCCTTGGCGACCGACGTCAGATAGGGGCCGAGGAACACCGTCAGCACGCTCGTCGAGTAGACGGAGCAGGCGAAGTCGTAGAAATACCAGCCGCGCTGCTCGCGTCTGCGGCTCGCGGCGTCGGCGGAACCCGTCGTGAGTCCCGTCGGCTCGGCGGTGTCGGCGCTCAAGGCGCACCCCCTCGTCTCTCCCCGTGGAGACCCCGCACGGCCGGCGTCAGGCCCAGGCCCCCCGCTCGCTCAGCACCGTGCGCAGCGTCTCGATGTGATCGGTCATGATGCCATCCACACCGAGGTCGAGGAGCGCTGCCATCCGCTCCGGTTCGTTCACCGTCCAGACGTGCACCTGGAGTCCGCGTGCGTGCGCCTCGCGCACGAAGCGCCGGTCGACCACCCTGATGCCGTTCTGGCTCTCCGGCACCTGCACGCACACCGCGCCGGAGCGCACTGCCGCCGGGATGCCGTACGAGCGCAGCCGCAGGCCGAGCACGCCGCGCACGCCGTAGGAGGTGGCCAGCCGGGGCCCGCCGAGGCGGTGCGCCCTGGCCACCCGGGCCTCCGAGAACGAGCCGACGCACACCCGGTCCCAGGCATCCGTCCGGCGGATCAGACCGATCAGCGGGACCAGGGCGGACTCGGCCTTGATGTCGACGTTCCAGCGGGCCTCGGGGAACGTCTCCAGCAGTTCCTCGAACAGCGGGAGCGGCTCCCGGCCGGCGACCCTGGCCTGCCGCACCTCGCTCCACGGCAGTTCGGCCATCCGGCCCCGGGCGTCCGTCACCCGGTCCAGGGTGCTGTCGTGGAAGGCCACCAGGCGGCCGTCCGCCGTGGTGTGCACATCGGTCTCGAAGTAGCGGTATCCGGCGTCGGCGGCCCGGCGGAACGCGGCCGTCGTGTTCTCGATCCCCTCCGCCGCACCGCCTCGGTGCGCGAAGGGGATCGTCGCGGGATGGTCCAGGTAGGGGTGGCGTACGGAGGTCACTTCGGCAGTATGGCCCGATCCGGTGTCCGGGCGGTGACGGCGACGTCGCCGGCGTCCGGCCCGCAGGCGTCGGTGGCGCTTTCGCCGGACGCGGCCGCCGCCTCCACGGCCGGCCTTCCGCCGATGGCGAAGAGACGCAGGAAGAACTGGGCGAGCGGGCCGATGGTCAGGGCGTACAGCACCGTGCCCGCGCCGAGAGAGCCGCCGAGCACGAAGCCGGTGACCACGACCGCCACCTCGATCAGGGTGCGGACGAGCCGGATGGAGCGGCCGGTACGCAGATGCAGGCCGGTCATGAGCCCGTCGCGCGGACCCGGGCCGAACCGCGCGGCGATGTACAGCCCCGTCGCGACACCGTTGACCCCGATGCCCGCGACCATCACGGCGATCCGTGCGGCGATGCCGTGCACATCGGGTACGAGCGCGAGCGTGCCGTCCATGGCGATGCCTACGGCGAAGACGTTGGAGACGGTGCCGAGCCCGGGGCGCTGCCTGATCGGTATCCACAGCAGCAGAACGACGGCGCCGACGATGATCGATACGACCCCGATGGACACCCCGGTGCGCTCCGCGAGCCCCTGATGCAGCACCCCCCAGGGTTCGAGACCGAGGCCGGCGCGGACCAGGAGCGCCGAACTCGCCCCGTACAGCGCGAGGCCGACGTACAGCTGAATGAGCCTGCGTGTGACGTGCGCCCCGCGAGGGACGGGCGTGATGGACAAGAGGTGCCCCCCTGATGTGGTGGTAGTGGACTGGCGCATGTCACTCTGTGGCAGGGGATTGGCTGCCAACTATGGCCAATCCGAGGAAGGTGGACTGATTTTCATGGCGCAGTGGACTTCGGCGGTCGGCGCGGCACAGCTCGCCCGGCAGCTCCAGGCCCAACAGCCCCGGTCCGCCGTACCGGGTGGTCGTCGGCCGCCCGCGTACCGCGCGCTGGCCGACGGGGTGCGTCTGCTCGTCCTCGAGGGCCGGGTGCCGGTCGCCGCCCGGCTCCCCGCCGAGCGCGAACTGGCGCTCGCCCTGTCCGTCAGCCGCACGACCGTCGCCGCGGCGTACGAGGCGCTGCGGACGGAAGGGTTCCTGGAGTCCCGCCGGGGGGCCGGCAGCTGGACCGCCGTGCCCGCGGGCAACCCGCTGCCCGCACGCGGCCTGGAACCGCTTCCCCCGGAGTCGCTCGGTTCGATGATCGATCTGGGCTGCGCCTCGCTGCCCGCCCCCGAACCGTGGCTGACCCGGGCGGTCCAGGGCGCCCTGGAGGAGCTCGCACCGTACGCCCACACCCACGGCGACTACCCGGCAGGTCTGCCCGCGCTGCGGCAGATGATCGCCGACCGCTACACCGGCCGCGGCATCCCGACCATGCCCGAACAGATCATGGTCACCACCGGCGCGATGGGCGCGATCGACGCGATCTGTCACCTCTTCGCGGGCCGCGGCGAGCGGATCGCGGTGGAGTCCCCCAGCTACGCCAACATCCTGCAGCTGATGCGGGAGGCGGGCGCCCGGCTGGTGCCGGTGGCGATGGAGGAGGGGCTCGGCGGCTGGGACATGAACCGGTGGCGGCAGGTCCTTCGTGACGCGGCGCCGCGGCTCGCCTATGTCGTCGCCGACTTCCACAACCCCACCGGGGCGCTGGCCGACGAGGACCGGCGACGCGATCTGGTGGAGGCCGCCCGTTCCGCCGGTACGGTCCTGGTCGTCGACGAGACCATGAACGAGCTGTATCTCGACCCCGACGTACGGATGCCGCGCCGGGTCTGCGCCTTCGATCCGGCGGGCTCCACCGTGCTCACCGTCGGATCGGCGAGCAAGGCCTTCTGGGCCGGCATGCGGATCGGCTGGGTGCGCGCGGCACCCGATGTGATCCGCAGCCTGGTGGCCGCCCGCGCCTACGCCGACATGGGGACGCCCGTCCTGGAGCAGCTCGCCGTCAATTGGCTGATGCGCACCGGAGGCTGGGAGGAGGCCGTGCAGGTCCGCCGTGAACAGGCGCGGGACAACCGGGACTCGCTCGTCGCCGCCCTCCGCCGGGAGCTGCCGGACTGGGAGTTCTCCGTTCCGCGCGGCGGGCTGACGCTCTGGGTGCGCACGGGCGGACTCTCCGGTTCCCGTCTCGCGGTGGCGGGGGAGCGGGTAGGCGTACGCGTGCCCTCCGGACCGCGGTTCGGTGTCGACGGCGCCTTCGAGGGGTATGTGCGGCTGCCGTTCACGGTCGGCGGGCCGGTCGCGGACGAGGCGGCGGCACGGCTCGCGGCGGCGGCGCGGCTGGTGGGTTCGGGGGCGGGCGCGGGGGTGGAGGCGCCGAGGACGTTCGTCGCCTGACCGGCGGAGCGGGCGCGGCGGCGACGGGCCGGGCCGACCGTCACCCCCGCGCCCGCCCCGTACCGGCCCGTTCAGTCGCCGACCTTCATGCCCTCGACGGCGACGGCCGCGGTCAGGGGGTGCGGCATCGCCGGGTCCGGGACGCTCACCTCGACCGGCACGGGCTCCTCGACGGCCTCGACCGCGACGGCCGCCCCGTCCGGCGCCTGCCGCCCGGGAAGCAGGCCGAGGACCGCCTGCCGCTGTGCCTCACTGGTCGCCTCGTCGTACGGGTCGGGGGTGGCCGGAACCTGGAGCCGCAGCACGGGACCGGTGCCGAGACGTGCGTACCCCCGGCCGGGCGGGACATCCGGCGTCGGGGTGGTGTGCGGCTCCACGCCGAGCACCGACTCGACCTGGTCGCGGGAGCAGTGGCCGAGGACGACCCGGGCGCGGGTATGGGTCCGTACGGTCTCGCCCAGGGCGTCCAGGCTGTCGAACTGGTCGGTCATGACCACGGTGACGTTGGCCGCCCTGCCGTGCCGCAGCGGCACCTGGAGCAGTTCCTGGGGGTCCGGCCTGCCGTCGGCTGCCGCCAGATGGCCGAGGACGCTGGGCCGGTCCAGCAGGATCCAGAGCGGGCGCCTGATGTCGTCGGGGGCGGGGTGGCCGGACTGCCGTGCCCGGTTCGCGGCGATCAGTCGCCGCTCCGTCTCATGGGCCGCCCACTCCAGGGTCGCCAGCGCGCCGGCCAGCCCGCACTCCACGGCCAGCACGCCGTCGCGTCCGGTCAGGCAGGCGTACTCGCCGGTCCCGCTGCCTTCGATGATCAGGATGTCGCCGTGCTGGAGGGCCTGCAGGGCGATGGCGCGCATCAGTGTGGTGGTGCCGCTGCCGGGCTGCCCCACGGCCAGCAGATGCGGCTCGGTGGAGCGGACTCCCGTCCGCCAGACGACCGGTGGCGCGTCGCGGGTCGCGTCGCCGTCGTGCACGGGAACGGTGCGCTGCACCGCGTCGCCGTCCGTGAACCCCAGCACGGTCTCACCGGGTGCGGTGACGAAGCGCTGGGCCCCGATCGAGGTGGGCAGGGCGTCGAGCACGGTCATGACGAGTTGGTTGCCCTCCTCGTCCCAGGCGAAGTGGTACTCCCGGCCGCGGCCCGACTTCGCGTGCAGCAGCCGCTCGATCCGGCTGCGGGAGGCGGCCTCGCTGTCGGTGAAGTAGGCGGGGTACGTCACCCGGAGACGGGTCAGGCGCCCGTCGCCGTCGAACTCGTATCCGCTGAAGGCCTTGTCCCAGTCACCGCCGTGGGAGAACATCGGGCTCGGGTCCTCGGCCACGGAGAAGTACGGCACGAGTGCTTCGTACAGCGACCGGAGCCGCCCGGTCTCGGCCTCGTCGGGACCGGTCCTCACAGGGGTCCGCTCCCGCCCCTTCCACGCGGCGGCGCCCATCACCGCGACCAGGGTGATCACGGACCCGTACGGGATCGTCGCGACGACGAGCAGGCAGGCCGCGACGGAGAACAGCGCCGGACCACGCTTGTCCTTGGGCGTCGCGGCCCACTTCTGCCGTCCGGCACCGGCGAGCAGCCGCAGACCACGAGTGATCGTTATCAGCGGATGGAGGACGTCGGTGGCGTTGTCGGTGGCCGTGCGCGCGAACGCGCGACTGCGAGCGATCGGGGCGCTGCCGCTGCTCAGAATGCGGGGGAGTGGTCGCCGGGCCACGTCGGTCTCCTGAAGGGGTGGGAGCGGTCGCGGGGGGTCAGAACTTGATCCCGCCCAGGAGGCCGGCGAGACTCGCGCCGCCCGCCGTGATGCTCGGGGCGATGGCGGTGCCCGCCAGGTAGAAGCCGAACAGGGCAGTGACGAGGGCGTGCGACGCCTTGAGGCCGTCCTTCCTGAAGAACAGGAAGACGATGATGCCGAGGATGACTACGCCTGACATGGACAGGATCATGAGAAGTTCTCCTGGTTGGGGGGACAGTCACCATGAGTCCTTCCAGGTTCACCAGAAGTATCTATACGATAAAAGCCGCATTCGAGTGAAAAGTCTGTATTTTCACTGAATTGGCCGACAAGGGTTGTCGTTGGGGTGCCGGAGTGACGGAACATGCGGAGCCGCGTGCTCCGCCGCCGTCGCGGGATGTGATCCTCTGCCTCGGGCGGGCCGGGTCATGTGTGCGGCCGGGCAGTACCCTGTCGGTTCACTCGTACGGCCCCCACGGCGTACGGCCCGGCAGGTCGACAGTGGTGAAACCGGATAATGGAAGGCGGTCCGTCCGATGAGTGAAACCCCCGATCCCGAAGTGGTCGAGCTGGCGACGAAGGTCTTCGACCTGGCCCGCCGGGGGGAGACGGACACGCTCGCCGCGTATGTCGACGCCGGAGTCCCCGCGAACCTGACCAACGACCGCGGTGACTCGCTGGTGATGCTGGCCGCTTATCACGGTCACGCCGCCGCGGTCACCGCCCTCGTCGCCCGCGGCGCCGACCCGGACCGGGCCAACGACCGCGGGCAGACGCCGCTCGCCGGAGCCGTCTTCAAGGGCGAGGGCGCGGTGATCGAGGCGCTGCTCGCCGCAGGGGCCGACCCGGCGTCCGGAACACCCTCCGCGCTGGACACCGCGCGCATGTTCGGCAAGGCCGACCTGCTGGAACTCTTCGGCGCCCGCTGACCGGGTACGCCGTAAATGTGGTCGCGGTGGCGAAATGGCTGGGTCATCATGACGTCTCGGGCCCGGTTCGGGCCACGGACGAGAGGCAGAGGAAGATGGTCTACACCAAGCAGAAGACGGCGGTCGGCCGATCATGTTGCTGCGCGGCGTAGTGCCCCACCCGGCACTTGGAACTGCACAGTCCCGGTTGCGTCGACAGCTTGATGTGAGGCTTTTTCCATGTTTGATCCGTTCATAGCGCCGAGCGGCACCCTGCTCGGCCTGCTGCAGAGGGGCCGTGGCGACGGCACGCTCCACGCACTCGCCGCACCACGCCCCGAGGCCCTGGCGGCTCTCAACCACTGCGTCCTGAGCGATCCGCGTCACGACTGGCAGGTGGAGAACCGCTCGCTCTACTACGCACGCCTTTATCTCGACCTCGACGGCGGCATCGAGGAGATCGAGCGCCACCTGTGCGATCCCGACGACCACCTCGACACCGACGACTCCCGCACGGGGCTGGCCCTCGCCGTGCTCGGCCACCTCGCCTCGTACGGACGGGACGACGCGCTGGCCCTGCTGCGGCGGTACGCCGCCACCGGGGCCAACTGGGCCTGGGCCCTCGACGAGCTCGCCCTGCGCGACGACGACGCGGGGCTGCGCGCCCTCGCCGTACCCGTGCTCGGCCGGTTCCCGGACACCGAGGACGGCACCGCCGAGCTGGCCGCGGCCGTACGGGACGCCTTCGAGCCCCGCCCCTGGCGGCTCTGGGCCGACGACCCGCGCGAAGCGGTCGGGGCCAGGATCAGGGCTGCCTCGGAACAGGGCTCCTTCGACCGCTGGCAGCGGCAGATGCGGCCCGGCGGCCCCCGCCCCGGCTGGAGCGTCCAGGCCGTCTTCGACTGGGCCCAGCAGGGAATCGAACGCGGCAGTGTCCTCCATGTCCCGGCCGCGCGCTGCCTCGCCGCCGTCGCCGGTCCCGAGGACCGGTCCACGATCGTCGAGGCCGCCCGCAGCGGCCCCGAGGGCGCCCGCTGCGCCGCGCTGCACTACCTGGCCGAGGCCAGGGATCCCGCTGTGCTCGACCTGATCGAGGCCGCCGCGGTCAGCGTCTCGCGCACCGTCGCCGACGCGGCGGTCGCCGCCTTCGAGCGGATGTGCGGTGACGCGGCGGTGGACCGTGCCAGGCGCTGGGCCAGGCGGCCCGACGCGCTCGGCGCCTCCGCGGCCGGTGTGCTCGCCTGCCGGGGCGGGGCCCAGGACGCCCCACTGGTCCTCGGCGCACTCCGCGAGGCCGTAAGGGGCGAGGGGCCGGACGCCCCACGCCTGTGGACCCTCGTCGACGGAACGGGCCGGCTGGGCATCGCCTGTGCGGCCCCCGTGCTGCGTCATGTCTACCGGGAGACGTCCTCCTCGCATCTGCGCGGACGGGCGGCCCGCGCACTGGCCGCGACCGACCCGTCCTTCGCCACCGGCTTCGCCGTCGAATGCCTGTGGGACTGCGAGGAGACCACCCGTGAGGTCGCCGCACTCCATGCGGAGACCGGCGACATCAGGGTCGCCGAGCGACTGCGCCGACTGGCCGCAGACCCGGCCGAGGAGGCAGAGGTGCAGACGGCGGTACGCAGCAGGATCGGGCCCGACACCCCGGCGGCCTGACCCGGGTACGCACAGCGGCGCGCGTCGGGGGCGCGCGGTGCGAAGGGGCGAGCGGCGCGTCGGGGGCGCGCTCGGCTCGAACGCTCACGGGCCGTTCCGCGGCCGGAAAGATCCAAGTCGGCTCCGCCACGTCCGGCACGGCGACAACACCCGTATGCGTGTCGTCATCGTCACCGAATCCTTTCCTCCCGATGTCAACGGGGTGGCCCACTGTGCCCTGCAGACCGCCCGGCACCTCGTCGGCCGCGGCCACGAACCGCTCGTCGTCGCCCCCGCCCCGGCCGGCGCGACGACCACGTCCCGGCCGGACCCCTCCGACGCCTTCCGGGCCGACGCACCCTGCCCCGTGGTGCGCGTCCCGTCCCTTCCTCTGCCCGGATACCCCCAGGTCCGGGTGGCACTGCCGAGCCGACGGCTGACGGCGGCCCTCACCGCCCACCGCGCCGAGCTCGTCCATCTGGCCGGACCGTTCGTGCTCGGCGCACGCGGCATGGCGGCGGCGGCCAGGCTCGGGATCCCGGCCGTCGCCGTCTACCAGACCGATCTGGCCGGTTACGCACGTACCTACCTCGGCACCGGTGAGAACACCGCCTGGCGCCGGATGCGCGCCGTGCACAGCGCCGCCGACCGCACTCTCGCCCCGTCCACCGCCGCCGCCCGTGACCTCACCGATCACGGTGTGCCCCGGGTGCGGCTGTGGCCACGCGGCGTCGACACCGCACGGTTCCGGCCCGGACTGCGGGACGAAGCACTGCGCCGACGTCTCGCCCCCGGCGGGGAGCGGATCGTCGGGTACGTCGGCCGGCTCGCCCCGGAGAAGCATGTCGAACTCCTCGCCGGGGCCTGTGCGACACCCGGGGTCCGGGTCGTGGTCGTCGGCGACGGCCCCAGTGAGGCATCGCTGCGGACCGCCCTGCCCGGTGCGGTCCTCCTCGGACGCCGGACCGGGGACGACCTCGCCCGGCTGTTCGCCTCGCTGGACCTGTTCGTCCACACGGGACCGTACGAGACGTTCTGCCAGACGGTGCAGGAGGCCATGGCCTCCGGAGTGCCGGTGATCGCTCCCGCGGCGGGCGGACCGCTCGACCTCGTCGACCACGGGCACACCGGACTGCTGGTCCCGCCGCTCGACACCGGTGCCGTGACGGCGGCGGTCGGCGCACTCGCCGCCGATCCCGTGCGCGCGGCGGCCTACGGCGCCGCCGGCCGGGCCGCTGTCGAGGGCCGGACCTGGCAGGCCGTCGGCGACCGACTGCTCGACCACTACGACGAGGTGCTGCGCGACCGGACGGCGGCGGCGGCATGACCGGCCGCGAACGGCGCGCGGTCATCGTCCGGCTGGCGAACTTCGTCACCCCGTCGTCGGGCGGCCTGCGCACCGCCCTGGAGGAGCTCGGCCGCGGCTACCTCGCGGCCGGTCACGAACCGGTGCTCGTCGTGCCCGGCGACACCCCGAGCGACGCGCGCACCGCCCAGGGGAGGGTGATCACGCTCCCCGGTCCGGTCCTTCCGGGCAGCGGCGGCTACCGCGTGCTGGCGGACCGGCGCAGGCTCCGCCACCTCCTGGAAACGCTGCGGCCCGACCGTCTTGAGGTCTCCGACCGCACCACGCTGCGCTGGACGGGGGCGTGGGCGCGCCGCGCCGGGGTGCCGGCCGTGATGGTCTCCCACGAGACCGCCGACGGGGTGCTGCGCACCTGGGGCGTCCCGGCCGGCGCGGCCGGGCGGACGGCCGATCGCCTCAACGCGCGCAGCGCGCACGCGTACACCCGGATCGTGTGCACCACCGCATGGGCCGAGCGCGAATTCCTGCGCATCGGCGCGCGCAACGTGGTGCGCGCCCCGCTCGGCGTGGACCTGCGACGCTGCCGCCCCCACCGGCGCAGCGCCGCCCTGCGCGCCCGGCATCTGCGCGGCCGGGACGTGCTGCTCGTGCTGTGTTCGCGGCTCTCGGTCGAGAAACGTCCCGGCCGGGCCCTGGAGGCACTCGCCGGGCTGCGGCACCGAGGCGTGCGCGCGGCGCTGGTCGTCGCGGGCGACGGACCGTTGCGGACGGGCCTGGAGAGCAGGGCACGGGCGCACCGGCTGCCGGTAGATTTCCTCGGCCATGTGCGGGACCGCGAGTCCCTGGCGGATCTGCAGGCGGCGGCCGACATCTGCCTGGCGCCCGGACCCGCCGAGACGTTCGGCCTGTCGGCCCTGGAGGCGCTGGCCTGCGGCACCCCGGTCGTGGCGAGCGCGAATTCCGCGCTGCCCGAGGTGATCGGTGCCGCGGGGGTCGCCGCCCCGGACACGGGAGAGGCGTTCGCCGCCGCGGTACGGGAGTTGCTCGGGCGCCCGGAGGACGAGCGCCGGGCCATGGCGAGGCGACGGGCCGAACTCTTCGGCTGGGACCGCTCGGTGGCCGCGTTCCTGGCCGCGCACGAGGTGCCGGACCTGGGCGGGATCGCGGAGGCACGGGCATGAGCGGGGCGGCGCGGTGCGGCGTTCCACGGCCGTGCGTCACCGGGGAGCCGCCCGCGCCGCCTGGCCCGTCGTGCGTGGAGCGGGTCAGTATGGGGGGATGAGCGGACGTTGGGACTTCTGGATCGACCGTGGCGGGACGTTCACCGATGTCGTGGGACGGGACCCCGACGGACACCTGGTCACCCGCAAGCTGCTCTCCCACGACCCGGACCGCTACCGCGACGCCGCCGTGGCCGGCATCCGGGGCCTGCTCGGCCTCGGCCCCGCCGACCCGGTCCCCGCCGACCGGGTCGGCACGGTGAAGATCGGCACGACGGTCGCCACCAACGCCCTGCTGGAGCGGCACGGCGAACCGACCGTCCTGGTCATCACGGAAGGCTTCCGGGACGCTCTGCGCATCGCCTACCAGAACAGGCCGAGGCTCTTCGACCGCCGGATCCTGCTGCCCGAGGCCGTGTACGAGCGGGTGATCGAGGTCCCCGAACGGATCGACGCCCGCGGCGGGGTCGTGACCCCACTGGACCGGGAAGCGGTGGCCGAGCGGCTCGACGCCGCGCGGGCCGACGGTCTGCGCAGCGCGGCCGTCGTCCTGATGCACGGCTACCGCCACCCCGCGCACGAGAGCGCCGTGGCCGCCATGGCCCGCGCGGCGGGCTTCACCCAGGTCAGCTGCTCGCACGAAGTGAGTCCGTTGATCAAGCTCGTGCCACGCGGCGACACCACCGTCGTCGACGCCTACCTCTCGCCGATCCTGCGCAGGTACGTCGACGAGGTCGCCCGCGAACTCAAGGGCATCCGGCTGATGTTCATGCAGTCCAACGGCGGCCTGCGCGAGGCCTCCCACTTCCGGGGCAAGGACGCGGTGCTCTCCGGTCCCGCCGGTGGTGTGGTAGGCATGGCCCGTACGTCCGAACAGGCCGGATTCGACCGGGTCATCGGCTTCGACATGGGTGGCACATCCACCGATGTGTCGCACTACGCGGGCGCGTTCGAACGCGAACTCGGCACCCAGGTCGCCGGCGTGCGGATGCGCGCCCCCATGATGAACATCCACACCGTCGCGGCCGGCGGCGGCTCCGTCCTGCACTTCGACGGCCACCGCTACCGGGTGGGCCCCGACTCCGCGGGCGCGGTTCCCGGCCCGGCCTGCTACCGCCGCGGCGGGCCGCTGACCGTCACCGACGCCAATGTGATGCTCGGCCGGGTCCAGCCCGCACACTTCCCTGCCGTCTTCGGGCCCGACGGCGACCTCCCCCTCGACGCGGACCTCGTCCGCGAACGCTTCGACGCGCTCGCCGAGGACGTGGCGCGTGCCACCGGAACACGGCGCACGGCGGCCGAGGTCGCCGCCGGATTCCTGGAGATCGCCGTGCTCAACATGGCCAACGCGGTCAAGAAGATCTCCGTACAGCGCGGGCACGACATCACCCGCTACGCCCTGACGGGCTTCGGCGGCGCCGGAGGCCAGCACGTCTGCGCCGTCGCCGACGCCCTGGGCATCGACACCGTCCTCGTACCGCCCCTGGCCGGCGTGCTGTCCGCGTACGGCATCGGTCTCGCCGACGCCACCGCCATGCGCGAACAGTCCGTGGAGGCGGAACTCAACGAGGCGACGTGGACCCGGCTCGGCGGACTCTGCGACGAACTCGCCGCCCGCACCCGCGCCGAACTGCGGGCCGACGCCGTCCCCGACAGCGCGATCAGCACCCACGCCGGGGTCCTCCTGCGCTACGCCGGTACGGACTCCAGCCTGTCCGTCGACCTGGACACCGCACCCGCCATGGCCGAGGCGTTCACCGCGCAGCACCGCGCACGCTACGCCTTCACCATGGACAAGCCCCTGGTCGTCGAGGCGGTGTCGGTCGAGGCGACCGGAACGGCGGGGCGGCACGCACCGGGCACGGCCGACCGTGCTCCTCGTGCGAGCTCACCGCCCCGACCCCACGACACCGTAAGGATGTTCGCGGAAGGCCGATGGCAGGACACCCCGCTCCACCGACGTGAGGAACTGCGCCCCGCGGCCACCGTGACCGGCCCCGCCGTCATCGCGGAGGCGGATGCCACCACCGTCGTGGACCCCGGCTGGCAGGCCATCCGCGCCGACACCGGGCATCTCCTGCTCACCCGCGTCCGCCCGCGCCCGGACCGGACGGCCGTCGGCACCCGCGTCGACCCCGTCATGCTGGAGATCTTCAACAACCTCTTCATGTCGATCGCCGAACAGATGGGCGTGCGACTGGAGAACACGGCACACTCCGTCAACATCAAGGAGAGGCTCGACTTCTCCTGCGCCCTTTTCGACGCGGAGGGCAATCTGATCGCCAACGCCCCGCACATTCCCGTCCACCTCGGCTCGATGGGCGAGTCCATCAAGGAGGTGCTCCGGCGCAACGGCGGAGCGATGCGGCCCGGCGACGTGTACGCCATCAACGATCCATATCACGGGGGCACGCACCTGCCCGATGTGACCGTGGTGACACCCGTGTTCGACGAGAGCGGTGACGAAGGACCCCGGCTCCGCTTCCTCGTCGCCTCACGCGGACACCACGCCGAGATCGGCGGCATCACCCCCGGCTCGATGCCCGCCTTCAGCCGCACCATCCACGAGGAGGGGGTGCTCTTCGACAACTGGCTGCTGGTACGGGACGGCAGGCTCCGCGAGGCCGAGACACGCGAGCTGCTCACCGGTGCGGCCCACCCCTCCCGCGACCCGGACACCAACCTCGCCGACCTGCGCGCCCAGATCGCCGCGAACGAGAAGGGCATCGCCGAACTGCGCCGCATGGTGGAGCAGTTCGGCCCGGAGGCGGTCGCCGCGTACATGGGGCACGTACAGGACAACGCCGAGGAGTCCGTCCGCCGGATCATCGCCCAACTGCGCGACGGCAGCTACCGCTACGAGACCGACAACGGTGCGGTCATCGAGGTCGCCCTCACCGTGGACCGGGCCACGCGCGGTGCGGTCGTCGACTTCGCCGGCACCTCACCGCAGCAGCCGGGGAACTTCAACGCGCCGAAATCCGTGGTCATGGCGGCGGTGCTGTACGTCTTCCGGACCCTTGTCGCCGACGACATCCCCCTCAACAGCGGCTGTCTCAAGCCACTGGAGGTCAGAATTCCGCAGGGCTCCATGCTCGCCCCCGTCCATCCGGCGGCCACCGTCGCGGGAAACGTGGAGACGTCCCAGGCCGTCACCGGCGCCCTGTACGCGGCGCTCGGCATCCAGGCAGAGGGTTCGGGAACCATGAACAACCTCACCTTCGGCAACGAACGGGTCCAGTACTACGAGACCGTGGCGAGCGGATCGGGCGCGGGCGACGGCTTCGACGGTGCGGACGCCGTGCAGACCCACATGACCAACTCCCGTCTCACCGACCCCGAAGTCCTCGAATGGCGCTACCCCGTGCTGCTGGAGAGCTTCCGGGTACGGGACGGCAGCGGGGGCGCGGGGCGCTGGCACGGCGGCTGCGGCGTGGAGCGGCGCATCCGTTTTCTCGAACCCGTCACGGTGGCGCTGCTCTCCGGACACCGCCGGGTCCGGCCCTACGGAATGGCGGGCGGCGAACCCGGCGCTGCGGGCGAGCAGTACGTCGAGCGCGCGGACGGCCGGACCGTCATGCCACTGCGAGGCTGTGACACGGCCGACCTGCAGCGGGGGGACGTGCTCGTGCTCCGCACACCGGGCGGCGGGGGCTACGGAGCCCCGGATCCGGCCCCGGACGGCCGTCCCGGGCGCCCCGCCGAACAGGGGTGAGGCCGCCGCCTGCGTACTCCCGGCAACGGGTCGCTTCTGCGCCGTTTCGACCGTTGTCAGTCAGAGGACCTAATCTGTGCAGCGTGACTTCGCCTGCCTACACGGACAACGCTGCGCCCCAGCTCAGCGCGGGGCCGCGGCCCGCCCCGGGCCCGGCCGCCGACGAGGGGCTCTCGCGGCGGCTGCGAGCGCTCGCCTGCACGGCGCCGCTGCACGACCTCGATGTGCGCAAGGCGAATCTGGCCGGTGAGTACACGATCTACACGATGGCCGAGATCGCGCTCGCCGCCATCGACCTCGTCACCCTCAACATGGACTTCGACACGGGTGCCGACCACGACCAGATAGTGACCAGGGTCCTTCCCCGCGTCGCCGCCCAGGCCCCGGACCGCCCGGCCGCCGAGCACGAGCGGGTCGCCCGCTGGGTGCTGGAGAACCTGATCAATGTCGGCAGCGTCGACCGTGGATTCCGTGCGGTGTACGGCACTTTCGGCCCTGATGGGGTGTATGTCCGCCGCGATTACGACTTCAAGCTGGTCGAAGAGGTCCCGGGACACGGCGGCACCGTCTTTCTCCGGGCCACCGACGAAGCGGTCAACGTCCTGGTCGGAGCCCTTGACACGGACGTCACCAGCGCCCAGATCGCCGCCGAGGTGAAGCTGGAGGTCCTCATCAGCCGGGGCCGCCTCGCGGACGCGCAGCTCGCCGCCGAGCAGGCCCGCTACCGCACCGTGCAGTACGCGGAGACCCTGCGCAAGACGCTGGAGGCCACCCGACGCAACGTCCGGGCCGTCGACTGGCTCAACGCCGTACCCGACATGATCGCCGAAGCGCTCGACCACGTCGCCGACCGCTACCGCCACGAGAACGCGATCCTCACCAACATCCGCAAGGCGCGCGACGAGGCGGAGGAGCCCGAGCACAAGCGGCGCGCCGCCGAGCTCGTCGACATCGTCAAGGACTGCATCCGCCGTCACACCCAGTTGCAGTCCCGGCTGCTGGAAGCCGGGCCGCTGTTCCGCGCCGAACAGGACCGGCAGGCGTTCGCCACCCCTGCGGCCCGCACCGGCCTCGATCTGTACGGCCAGCTGGTCGGCCCGCTGCTCCCGCTCCCCGTCGAACACGCCATCCGCGTCACGGACGCCTTCTTCGCCCACGGCACCGGACTGCGCACCCCCACCTCGGTGCGGGTGGGCGACCTCGTCGACATGCTGCTCACGCCACCCCTGGAACGCGAGCACCTGGGCGCCGAGATGCCCGAACCCGACCTGATCGCCACTCCGGACGACAGCAGGTTCAGCGAGGAGCAGCTCGCGAGCGCCATGGAACTCCTGGATCTGGAGCACGACGCCCCGCGCCGGCTCTCCGGACTCCTCGCCGAAGCCCGGCGCCGCGATCCCGAACTGCCGTATCTGGTCGCCCTGCTCGCGGTGCACGCCGCGAGCCCGCCGGTCGGCACCGCCTACCGGCAGGGCGAGCAGCGTCTGTTGTTCTCCGTCGACGACGGGACGCAGCTCGACGACCCGGAGTTCGGCGGCGCGGACCTGATAGTGGGTACGGCCCTGCTGGACGCGGCCGGAATGGCCGCGGACCGCTCGGAGGCGTCATGAGAGCCGCGCCGCGGGAGGCGCACGAATCGCCGGTCCGACCGGCGCACCCCGTCCGGGAGCGTCGCCGCCTTGCCGGTGGACCGGCCGGAGCCGCGCCGATCGGGACGGACGGGGCGAGAGCCGACGCCGTCCACCCCGTACCGAAGAGTTTCCGCAGCAAGGAGCGACAGTCGTGAGCGACCACCGCGCACAGCACGCCGACGCGTGGAGCGAGCCGACCGTCGCGTACGCGACCGAGAGCACAGTCTCCGCGGACCCGGCCGGGCCCGCCGCCACCGCACCCGTCACCCCGGCCGACGCGGCCGACGCCGCCCGGCTCGTCGCCTTCGGGCTCCAGCCCAAACTGCTGCCCGCGCGCGACGCCGAATACGCCGAACTGCTCCGTCGCTACCGGGAGGAGCCCGCTTTCGCCCGGCTCGCCGACGCCGTGGCGACCGGACTCGGCCTGGTCGTGCTGGAGGTGTCCACCCGCGCCGGAATGGCCGTCACCGCCGGTGAGGACTCGGTCTTCGCCGTCCGCATGGGCGACTACGCCCGTCGCGCGTCGTCCGACTCCGCCGACCGGTTCCTGCACGGGCTCGCACACCTCGCCGTCGCCGCGATGGCCTTCCCCCGTCCCGAGGACCTCGCCGACGACGCGTACATCGGCCGGATCACCGTCAACGGCGTCGACTCGTTCGTACGCCAGGCGTGCCATCGGCTGGAGGAGCGCGCGCAGGAGCAGGGCGACAACACCGACCCGGCCACCGATGCCCCCGGACTGGAGGCGGCCTGGCGTATCTACGCCCGGCGCAGCGCCACCGGAGCCACGAAGGACGCCCGAAGGCTGGCCGGTTCCACCACCGGTATCGTCGGCAAGGCCGTCGCCTTCCTCACCGATTCGGGCTTCCTCCAACGCACCGGGGACGACGCCGGAGGCGCCTTCCGCACCACCGCGCGCTACCAGCTCCAGGTCCGTGACATGGCCGGTGGCGCCGCCATGGCCGAGCTGCTGGAGCTCGGAGTCGTACCGGTCACCGACGGAACGGCGACGCTGCTGCCACCGCCCGACGCCGACGACCTGGAGCTGGCCGCCGACGCCGGTCTGCCCTTCCACGCCTGACCGGTCCGCCCCACCACCGCCGTCTCCCCCCGCTCCCTGAACGACGAGAGTCCGCCGCCATGTACGAGCTGTCCCGGGTCCGCCTCTACTCCATCGGGCCTGCCGGCGCGCGCTATGCCGACACCGTGCTCGACCTGCGCGGAGTGGGCGAGCCCGTGCCCAACCCCGCCCCGGCCCAGGCGGAGTTCTTCGAGGAGGAGCCGATCGGCCCGCCGCGCCGCCCCGCCCCCGCCGGGGTGCTCTTCCTGGAGAACGGCGGCGGGAAGTCGGTGCTGCTGAAGCTGATCTTCTCGGTGATGCTGCCAGGCCACCGCAACACCCTGGGCGGCGCCAGTTCCGGCGTGCTGCGCAAGTTCCTGCTCGCCGACGACTGCGGGCATGTCGCCCTGGAATGGCAGCACACCCTCACCGGCGAATGCGTGGTCGTCGGCAAGGTCAGCGAGTGGCGTGGACGCCAGGTCTCCAACGACCCCAGGAAGTTCGCCGAGGCCTGGTACTCCTTCCGCCCCGGGCCCGGACTCAGCCTGGACTCCCTGCCGGTCGCCGAGGCCAACTCCGTGCACCGCCCGGTCGAAGGCGCCTCCGGCGCACAGGGCCGACGGCGGACGATGAAGGGCTTCCGCGACGCCCTGACCGAGGCCGGCAAGTTCTACCAGCACCTCGATGTCCACTGGGAGGAGATCCACGACCGCTGGAACGAGCACCTCGGCGACCTCGGACTCGACCCCGAACTCTTCCGCTACCAGCGAGAGATGAACGCCGACGAGGGCGAGGCGGCCGGCCTCTTCGCGGTCAAGAAGGACTCCGACTTCACCGACCTGCTGCTCCGCGCCGTCACCGACACCCGCGACACGGACGGCCTCGCCGACCTGGTGAGCGGCTTCGGCAACAAGCTGGGCCGCCGGGCGGAGCTGACCGCGGAGCGCGACTTCACCGCGGGCTCGGTCGATCTGCTCGGCCGGATCGTGGAGGCCACCGCCACTCGTTCCCGTGCCAGGGACATCCACGCGGGGGCCGAACGCCGGACCCGTACGCTCGCCCGCAGGCTCTCCGCCCGCGCGGGCCAGGAGCGCGGCCGGACCGCCGAGCTGGCCCAGCAGGTGACGGGCGCCGCGCACACCGTCACCACGGCCGAGGAGGCCCGCAGCCGCAGCGCCCTGATCGCCGCCGAACTGGCCTACCGGCATGCCTCGCTGGCCCTGGCCGCGGCGGAGAAGGGCGCGGCCGCCCAGCGGCGCGAGCTGGGTGACGCCCGCACGCTGCACTCCGCCTGGCAGGCCGCCGAGGCCGTGCTGCGCCACCGCGCCGCCGCCGACCGGTCCGCGCGGGTCGCCGTCGCCATCCGCGAGGCCGAGCGGGACGCCGCGCCCGCGCTCGCCGCCCGGGCAGAAGCCGCCGCCGATCTCGTACGGGCCCTGCACACCGCGGCGGAGGCCGGTGAGCAACTGGCCAACGAGGAGGAGGAGCGCTCCGGCACTCTCCAGGCCGTGGGCGAGACCGCCCACCGCGACGCCACCACCGCCGCCACCGAGGCCCAGCGCGCCCGCAGCGAGGCGGGACATCTGCGCCAGCGCCTCGCCGAGGTCGAGCAGGAGACGGCGCAGGCGGTACGGGCCGGCTGGCTCGACGACACCGCGCCGGACGCCGACCCGGCGCGCGCCGCCCTCGCCGCGAGCGACGCCGAGCAGTCCGCCGTCGCCGCATGGGACACCGCCAGGGAAGCCGCCCGCGCGGCGGCCGATCTGGCCAGGGAGGCAACCGCGGCCGAGAGCCGCGCCGAACTCGCCGCCGCCCGCGCCGCCGACGCCGCACAGGCCGCGGAACAGTCGTACGAGGCCGAGCTCGACGCCGCCGAGTCCCTCGCATCCGACCACCGTCTGGCCGACCTGCTCGGCCTGCCCCTCGCGCAGGGAACCGGCGTGCCCCGGCCCCGCGGCGCGGCGGCCGGCACGGAGACGGACCCCGACGCCCCGTACGGCCGAGGAACGGACATCGATCCGACCGGCACCGCCGCCACCGGCGCCACCGAGCAGGCGGGTCGGACAGGGCAGCCCGCCCACGGCACGCACACCGGCACGGCCGAACAGGCGGTCGCCCACCAACAGCCGCTCACCGTCCAGGAGTTCGACCGCAGCGCCGACGAATTGCGGGAGCTCCTGGATCAGGGCATCGCCTCGGCGGAGCGCCGCCTCTTCGAACTGCGCACCGCGGCCGCCGACGACTCCCGCATCCTCGGCGCACTCGGCGACGGCGGACTGCTGCCGCCCGGTCCCGATGTCCTCGCGACGGTCGAGTACCTCGGCGAGCACGGCATCCCGGCCCTGCCCGGCTGGCGTTACCTCGCCCAGGCCGTCGACCCCGCCGACCACGCGTCCGTGCTCGCCGCCCGCCCCGAACTCGTCGACGGCGTGGTCATCACCGACCCCGACTCGCACGCCCGCGCCCGCGACGTCCTGAGCGGCGCCGCCCTGCTGCCGCGCTCCGCCGTCGCCGTGGGCACCGCCGCCGCACTGCTCGCACCCGTCCCGGCGACCGGAGCGGGCTCGGCCGCGAGCACCGAAGGGGTGTTCCTCGTCCCGCCGAACCCGGCGATGCACGACGAACACGCGGCCGACGAGGAGCGGCAGGCCCTCAGGAGCAGGGCCGCCGCTCGCGACGAGGACATCCGGACCCTCGCGGCCCGCCTGGCCGGTGACCGCTCCCTCGCCGCCCGCATCGGGTCCTGGCGTGCCGACTGCCCTCCCGGCATGCTGGCCGAGCTGGCCGAGGCCGCGGACACCGCCCGTGAGGCCGCCGAGTCCGCGGAAGCCGCTCTCGCCGAAGCCCGTACCGTGCGGGCCGAGGCCGATGAGGCCGCCGCGGACACCGCCCGTGTCCGTGAGGAGCGCCAGGAGGCCGCCCAGCGCGCCCGCCGCGCCGCCGACGCCCTCGCGGGCCTCGCCTTCCGGCTCCGCGAACGCGCGGGCTGGCAGGCGAAACTGCGTGAACTGGTCGACGAGGCGGCCGAGTCCGAGGCCCGTGCCACGGTCTGCCTGGAGCGGGCCCGTGCCGCCGACGAGGACCGCAGGGCCGCCCAGCGCGCCGCCGACGACGCCCGCCGCACCGCCCGCGCGCTGCGTGCCGAACGCGCCGAGATCGCGGGCGCGCCGGAGCACCTCCCGGAGCCCGTGGGCGACACTCCGCGCCCCGCACTTCCGGCACTGCGGGAGGCGTACCGGGCCGCGTCCCAGCTGTACGAGAAGGTGGGTGTGGGCGCCGACCTGCGCGCCGAACAGGCCCGTGCGGAGAGCGACGAGAGCGCCGCCCTCGCCGAGCTGGACCGGCTCACCAACAAGGTCCGCACCCGGGCCGCCCAGCTTCTCGAAGGCACGGACGGCGCCGACGGCCCGTCCCGGCAGGCTGCAGCCGCCCGCGCCGAGTCCCTGGTCCACCTGCTGGAGACCAGGGCCTCCACCGCGAGCGAGCAGTTGGGCCGACTGCGCGGTGAGGCCGAGCGCCTGGCGCCGGTCGACGGCGAGACCCATCACACCGAACTCCCCGACGAGCTGGTCCCGGCCGACGCCGAGCAGGCCCAGAACCTCCTGCGCACCGCCACGGCCGAACTGGCCTTTGCCACCGCGGCCCTGGACACCGCACGCGCCGCCCACGCCGAGCTGCTGCACGCCCACCGCACCGCCGAGGACTCGGCAGGCGGCTTCGACGAGACCGCGGCACTTCTGCGCGACCTCCTCAGGGACCACGGCGCGGACGACGACACCGAGGCCCCCGAGCCCTACCCGGGCAGTCTCGACGAGGCCCGGCAGTCGGCCGCCGAGGCCCGCCGTTCACTGCGTGGCTGCGCCGCCGACCTGTCCTCGGCCGAGAGCGCCGTGAGGGAAGCGAGCGACGTCCTCGTACGCCACGCCAACTCCACCCGCTACGAACAGGTCCGTACGCCCGCCCGGCAGCAGATCCGCGAGCTGCCGGCCGCGGCGCTGCCCGAGCACGCCGAGAAGTGGGCGGCGGCCTTCGCGCCCCGGCTGCGCGTCCTCACCGACGAGCTGGCCCAGTTGGAGCGCAATCGCGACTCCATCGTCGACCGGCTCCGCGGCCTCGTGGAGTCCGCGCTCACCACCCTCCGCTCCGCCCAGCGGCTCTCGCAGCTCCCCGAAGGACTGGGGGAGTGGTCAGGCCAGGAGTTCCTCCGGATCCGCTTCGAGGAGCCCGACCAGGCGACGCTCACCGAACGGCTCGGCGTGGTCATCGACGAGGCCACCCGCGCCGCCCTGAAGAAGAACTCCGATCTGCGCAGGGACGGCATGTCGCTCCTGCTGCGCGGTGTGCAGGCGGCACTGGAACCCAGGGGCATCGCCGTGGAGATCCTCAAGCCGGACGCGGTGCTCCGTGCCGAACGCGTTCCGGTCGGTCAGATGGGCGACGTCTTCTCCGGCGGCCAGCTGCTCACCGCGGCCATCGCCCTGTACTGCACGATGGCCGCGCTGCGCAGCAACGACCGGGGCCGTGACCGGCACCAGCACCGGCACGCGGGCACGCTGTTCCTGGACAATCCCATCGGCCGTGCCAACGCCACCTATCTGTTGGAGCTCCAGCGCGCGGTGTCGGACGCCCTCGGCGTGCAGCTGCTCTACACGACCGGGCTGTTCGACACCACGGCGCTCGCCGAATTCCCGCTGGTCATCCGGTTGCGCAACGACGCGGACCTACGGGCCGGGCTGAAGTACATCAGCGTGGAGGAGCACCTGCGTCCCGGGCTGCCGCAGGAGGACCCGAACGGTGGGACGGTGCACGGCGAGATCACCGCCACCCGCATGTTCAAGCGCACGACGACACCGCCCGAGAGCGCCCGGATCCCCTCCCCGGGCCCGTCCGACGAGTGAGCACGAAGAGCAGGCGCGAAACGAGCACACGATCGGCACCACGAGGCGGGCGTGGGGAACGGGCACGGCGGGTGAGCACGATGGGCAGGGGCGAGGAACAGGAACACCTCGCGGCACCCGTCCCTTGATGACACCCCGCCGGGGTCAGGGCCTGTCCGCCGGACAGGGCCCGGAGCCCTCCGAGCACCGGTGGCCCTGTCCGGCGGGTGGGGCCGATGTCCTCAGGCCCGCGAGAGGCTGCCCGCGCCCCGGCGGCGTATCCGGGCTTCCTCACGCTGTGCGGTCCGCGCCGCCCGGCGGGCTCTGCGGCGCTCACGGCGCAACTGCCGCGCCGAACTGCTCGGCATGGACACCACGCCGTTGCGTTGATTCCAGACCTGCCGGGTGATCCAGACGTCCAGCACCGACCAGGTTGCGACCACCGTGCTGCCCACGCTGCTCAGCACCATCGGAAAGGCCAGCCAGGAGCCCGTCAGCGTGCAGAGGAACGCCACCATGGCCTGGATGATCGTCAGCGACATGATGAGTACGGCACGCACGGCGGCGGTGCGGACCGGGTCCGGCATCCGCCGCCGCGTCGCAGGCTCCTCCACCCAGAGTTGCCGCCGCTGGCGCGGGATATTCGCCCCGACGGTCACCGCCGGGGCCGTCGTCGCGGCCGGTGCCGACGGCGCCGGCCTCCGACGCTCTTCCGTATCCAAGGAACCTCAACTCCCCACCGCTGTCCGACCTCAGGGTTGCTGCCCGGCATGCGTCATTTCTACGCGAGCGGATCGGACCATCCTGCCCCGGGCACTCCCCGTGTTCTCCCTGCCCCGTACAGAGAGACGAGTGAACAGCCGTGAAGATTCCCCCGAACCGTCATCGAGCGAAGAATTCCAGCCAACTGCCCCGCCGGGCAACGTGAAGCTCTGACAGGTCTCTTCTGTCGCTTTCGTGAATTTCATTGCCCGGAATACCGGGACAACTCATGATCGACGCCGAGGAGCGCGGCTGAAAATCGTCCGGACATCTCTTCGGGTTGTCTCTCTGTCGGTAGTAGGCTCGCGCCGTTTGTTGACGGAACACGACCCCCGCCCCGTGGGGTCGGGCTGGGGGAGGCCATGCGCTTTCGCGGGAAGTCCATCCGCAGGAAGATCGTGGCGCTGCTCCTGGTGCCGCTCGTCTCCCTCACCGGGCTCTGGGGTTTCGCCACCTTCCTGACGGGGCGTGAGGCCGGCCACCTGATGAGTGCGAGCACCGTCGTGGAGAAGGTCGGTCATCCTCTGGAGGACACCGTCCGCGCGATTCAGGACGAGCGCCGTCAGACTCTCGTCTTCCTCGCCGATCCCCGGGCCTCCAACGCCCTCCCCCTTCTGCAGCGCCGGCGCGCGAACACCGACCGCGTCGTGGCGGACGTCCGGGACAGTGCACGACAGCAGGACATTCGCGACGCACTGAGACCCGAGGACGAAACGCAGCTGAACTCGGTCCTCGGCACGGTCGAGGGTCTGGGTGCGCTCCGCGAATCGGTCGACAAACGCACCATCGACCGCCTGAAGGCAATGGAGTTCTACGACCGGCTCATAGATCCCTGCTACCGCTTTCTGACCGGTCTCCGCACGATGGAGAACGTATCGATGGACAAGCAGGTCCGTGCGCTGGTCGGCATCTCACGAGCCCGCGAAATGCTCTCCCGCGAGGACGCCCTGGTCGCGTCTGCACTCATCGCCGGGCGGCTGACCGCTTCCGAACTGCGCCAGATCTCCGCCCTCGTCGCCAATCGCAAGCTGCTCTACGAGATCAACGGCGAGATGCTGCCCGCGTCGGAGCGCCGGCGCGTGGAGCAGTACTGGGCGAGCCCGGACAGCGAAGCGCTGAGGACCACCGAGAACACGCTCATCGCCGCCGGTCCCACCGACGAACCACGTGCGGTCGACGCCGAGCGTTGGCAGGAAGTGGCACCGCCGGTCCTGGACCGGCTGGCCAACGACTCCACCGAACTGAACAACCGCTTCCAGGACCGTGGGAAGCCGGCCGGCTACAGCGTTCTGATCAAGGCCGGGATCGCGGGCGTCCTCGGCTTCCTCGCCCTGCTCGCCTCGGTGTTCGTCTCCGTGCGCATCGGCCGGGAGCTCATCCGTGACCTCTCCCGGCTCCGTAAGGACGCCCATGAGGTCTCCGGGATACGGCTGCCGAGCGTGATGCGCAGGCTCGCCGCGGGCGAACAGGTCGACGTCGAGACCGAAGCACCGCACCTGCAGTACGAGCGCGACGAGATCGGCCAGGTCGGCCAGGCCCTCAACACCCTGCAACGGGCCGCTGTCGAAGCCGCGGTCAAGCAGGCGGACATGCGGCGCGGGGTGTCCGAGGTCTTCGTCAACCTCGCCCGCCGCAACCAGGTGCTCCTGCACCGGCAGCTGACGCTCCTGGACGCGATGGAGCGCCGCACCGAGAACACGGACGAACTCGCGGACCTCTTCCGTCTCGACCATCTGACCACCCGTATGCGGCGCCATGCCGAGGGTCTGGTGATCCTCTCCGGTGCCGCACCTTCCCGTCAGTGGCGCAAGCCGATCCAGCTGATGGACGTGGTACGGGCGGCGGTCGCCGAGGTCGAGGACTACGAACGGATCGAGGTCCGTCGGCTCCCCCGCATCGGAGTGGGCGGCCCCGCCGTCGCCGACCTCACCCATCTGATCGCCGAACTCCTTGAGAACGCCACCGTGTTCTCGCCCCCGCACACCGCGGTCCAGGTACACGGTGAACGCGTCGCCAACGGCTTCACGCTGGAGATCCACGACCGTGGTCTCGGCATGCCCCCCGACGTCCTCCTCGACGCCAACCTGAGGCTCGCCGAGACCCCCGAGTTCGAACTCTCCGACACCGACCGGCTGGGCCTCTTCGTGGTCAGCCGCCTCGCCCAGCGGCAGAACGTCCGTGTCTCGCTGCAGAAGTCCCCGTACGGCGGCACGACCGCCGTCGTCTTCATCCCTGCGGCGCTGCTCACGGACGCCCCGGAGACGCACGGCACCGGATTCCGCCTCGACCGCCGGTCCGAGAAGGCGATCGGCGGTGGTGCGCGGGCAGCCGGTCAGGGACCGGGTAGCGACAAGGACCGCAGGGACGGGGGGCCGGACCGTCGGGCCAACGGCAGGCCTTCCGGTCTCGCCCCCGTCCCTACCGGCCTCGTCGACCCGGCCCTCCTGGACGGGCCGGTCGAGCTCGAAGGGCCCGTGGGAGCAATGGGCTTCGAGAGCGACCCCGCACTCGACCCGGTGCTCGACGCCGGTCTGGCCCCCCTGCTGCGCGGCGCTTCCGACCTCGACGACACCGAGAGTGAACGCGGCGGAATCTTCCGCGCCCGCGATCTGCGGCGCGACGGTGACCGCGAGCAGCACCAGCAGGCCTCCGACCAGGTGGGGGAACCGGCGGCCGGTGCACGGGCGAAGCAGCCCGTCGGCCCGGTGCCGCTGCCGCGCCGCAAACCTCCGACGCTGGTCACCGAGAACGGCCGCCGGGTCGACGGGGCGGGCCGCTCCCATGCGCCGAGCGCCGAGCGCGATCCCGCACCCGGCCCGGCCGACGCCGACGGCCCCGCTGCCGACACCGGGGTCAGGCCCGTGGCCACCGGTCCCTGGCGCCCCGCGGCCGGTACCGGCGGGTCCACCGAGCCGCGACACCCCACAGGACCCCGGCAGCCCACCGGCTTCCGGAAACCCACCGAGCCGGGCACACCGCCGCGGTCCGTTCCACCGGCCGAGCCCGGTGTACCCGCAGGGCCCGACTCACCCACCGAGCCCGCGCCCCCGGCGGCCCCGGGCCCGGCCCGTGAGACCGTGGGCGGGCTGCCCCGGCGCATCCGGCAGGCCAGCCTCGCCCCGCAGCTGCGCGAGGTCACCGGCGGCCGTGACGCGGAGCCGACCCGAACGGAATCGGCTCAGGACTTCGAACGGGACGCGGACGAGGTACGCAGCCGCATGGCTTCGCTCCAGCGCGGCTGGCAGCGCGGCCGTCGGCAGAACGCCGAGGACGCGACCGGTCCCGGTGACACAGCACAAGGAACCACTTCGGGAGGGGACGGTCGATGACCGCACCGAACGCCGCAGCACCCAACGCCGCACGCCGGGGCTCAGGCCAGCTCAACTGGCTCCTCGACGAACTCGTCGAGCGCGTCGCCAGCATCCACAAGGCGCTGGTGCTCTCCAGTGACGGCCTCGCCACCGGCACGTCCAAGGACCTGACCCGCGAGGACAGCGAGCATCTGGCGGCCGTCGCGTCCGGATTCCACAGCCTCGCCAAAGGTGTGGGGCGCCACTTCGACGCGGGCCGGGTCCGCCAGACCGTCGTGGAACTCGACGAGGCGTTCCTCTTCGTCACGGCGGCCGGTGACGGCAGCTGTCTCGCCGTGCTGGCCGACGCCGACTCCGACGTCGGTCTGGTGGCCTACGAGATGACGCTGATGGTGAAGCGCGTCGGTGCCCACCTGGCCAACGCACCCCGGACCACCGGTCAGTCCGCCGGGGGGTGAGTGGACGGCATGAGCGCTGACTCCTCCAGATCACCGGCCACGCCGACGGACCCGCAGGCCTCGCGATGGTACGACGCCGACGCCGGACCAGTGGTCCGTCCGTACGCGATGACCCGGGGCCGTACCAGCAGCGCCTCCCGCCATCGGCTCGACCTGATCGCGGTCGTCGTCCCCGAACCCGCGGCCGACGACCCCGGCCGGGACCAGACGCTCTCCCCGGAACACGTGGAGATCGTCGAACTCTGCAGTGACATGCCCCAGTCGATAGCCGAGCTCGCGGCCGGCCTGGATCTCCCCGTCGGAGTGGTCCGGGTGCTGGTCGGCGATCTCGTCGAGGACGAGCTGGTGCACGTAACCCGTCCCGTTCCGCCGGCCGAACTGCCGGATGTGAACATTCTTCGCGAGGTGATCAATGGCCTTCGGGCGCTCTAGCCGCAACAGGCGGCCCGTGGAGCCCGTTACCCTGAAAATCCTGGTGGCGGGCGGCTTCGGAGTGGGCAAGACGACTCTGGTCGGCGCGGTCAGCGAGATCAGGCCGCTGCGCACGGAGGAGAGACTCAGCGAGGCGGGCCGCCCGGTGGACGACCTGGCGGGTGTGGAGGCGAAGACCACGACCACTGTCGCCATGGACTTCGGCCGGATCACGCTCCGCGAGGACCTGGTGCTCTACCTCTTCGGCACTCCGGGGCAGGACCGGTTCTGGTTCCTGTGGGACGAACTGGCCCAGGGTGCGCTGGGGGCGGTCGTGCTCGCCGACACCAGGCGACTGGAGGACTGCTTCGCGGCGGTCGACTACTTCGAGCGCCGCGCGATCCCGTTCACCGTCGCCGTCAACTGCTTCGAGGGGGCCGACACCTTCCCCATCGAGACGGTACAGGCGGCACTGGACCTCGATCCGGAGGTACCGGTGGTCATGTGCGACGCACGCGACCGCTCCTCCGCACGGGACGTACTCGTGACGGTCGTCGAGCACGCGGTGGCCCGCGCGGAGCGTCCTCGCGAGCCCGCGACGACATAGGAGACGCCCAATCGGCCACAACGTGGTCGACGCGGCCAGCACCCCCGCCGACCGGGGTGCGGGCCGCGCGTCGTTTCCTGACCGGGCATGGATTTTTCACCCCGGGTGATGGACCGTCAAGACAGGTGGCAGCACAGGCTGTCCGGGCAGCGGCCGTCCCTGTACGTACGGCCGGACCGTGTCACGTCGCAAGAACGGCACGTCGACCGTCGGTCCGCGCACCGAGGCCGCGCCAGAAGGCGTCCCGACATGGAAAGAAGACCGACGAGCCGGCCCCGCACGCTCCTGGCGCAGCGTCAGAAACACCTTGGATCAGCGGTTGTCGGCAAGCCACTTGGCCGCGATCTCCGCCAGCTCCCGGTCGCGGCCCGCCAGCATCATCCGGATCATCTGCACGTCGCCACGCAGTGACCACGCGGGATGCCCGAAGGTGGCCGGATTGTTCTGCTCGATCAGGAAGTGGGCGGGCCAGGCGGTCCCGTACCCGATCAGCGGCAGAGCGGCGGCGTACCTCCGGCGTCCCCGCGCCAGGCCGTAGGCGGTGATCGCGAGTCCGGTGAGGGTGCCCGTCAGATGGACCCACCGGGTCGCGGCCCTGGAGTGCATCGCGACGTAGTAGGGCCAGAACTCTTCATATGAATCGAACGTCTGCTGTGACATACGGGCACCGTAATGGCTCACATGGCCACCGGAAACGGTCGATCCGTGTCCGAGAGGGGGAACGGGTGGCCGCAACCCGGAGGGGCCACCCGTTCCCCCTCTCGCGTCAGTGCCCCGCGACGGACCTCCGGGCCACGGGGAAGTCGAAGTACGTGTCAGGGAACAGCTCGGGCTTGAAGGTGTAGTGCCACCATTCCTCGGCCAGATTCACGAAGCCGGCGTCGGTCAGCGTCTTCTTCAGGAACTGCCGATTGGCTCGCTGGGCCCCCTGGACGCGCGGGTCATCGGTGTGGGAGAGCGTGTCGAAGCAGTCGAAACCCGTGCCCATGTCCACGGAATTGTCCGGGAAACGGTCGGCCTGAGGTGCGTAACAGGGCGCCTGCTTCCCTCCCGGCAGGTACGGTCCCGTCGGTGCGGCGGGCAGTTTCACCAACGTCAGGTCCACCGTGCTGCCACGGCTGTGCCCGGACTTCTCGGCGATGTAACCGTCGGCGAACAGCCGCGACTTGTCGACCCGGGGATAGAACTCGCCCTTCATCGTCTCGTCGCCGAGATCCTTCGCCCACTGCACGAAGTGGTCGACTGCCCGCTGCGGCCGGTAACAGTCGTACACCTTCAGCGAGTAGCCCTGGCGCAGCAGGCGGGTCTGGGCGTGGTGCAGGGCCCGGGCCGCGGGCCGGGTCAGGATGCAGAGCGGTTGGCGGTAGCCGTCCACCGGCACGCCCATGAAGTTGTGCGCGGTGGGGTAGCGCATCTCCTGGATGATCGTCGGATCCACCGAACGCAGTGCGACGAATTCCCCGGACGCTTTCGGCTCGGGATCCGCCTGCGCGGCGGGGGCGGTGGCGGTGACGGCGAGCAGGGCGGCGGCAGCGGCCGCCAGGGCACGGAGAGCGGAAGCGATACCTGTCATGAGCACATAATCCAGCAATGCGGAGCCACCCGGTGGGCGATCCGATACAGTCCGCGCGTGTCCGACCCCCCGAGCAACTCCGAGAAGCCGGTCAAGGACTCCCACTGCGGGAGCTGCGGAGCGCCGTACGCCGCCTCGACGTCCCCCACCTGGCCCCGCACCTGCGCCGTCTGCGGCGACACGGCCTACCGCAACCCGTTGCCGGTCGCCGTGGCCCTGCTTCCCGTCGCCGACCGGGACGGCACCGGACTCGTCACCGTCATCCGTGCCATCCCGCCCCGACGCGGCGGACTCGCCCTCCCCGGCGGCTTCATCGACCACGACGAGGACTGGAGGCACGCCGTCGTACGTGAACTCCGTGAGGAGACCTGCGTCGAGGCCGACGAACAGGACGTCCGCCTCGCCGACGCCCTCAGCGCCCCGGACGGCCACCTGCTCCTCTTCGGCCTGCTCCCGGAGCGACCCGCAGCCGAGCTCCCACCCTCCGGGCCGACCGAGGAGACGAGCGGCTTCCGACTGCTGCGCGCACCCACCGAACTCGCCTTCCCGCTGCACACCCTGGCTGCCCGCACCTGGTTCGAGGGCGGATACCACTGACCGGCCCGCCCCCTCGCCGCACGACTGCCCGGCCTACAGGCCGCGTACGCGCACCGGGTGGTCCACCGGCCCCTCCTCGCCCTCCCGCTCCACCAGAACCTTCCCGTCCACCAGCCGCGACGTGTACCGCTCGACCTCCACCCGCTCCCAGCCGTCACCCGCGTCCCGGACCACCGGACCGCCCCCTCTGCGCCCCGCGGCCGGAGCCCACACCTCCAGCTCCACACCCCCGTCCGCACCCCGCACCGGCAGCACCGAACCGGCCCGCGCCAGCACCGGCACCCGTGACAGCGGAGCATCGAGCAACACCTGACCGGGCCCCTCGTACACCTCGCCCGTCGCCGTGTCGTACCAACGCCCACGCGGCAACCGCACCGCCCGGCGATCCACGCCGCGCTCCAGCACCGGCGCCACGAGCAGCGCGTCACCCAGCAAGAAGGCGTCCTCGCACTCCCGCAACGCCCGCTCCCCGGGGGCCCGCCACCAGAGCGGTCGCACATACGGGGCACCGGTCAGCCGGGCCAGCTGCGCCAGCGTCACGAAATACGGACGAAGCCGCTCCCGTTCCTCCAGCGCGGCCCGCGCGTGCTCAAGCACCCGCGGGCCGAATTCCCACGGTTCCCGCCGCCCCGCGTCGATCGCCGCATGGGTACGGAACAGCGGCAGATACGCACCGAGCTGGAACCACCGCAGATACAACTCGGGCGACGGCGACCCGTCGAACCCGCCGATGTCCGGCCCCGAATACGGGACCCCGCACAGCCCCAGCCCCAGCACCAGCGCCAGCGAGGCCCGAAGTCCGGGCCAGCCGGTCCCCACATCACCGGACCAGGTGCCCCCGTACCGCTGCATCCCCGCCCAGCCGGAACGCGAGAACAGAAACGGACGTGTCTCCGGCCGCAGCCGACGAAGCCCTTCGTACCCGGCACGCGCCATCGCGAGACCGTAGACGTTGTGGGCCTCGCGGTGATCGCCCCCGCGGCCCTCCAGACAATGCCGCGCCGACCGCGGCAGCGTGGGATCCCCGAACGCCGCGAACGACACCGGCTCGTTCATGTCGTGCCACACCCCGGAGAACCCTTGCGCGAGCCGCTCCTCGTACAGACCGCCCCACCACTCCCGCACCCGCGGATCGGTGAAGTCCGGATACACGCACTCACCCGGCCACACCTCCCCGCGCACCACCCGGCCCCGGGCGTCCCGGACGAACGCGCCACCGCTGCCGACCGCCGTACCCGTGTCGAACACCGCGTTCCCCGGCTCCGCCTTCACCGCGGGATCGACGATCGACACCAGCCGTACCCCGTCCTCACGCAATTCCTTGGCCAGCCCCGGCAGATCGGGAAAGCGCTCACGGTCGACGGTGAAGACCCGATGCGCGTCGTAGTGGTCGATGTCCAGATGCAGTACGGACAGCGGCAGCCCCCGCTCCCGGTACCCCGCGACGATCCGCCGGACCTCCCGTTCGCTCCCGAACCCCCAACGGGCATGCTGCGGTCCCAACGCCCAGGACGGCGGCAGTGCCGGCGCACCCGAGAGCGCCGTCCAGCTCTGCAGCACCCGTGCCGGAGTACCGGCCATCACCCAACAGCGCAGCGGCCCCCCGTCCATCCGTACCTCACACATCCCCGGCCGGTCATGGCCGGATCCCGCACCCTCCTCACCCTCCCGCAGCTTCACCTTCCCCGACCAGGTGTTGTCGTGGAACACCAGATGCGTCCCCGCGTCGGAGACCACCAACTGCACCGGCATCGTCAGATACAGCGGATCGTCGTCCGGCCCGAAGCGCCCACCCGGATCGGTGTTCCACAGCGCGTACACCCCGTCGCGCAGCCGAGGCCCGGACGCCCGTCCGCCGAGCCCGAAGAACCGGGCGTCCGCGGGTACCTCGGAGCGCTGGACCCACCGCGCGGCTCCACCCGCGACCGGCTCCCACCAGCGCGGCGGCAGCTCGCGCCGGAGCACCACCCCGCCAGGCGTACGCAGCTCCACGGCCCCGTGCCGCGACACCGCGACGGTCAGCCGCTCGGACACCACCTGCCAGCCACCGTCCTTGTCCGGCTCCAGTCCGGCCCGCGGATCCGCCTCGGGCGCCGCACCGGCCAGTGCGTACGACGGCAACGGCTCCGCCCCGTCCCAGCCCCAGAACACCGCACCGCCCACCGACACCCGGACCCGCAGCTCCGAACGCGCGAAGCGCACCACACCCCCGCCCGGCCCCGGTTCCGCCCCCACCACCAGGCCCGGCACTCTGGCCCGCTCCGCACCGCGCCGCGGCAGTGCCCGCGCATCCGCATTCCGGCGGCGCCAGGAGGCGCGCACCGTGCGCAGCCCCTGCACCGAACCGACCATCTTCACCGAGCGCACCAGGTCACGACCGTCCATGCAGCTCACCCTGCCATCCGACAGGGCGGGTGCGGGCTTCGTTCAACTTCCGTTCACCCGTGGCCGGACCACATGTCCGGACACGCGACCATGGGTGGTGAACCCTGGTGCGAAAGACGATCACATGGCATCGTCCGTAAAAGCCGCCTCACGCGCACACCCCAGCACGTGTGCGCGGACCCACGCCCATCCCGCGTATCCGTACAGCCAGGGAGCCGCCCCATGACCGCAGCAGCCAACGAAGCCCCCCTCTGGCAGCCCGGCCCCGACCGCGTCGCGGCCGCGGCCGTCACCCGCTTCCAGAGCTGGGCGGCCGAGCGGTACGGAGCACCGGCCGATGGCGGCTACCCGGCCCTGCACCGCTGGTCGGTCGACGAACTCGACACCTTCTGGCAGGCCGTCGCCGACTGGTTCGACGTACGCTTCTCCACCCCGTACGAGTCCGTCCTCGGCAATCGCACCATGCCCGGCGCCCAATGGTTCCCCGGCGCCACCCTCAACTACGCCGAACACGCCCTGCGCACCGCGGAAGACCCCCTGCGCGCCGACGCCCCAGCCCTGCTCCACGTCGACGAGACCCACACCCAGGCCGCTCTCTCGTGGTCCGAACTCCGCCGCCGGGTCGGATCGCTCGCAGCCGAACTCCGCGCCCTCGGCGTCACACCGGGTGACCGCGTCAGCGCGTACGTCCCCAACATCCCCCAGGCCGTCGTCGCCTTCCTCGCCACCGCGGCCGTCGGCGGCGTCTGGACGTCCTGCGCCCCCGACTTCGGCGCCCGCAGCGTCCTCGACCGCTTCCAGCAGGTCGAACCCGTCGTCCTCTTCACCGTCGACGGCTACCGCTACGGCGGCAAGGAGCACGACCGCACCGACACGGTCGCCGAGCTGCGCCGCGAACTGCCCACCCTGCGCGCCGTCGTCCACATTCCGCTGCTGGGCACCGAGGCCCCGGACGGCGCCCTCGAATGGTCCGCCCTCACCGCCGCGGACACCGAGCCCGTCTTCGAACAGGTCCCCTTCGACCATCCGCTGTGGGTGCTGTACTCCTCCGGGACCACCGGGCTCCCGAAGGCGATCGTCCAGTCCCAGGGCGGCATCCTGCTGGAACACTTCAAGCAGGTGGGCCTGCACTGCGACCTCGGCCCCGACGACCGGTTCTTCTGGTACACCTCCACCGGCTGGATGATGTGGAACTTCCTCGTCTCGGGCCTGCTCACCGGAACCACTCTCGTCCTGTACGACGGAAGCCCCGGCTACCCGGACGTCAGCGCTCAGTGGCGCGTCGCCGAACAGACCGGAACAACCCTCTTCGGCACCTCCGCCGCCTACGTCATGGCCTGCCGCAAGGCCGGTATCCACCCGGGCCGCGACTTCGACCTCTCACGCATCCAATGCGTGGCCACCACCGGATCCCCGCTCCCGCCCGACGGATTCCGCTGGCTCCACGACGAAGTCGCGGACGACCTGTGGATCGCCTCCGTCAGCGGCGGGACGGACGTCTGCAGTTGCTTCGCCGGCGCGGTCCCCACCCTTCCGGTGCACATCGGCGAACTCCAGGCCCCCTGCCTCGGCACGGACCTCCGGTCCTGGGACCCCGCGGGCAAGCCACTCGTCGGAGAGGTGGGCGAACTCGTCGTCACCGCCCCCATGCCCTCCATGCCGATCCGCTTCTGGAACGACCCCGACGGCAGCCGGTACCACGACAGCTACTTCGACATGTACCCCGGCGTCTGGCGCCACGGAGACTGGATCACGCTCACCGAGCACGGCTCGGTCGTCATCCACGGCCGTTCCGACTCCACGCTCAACCGCCAGGGCGTACGGATGGGCTCCGCGGACATCTACGAAGCGGTCGAACGGCTTCCCGAGATCCGGGAATCCCTCGTCATCGGCATCGAGGAACCCGACGGCGGCTACTGGATGCCGCTCTTCGTCCACCTCGCCGATGGCGCCGCACTCGACGACGACCTGCGCGACAGCATCAAGCGGACCATCCGCGAGAACCTCTCCCCGCGCCATGTTCCGGACGAGGTCATCGAGGTCCCCGGCATCCCGCACACCCTCACCGGCAAGCGCATCGAGGTTCCGGTCAAGCGTCTTCTCCAAGGCACGGCGCTGGCCAAGGCGGTCAATCCCGGCTCGATCGACAACCTCGAACTCCTCCACTTCTACGAGGACCTCGCCCGCAAGCGTCACTGACCGGCCGCGTTGTCAGTGCCCGTAATTACTCTGAGTGAGCAATGATCGACAGCGCACTGGGGGAATCATGGCGCGAACCAGGAACACCAGGCACATCACGACCAGCGGTTCCAGCCGGTCGGGCACATCCATGCGACGCACGCTGCGCCGCGAAGCACCGAGCACCATCGGCCTCCTGGCCGACGAGCAGGACTTCGCGGCGATGCAGCGCTACCGCACCTTCACCTTCGACGACCACACCGTCTATCTGCGGCAGGTCGAGGGCCTGCTCAAGACCCTCGCCGCACAGGGGATGCACACCACGGTCGCTCTCTTCGACCCGGAGGAGTACGCGGGGTTCTGCCGCGAGTCAGGAATCGCTCCCGACGCCCCCGCGAGCCGCAGCCGCTTCACCGCCGAAATCGCCTCGGCCGGTGCCACCGTCGCGTACACCGGACAGACCATCGACAGTCTGATCCCGCTCCTGGTCGGCCGAGCCGTCCGCCAGGCCACCTGGGAGTACGCCACGATGCTCCTGGCCGAACTCGGAGAATGCGCGGACTGCGGCCAGGACATCGGCCGCGCCGCCTTCGACCGGGCCTCCCACCTCCTGCTGCGCATGCTGGAGACGGCCGGACCGGGTACCCACCACCTCGTCTGCAGCACCCCCACCGAGAACGAGCACCTGCTGGCCGTCCTGCACACCGAGCGCGACACCGCCGGGCCCGCCCGCCTCGAATCGGCGGAGGGAACGGAGTTCGTCACGGTGCTCGCCGTCGGCATCGCCCTCGAAAAGCCCGGGGGAGTCGTACTCCGCACGAGCAGGGCCGGCACCGACGACCGGGTACACGGCTGGCGACTGGTCGGCGGCAGCCTGACCCCGCTCACGGCCGGCGAGGTATTCAGCGCCTACTGCACCGACGCCGACACCGGCGAACCCGTCGCCCCGGAGTCGCGGGTGGAGTACTGCGCGGGCTTCGACCTCGGCGCCGATGAACCGGAGCCGCACCACTGACCGGCCGAGGGGGCTCCCCGCCACGTGGCAGGAAGCCCCCTCCACCTCGGACGACGCAGGACTACTCGCCCGACAGCACCGCCTGAGCCGCCATGCGCGCCTCTTCGGCGGAGTCCGTCGCGCGCGCGGCGGAGGCGGCACGCTCGCACTGAGCGAGCGTGTACTTCGCCAGCGTGGCACGGACATAGGGAATGGACGCCGCCCCCATCGACAGCGACGTCACACCGAGCCCCGTCAGAACACAGGCGAGCAGCGGATCGGAGGCGGCCTCACCACAGACTCCACAGCTCTTGCCCTCAGCCGCGGCCGCCTGCGCCGACAGTGCCACCAGGTCGAGCAGCGCGGGCTGCCACGGATCCTGCAGCCGGGACACCGCACCCACCTGCCGATCGGCGGCAAAGGTGTACTGGGCCAGGTCATTGGTGCCCAGCGAGAGGAACTCCACTTCCCGGAGGATCGAGCGTGCGCGCAGAGCGGCGGACGGGATCTCCACCATCGCACCGAACTTCGCACCCAGACCGGCCTCACGACAGGCGTCGGCGAACGCCTTCGCGTCCGCACGGTCCGCCACCATCGGGGCCATGACCTCAAGGTGGACGGGCAGGCCCTCGGCCGCCTTCGCCAGCGCGGTCAGCTGGGTCCGCAGCACATCGGGGTGGTCCAGCAGGCTCCGGAGCCCACGCACACCCAGAGCGGGGTTCGGCTCGTCCGCCGGGGTCAGGAAGTCCAGCGGCTTGTCGGCGCCGGCGTCCAGGACCCGCACCACGACACGTCCCTCGGGAAATGCCTCGAGCACCGCGCGGTAGGCCGCGACCTGCTTCTCCTCGGACGGCGCCCGCTCGCTGTCGTCCAGAAAGAGGAACTCGGTACGGAACAGCCCCACGCCCTCCGCACCGGCCTCGACCGCCGCCGGCACATCGCCCGGCCCGCCCACATTGGCGAGCAGCGGGATCTTGTGACCGTCCGAAGTCGCACCCGGGCCGGTCGAAGCGGACAGCGCGGCCTTGCGGGCCGCAGCGGCGCTCTCCATCTCGGCCCGCTTCTCGGCACTGGGCTCGACGAAGATCTCACCCGTGCTGCCGTCCACCGCGATGACCGTGCCCTCGGCCAGCTCACCGGCGCCGGGGAGCGCCACCACGGCAGGCACCCCGAGCGCTCGCGCGAGAATCGCGCTGTGGCTGGTGGGCCCGCCCTCCTCGGTCACGAAGCCGAGCACCAGTGCCGGGTCCAAGAGCGCCGTATCGGCGGGCGCGAGATCCCGCGCGATGAGCACGTAGGGCTCGTCGCTGTCCGGCACACCGGGCATCGGCACGCCGAGCAGCCGGGCCACGATCCGGTTGCGCACGTCGTCGAGGTCGGCGACGCGCCCCGCCAGGTACTCCCCGGCGTTGGCCAGCAGCGCCCGGTAGGAGGCGAACGCGTCGTACACGCCGCGCTCGGCACTGCTGCCGACGGCGATACGCCGCTCGACATCAGTCATCAACTCGGGGTCCTGGGCCATCATGGCCTGGGCCTCCAGTACGTGTTGAGCCTCGCCACCGGCGAGATTGCCGCGTGCGATCAGGTCGGCCGCCACGGCCTCCACCGCCTGGCGAGCGCGCCCCTGCTCACGCTCCGCGTCCTCGGCCGGGATCTGCTTGGCCGGCGGTTCGAGTACCGCCGTACCCATATGACGCACCTCGCCGATCGCCACTCCGTGGCTCACACCGACGCCTCGCAGCGTTGTCTCCATGTCACCCGTCTCCGGTCGTGCGGCGGTCCCTGCCCCCGCGATGGATATCCAGTCGGCTGTCACTGTGCCGAGCCCGTCACTGCCAGCCGAACAATGTGTCACCGAGCTTCACGTCGCCGTCCTCGCGGAGGTCGGAGAGGGAATCAGCGGTGGCTTCCAGTGCGACGATCGGGCACACGGGAGACTTTCCGAGCGCCTCGACGCCCGCGGGGTCCCATTGCACGATGCCCTGACCGCGGGTGACCGTGTCCCCCTTGTTCACGAGCAGTTCGAAGCCCTCGCCGTTGAGCTGAACGGTGTCGATGCCGAGGTGCACGAGCACGCCGTGCCCGTGCTCGTCCACGACGACGAACGCGTGCGGGTGAAGGGAGACGACGATGCCGTCGACGGGCGAGACTGCCTCGGACGGCTCACGTACGGGATCAATGGCGGTTCCAGGCCCCACCATCGCGCCGGAGAAGACCGGGTCCGGTACGGCGGCGAGCCCGATGGCACGTCCGGCAAGGGGGGACGTCACAGTGGTCATGGGGAACCTCCCAGGGGTGGAGCTCGAATGGCGCCGTCACGCCTTGCGGACGACGCCGTGCTGTTCAGCAGAGTAAGTCATGGGAAGTTCCGGTTCCGCCCGAGTCCTGACGGTTCGCGACCCTAGAAGAGCACCGGAAACGATTTGCCTCGACTCCCGGAGGCCTGTACTGTCATACCCCTGCCTGGCCCCACCACGACTTCACGTCGGGGGTCGGTGGCGACTTTCAAGACCCGAATCTAAACCCGGATCGGCACCCGCATGCCTGCAGGTGGTTGGTCAAGGGAATGGAAAAGGCCTGATAGAGTCGGACTCGCTGGAAAGGGAAACGCGAAAGCGTGGAACTGGAAAGTGGCCCCGCTTCGACCGGGAATCGGACACGAAAGAGTCTGATAGAGTCGGAAACGCAAGACCGAAGGGAAAAGCCCGGAGGAAAGCCTCAGAGAGT